>NZ_JAJNAG010000009.1 GCF_021010575.1 Limnobaculum eriocheiris | reverse complement strand
GGAGGTGGAATGACCGTTTCGGATCACATCACTCGTTTCAGAACAGCGGGGACAAACTACATCAATCTTTGCCATCAATCATCCAAAGGGCGAAGAATACCACAACACTAAATATGCGTCACGACCGAATATCCGCTCAAGTCCATTTGTCAGGTTTACCAGCAAATTGAAGCCATGAGTTCAGATTGCCTTCTTGCATCACGTAAACAGGCTGATACTAAAGAGAAGATATTTCTGCCAGTAGGAAAAATAGATATCGAAGATGCCAAAATTAATAATGGATAAAGATAATTTATTTATATTTATTGAAGTTGATGAAACGCTTTAGCAGTAAATTTTCAATGCGTTATGCAACAGCTTTTTTCTGATATAACGAATGCCACTGTTAGTTAACTATTATATTTTTATTATTTAACCAACTCTGAATAAAGTCAGCGATCTGCTCAAGGTTATTTATATCCAGCAGTGGAACATTAACGGATATCTCCTCGTCTGTTGCCAGTGCAATAACATGATTATCGATTAGTCCATCCAGAGGTTTACCCACTGAACGGCGAAATAACGCTATTTTATTAATAGGCTCGTGCTTAAAACCTTCAACCAGAACTAAATCAATCTGATTAACATCAAACTTATCTGCCAGTTCTGTCAGACTTATGGCTCTGTCTGGTGTTTCTGTCATTAAAGCCCAGCGTTGATCGCAGGCCACAATGGTTTGTGATGCACCGGCTTTACGTAATTCGTAGCTGTCTTTTCCCGGTATATCAATGTCCATATTGTGATGGGAATGTTTGATAAGCGCACAGCGAATGTCCATGTTGGATAAGGCGGGAATCAACTGTTTAAGCAAAGTCGTTTTTCCGGTACCGCTGTATGCAGTTATGCCTAATAAAGGAATGCGTTGTATCGTTGTTATTATCATATTTTATTTATTCCAGTTACGGCATTCATCCAATGTATTTATATTTTTAAAGGCCTGCGGCATATCACTAAAATCAACCGCGGTGGCCTGTTGTTGGGATAAGAAGATCATAAGCTTACGATCGCCTCCCTGAAGGTAGTTGCGTAGTGGTGTTATCAGGCAGATATTCATTAATGCCAGAGTAGGATGTGCTCGCTCTCCATCATCCACATAAGCTACGGGCTGATTATTTCGGTGGTGCCATAATCTTTTCGCTAGAGAATCGGGAATGAGGGGGGTATCGCAGGGCGCAAACAGAACCCATTCTGTCGGGCTATTTTCCAGCATGGTTAAAATACCCGCTAAAGGCCCCTTGAAGCCTTCAATAGAGTCCTGGAATACCGGATGGCCGCTTTTTTTATACTCTTCTGTGTTGCGGTTAGCGCTGATAATAATACTCTCAACCTGAGGCTTAAGACGCGTAAGAACATGCAGGTATAGCGGAGTACCACCAATGGTAACTAAACCTTTGTCTGTACCACCCATTCTGGTTGCCTGCCCACCGGCCAGAATGGCTCCGGTAATTGAAGGTATCGACATTGCACTCTCCCTTTAACCTGCTCAACAAGGAGTGCTATTTTAACGCGTTCACTGATAAATAGTCCTGTTTATTTGCTTTATTGATAATAATTTTCATTCAGATATCAAAATGAATTCCGTTATATATATTATGTTTATATTTCTTTATTCCAAAATAAACATAACCATTATTAGGTATATTAATTTAATTGTTGGGCAATTATATACCTATAAATAGTTAATTATTTACGTAACTATTTGTGAGTATATTGAATTGATGGCTGAAAATATTATTTGAACCCTATCAAGAAAATGATTTTTACCCACATTATTCATTGATCTAAAACAACCAATATTAAGACAAATATTTATTTGCTCTCTAAATAGTTATATTTAGGGGGATAATAAAATACTACTTGAGTAGTGATTTAGTGCATTGGAAGCAGCACATAAAAAGATATCAATATCTTGGTAATCGGCTCAACGAACGCCGAACTTATAATAAATGGGAGTACTTACCGTGGGCAAGATTAAGGCAAAGTTATCAGCTAGCTTACTGATATTGTTTGCATCACTTTTGGTGGGCAATACAGCATTAGCTAATAAATCGAATGTAGAGGCCCGTAATGAGGTCTTTGCAAAAGATCATGCGGATCAATACGATTCATGGCGCGCAACCAGCGAGTCAAACAAGTTAGGCGGCGGTCTGGATGAATATCCTGATATGGTTATTCTTTGGGCCGGTTATCCATTTGCAAAAGATTATAAAAAAGCACGTGGCCACTTCTATGCCATTACTGACGTGCGCGAAACTCTGCGTACCGGGGCACCAATGAAAGATACCGATGGCCCGCTGCCGATGGCATGCTGGAGCTGTAAAAGCCCGGATGTGGCTCGTCTGATCGATGAAGGTGGCGAAGACAAATATTTTGAAGGCATGTGGTCAAGAGGCGGCGCGCAGATTGTGAACCCAATCGGCTGTGCTGACTGTCATGACACTGCATCTAAAGATTTCGCTGAAGGTAAACCAGCACTTAATATGTCTCGTCCTTATGCCGTTCGTGCGTTGGAAGCGATTGGTAAACCATTTGATAAAGCCAGTCATCTGGATAAACAAGCTATGGTTTGTAGTAACTGCCACGTTGAATACTATTTCGAAGGCAAAAGCAAAGCGGTTAAGTTCCCTTGGGATAAAGGGATAACCGTAGAGAAAATGGAAGAGTACTACGATAACATCGCATTCTCTGACTGGACTCATCAGTTATCTAAAACACCGATGCTGAAGGCGCAGCACCCGGAGTATGAAACCTGGAGTCAGGGTATCCACGGTAAGAACAATGTGACCTGTATTGACTGTCATATGCCGAAGGTACAAAACGCAGAAGGTAAAGTGTTTACCGACCATAAAATTGGTAACCCTTTTGATCGATTCAATGAAACCTGCGCCAGCTGTCACACCCAAACTAAAGAACAGTTACAGGATATCGTTGCTGCCAGAAAAGAAGCGGTCAGAGAACTGAAGAAGAAAACAGAAGCTCAGTTAGTTCATGCTCACTTCGAGGCTAAAGCAGCATGGGATGCCGGTGCAACCGAAGAAGAGATGAAACCAATCCTGTTGGATATCCGCCATGCGCAATGGCGTTGGGACTATGCCATTGCCTCGCACGGTATTCATATGCACGCACCTGAAGTTGGCCTGAAAATTCTGGGTACTGCGTTAGATAAAGCGGCTGATGCCCGTACTAAACTGGCTCGGTTGTTAGCAACTAAAGGTATTACTCACGAAATCGCATTACCTGATCTTTCCACTAAAGCTAATGCTCAAAAAGCATTAGGTATGGATATGCAAAAACTTGAGAGCGACAAGCAAGAGTTCCTGAAAACCCGCGTAGCGGAATGGGACGCAAACGCCAGAAAAGAAGAGCGCTTGTTAAGCAAATAAAGTTATCGGCCCCGGTATGCCGGGGCCCAAATAAGGTGGAATTATCATGGGCAGTTTACGTTCATTATTTAAGGGCGGGCTGTTAATGCTGGTATCAATGTTTGCGCTGACGGCAATGCCGTCATCCGCAGAACCGCTACCGGAGCAGAAAACAGAAGTATCGTCCGAATATAAAGTAGAGTTACAGCGCAATCGTGACTATGCCTGTACTCAGTGTCATAAAGACACTAAGGATGGCATGCACGGCGCGCATTCAAAAGCGATTAACCCAAATAACCAACTGCCGGTGACCTGTACCAACTGTCACGGCAAAATCACTCCGGAACACCGTAATGGCGTTGCGGATGCCATGCGTTTTAATGAAGACGTATTCCCGGTTGATAAGCAAAATCAGGTTTGTATGACTTGTCACCAGCCAGAGAAATTACGCACGGCGTTATGGGCTCATGATGTCCATATCCTGAAAACGTCCTGTGCCAGCTGTCACCAGTTACATCCGGCTAAAGATCCGGTACAAGGATTGGATCAGAAAGGTCAGATCAAGCTATGTGTTGACTGCCACAGTAAACAACAGCAGCAATACCAAAAAGAGAAGGAAACCCCATGAGTTGCTCACGCCGTCATTTTATTGCCGGTATGGGAGCAGTAATCTTTATGACCGGCCCGGTTAACCGTTCGCTGGCGCAGACTATGTCAATTAACGGCATTCGTTATGGCATGGTGTATGACGAAACTCGTTGTATTGGCTGCACCGCGTGTATGGATGCTTGCCGGCAGGTGAATAAAGTTCCTGAAGGGGTATCGCGGTTAAATATTATCCGCACTGGCCCTATAGGAGAGTTTCCTGAGGCAAAATATCAGTTTTATCGTCACTCTTGTCAGCATTGTGATAACCCGCCTTGTGTGGATGTCTGTCCGACAGGGGCTTCTTATAAAGATGCTGCCACGGGTATTGTTGAAGTTAATCCGGAACGTTGCGTTGGCTGTCAGTATTGCATTGCTGCCTGTCCGTATCGTGTACGCTTTATTCATCCTGTCAGAAAAACGGCAGACAAATGTAACTTCTGTCGTGATACCAATTTAGCTCAGGGCAAACTACCTGCCTGTGTGGAATCCTGTCCTACCAAGGCGTTAACCTTTGGTAATCTGGACGATCCAAATAGTGACATTGTGAAACTGATAGAAAACAAGACCACTTACCGTGCGAAGGTACATTTAGGAACCGAGCCGAAAATGTATCGTATTCCAAGCAAACATGGGGAGATTAAAGGATGAGCAGCGCTTTCCATTTTGAATCCCTGGTTTGGGACTGGCCAATCGCCATTTATCTGTTCCTGATTGGCGTTTCTGCGGGCATGGCGACCATTGCGGTGTTTCTTAAACGCCGGGTGTTAGCCGATGGCGCAAGCCGTGATGGCATCATTAAAGCAACGGCAATCATTGCCCCACTGACAGTGATTGTTGGTCTGGTGATTCTGATTTTCCACCTGACACGTCCGTGGACTTTCTGGTACCTGATGATTTTCTATAGCCCAACATCGGTTATGTCGATGGGGGTGATGCTGTTTCAGGTGTATATGTTAGTCCTGATAGCCTGGCTGGCGGTGCTGTTTCGTCAGGAGATTGCTAACTTTCTGGAGCAGCGCTTTAAAGGGTTTAGCTGGATTAATGGCATTATTGCAGTATTTGCCCGTTTTGAGAGGGTGCTGGAGCCGTTAATGATTTTCCTAGCGGTAGCGCTGGGGGCTTATACTGGTTTCCTGCTGTCGGCACTGAAAACCTATCCAATGCTGAATAACCCGGTACTTCCGGTGCTGTTTCTGTTCTCCGGTATTTCATCCGGAGCGGCGGCGGCGGTGCTGTTTGGTATTGTCTGGTTTAAGCAGCCGGTAGATAGTCCGTCGGTTCATTTTGTTCATCAGATTGAAAAACCGGTTGTACTGTTTGAACTGTTCCTGTTGCTGGCCCTGTTTGTTGGCCTGTTCTTTGGCGGCGGTCAGAGAGAGGCGGCGGCGGTTGCAGCAATTGGCGGTGGGTTCTGGTCGAACGTTTTCTGGTTTGGCGTGATCGGGTTGGGAATTTTATTGCCGCTGATCATGAGTATGGTGTGCAGCAAGCGCGTTCAGCACAGTAAAAGTTATATAATAGCGGTCGCATGTATGGGACTCTCCGGCATATTGCTATTACGTTTCTTTATCCTGTATGCCGGTCAAATGACGGTAGCCTGAATGTTTGATAAAAAGGATATAGCATGATCCCTGATTTGGGGCTGCTATCCCTGGCAGGTGCTTTAGCACTTGCGATATTACTGAGTATTGCTCCGCTGGCAGGCATTTATTGCCGGCGGGCATTACTCATTCGCTATGCAGCTCCCCTGAGTTATGGGGTTTGCCTGCTGATTACCCTGTCTATCTCGTTACTCGGTTACAGTTTTGCGACCGATGACTTCTCCGTCATGTATGTCGCCCAGCACTCTAACTCCCAGTTACCGCTGTTTTTTAAAGTTGCGGCCGTGTGGGGTGGGCATGAAGGCTCCATGCTGTTCTGGCTGTTTTCTCTCTCGGTATGGAGCGCGCTGGTTGCCGCATTGCGTCGCCGTATGGATATACAGCTTAATAGCACCGTGCTGGCGATTCTTGGTTTGATTATGGTGGGCTTTTGCCTGTTTATCCTGCTGTACTCCAACCCGTTTGAGAGAGTATTTCCTGCACCGATGGAAGGGCGGGATCTTAACCCAATGTTACAAGACGTTGGCCTGATTTTTCATCCTCCGTTGCTGTATCTCGGCTATGTAGGATTTGCGGTTAATTTCGCTTTTGCTATTGCGGCACTGTTAAGTGGGCGCATGGATGCCGCGGTTGCTTACTGGAGCCGTCCATGGGCGTTAGCCGCATGGATTTGTTTAACCGCCGGTATTATTTTAGGTTCGTGGTGGGCCTATTACGAACTGGGCTGGGGCGGATGGTGGTTTTGGGACCCGGTTGAAAACGCCTCTTTAATGCCCTGGCTATCAGGTACGGCGCTGCTGCATGCGCTGATTGTGACGGAACAACGTGGCACTTTCAGTTACTGGAGTTTGCTGCTGTCGATTTTTACCTTTGCCTTGAGCCTGCTGGGTACCTTTATTGTTCGTTCCGGCGTATTAACCTCTGTTCATGCTTTTGCGGTCGATCCCGATCGCGGCATTATGTTGCTGTTGCTGCTTGGTGTGGCGATCGTTGGAGCGTTAACGCTGTTTGCTCTCAGAGCCAATACCCAGTCGGCCGTTGCCCGTTTTAACCTGTTTTCTCGTGAAGCGCTCTTGCTGATGGCAAACGTGCTGTTGAGTGTTGCGACCTTGATTGTATTGATTGGCACCTTCTACCCTATGTTGTTTACCGCGCTGGGGTTAGGCTCTATCTCGGTTGGCGCACCTTACTTTAACAGCACCTTTGTACCACCGATGTTACTGATCCTGATGGTGATGGGTATTTCACCTCTGAGCCGTTGGAAAAGTATGGCATCAGGCCAGATAAAATGGCTGTCTGTTTTGGCTATATTGGCGTTGATTGCAGGCAGTGCTGCCGCCCTGATGTTCGAACGCTTTTATCCGATGGTGGCGGTTGCTTTGGTGCTGTCCGTATGGGTTATTGTCAGCAACGTTACCTTTATCAGACAGTTATCATTACGGCGTTTGGGCGTGCTGTTAGCCCACTGTGGCGTAGCGGTTACTGCGATAGGTATTACGTTATCCAGCTATTATTCCACCGAAACCGGAGTAAAAATGGGGCCGGGAAGTGAAAGTACGTTAAGCGGTTACCGGTTCCATTATGATGAAACTAAGCTGTTGGTTGGCCCTAACTACACGGCAGAGCAGGCTACTATTCGCGTTACCCGTGATGGTAAAGAGGTTACGCTATTGATGCCGGAGCGTCGCCACTATACGGTCAGAACCATGCTGATGAGCGAACCGGGGATATCCTGGAACTTGCTTGCAGATCTGTATGTGGTCATGGGGGAGAAAGTTGATAAACAGAACTATGCCCTGCGTTTCCACCATAAGCCGTTTATTCGTTGGGTATGGGGCGGTGGATTACTAATGGTTCTGGGCGGAGTATGCAGTCTGTGGAGTAAACGCAGCAGAAAGAAAGATAATGCGTGTTATCAGAATGAGGTGGCATCATGAATCGGCTAAAACTGTTCTTGCCCCTGTTTCTGGTGCTATTGATGGGCATTGCCCTCTATTTTGGCTTAAAGCAAGACCCCCACCAGTTAGGATTGATTCAGCAGGATAAGCCGATGCCCGAGTTTGTGGCTGAAGATTTACTGCTGCGTAATAAAACTTTTAGCCAGCAAGATTTTGTCGGGCACATTACGGTATTAAATGTATGGGCCAGTTGGTGCCCATCCTGCAAGCTCGAGTTTCCATTCCTGCAAACTCTGCGCGAACGCCCTGAGTTTAAGCTTTACGGTTTGAACTATCGGGATAACCGCCCGGCTGCACTGGAAGTCCTTAATAAGTTGGGGAATCCGTATCTTCGTTCAGTTTATGACCCAAAGGGTAAGCTGGCGCTGGATCTGGGCGTATATGGCACGCCGGAAACCTATTTGATCGACAGTCAGGGCATTATTCGCTATCGGTATTCCGGTGAGTTGAATCAGGACATCTGGCAAAAAGAGTTTCAGCCTAAAATTGAAGTGCTGCAAAGTATGGCATCAGGAGGTTCTTCATGATGCGTCTGTTTTGTCGCCTGATATTACTGATGTTAATGGCATTACCACTGCGGGCGGAGATTGTTGATACCTGGCAGTTTAAAAATCCGGAGAATCAGCAACGGGCCATTAGTCTGGCGAAACAGCTACGTTGCCCACAGTGCCAGAACCAGAATCTGGTTGAATCCACTTCTCCTATCGCCCATGACCTGCGTCTGGAAGTCTACCGTATGGTGGATGAGGGTAAATCTGATGAGCAGATCGTCAGCTTTATGACCCGGCGCTTTGGCGATTTCGTATTATATAAGCCTCGTTTTAATAGCCAGACCGCTCTGCTGTGGTGTAGCCCGTTGGTATTTCTACTGTTTGGGCTTTGGGTTATCTGGCGATATGTAAAGAAACGTCGCCAACTGCCGCCTCCGACGTTAACGGAAGTGCAAAAACGCCAGTTGGATAAATGGCTGGAGAATAAGCCATGATGATTTTCTGGAGTGGTGCAGGGCTGATGCTTTGTCTGATTCTGCTGATTATTTGGCTACCGGTGATTCGTTCAACTATACCAACGGTCAGCGATCGTGACTTACGCAATGATACTAATCTGGCCCTTTATCAGCAGCAAGTGGTGTTAGCCGGAAAGCTGTTTTCCGAGCAGGAAAAAGTAAATGGCCTGTCAGACGAATTTCAGCAGGAGCTCTCCCTGAGCCTGTTGCAGAATATGGCACCGGTTGAAAAAACGGCGGTGGCGATATCCAACCAAACATCGAAAATCATTCCGGCAGTGATGACGGCAATAGTGATACTGGTTACCGCGGTGGGATATGGCTACGTTGGTCAGTATCAGGCGTCGGTACAATACAGCAGGGAAAACCATACCGATCCCTTCTCCGGTATGGATGTCAGCCAGATTCAGGATAAGGTCGTAACAGAACTTCAGCAGCGTATCCGCCAGTCGCCCGGCGATCCGGAAGCCTGGTTCTTGCTTGGTCAACGTTATCTCAACAGTAATGAATTTGAAAATGCGCTAATTGCCTTCGATAAGGTGACACAGCTACGCGGTAACGACGCGGAGGTTCTCACGGCGAAAGCTACCACGCTTTATTATCAGGCTGGTCAGCGTATGACGCCTCAGGCACAGACTTTAATTAACCAGGCTCTGGCTCTGGAACCTAATCAGGTGACGGCCCTAATGCTTCTGGCATCGGATCACTTCCTGAATGCTCAATATTCGCAGGCAATTGATATCTGGCAACAGTTACTGGACAGCAACAATCCGCAAATAAATCGGGCTAAGTTAATCGAAGCGATTAATATGGCTCGCATGATGAAATAACAAGCTGTTAAAATTTGATTAACCCTGATACCTTGTGACTCTTTTGAATAAAAGGGAGAGGCGTTATGAAATGCCATCGCGTCAATGAACTGATTGAACTTATCCATCCAGCCTGGCAGAAAGATCCGGATCTGAATCTGGTCCAGTTTCTGCAAAAATTGGCGACAGAAGCAGGTTTTACCGGCCCGCTGAGTGAATTAACTGACGATGTGCTGATTTACCATCTCAAGATGCGTGACAGCGATCGTAGCGAAGTCATCCCCGGCTTAAAGAAAGATTACGAAGAAGATTTTAAAACCGCCCTGTTACGCGCACGCGGTATTTTAAAAGATTAAGTCCTGTGTATGATAACCGGCTGATAGCCGAATAACCCTGTGGTGATATAAATTTCTTATGAATTCAGCAGCATTTGCTTTCCATACCTTAATGCCCGACATGATACTGGATGCACTGGAAAGTGTCGGGTTACGTGTGGATTCCGGGCTTACCGCGCTGAACAGTTATGAGAACCGCGTATATCAGTTTATGGATGAAGATCGTAAACGTTACGTGGCAAAATTTTACCGCCCGGAGCGTTGGTCACCGGAACAGATACAAGAAGAGCACGATTTCTCTTTAACGTTGTCTGAAACAGAGATCCCGGTTGTCGCTCCGCTGGTGATAAATAAGCAGACATTACATCACCATCAGGGGTATATGTTTGCCGTTTTCCCCAGTATGGGCGGGCGTCAGTATGAAGTAGATAACCTTGACCATCTGGAATGGGTTGCCCGTTTTCTGGGACGAATTCATCAGGTTGGCAGACAACAGCCGTTTGTTGCCCGGCCAACCATGGGGTTGGATGAATATCTTTACCAACCTCGTCAGGTACTGGAGGAGAGTCCTCTGGTGCCAGCAAGCGTTAAACCGCTACTATTACCGGTATTGGATGAGTTAATCCAGGCCGTGGAACAGCACTGGCATACGGATTGGACGTTATCCCGTCTGCATGGTGATTGTCATCCGGGAAATATTTTGTGGCGCGATGGTCCAATGTTTGTTGATTTGGACGATGCCCGTAACGGGCCGGTGGTGCAAGATATGTGGATGCTATTACAGGGTGAGCGTTCAGAACAGCTGATGCAGTTGGATCTGTTTGTTGAGTCCTACAGTGAGTTTGCTGATTTCGATCAGAGGGAATTGGCACTGATCGAGCCATTACGCTGTATGCGGATGGTTTATTACCTTGCTTGGGTGGTTCGCCGTTGGGAGGATCCCGCGTTTCCAAAAAGTTTTCCCTGGATTGCAGATAATGATTTTTGGCAGGCGCAGCCATCGTTGTTTACTGAACAGGCTAAGTTGCTACAGGTTCTGCCGTTGCAACTGATGCCAATGTACTGATTATTGTTTTACGGAGTATTGTTATGAAAAAGATGTGGTTAGTGTTGGTGTGTGCAGCAGTTGCTGTTGGTGCTTTTTTTATTTGGTCAAACTCTTCTACCCCGGCAATTGCAGATTCCAAGCCTACTGGTAGTAGCAGTTCAGCGGTGGTCGCCTCCAACTTTCAAAATGGTAAGCAGTTTGTCACTCTGGACAGAAGTGCAACGGAAGAGCCGCAGGTATTAGAGTTTTTCTCCTTTTTCTGCCCGCACTGTTATGACTTCGAAAACGTTTATCACATGAGCGATGAGTTTAAGAAGCAACTGCCTGCAGGCGGTAAAATTGTTAAATATCACGTCGACTTTATGGGGGGTGAATTAGGCTCCCAACTGACTCAGGCATGGGCTGTTGCCATTACTTTAGGCGTTCAGGATAAAGTTGCTCCGCTGATTTTTAACGGCGTCCAGAAAACTCAAACTATTCGCAATCTGGACGGTATTCGTCAGGCATTTATTGAAGCCGGCGTAAGCGGTGAAGAGTTTGATAGCGCGTGGAATAGCTTCATTGTTAAATCTCTGACTGCTCAACAGCGTAAACTGGCAGAGGAAGTTGATTTAAGAAGCGTACCTTCCGTTATCGTTAATGGAAAATATCTGGTTAAGAATGATGGTTTAGAAGCTAAAAGTGTTGAAGGCTTTATTCAGGAATTCGGTCAGGTGGTTAAATATTTACTGGGCCAGAAGTAATTAACCAATAACTTTAGTAATAAAAACCTCATCAAAAATTTTGGTGGGGTTTTTTATCACCAATAGTGCATTAATGAGCCGGGAATATTGAATGCTGCGGTAAACACTATTCCGGCAGGTGATATTCTTAAACACACTTTAAACAGAAAACGAATAAACATCCCCCCGCTTTTGGTTTTAGCTATTGTTTCATGTTCTAAACCATGTCTATGGCGTTGTTAAATAATCTTATAATTTTCAATTAACTATACAATAATATTCGGCATTTTAGTTTAATCGCTTTATTCAATTAACATCGAATGCTAACGTATCCCAGTTTCTGCGGCATATCGATGTGTGAATAAAGGATTCGCTTTCCGCAGAGTAAATAATGGATTTTAGTGAATAAATTTCAGGAGCATGTATGTCTTTAGTTAAACAAAAAACATGGGTTCGCTTTTTAGCCCCCCTGTTTGCTTTGGGTCTGGTATTTCAATTAGCGGGTTGTGGTGATAATGAGCCAGAGCAGCGTAAAGCGTTCAGTGAGTTTCTACAGACGCAAGTGATTGACGGCACTAAAATCCGCTTACCGGAATTAAGTAAAGACCAAGAGAAAGCTTTTGGTAACTACACCAAAGATTATGCGCTGTTAACCAGCTTCACCAGCCAACTGGACAGTGCGTTTTCAGGTGCGATGCAATCTTCAATGACTGAGCTAAGAACGCTGAACAGCATGAAAGCGATGGTTGAAAACCGTGAGAAAGTTGAAAAAGCTCAGGCAGAGACTAAAGCGGTTCAGGCTAAACTGGACGGTATTGTTAAGCAAACTGCTGATAGCTATGCGGCGATGAAACTGCCAGAAGATTTAAAAGTGGTTTATGACAAAGCCTATGCCAAAGTGGTTACCCAGCAAGGTGACTTAAGCAGACAAACCTTAACGCTGTTGGATTCTACTTTTAGCGACATTCTAACCATTTCTGATTTCCTGAAAGCTCAGGGTAATAAAATTGAATATAACGGCCCGGTGGTTCAATTTACTGAACAGGCTGGACTGGATAAATTCAATGAAATGAATGCGTCTTTACAAAAGAACCAGCAAGCGCTGATGGACATTGCACGTAAAATCGCGCAAATCATGTAATATTTGCTGATTCGTCAGCGAAAAAGATTAAAAGGGTCGCTTTTTATAGTGACCCTTTTTTTGTTCTCTCTTCTGTGAAGTCATGATTCTATACGCAAAGTTAGTACTGAGATTCGGTAACGTTTATACTCCTTGTCAGACTATTCCGTAAGACGGGATACCCCACTATTTAAAGCCAGAATTTAAGGTCGAGTTATGAAACAACAGGCGGCAGAAATTAAGCGATTGAGCGACCGTCTCGATGCGCTAAACCGTAAAGAAAAAGAGATTATAACCAAAGGGGTGGAAGCGGATTTCAGCGAGATTGATGCTGAAAAATTGACGCTACAAACCGAAATTGAAAGACTTCGACAAGAGAAAAGTCAGGTTTTAAGTGCCAAAGCGCAAAAAATTCAAAAGATGCCGTTTAGTCGCCCGATTACCAAAGCTGAACAAGCCGATATGGGTGCATTAAAGAAAAAGGTGAAAGGGCTGGAAGTGGTTCACCCAATGACAGCGCTGGGTCGTGAGATGGGGTTGAAGGAAGTCACGGGGTATGCCAGAGGGAAGTTTTAGGGTTGTTTGTTGATAAACCTGATAAATTGGCTTCAATAAATATTCTGGTCGTAAAAACGATGTTGCTCACATCACCTTCGTGCCCGGCCGGAAGACCGCCTGTACTTAGCTGTGGAGCGCGTCGGGCCAGCGCAAGCGCTGTTCAAACAGGCTTTGCCTGTTTGTCCGGCAACTGAAGCTGTTACAGCCACCCAAGAACGGTAGGACCAAAGAATCCCGCCAGGTTGCCAATGGAGTTAACCACGGCAATCCCTGCGGCAGCCGCAGTTCCTGACAGGATAGAACCCGGCAGGCTTATGTACGTTGGGATAAGCGCTAATGTTCCGCACATGGCCACGCAAATCCAGGCCATCATCCAGAACGTAGAGCCGTTATAGTAAGTGCTGAGTACCAGACCAATACAGCCAATGATGGCAGGAATAGCGATATGCCAGCGGCGTTCGTTTTTAAGATCGGAATGATGGCTGTTCCACACCATGACACAGGCACCAAACAGATAAGGTAGTGCGGTCAACAAGCCAATATGGAGGTCATCAGTGACGCCGGAGGTTTTAATGATGGATGGCAACCAGAAGTTAATTCCGTAGTAGCCAATATTGAAGCTAAAGAAGATTAATGACAGCAGCCAGATATAAGGGTTACTTAACATGCTTTTCAGGCTGGTATCGATTTTCCCGTGGTTAGCGATGCGTTTATTTTCCTGATCTTTAGCCAGATCGCGAATAACAATGGCTTTTTCTTCATCAGATAACCATTTAGCGGATTTCACGTCGTTATCTAAAAAGCGCAAAACCACAAAGGCCAGCAGAAAAGAGGGAATGGCCTCTACCAGAAATAACCACTGCCAGTTATGCAGACCACCAACGTCCTCAAACAGCTTGAGAATCAAACCGGAGAGCGGGCTGCCAATAATGGTGGATAGCGGCGTAACCAGAATAAACAGGCCAAGGGTTCTGGCTGAACGCCATGACGGGAACCACAAAGTGAGATAGAAAACGATGCCGGGGAAAAAGCCCGCTTCTGCAATCCCCAGCAGGAAACGTAAAATATAGAATGAGGTAGGTGTGGTCACAAACATCATGGCTGCTGAAATAATGGCCCAGCTCGCCATAATTCTGGCAATCCAAAAACGTGGCCCGTATTTCTGCATTAACAGATTACTGGGTAATTCAAATATAAAATAACCAAGAAAGAATATACCTGCACCTAAGCCATAAACGGTATTGCTGAAGTTCAGGGCATCCTGCATATGCAATTTCGCAAAGCCAACGTTAACGCGATCCAGATAGGCAAAGAAATAGCATAAAATCAGAAAAGGAATTAGCCTTCGGGTTATTTTCTGGTAAACGCTGTTTTCTGCCGAGGTGGCGGTTTGCGTTTGTTCTATTGTGATTTCAGACATAGGTTGTCCTTATTATATTTCTGGTTAAATATTACGATTCCTGCCTAAAAAAGAAAAATGGTTGCCCTTCTTTTCTTAAGTTTTAAGAAATGAATCGTTTGTTTTTATTACTACGTCATACCAATAAGATAAATATATCCATCATACTTCAGGCTGCTTCCTGATTGACTGCGTTCACACGCCGCCCTGGTGCAACCGGAATTATTTTTGGATATAGCCTTCTTTAACTACCGGAAGGCATTTCATCCGTTATAAAGCGATAAACACTTTATTCTTTCTAATTCGTTAATATTCTGATTACGCCTTCAGGCTATTAAGCCAGGCATCACGATAGCGAATGGCATTAGCTTCCAGCGTCTTCATGGACATTCCCGCCTGATAAAGCCCACCACCCAGACCAAAACCATCGGCACCGGCCTGACAATATGTTTTCATTTGTATGGCGTCAGCCTGAATACCGCCAACCGGCAGGCAGGCGATGGTTTTGGGCAGCACTACACGCATTGCTTTCATCACCGATGGCGGAATCATCTCCGCAGGGTAGAGCTTTAAACCGCAAGCACCGGCCTCAATGGCCGCAAAAGCTTCTGATGGCGTTGCCACACCCGGCAGGCTGGTTAACTTTAGTTCTGCACTGGCTTTGACTACGGCAGGAGAGAAGTTGGGGGAGATAATTAACTCACCGCCCACATCATGAACCTGTTTAACCTGTTCCGCGGTTAACACCGTACCTGCACCTACCCGGGCTTTTCCGGCTACGGCATCCAGCATAATCTTCACCGTTTTTAACGGCTCCGGGCTGTTAAGTGGAACTTCAAGGAAGCGAAAACCGCACTCCACCAATAGCTGCGCTGCGTCATGAGCTTCATCCGGTGTAATGCCGCGTAAAATGGCGATCAGCGGTAATTGGCTCTGGCGTAATTGATTGTGAAATTGCTCTGCGGTCATGGCTTTTCTCCTGCGATATGTGCGTAAAGATGGCTAATGCCCCGGATAAAGCACTCATCACCATCGATGGTCTGAAGGTTAATTCCCAGGTATTTGGCCGCTTGTGCGTAGTTTTCTGTGAGTTTGGGTGAACCAACGCACCATATTGGTTGGGTTGTTGAGCAGGTAACCAGTTCAGCACCAATTAATAATCCAGATAGATAGCTGTGAATATGCTGTTCTGCTATCTCTTTGTTTAAGCGATAAGTACGGGCAGAAAACAGCTGGTGACTGAGTGGCGTTTTACGCTGGGCTAACTCGATAGCGAAATGGAAAACCTCCAAACTATATTCTTGTGGTGGAAGCGCTCTGCCGAGAATAGAGTGCTGGCTCAGTAAAGCAAACAGTTCACCTGTCATATAGGTAGAGAAATGAGAGATGGATTGGTTATCTATCAATACATGCTTGCTGTGGGTGCCGGGTAAAATAATCTGGTATCTGGCAGAACCGTTGATGGCTGAAAGCCCGGCTAATTGCACCTCTTCCCCACGCATCACGTCTGGCTGCTGGTAAGGGCTATGACAACGAACACCGGGAATGATCCAGACCGGGCTCGCCCAACGGGTAGTGAAAGAGAAAGCCTGTTCTGCCAGTGAAGCAAAGGTACAGGGTGCCTCTACATAAGGCACTTCATGCCATCCCTGCTGTGAACCAACCATACCGGCCATAATAATCGGATAAGATGCCTGCGCAAACCAGGGTTGTAATAAACGCGATAACTCCTGTTCGAAGCTTCCCTGCTCAATTTGCAGTAAGCCCGGTCCCTGGGCACAACGTTCAATACATTTGTTTCCCTGCATCAGAAATGCCCGGAAATTGGTTGTACCCCAATCTACAGCAATCCACCTTTTCATTAGTATTACAACCTTTGTAATCTTGTATTACAAGAATCGTAAGATAAAAGAAGGTTACGATCTGTGAAGCAGATCGTATTGTGAAAAAATTTAGCAATCAGTCGATATGGGTAAAGATTTCTGGCTGGTGGCTCTGTAGTCGTTTTTGCGCTGCTTTTAACAGAATGTCGCGCATCCGCAGCTTAGCGGTATCAACCTGCTTAAGGCGAATGGCATCCAGTAAGGCGACGTGTTGAGTGACGGCCTCTTTGGTCAGGCGGACATCTTCTTCCAGTGTCTGCTTGAAAGAGAGGGACATCGCAGACGAAAGGGCGTTACTGAGGGACAGCAAAAAAGGGTTGTGGCTGGCACGTAGCAATGCAAGGTGGAAGGCTAAATCACCTTGTTCAAACAGTTCACGGGCATTCTGCTGCTGCCCATCAGACATTAAGTGACAAGCATCTTCCATGGCGGCTAAATCCCGACCGGTGGCATTGGCCGCCGCCAGCGCAGCGACATTAGGTTCAAAAATCAGACGGGTGACCATCAACTGCTCAACCATCTCCTGTCCCATTCCGCCTTCGGTCAGCCAAAGCAGGACTTCTGAGTCTAGAAAGTTCCACTGTTCACGAGGCGTCACCACGCTGCGGCGCTTGGGCTGAATAGAAACCATGCCCTTAGCCGAAAGAACCTGTAGTGCATTCCGGATGGTGGTACGTGAAACCTGATATTGCAGCGCCAGTTCGTTTTCACCCGGCAGAGACGGCACTTGTGATAAATCACCACGCATAATGCGAATAGCAAGATCGCGCGTCAGGGATTCCGCCATAGAAGGCGCAGCGGTTTTCGTCATCAACATATCCATCATCAGTTATAAAGAGATAGGGAACTGCCAAAAGCATTAGCAGTATGGCTATATACTTTATCGTAACATGGATTATGTATTGATTAATTAATCAATCAACAGTTATACCCACCAGTCGACGTTCCATATCTTCGATATGTTTGGTCAGTATTCTCATCTGCATATTCTTGCTCCAGCTGGCGGACAGCGCGCTGGCTGAAAGTAAACGATGATACTGCTCTTCATCAAAGGGTGAATTAAAAGCAATAGAAATGGCTTCAGCGACGGAAACATCACTATTGCGGCTTACTAATTCTAACGGTTGATCAGGGTTAACCTTACCGGCAGAAACCACCCGATAGAGCCAGCCACAGCGACCGCTGCTCTGCATAATGCGGGCGAAATCACTAATATGACAATGGTAATTTAGCTTATAACAGGGAGAACGGGGCTGGGTTACCTGAATAAGCGTTTGCCCCCAGCGGAAGATATCACCAATAAAAACCGTTTCTTCCGTCAGTGTCAGGGTGGAGAGGTTTTCTCCAAACAGCGGTGCAACAAATTGATCGGCCTGTTCAGGAAAGCGCATCTTCCAGTAGTCGTAATGTTCTCGTGGATAGTGACATAACGCGCGATCGGCACCGCCGTGATGGCGATGGTCTGCCTGCTGATCCCCTTCAAAACCCAGCGGTGTGAGTATCAGTTCACCGTCAACCGCGCGTTTATCGATGGCGCTGGGTGAGTGGTCATAATAGGGTTTAATTTTGCCAATATAGACAAGGGGAGAGTGCATGGTAACCGCCGTTTTACTGAGTAACTATTTTATTTCAGCATACTGACTGTTATTGGTCATATCCAGTTTTTGATATAGGGACAGTGCTTTTTTGGCGGGTGTGGAGGAGCGAAAAAAAGCCACGGCTTTCAGACAAAGCGGTGGCTTTATTGCTGCTTAATCAGACTTTCTTAACGAAGCAGGCTTTCAGCATAACGCTGGTGTTGTCGATTTTGCAGTCGATTTCATGGTCACCGTCAACCAGACGAATAGGTTTGGATTTGCTACCTACTTTCAGTACGGTTGAAGAACCCTTTAATTTCAGGTCCTTAATCAGGGTTACGCAATCGCCGTCGGCTAATACGTTACCATTACTGTCTTTCACCACTCTCGCATCACCATCTGCTGACTCTGGCTCTGAAGGGTTCCACTCGTGAGCGCAATCAGGGCAGATGAACATGTCTCCGTCCGGATAGGTATTTTCTGATGAACAGACCGGGCAGGTTGGAATAGAATGCATGTCAATTTCCCTAAAAATAGAATGTGAATAAAATCAGGGCGCTATTCTACTACAAATGACCACTTTTATCACATGGATAAACTATCGGCTTATGAAGATGATAGCCTGAGAAGGGAAAGCGTCATTGGAGAAATCATTTTTCACCATAGAAAATTCAGCTTTTGTTAAAAGAATATTTATCTTTTCAGGACGCAGGAAAGAAAATCTAATCGAGAGGCAGATAACCGGATGTTTATTCAGGCGGCAATAGTAAGTTGTTCACTATTGCCGCCATTATTTATATGAAATCTAAAGGGTTATATTATTACTTTGCTTCAGCAAAACGTTTGGCCGCTTCATCCCAGTTCACTACGTTCCAGAATTCTTTAATATAATCAGGACGACGGTTCTGGAATTTCAGATAGTAAGCATGTTCCCAAACGTCCAGGCCCACAATCGGGAAGCCTGATGCGCCAGATACGCTTTCGCCCATCAGAGGGCTGTCCTGATTAGCAGTAGAAACTACCGCCAGTTTGCCATCTTTTAATACCAGCCAGGCCCAGCCGGAACCAAAACGGGTAGCAGCAGCTTGTTCAAACTTCTCTTTAAAGCTTTCAACGCTACCAAAATCACGTTCAATCGCCGCTTTCAGATCGCCTTGCAGGGTAGTGCCTTTTTTCAAACCTTTCCAGAACAGGCTGTGATTTGCATGACCACCGGCGTTGTTTCTTAATACGGTACGCTTCTCCGCAGGTACTTTATCTAACTGAGCAATCAGTTCTTCAGCAGAGAGTTTTTTCAGATCGTCAGACAGCGTTTCCAGCGCAGCATTAGCATTATTGACATAAGCCTGATGATGTTTACTGTGGTGGATTTCCATGGTTTGTTTATCAAAGTGAGGTTCCAGAGCATCGTAAGCATAGGGCAGGGTAGGAAGGGTATAACTCATCGTATCACTCCTCAAAGGATATTTACGCTGTGTATAAGACAGCTCATTTCAGTTTCATGGTGGGTTATCAGTATAGCACTGAATATGAATTGATAATCATTATCGTTTGTGTGGGTATTTTCTATTGGTGTGATAGGTGATTTTTTAGCTTTGAGTTAGTTTCGTCCACTAATCGTGCAGAGTCTGTATTAGCTATTGTGCGAGTGGCCGAGCAAGGGGCGTTAAAAGGCGAACGCCCCCTGCACCCCCGCGCCTTCGCACCCGAATCCAGGTCGCCTGATGGCGACTTCCCTCCGCCTTCGTTCGGGCTTACGCACCGGCGCTGATTCGCTCCCGGCGAAGCAGCGCCTCGCCAAACATCCTTGTTTGGCGTGCTACCCTCTCTCAGTTGTCGGCTGAATTCCAGTGCTCTATAGAAGGGCAAAAAGATAAGGTCAACTGCCAACTGCCAACTGCCAACTGCCAACTGCCAACTGCCAACTGCCAACTGCCAACTGCCAACTGCCAACTGCCAACTGCCAACTGCCAACTGCCAACTGCCAACTGCCAAGGGCACTGCGTTAACTTAGGTCTTCTGGCCCAAACGAGTAAGGTAGTAGCTCGGCTATCGACGTATGCTTTACTTCACCCTTCATATTGACCATCAAAACCGGCATATCTTGGGCGCAAAATTCGTTAATCACCTGACGGCAGGCGCCACAAGGGGAGATTGGGCCTTCGGTATCGCCGATGATGACCAGCTTTTTAAACTGACGCTGGCCTTCTGATACCGCTTTGAATATGGCCGTTCTTTCTGCGCAGTTGGTTAAACCATAGGAGGCATTCTCAACGTTACAGCCGAGAAATACCTGATTGTTATCCGCAAGCAGCGCCGCCCCAACGGCAAAGTTAGAGTAGGGGCTGTAGGAGGACTGGTGGGCTTTTTTAGCCAGTTCAATCAGTTCATTATCAGTCATAGTCATTTCCTTGTGATAAAAGATGGTAGATAACCCGGTGGATTACTGAGTAATGACCGTATGAATCAGCTTTGGAGCCTGCCCGTGTTCGGCAATCGCGATACTGTTATAGATCTTATCCATCACGCCGGAAACCTCTTGTCGGTTAGCATAAATGGTTACCAGTGAATCACCGGCCTTAACGCTATCACCCACTTTCTTATGCAGCATCAGCCCAACGGCTAAATCAATATCGTCTTCTTTCGTGGCCCGGCCTGCACCTAACAGCATAGCGGCAACGCCAATTTCATCGGCGATAATATTTGCTACTACGCCAGAGGTTTTCGCAGGTACTTCAATTTTGAATTTCGCCTGAGGTAATCTTTCCGGATGGTCAACAACCGAGGCATCACCCCCCTGATTGGCTAAAAACTCTCTGAATTTCTCCAGTGCTTTACCATTGTTAATCACTTCAAGCAGCATCTGGCGGGCTTCCTCCAGGGTTTTGGCTTTTTTGGCTAACACCACCATTTGGCTGCCTAATACCAGCGTTAGCTCCGTCAGATCCGCCGGGCCTTTGCCCTTTAGCGTATCAATGGCCTCCTGAACTTCCAGCGCATTACCGATGGCAAAACCAAGCGGCTGCGACATATCGGAAATTACCGCCATAGTATGCCGACCCACATTGTTACCAATGCGCACCATCGATTTGGCTAACGCAATGGCATCTTCATCGGTTTTCATAAATGCGCCAGCGCCGGTTTTCACATCCAGTACAATGGCATCGGAACCTGCGGCAATCTTTTTGCTCATAATCGAGCTGGCGATAAGTGGAATCGAGTTGACGGTGCCGGTAACGTCCCGCAGGGCATACATCTTTTTGTCTGCCGGCGTTAAATTACCCGACTGACCAATAACCGCCACTTTATGGCGATTAACCAAATCGATAAATTCATCTTTATTGATTTCAATATGAAAACCTTTCACTGACTCCAGCTTATCCAGAGTACCGCCGGTATGCCCCAGGCCGCGGCCAGACATCTTCGCTACCGGAATATCAAGGGCTGCAACTAACGGAGCCAGTACCAGCGTGGTGGTATCGCCAACGCCACCGGTTGAATGTTTATCCACTTTAATACCGTCAATAGCCGATAAATCAATGGTGTCACCAGAGTTCACCATCGCCATGGTCAGGTCTGCACATTCGCGATCGCTCATATCCTGAAAGTAGATTGCCATCATCATTGCGCTGGCCTGATAGTCAGGAATAGAACCTTCGGTATAACCTTTGATGAAGAATTCAATTTCTTGGGCGGAAAGTTCTTTGCCGTCGCGCTTTTTGGCGATCAGATCAACGATTCTCATAGTATTTACCTTCTTATTGAGTAAACCGGCGAATGGCGCCGGTTCAAATTGTTCAAATGTCGTTATTAGTGGTGAACCAGCCCGACGATGGCAGCGCTCAGGAAGCTAACTAATGTTGCACCATACAGCAGTTTCAAACCAAAGCGTGATGCTACATTCCCCTGTTGCGGGTTCAGCGCTTTAATTGCGCCGCTGATAATGCCAATAGAGGAGAAGTTGGCAAAAGAGACCAGAAACACAGAAACAATAGCTTTGCTGTGTTCAGAGAACAGCAAAGTCCCGTTGTCTAAACCCTGCTTCAGTTGGTCCATCGCCACAAACTCGTTACTCACCAGCTTGGTTCCCATCAGACTACCGGCGCTAACCGCCTCATCCCATGGAATACCCACTAAAAAGGCTAACGGTGAGAACACATACCCCAGGAAATCCTGGAAAGAGATACCAAACAAATAGCTGAAGATTGCGTTAATCATGGCGATGATGGCGATAAAACCAATCAGCATTGCGCCAACAATAATGGCAACTTTGAAACCGTCGAGGATATATTCTCCCAGCATTTCAAAGAAACTCTGCTTCTCTTCTGCAACCACCTCCAAAACATCTTCCTCAGGATCGACCCGATAAGGGTTAATCATGGAAGCAATAATAAATCCACCAAACAGGTTTAAGACAATAGCGGTAACCACATACACCGGATTTAACAGCGTCATATAAGCACCGACGATGGACATGGAAATGGTCGACATGGCCGAAGTACAGAGCGTGTAAAGGCGATGCTGTGGAAGAAAACCCAATGATTTTTTTACGGAAATAAAAACTTCAGACTGGCCAAGAATGGCAGAAGCAACGGCATTATAAGATTCCAGCTTGCCCATGCCGTTCACTTTACTTAATAAAATACCAATACCTTTAATGATCATCGTCAGAAATGACTGACTTAAAAAAGAAGCGGACTGGTTACTCTTAATTAAACCAATCTTTCTTAATAAAGTACTAAGAATAATAATTACCCGGCTCGGTAGATGAATATATTGCATTATCCCGATAAGTGCAGAAATAAAAACGATAGGCATTAATACCATGATAAAAAACGAAAATTTATTTTCGTTTAGTAAGCCGCCAAAAACGAAATTCGCACCCTCTGCCGCATATTTTAATAATTTATCAAAAATAGTGGCAATTCCCCCAATCAGTGTACTGCCACCAGTAGTATTCAGCAGCAGAAAGGCCAATAATAATTGCAGGCCAAGCATAATAAAAATATAAGGATATCTGACTTTTTTCGGTTATTACTGGCTAAGAGTGCCAGAGCTAAAATAACAATAATACCTGCTATTCCAATAAGATATTTCACAGAATACTCCGTAATTCGCGATAGCCAATGCTACAGATAGAATAAACACTGAGATACATTTTCATCACGAATGAAAATTGAGATCTCAGTATTAATATGGTCTATTGTTTGCGGAGTAACATTAATTATTCATTAATGTTTTTACTGTGACATTAATCCCAATATGAAAATATCAATATTATTGATTTTAATGATTTTGTGTGATGTTATTTAAATAACATTTTTCGTTATGCAGACGAAATACTCCTGTCAGATTGAATGGAAAAGGTAAAACAATGAGTCAATCAATACGTTATGAGCAATATATTGATCATACATTGCTGGCAATGAATGCGACGGCGGAACAAATTATTCAGGTTTGTCGCGAAGCGCGTGAATATCACTTTTTTGCCGTCTGTGTTAATTCGGGTTATGTGCCATTAGTGAGCGCTCAATTAGCCGGAACTTCGGTAAAAGTGTGTAGTGTTATTGGTTTTCCGTTAGGTGCTTGCCTGACGCCGGTGAAAGTATTTGAAGCTAAATCGGCAATAGAACTTGGAGCACAAGAGATCGATATGGTCATCAATGTGGGCTGGCTGAAAAATGGTTGGATTGATGATGTAACGACGGATATCAGGGCGGTTAAATATGCCTGTGGTAACACGACGCTGAAAGTGATTCTGGAAACTTGCTTACTTAGCGATGAAGAAATCGTTAAGGTTTGCCAAATTTGCCGCGATTTGCAGGTGGATTTCGTTAAAACCTCTACCGGATTCAGTAGCGGTGGCGCAACGGTTGAACATGTGTCACTGATGCGTAACACTGTCGGGAAGAAGATGGGCGTTAAAGCATCCGGTGGTATACGTTCACGAGAAACCGCCACCCTGATGATTAATGCTGGCGCCACTCGAATCGGTACCAGCTCGGGCGTAAGTATTGTGTCGGGGCAGGCTGGCGAGAAGAAAGATTACTAACCTGACAGGAGTACCAATGAGCAGTCGTCGGACGGAGCGAATATATAAACTTACCCAGATTTTAAAAGATACCGATAAGGTCTATGTACGTGATGCGGCTCAACAGCTGAATGTGTCAGAAATGACCATTCGCCGCGATCTGAATGCAGAACCCTCATCGCTGATATTACTGGGTGGATATATTGTTACCGATCCAAAGGTGAATGGCGTTAATCAATATTTCTTCTGTGAACAGCAATTTAAGAATATTGATGAAAAGCGCTATATAGGCCAACTGGCTGCTCAACTGATTAATGATGATGAAGTCATACTTTTTGATTCGGGCACTACCGTGCCGTTTATTATTGAAAGTATTCCGGATGAGCGCTGTTTTACCGGTATCTGTTATTCATTAAATACGTTTATGGCCCTACAGGAAAAGCCGAATTGTAAGGTGATTTTGTGCGGGGGTGAATTTAAAACCAGTACTCATATTTTTACCACCGTTGGTGGTCATAACGAACTGCATTATCTACGCCCCCACAAAGCATTTATTTCTGCTGCCGGTGTTTCATTAACCCAGGGTGTCACCACCTTTATTCTTGATGAAATTACTTTAAAGACGCAGGCAATGGCGGTGGCGTCGCAAAGTATTCTGGTTGCCGATCATAATAAGTTTGAACAGGTGAGGGTAGGGCGTTTTGCTTCTCTGGATGCCTTTACCTGTGTGGTAACCGATTGCCAGCCTGACAGCGACTGGCAGCACTATTTTAAACAGCAGGGAACCCGACTCCTGTTCTAACAGGAAGCTCCTCTGCCATACGGCTGGTTTTGCCAAAACGCCAGTGACGACTATCTGAAGGATATAAGCATGAAACGTGTTTTTATTATGGTTCTCGATTCGTTTGGTATTGGCGCTACGCGAGATGCTGATAAATTTGGTGATGTGGGAGCAAACACACTGGGGCACATTGCTCAGGCCTGCCAGCAGGGTCGTGCAGATATTGGGCGCAGCGGCCCGCTCGCGTTACCTAATCTGAATCAGTTGGGCTTGGGTAAGGCCAATGAGCAGGCTTCAGGTGAGTTTCCCCCAGGGCTGGATCCACGGGCAGAAATCATTGGAGCCTATGGCTATGCGGAAGAGCTCTCTTCCGGTAAAGACACCCCATCCGGCCACTGGGAGATTGCCGGTGTGCCGGTCTTGTTTGACTGGGGTTATTTCAGCGATGTGAACAATAGCTTCCCGCCTGAACTATTACAAAGGCTGGTAGAGCGGGCGAAACTGCCGGGCTATTTGGGTAATTGCCACGCCTCGGGCACCGCCATTCTGGAGCAGCTGGGGGTTGAGCACATGAAAACCGGCAAACCGATTTTCTATACTTCCGCAGATTCGGTATTCCAAATCGCCTGTCATGAAGAGACCTATGGTCTGGAAAACCTCTATCAGTTGTGTGCATTGGTGCGTGAAGAATTGACGCAAGGTGGCTATAACATTGGCCGGGTTATTGCCCGCCCTTTTGTTGCCGATAAACCGGAGAACTTCAAACGTACCGGTAATCGTCACGACTATGCGGTAAAACCACCGTCACCTACGGTACTGAACAAACTGGTGGACGAGAAACAAGGTCAGGTGATCTCGATTGGTAAGATTGCCGATATTTATGCGGATGAAGGTATTACCAAAAAGGTTAAAGCCACCGGTATCGATGAGCTGTTTGACGCCTCGCTGCGGGAAATCAAACAGGCGGGTGATAACACCATTGTATTTACCAACTTTGTTGATTTTGACTCTTCTTACGGCCATCGCCGTGATATTGCTGGTTATGCCGCCGCGCTGGAACATTTCGATCGCCGCCTGCCGGAAATGCTGTCGCTAATAGGGGAAGATGACTTGCTGATTCTGACTGCCGATCACGGCTGTGACCCTAGCTGGAGCGGTAGCGATCATACCCGGGAGCATATTCCGGTATTGGTATATGGCTCGAAAGTGAAACCCGGCCCGCTGGGGCTACGGCATACGTTTGCGGATATCGGACAAACGGTAGCGAAGCACCTGAATCTGTCGGCGATGGATTACGGCAAAGCACTATTTTAATCATATTAACCAGTTAACCACTTTGTGAAAGGAAACGGATATGGCAACGCCACATATTAATGCTGAACCGGGTGATTTTGCTGATGTTGTATTTATG
The DNA here is from genome assembly GCF_021010575.1 of Limnobaculum eriocheiris. Lineage (GTDB taxonomy): Bacteria > Pseudomonadota > Gammaproteobacteria > Enterobacterales > Enterobacteriaceae > Limnobaculum > Limnobaculum eriocheiris. Next base: position 67,194 of record NZ_JAJNAG010000009.1, on the reverse strand, counting down.
CCCGGCGACCCGCTCAGGGCCAAACATATTGCAGAAACCCTGTTACAGGATGCGCGATTAGTCACCGATGTCAGAAATATGCTGGGCTATACCGGCACCTATAAGGGGCGGCGCGTTTCCGTGATGGGGCACGGCATGGGGATCCCTTCCTGCTCCATCTATACCAAAGAGCTGATTACCGAATATCAGGTGGATAAGATTATTCGTATTGGCTCCTGTGGGGCTTTGCTGCCGCAGGTAAAAGTGCGGGATATCGTGATAGGAATGGGAGCCAGCACCGACTCCAACGTCAATCGTATTCGCTTTAAGGGCCATGATTTCGCCGCCATTGCCGACTTTGATTTATTACGCCATGCGGTGGCAGCAGCGGAGGCGAAGCAGGTTCCGGTTCACGTTGGCAACATATTCTCTGCCGATCTGTTCTATAACCCGGACCCGCAGATGTTTGACGTAATGGAAAAATATAACATTCTGGGTATCGAGATGGAGGCGGCGGGTATTTACGGCGTGGCCGCAGAGTATGGCGCTAAAGCGCTGTGTATCTGTACCGTATCCGACCATATTCGTAGCGGTGAAGCGCTGTCATCGGAACTGCGTCAGACATCGTTTAATCAGATGGTAGAAATCGCCATGGATTCGGTGCTGTTAGGGGACTAATGGCTCAAACATCTGGCTTTATTGAGTGTGATAAAGCCAGATATTGGCTGAATTCAGGTGTTCTTTTCACTGCGGTTAATATTGCGCATATAGCTGATAGTAATGGCTAATAGCGTCGCCGCTACCGCGACCCAAAGGCTTAATCTGACCGCCTGTGCTTCCTGTAACGCCAGTTTTAGCGGCTCGCTGCCGGATTGGGCGTAAGCCGATAAAATGGCACCCACAAACGCCGCCCCCAGACACTGGCCGAAAGTCCGCATGATCGCCAGCACCCCGGATGCATAACCGCTGTTTTCACGGGAAGCATTCGACAGCATTTCCCGATTATTCGGGCTTTGAAAACAGCCAAAGCCAATACCACACAACAAACTGCGCGCGCCAATATTCCATTCCTGCGCATGAGCGGGTAACAGCGCCAGCAGCACAAGCCCAATGGCAAACAGACAGAGTCCGACGGTAGAAATAATGGCTGCCGGATAGCGGTCCGCCAGTCGCCCTGCGTAAGGTGCCGCCAGAATAATACCAATTGGCCAGGGGGTAAAAAGCAGCGCGGATACAAATGCGCTGTAGCCATAAACGCTCTGGAATAAGAACGGCAGCGCAACAAAGGTAATCCCCTGACTGACAAAAGAGGCCAGCGAGGTTAACGCCGCCAGCGAGAACCGCGAAGAGGCGAACATCCCCAGAGGGAGCAGAGGCTTGGGCGCACGGCGCTGACGCCAGATAAAGGCCAGCCCGGTAACAATCGCGATGAGTCCGTAGGCCGCAGAGGTTATCAGTGGACTAAATGAATATTCCACCCCCTCAGGGCGTGAAAAAGCCCCCGCCGCCATGATAAGCGCGCCTAACATCATGGCAGACAGCACCGCTCCGGCAATATCGAATGGCTCCCGCGTGGTAGTTCGTTTACCGGGAATAATCCGCAGGGTAAGCACCACGGCAATAATGCCCAGCGGAATATTAATGGCAAACAGCCACTGCCAGCTCAGGGTAGATAAGATAGTACCACCAAGAACCGGCGCAATGGCGGTGCTGGCGGCAACCAGTAAGGCATTCAGTCCCAGTATTCGCCCCAGCAGCCGATTGGGAAAAATAGATCGTAAGATTGCCGGGCCAATACTTAATGTTGCCGCACCACCAATGCCCTGCAATATGCGCATAACTATCAACATTTCCAGCGATGACGAAAAGGCGCAGCCCACCGATGCCAGCGTAAACATGCTTAAACCAATGGCAAACAGCGTGCGAAAGCCAATCTGGCTGGCAATGGCGGCAAATATCGCCAGCGTCATCGCTGCCGAGAGCAGATAACCATTAGAAACCCAGACCGCATCGCTGGAGGAAACCCCTAACGCCCGTGCGATTTGCGGCAGGGCGATGTTAATCATCGAACCATCGAATACGGCCATGGTGGTCATGGTCATGACTGCCACCATGGCTAAACAACGTTCACGGCCGGGAAGCCCTTCATCCCCTGGCTGGTCAGAAAATAATTCCATACGGGAGTTACCCATTGTTAATGCCACGCTGGCTGGTTAGTTGAGATTAGTTCAGGAAATATAACCGCGTTGGAGATAGGGCGGAAGATGCAACATTTGCATTGATAACCTGCACCAGACGCCTTCTCTTATTCATCCGCCCGGAGTACTATGCCAGTATGACTGAACCCGATCTTAACTTACTCATTGCGCTGGATGTGCTTCTTGCAGAAGGGAGCGTGGCTGGCGCTGCCCGTCGTTTGGGGTTAAGCGCATCGGCAATGAGCCGAACCCTCAGCCGACTTCGAGCCACCACCGGCGATCCTCTATTGGTTCGGGCCGGGCGCCATATGGTGTTAACTCCTTATGCTGAACAGATACGTGGGCGTACACAGAATGCCCTGTTTGAAGCGCAGTCTTTACTCCGTCCCTCTTCATCAGCGTTGGATTTATCCTCGCTGGAACGAACCTTTACCATTCGGGCTAACGATGGTTTTGTGGAAGCCTTCGGCGCTTCACTGATTGCCGCCGCTGCGCAGGTCGCTCCTCTGGTGTGCCTGCGTTTTGTCGCCAAGCCAGAGAAGAGTTCCCGATATTTGCGCGAAGGGCTGGTGGATCTTGAGATCGGTGTTTTGGGGGCAATGGGGCCGGAAATCCGTTTGCAGGCGCTATTCAGAGACAGGTTTGTAGGCGTGGTGAGAAAGAGGCATCCTCTTGAGCAGGAAGCGAAGGTTACCGTCGAACAGTATATTGCTTTCGGGCATGTGGTGGCTTCCCGCCGTGAGCATATTAGCGGGCCGGTGGATGAAGCGCTGGCGGAATCAGGTTTAAAGCGCAAGGTTGCTGCTGTGGTTCCCAGTTTTCCTGCGGCACTGACGGTGGCGAAGGCATCGGATCTGGTGGCGCTGGTTCCGGCTTCTTTTCTGATTAATCAGTCAATGACCGGGGCGACAGCCACACTCAGTGCTTTTGAGCTGCCGGTAAAAACCAAAGGCATCACGGTGTCGCAGATGTGGCATCCTCGGGCAGAGGTGGATGCGGGGCATCGTTGGTTGCGGGGGGTGGTGTTGGGGGTTTGTCGGGGGTGGGTGTACTTACACACTCACCTTTAAATACAGTAGTAGTTACACATAATTATTTATAAGTTCTCTTTTCCTCACACGTGATAGGCTATCCACTATTTTAGTTAAGCCATGATTTGAATGTGTATCGTACTTTTGCTTCTTCTTCTGACATTCCCGTGTAAGGAAAAAACTTTGAGAAGTTTGGGGTGATTGTAGGTTTTAAGCACTTCAAATATGCTTTTTGTTTGTTCTCATAAGTTGGAATACTCCCCCACTCCCTAACTCTGTTCAATTCTATATTGCTTGTGGCAATGGCGGGAAACTCTAAAAGAAAGTGGTGAAACTCAATTATCAGGTGATCAATCAGGCTGATAGAGTATTCAGTGATGTCAACATAGCCAGCACAAAGTTTCTTTCCGAGGATTAGCTGAGTTTGACCAAGTGATAATGTCTCTTCATAGTTTGAAATCTTTTCTTTGACTTGCTCGCTAAGTTCGTTTCTGAAGCGAAGTAGACCCATTACTTCATTGTAGTTCTTGAACACTACCACCCGAGTTTAGCGTCTCGAGTGTTATCAAATTTTTTTACTCGGAGTACTAAAATGACTAACACCTTTACCGAAACCACCCCCGACACCTCAATCACCATCCTCCGCACCCTAATCGCCGATCTACAATACACCCAACTCAGCGACATCGAACTACACGACCTCAGCAGCATCGCCGCCGAATCCATCGAAGGGCTATGCCACGGGCTGTTATATACAGGAGAGTCACTGGAAAACGGAATTCAAACCCAACCACAAAACCTCGGGCAAATCGGCGCATGGCTAAAAGCCTCCGCCCATATCATTCCCATACTGCTTGAACTATACGAACAATCAACCACCCAGCTATTTCAGATGCAAAACCAAAACCTGAATCACGGTTAATCAATACGAAAAAGGGATAGCCATAGCTATCCCTTAAATGAAAAAACAAAGTTTGCAGTTTGTAAGTTGAGAATTAAAACTTAAATGAAGCCAATTAAAACTTAAACAAAGCCAAACGGAGGGAGAGCTTTCCGTTGGGGTCGACTTGGCGTAAGCCAACGAAGCGCCCCTAGGAAAGGTAGGCCCGACGCACTCTGCACTCGAGTACAAATTGTCTCCCGGCCGAGCACATTGTGAATACGAACATATTTGTTATTACGGCCGGAATACCCACAAGATCAAATCAAATCCCCATCACCCTCTCCGGACACGTATAAACCGTCGCCCGCCCCGGCTTACTAAACCCCACCAACGTCAAATTACACTCTTCCGCCACCTTCACCGCCAGCGACGTAGTCGCCGACACCGCAAACAAAATCTCCACCCCACACATCGCCGCTTTCTGCACCATCTCATAGCTGGCCCTGCTGGAAACTAACACCGCACCCTGCTGCCAACCCTGCTTCGCCCGCACGCCCAACAGCTTATCCAGTGCCACATGACGACCCACATCCTCACAGCCGCCCAGCATCTGCCCTTCAGGAGAGACCCAACCGGCAGCATGAGTACAACCGGTCAACTGACCCACGATCTGCACCTTATTAAGCTGCGGTAGCACGCCATCCAACAAACTCAGATCAAACTGCTGAGTAAACGGCAACGGCTTAAGCGGCCGTAAAACCTCACCCAACTGCTCAACGCCACATACTCCACAGCCGGTGCGCCCGGCCATGGCACGACGCCGCTCCTTCAACCCGACAAAACGACGGGTAGCCAGTTCAATCTCCACTTCAATGCCGTTGCAACCGTTGCTGATATCAATCCCGTAAATTTCCTGTGGCGACTCGATAATTCCTTCCGCCAGAGAAAACCCAATCGCAAATTCTTCCAGTTCTTTTGGCGTAGCCATCATCACCACATGAGCGATACCGTTATAGCTCAATGCAACCGGAACCTCCTCTGCAACCCAGTCTGGCTCTGGCGTGTTTAAAGCGTTGTGTCGACGCACGGTGAGCTGCTTCACACCAACAACAGATTGAGAACAGTCGTTTTGCACAGGATTATCGGTTTTCACGTATAGACCTTCAAATATTGGGGGCTTGATGAATATTATTTTCGGGTTAACATTAGAGGTACAAATGCAACGAAAATAGCCAACAAAAAGTTAATTTTTGTAACATTTACGAGATGGATCAAGTTAATCACCATTCTATCTTCGTACAATAATAATGTCTTTATTGGTTAGTTGGAACAACTGGCGCATCAGGTGAAAAAGACAGTCTATTGGTTATATTTTTTCTTTTTTGGTTCGATTTGCTAAGAAAGCAGTAACAAATTGCTAAATAATCCTTAAGCAAGTGACCGGCAAAGTGTTTGTACGTGAATTTATTCGAGCAATGTAACAGTAATAAGAAAAAAGGAGAAAACCATGCAGGTCAGCAGAAGGCAGTTTTTTAAAATCTGCGCTGGCGGTATGGCAGGTACAACGGCAGCAGCGCTGGGGTTCACCCCCTCGATGGCGCTGGCAGAGACGCGTAGCTATAAGCTGCTGCGGGCTCAGGAAACACGTAATACCTGTACCTACTGTTCGGTGGGATGTGGGCTGTTAATGTACAGCATGGGTGATGGTGCCAAAAATGCCAAAGCCAGTATCTTCCACATTGAGGGAGATCCGGATCATCCGGTCAACCGTGGCGCGCTTTGTCCTAAAGGGGCAGGGCTTATCGATTATGTTAACAGCGCAAGTCGCCTGAAATATCCGGAATATCGTGCCCCCGGCTCTGACAAATGGCAGAGAATCAGTTGGGACGATGCCTTTACCCGTATCGCCAAATTAATGAAGGCAGACCGGGACGCAAACTTCCAGCAAACATCGGCAAGTGGCGTAACCGTCAACCGTTGGTTAACTACCGGATTACTCGCTGCCTCTGCTTCCAGCAATGAAAATGGTTTACTGACTCAGAAATTTTCGCGGGCGCTCGGTATGCTCGCGGTTGATAACCAGGCGCGCGTCTGACACGGACCAACGGTAGCAAGTCTTGCTCCAACATTTGGTCGCGGTGCGATGACCAACCACTGGGTTGACATCAAAAACGCAAACCTCGTCGTCGTGATGGGCGGTAACGCAGCCGAAGCGCACCCGGTAGGATTCCGCTGGGCAATGGAAGCGAAAATCCATAACAACGCCAAGCTGATCGTCATCGATCCACGCTTTACCCGCACGGCCTCCGTTGCCGATTTCTACACGCCTATTCGTTCCGGTACTGATATTGCGTTCCTGTCAGGGGTTATCCTTTACCTGATGGAAAACAACAAGATCAATGCGGAATATGTGAAGGCTTACACCAACGCCAGCCTGCTGGTGCGTGAAGACTTTACCTTTGAAGACGGGCTGTTCAGCGGTTATGACGCAGAAAAACGTCAGTATGATAAAACCACCTGGAACTATCAGGTTGGTGAAGACGGCTTCGCCAAACGCGATCCGACGCTGACCGACCCAAACTGCGTATGGAACCTGCTGAAAAAACACGTCAGTCGCTATACCCCTGAAGTGGTCAGTAATATCTGTGGTACGCCGCAGGATGACTTTATCAAAGTGTGTGAACTGATTGCTGAAACCAGCGCCGTTGATAAAACCACCTCGTTCCTGTACGCCCTGGGATGGACTCAGCACTCCGTTGGTGCTCAGAACATCCGTACTATGGCCATGATTCAACTGCTGCTGGGTAACATGGGTATGGCTGGCGGCGGGGTTAACGCCTTACGTGGTCACTCCAACATTCAGGGCCTGACCGACCTTGGCTTACTATCACAGTCCCTGCCGGGCTATCTGACCTTACCGTCAGAAAAACAGCCAACGCTGCAAACCTATCTGGATGCCAACACGCCGAAAAAAGCGCTGGCGGATCAGGTGAACTACTGGGGTAACTATCCGAAATTCTTTATCAGCATGATGAAGAGCTTCTATGGTGATAAAGCCCAGAAAGAGAACGATTGGGGCTACGACTGGTTGCCGAAATGGGATCAGGGCTACGACGTTCTGAAGTATTTCGAAATGATGGATCAGGGCAAAGTGAATGGCTATATCTGCCAGGGCTTTAACCCGGTGGCTTCATTCCCGGATAAAAATAAAGTTGTTCGTTCACTGTCTAAACTGAAGTATCTGGTTACCATCGACCCGTTGAACACTGAAACCGCAGAGTTCTGGCAAAATCATGGTATGCAAAACAACGTGAAACCAGCGGAAATCCAAACCGAAGTGTTCCGTCTGCCTTGTACCTGTTTCGCTGAAGAAGATGGTTCTATCGTTAACTCCGGTCGCTGGTTGCAGTGGCACTGGAAGGGCGGCGAAGCACCGGGAGAAGCCAGAACCGACGGCGAAATCCTGGCCGGTCTGTTATTCAAAATCCGTGAGCTGTACGCACAGGATGGCGCGAATGCCGTTGCTGCAGAGCCGCTGATGAATATGACCTGGAACTATCTGGAGCCAATGCATCCTCAGTCAGAAGAGATGGCGAAAGAGTCTAACGGCCGTGCTCTGGCAGATATCACCGATGCCACCGGCAAAGTGATCCTCAAGAAAGGCCAACTGCTCGATAGCTTTGCCCAACTGCGGGATGACGGTACCACCTCCAGCGCCTGCTGGATTTATACCGGTAGCTGGACGGAAGCTGGTAACCAAATGGCCCGTCGCGATAACTCTGACCCGTCCGGTTTGGGTAATACGCTGGCATGGTCATGGGCGTGGCCGCTTAACCGCCGTATTCTGTACAACCGTGCATCAGCGGATGTTCAGGGTAAACCATGGGATCCAAAACGTAAGCTGATCGAATGGGATGGTGCTAAGTGGACAGGTATCGATGTTCCTGACTATAGCGCTGCACCTCCGGGCAGTGACGTAGGTCCGTTTATCATGCAAAACGAGGGCATGGGCCGTCTGTTTGCTACCGATAAAATGGCCGAAGGTCCATTCCCTGAGCACTACGAGCCGTTTGAAACACCAATCAGCACTAACCCGCTGCATAAAGACGTGATCTCTAACCCGGCGGCCCGCGTATTTAAAGCGGATCTGGCCAATATGGGATCGGCGAAAGACTTCCCATACGTGGGTACCACCTATCGCTTAACGGAGCACTTCCACTACTGGACCAAGCACTCCGTACTGAACGCCATTACTCAGCCAGAGCAGTTTATTGAAATCGGTGAAGGTCTGGCTCAGGCGAAAGGTATTCAGCACGGTGATATGGTGAAAGTCAGCTCTCAGCGTGGCTATATTGAAGCCAAAGCGGTAGTGACCAAACGTATCCGCACCCTGAAAGTTAACGGTCAGGATGTGGAAACCGTCGGAATTCCGATTCACTGGGGATTTGTCGGCGTAGCCCAAAAAGGCTATCTGGCTAACACCCTGACACCGTTCGTCGGTGATGCCAACACGCAAACGCCAGAGTACAAGGCGTTCCTGGTTAACGTGGAAAAGGTGTAACGGAGAGAAAATATGTCAATGCAATCTCAAGACATTATTAAGCGTTCCGCCACCAACGCTTTGACGCCGCCTCCACAGGTGCGTCATCACCAGGAAGAAGTGGCGAAGCTGATTGACGTTACCACCTGTATCGGCTGTAAAGCCTGTCAGGTGGCCTGTTCAGAGTGGAACGATATTCGTGATGAAATCGGTCATAACGTGGGTGTCTATGACAACCCGGCAGACCTGACCGCCAAATCATGGACCGTGATGCGTTATTCTGAAGTGGAAGAAAACGGCAAGTTGGAGTGGCTGATCCGTAAAGACGGCTGTATGCACTGTAGCGACCCGGGCTGTCTGAAGGCCTGCCCGTCTGCGGGTGCGATTATTCAGTATGCCAACGGTATCGTTGACTTCCAGTCAGAGCACTGTATCGGTTGTGGCTACTGCATCGCCGGTTGTCCGTTCAACGTTCCTCGTCTGAATAAAGAGGATAATCGGGTGTACAAATGTACCCTGTGTGTCGATCGGGTAACCGTAGGTCAGGAACCTGCCTGTGTGAAAACCTGTCCAACTGGTGCCATTCACTTTGGTACCAAAGAGGCAATGATTCAGCTGGCAGAAGAGCGAGTTGCCGAGCTGCACACCCGCGGCTATGACAACGCAGGTCTGTACAACCCGGCAGGCGTTGGTGGTACGCACGTAATGTATGTGCTGCACCACGCAGACCGTCCTGAGCTGTATCACGGCTTACCGAAAGATCCGGTCATCAGCCCGGTGGTTGGCTTCTGGAAAGGCGTTCTGAAACCGCTGTCAGCAGCCGCATTTGTTGCCAGCTTCGCAGGCCTGATTTATCACTACATCGGCGTTGGGCCGAACAAAGTAGATGAAGACGATGACGAGGAGGATCATCATGAAGAAAAATAAGATGATTAAACGAGTCTCGTTTATCGATCGAGCGTGTCACTGGACAGTGGTCATCTGTTTCTTTCTGGTGGCGCTGTCGGGCATTGCGATGTTCTTCCCGACCCTGAGCTGGTTAACGCAGACTTTTGGTACACCGCAGATGGGGCGTATTCTGCACCCGTTCTTTGGCGTGCTGATTTTCTGTGTGCTGGTACTGATGTTTTTCCGCTTTGTGAAACACAACATCCCGAAGAAAGAGGATATCAGTTGGTTTGTCCATATTGTTGATGTACTGAAAGGCAAAGAGCATGAAGTGGCTGACGTGGGTAAATATAACCCGGGTCAGAAGGCGATGTTCTGGAGCATTATGGGGTTAATCCTTGTTTTGCTGGTAACCGGCGTGATTATCTGGCGTCCTTACTTTGCTGAGTTCTTCCCGATATGGGCTATCCGCTTAGGTTTAATGCTCCATGCCGTAGCGGCGATCGTACTGATCCACGCTATCCTTATCCATATTTATATGGCATTCTGGGTAAAAGGTTCTATTACCGGGATGATAGAAGGCAAGGTCAGCCGCAAGTGGGCCGCCAAACATCATCCTCGTTGGTATCGTGAAGTTGTAGCCGAGGAAGAAAAAAAGAATGAGTAGTATCCGCATCGTCTCCCCGGACGAAGTGGCAAAAACGGCGGGAGCAATTCCGCCGTTGTTATTTGCCAATTTAAAGAGTCTCTATTCCCGTCGTGCTGAACGCCTGCGTCAGTTGGCTGAAAACCATCCGTTAGGCGATTACCTGAAGTTTGTTGCAACGGTGGTGGATGCTCAGAGCCATGCTCAACACGATCATCCGTTAAAAATTGACCTCTCCGAGACGCTGAACATCTCGGCGGCCACCGGAAATCCTCCGCTGTCGGTGAAGTATTTCCCGCGCACTCAGCACTGGCAACAGCTGCTGTCGGCGATTATCGCCGAGCTGGAGCCGGAAGCGCCGGAGCACGTGTTACCGGTTCTGGAATCGCTGAAGAAGATGGGCACTCAGGAGCTGGAAAACCTGGCCACTGACCTGCTAACCGGTGAAATCGGTAAAGTGGGCAGCGATAAAGCGCCATTCCTGTGGGCGGCTCTGTCGGTTTACTGGGCGCAAATGGCGACTCAAATACCGGGCAAGGCTCGTGCTGAATATGGTGAAGGCCGCCATAACTGCCCAATCTGCGACAGCGCACCGGTTGCCAGCATGGTTCATATTGGTACGGAAGCCGGGTTACGCTACCTGCATTGCAGCCTGTGCGAAAGCGAATGGCATATGGTGCGGGTGAAGTGCTCCAACTGTGAACAAACCGGTAAGTTAAATTACTGGTCGCTGGACAGTGAGAATGCCCCGGTTAAAGCTGAAAGCTGTGGCGACTGTGGAAGCTATCTGAAGATTCTGTATCAGGAGAAAGATCAGTACGTTGAGCCGGTGGCCGATGATTTAGCCTCGCTGGTGCTGGACGCCAGGGTAGAGGAAGAGGGTTTCGCCCGCAGCGCGGTGAATCCGTTCCTGTTTCCTTCGGGAGAATAGCTAGCTTTCTGATATATACTAAAAACAAACAGTGGGTGTTTTTCTATAATGCCCACTGATTTGTTGATGTCTATTTTGTAATACATTCCTATAATCAAGAATTGATTTAATCATTACATAAATTCTTCGCCCATTCCTTGTTGAAATATTTATACCATCTTACTGATTGTTATCATTTGTGTAGGTAATGTCAGGCCATATTCAATGCTTTTAATAGTCAGGCTATTTTCTGGTAAAGTAATTACCAATTCTGCTGGATAAATCTAAGTATCTTAAACCTATAGTAGGATAATGTAGAAATCGTTAATCAGAACATCTGGTTAGTAGAAAGGAATCAAGTATATGGCTGACATTCGTACACAACAATTTCTTTATCACTTGACCGATATAAACAATTTGAGAAGCATTTTTGCCGAAGGATTAAAACCACGTAGTCTTTTACACGATTTTTCAGATGTTGCCGATCCCGATATTATATCGTTACGCCGAACTCGGAAATTAGAGCAATATGTCCCTTTTCATTTCTTTGCCAGAAACCCCTTTGATGGGAGGGTGTCTATTAACAATAGAGATAAAGTGTTTGTACTTATCACCGTTCATCGGAACCATGCGCAAGTTAATAATTGGCGGATAATTCCCAGGCACCTCTTGTCAGGAAGTCATATTACTTTATTAAATTATGACGAGGGAATGGCAGAAATTGATTGGAATACAATGAATCGGCGAGCTTATGATGATGATGAATGTAAGTGTGTTTGTATGGCTGAATGTTTATCTCCAGATATTGTATCTGTTAATGATTTCCACAGCATTTATGTTCCTGATAGTAAAACAGAAAAAATCGTCCTTGCTTTAAAGCAGGAATATAAGTTGAACGTGTTTATCAATAATAATTCGCATATGTTTCTTGGAACTTAATGATGGCTTATGATTATAGTGGCAGTCTCAATCCAGAAAAAGCGTTGATTTGGCGTATTGTCCATCGAGACAATATACCATGGCTATTGGATAACGGATTGCATTGTGGCCATAGTTCTGTACATACAGGCAATTGGATTAATATTGGGAATCCGGAACTGATCAATAAGAGGGCTATGCATCGAGTACCCGCTGGTATGGGAGGCATGTTACATGATTATGTACCGTTTTATTTTACTCCCTTCTCTCCTATGCTGATGAATATTCATAGTGGGCATGGAGGAATTAAACAACGGCCTAATGAAGAGGTGGTGATTTTGGTTAGCAGTTTACATGATGTGGCTGCACAAAATGTCCCTTTTGTGTTTACAGATAGTCATGCTTACTACAATTGGGCAAACTATTATACAGATTTAGTCGATTTGCACAGAATTGACTGGCGTATATTACAAACTCGGGATTTCCGACGGAACCCGGAAGACCCTGCCAAGTTTGAGAGATATCAGGCAGAAGCTTTGGTCTACAAGCACCTCCCGATCTCATTGCTGGGTGGGATGGTGTGTTACAATGATGATGTAAAAGTTCAATTAGAATTCTGGTTATCACAACGTAATTTGAAAATGCCCGTCTATGCTCGGGCAGGGTGGTATTTCTCATGATTAAATATACACAAGGCAATTTGCTGGATGCACCTGTAGAAGCATTGGTGAATACGGTTAATACCATGGGGATCATGGGTAAAGGTATTGCTCTCATGTTTAAAGAGCGCTTTCCTAATAATATGAAGGCATATGCTCTTGCTTGCAAACAGCAGCAGGTAACTACAGGAAAGATGTTTATTACCGAAACGGGGGAATTGATGGGGCCACGCTGGATTGTTAATTTCCCAACTAAACAACATTGGCGTGCAGATTCCAAAATTGAATGGATTGAAGAAGGTTTACAAGACTTACGTCGTTTTCTACTCGAAGAACAGGTAAGTTCTATTGCCATTCCTCCTCTGGGGGCGGGGCATGGTGGCCTGGCATGGTCAAGTGTTAGAGTAGAAATTGAAAATGCACTTGCTGACCTTCATGATATTGATATTTTTATCTATGAACCAACAAAAAAGTATCAGAATGTTGCCAAAAGTAGCGGCGTAAAAAAACTAACACCAGCCAGAGCAATGATTGCTGAACTGGTACGACGTTATTGGGTTCTGGGTATGGAATGTAGTTTGTTAGAGATTCAGAAACTAGCATGGTTTCTGCAGCGAGCTATTGATTTGCACCATCAGGAAGATGTGCTGAAGTTGCATTTTGAATCTCATTATTATGGACCATATACACCTAATCTAAATCATTTACTCAATGCATTGGACGGTAGTTATCTTAAATCGGAGAAACGCATACCGGATAGCCAACCTCTAGATGTTATTTGGTTCAACGATCGAGAAAAAGATCATATAAATACCTATTTACATACAGAGGCTAAGGCATGGTTGCCAGCACTTGAGCAGGTGAGTGAGCTTATTGATGGTTTTGAGTCTCCATTTGGTATGGAACTGTTGGCAACTGTTGATTGGCTGTTGACCCGTGAAAACTGTAAACCCACACTGATTTCAGTTAAAGAAGGGGTAAGACGATGGCCAGCAGGTGAACGCTGGGCTTGCCGAAAGCTTGAACTATTTGATGATAATAGTTTGCAATTTGCGATTGATCGTGTGATGACGTTTCATAGTTAAAGATAAAATATTAATTTAGAGTCATTCATACAAAACACTCCTGATATATTTTTATTTAAATGGCTCGTAAAAATACGAGCCATTTAATCAGTATAAAAAACTACATACAACGACTACCCCGGAAATATCCACACCTGATCCGCAGGCATCGAGAGCCGACAGTGGCTGCCGCTGGCAGGTTTAGTGGTGCCGAAAGCCCGCAATACCGGAGAGTCTTCATTAGACTCACGGAACAGATATTCCCAGTGGCTGCCAAGGTACATACCGGTAAGCAGCGGCAGTTCCAGGCTGTTTTGTTCAGTGGCATCGTTGAGTTTCACCTGCTCAACGCGGATCACCGCGGTGACGTTTTGCCCGACTTTCAGCACGCCTCCCGGCTTGCCCCATAGCTTCCAGCTGTTTCCCTGAATGCAGGCGTAGTCACCAGCAAGTTCAGCAACATGACCATACAGCCGGTTGTTGCTGCCCATAAATTCAGCGCTGAACAGGGTGGATGGCGTAGAGTACATCTCCTGAGGCGTGCCCTGTTGCTCAATCACACCGTTATTCAGCAGCAGAATACGATCGGAGATTGCCATGGCTTCATTCTGATCGTGAGTCACCATCAGCGCTGAGAGCCCTAAATCAACAATCAGACTGCGCAGGAACACCCGCGCCTCTTCACGCAGCTTGGCATCCAGATTGGAGAGCGGTTCATCCAGCAGTAGCACCGGCGGGTTATAAACCAGTCCCCGACCAATAGCGACCCGCTGTTGCTGCCCGCCGGATAGCTGGTGAGGGTAACGCTGGCCTAAGTGACCCAGCCCCAACTGGTCCAATACTGCCTGAACCCGCTGTTTTATTTCGGCGGTTGGGGTTTTACGTAGCTTAAGTGGATAAGCAATATTGTCGAAAATGGTCATATGGGGCCACAGGGCATAAGACTGGAAAACCAGCCCCAGATTGCGCTCTTCCACCGGGATTTCCTGATGGGTGGTGCCGTCATACACCACCCGATCCCCAATGATAATACGACCCTGACAGGGCGCTTCTAACCCGGCGACGGCACGTAATAACGTGGTTTTCCCACTGCCCGATGGACCAAGCAGGGTGACAACCTCGCCTTTTTTCAGCTGCATCGAAACCCCTTTTAATACCGGGTTAGTGCCGTAATTTAGATGCAGACTCTCTACAGTGAGTTCAGTCATTGAGTTTTACTCCAAAACGCAGTGCAATGCCTAAGCCGAACATGACTAAAACAATATTGATAAATGACAGGGCGGCGACGATATCGACGGCACCCGTAGCCCACAGGGAAACCAGCATTGAACCGATGGTTTCTGTGCCCGGAGATAGCAGGTACACACCGGTTGAATACTCCCGCTCAAAGATCAGGAACATCAGCAGCCAGGAGCCAATCAGGCCATAGCGCGCCAGCGGCACGGTAATCTGCCGGGTAACCTGACTGCGTACTGCTCCGGTACTGCGAGCCGCTTCTTCCAGCTCTGCACCCACCTGTAACAGAGCTGAGGAGATCAGCCGCAGGCCATAGGCCAGCCATACCACGGTATAGGCTAACCAGACGCTGAAGATGGTATTACGGGTTGCCCGCATCCAGACAATAACGTTATCCCGGATCCATTGAGCGCCGGGCAGAACTGACATATAACCGTCCGCCAGTGACTTATCCATCCACATTGGGGTGAACAGGAATACCCATAAGAAGGCCAGACCGGCCAGTATTCCCGGCACTGCCCGTGGAATCAGCACGCTATAGTCGAGAAAACGGGTCGTGCGATCCGGTTTACGGTGCATCGCCAGACTAATAAAGGTATAGCAAATGACTGCCAGCGCCCCGCCGAATACGCCGATGGCTACTGAGTTGATAATGGCCCGAATCAGATTTGGCTGTGAGAACACGGTGCGGAAGGTATCCAGTGAGAGCTGATCGAACAGCGAAACCCCCACCCCCCAGTTAGAGACAAACGCGCGCAGCAATATGCCGGTGAGCGGTACGAAAATAGTCACAATCAACCATAAGATAACCACGGCAGCCGATACCCAGCGCCATTTGCCCAACGGCAGCACATGAGCCTGTGACGCTTTGCCTTTTACCGTGACAAAGCGGTTGGCGGTACGCATTAAGCGGCGCTGTAGCATGATTAGCGGAATGGTAATACTGATCAACACTACCGCGACCACCGCCATCAAATGGTAAGAAGGAATGCCCAGTTTGTTGGTCAGTTTGTATAAGTAGGTTGCCAGCACTAGGTTACCTTCAGGATCTCCCAACACTAACATCAGGCCAAACACTTCCAGACCGAGGAAGAACAGCAATACCGTCGCGTACAGAATCGCCGGTCTGACCATTGGCAGGCTAACGGAAATCATCACGCGAAACGGTGAAGCACCGGAAATACGCGCAGCCTCTTCCACATCGGAACCCATATTGCGTAATGCGGAGGAGATATACAGATAGGCGTGTGGCACATGCATCAGACCGGCAATAATGATAATGCTGGTCATGGAGTAGATGTTCCAGGGCACAAATCCAAACAGATCCTGCATCCACAGAGAGAAGAAGCCAACCGGACCGGCGGCAACCACATAGCCAAAACCTAATACCATAGGGGAGACAAACACCGGTACCAGAATCATGGGTTCTATCCAACGACGACCCGGCAGATCGCTTCTGACAATCAGAAACGCCAGAATACCACCTAGAGGAATAACAATGACCACCAGCCCGATAGCCAGAATAAATCCGCTTTTCAGCGCTTTATAAAAATCCGGATCGTCAAACACGAAGCGGTAGGCATCGAGGCTGAAAGTTTTGTCAGGAACAAAAAAAGGAGCAGACAGAAAGCTTTGGGTGACAATAAGCGCTAAGGGGCCATAGATAAACAGTGCCGTTAGCATCACTACTACACCGCGCGGCAAACTCTGCTTTATTTTGCGCAACGAGTACATGATAAAACCCTGTAGAAAAGAGAAGGGTTAACGGCAAGAGCATCATGGCTCCTGCCGTTAGAGTCTTTGTTATTATTTACCGGTGACAGAACGCCATTTTTTCAGGTAGTCCAGACGCTTATTCTGCTCCAGGTACTCCAGCAGCGTTTCATTAACCGGAATCGGTTTCAGTGAACTACCCAGTAATTTGGTGGTACCCGCTACGTCGTTATCACCGCTGATATCGTCGCGGATAGAGGTGATATTGGCCTGATTGGCAACAATATCCTGACCTTTTTGTGACAACAGGTAGTCCAGCCACAGTTTGGCGGCGTTAACGTTTTTCGCCTGTTTGCTGATAAAGGTCACGCGGGAAAGCACCAGGGTGTAATCCGATGGATAAGCGATACCCAGCGATGGGTCTTTAAGCGCTCGGGTTTTTGCATAAGGTTCCAGAATGTTGTAACCGATCAGGTTCTCTCCGGAAGAGACGCGTTCCAGCATAGTACCGGTTGATGACTGAACCACCATGCCAGCACTGGAGATATCTTTCAGGTGATCCCAGTACTTAGGATCG
The DNA here is from genome assembly GCF_021010575.1 of Limnobaculum eriocheiris. Classification (GTDB taxonomy): domain Bacteria; phylum Pseudomonadota; class Gammaproteobacteria; order Enterobacterales; family Enterobacteriaceae; genus Limnobaculum; species Limnobaculum eriocheiris. Next base: position 49,952 of record NZ_JAJNAG010000009.1, on the reverse strand, counting down.
TTTTTCATATCTTCAACCGAGAGCATAAAGCCAAGAGCAGATTTTTCAATGTCATAGGTGGTGACTTTGTTTTTAAATTTGTCCGACTGACTTTTCACTAACTCGCCCAGCGCCGCGTGAGACTTCGGAATTTCATCTTCTTTAATCAGGCGCTTGTTATAGATGAATACCAGCGGCTCATAGGTAGTGCCATAGGCGGTGTCTTTCCATACCGCCCAGGTCGGAATTTTACCGGCTTCTGGTGATTTATAAGTTAAGGCATAGTCGGTAGCCAGCTTCAGCCCGGTATCCATAGCAGAACTCCAGACAACATCGCCGCTGCCGCTGGATGATGCTTGCTCGCTGATATAACGGTTATACAGTTCGGTACTGTTCATATCATTATATTCAACGGTGATGTTTGGGTAGAGGGTTTCGAACCCTTTAATAATCGGTGCGGCGGCGGCGGTATCGGTGGTGGAATAGATCACCACTTTGCCTTCTTTATTCGCGGCATCGATGATTTTTTGGTAGTCGGCAGGGTAGTTTTCAGGGGCAGCCAGAGCGGAACCAACGGACAGGGTTAGCATACTGACGATGAATAAATTTGATTTCTTGGACATGCTAGTATTCCCATTAATTATCAGGTTATAGACAAAATTAAGTATGGGTGGAAAGGGGTGGATGACAAGGTGAGGATAAGTGAATGTTAATTAAGTGTGACGAAATTCAAGTTATTGTTGTTTGGTTGTTAATTTTTGCATTGAGGGTTTGAGGGGGCGAGGGGTTTTGGGGGTGGGGGGTGTGGTTTTTATGGAGTTAATTAAGGTTTTTTATTTAACTGTTTGATAGAAAATATTTTTTTGTAGCGTTTTTTGCCAAGAGAAGGTTTCGTTCACGAATAGTGCAGCGTCCAGATTGGCAGTGGTGGGTGTGGCCGAGCAGGGAGGCATTTGGGCGAATGCCCCCCTGCACCCCCCGCGCCTTCGCACCCGAATCCAGGTCGCCTCGCGGCGACTTCCCTCCGCCTTCGTTCGGGTTTACGCACCGGCGCAGAGCCGGAGTACTCGCCTCATCCATGAGGCTCGGCCCTTTGGGCCAGCACTTCGTGCTGTTCAAAATTGCTCCTGCAATTTTGTCCGGCGTCGCTGCGCCTCGACCCGCATCCTTGCGGGTCGTGCTGGCCTCACTCAGTCGTCGGCTGAATTCCAGTGCTCCTTTGAAGGTCAGGGAATTAAGGGCCTAAAGGTCACAAACCTAAAAGAGCAAAGAATAAGGGCTGGGAATTACAGGTTTTCCGTCTCTATCGATTTCATATCAATCACAAACCGGTATTTGACGTCGCTTTTTAGCATTCGGGTGTAGGCCTGGTTGATTTCCTGAATGTTGATCATTTCTACGTCGCAGGTGATGTTGTGCTGGGCGCAGAAGTTGAGCATTTCCTGGGTTTCGGCGATGCCGCCGATCAGTGAACCGGCCAGGGTTTTGCGGCCCATGACTAATATTCCACTGTGCATCGGGGGTTCTACCGGTTCCAGCAGACCGACCAGTACGCAGGTGCCGTCGCGTTTCAGGGTAGAAAGGTAAGGGTTAAGATCGTGCTGTTGAGGAACGGTATCCAGAATGAAATCAAAGTGATTACTCACTGCCTTCATCTGGTCAGCATCGGTAGACAGTACCACGTGATCGGCACCCAGTCGGGTGGCTTCCGGAGCTTTGCTTATTGAGCGGGTGAACAGGGTGACATCAGCTCCCAACGCTTTGGCGAATTTTAACGCCATATGGCCTAAACCCCCTAAGCCAACAACTGCCACTTTATGGCCTTTGCCAATCTTCCAGTGGCGTAGTGGCGAGTAAGTGGTAATACCGGCGCACAGTAAAGGTGCTGCGGATTTCGGATCGAGTTTTTCCGGCAGGCGCAGTACAAACTTCTCGGAAACCACAATAGATTCTGAATAGCCGCCGTAAGTGATGCTGCCATCATGGCGATCTTTACCGTTGTAGGTAAAAGTGGCGATGTTCTCACAAAACTGTTCAAGGCCGTCCTGACAGGAGGCACAATGCTGACAGGAATCCACCATACAGCCAACGCCAACCCAATCTCCCGGTTTATAGTGGGTAACATTCTTACCGACGGCGGTGACCTGACCAATAATCTCATGGCCGGGAACCACCGGATAAATAGTGTTATGCCACTCATTACGGGCCTGATGGATATCGGAGTGGCAAACGCCACAGTATAAAATCTTGATAGCTACATCGTCTTCTCGCGGGTCACGACGAATGATGGCGTGAAGAGCAACCGGAGACGTAGCGGAAGTAGCAGCAAAGCTGCGAATATTCATAGTCATAGTGATTATCACCTTGTAGCGCTGACGGAATAAAAAGATGGATGAGCGGGAGTAAAGCGTGCCCCATCCATACAGCATAAAAATTATGCTGACTGCTATTAAGCGTAGCCGCCATTGGCTGATTTCACCATTTCATTGATATCATTCACGACCTGATAAGCTTAGGCTTCACGTTATGGCGTTGAGCCGATATATTAGCGTCATTGATTTTTAACAGGCCGCACTCATGAATAATCAAACACAATCCCTGTACAGCCAGCTTCCTTCGGTGGATCGCTTACTTAATGAGCCGGATATAGAGCCACTATTGCTGCAATTTGGCCAGCATCTGGTGGTGTCGTCGCTGCGTGATTTACAGCAACAGGCCCGACAGGAGATTAGCCAGTTCAATCGATTGCCCGAGTGGAGTCATAACTGGATTGAAGCGGTTAGCAACCATCTGATGCAGAAACAGCGCAGCGGCTTACAGCCGGTATTTAACCTGAGCGGAACCGTGCTGCATACAAATCTGGGGCGTGCGCTGTTGGCGGAGGAAGCCATTGATGAAGTTGCCAGCGTTATGCGTCAGGCCGTGACGCTGGAGTACGATCTGGATGGCGCAGGGCGTGGTCATCGGGACAATGTGATTTCCGATTTGCTGAGTGAATTAACTGGTGCAGAAGCGGCCTGTATCGTGAATAACAACGCGGCGGCGGTGATGCTGATGCTGGCTGCGGTAGCGGCAGATCAAGAAGTTATCGTTTCTCGCGGTGAGCTGGTGGAGATTGGTGGTGCATTCCGGGTGCCGGATGTGATGCGTCAGGCGGGGTGTAAGCTGGTGGAAGTGGGCACCACTAACCGTACACACCTGCGTGACTACCGCGAGGCGGTAAGTGAAAACACCGGTTTACTGATGAAAGTACATACCAGTAATTACAGCATTCAGGGTTTTACGGCGGCGGTTGATGAGCAGGAGCTGGTAGCGCTGGGGCGTGAGCTGAATTTACCGGTAGCCACTGACCTTGGCAGCGGTTCATTAATCGATTTACAACAGTATGATCTGCCCGCCGAGCCAATGCCGCAAAACCTGATTGCTGCCGGTGTGGATTTAGTCACTTTCTCCGGCGATAAACTGTTGGGTGGCCCACAGGCGGGGATTATCCTCGGTTCGAAAAAGTGGATTGAGAAAATCCAACGCCATCCGTTAAAACGCGCACTGCGCGCCGGAAAGCTAACGCTGGCAGCGCTGGAAGCCACATTGCGTCTTTACCAACAGCCGGAACGTCTGGCGTACTCTCTGCCGACTTTGCGCCTGTTAAGCCGTGATGCCGTTGAAATGAGGGAAATGGCGGCGCTGTTACTTTCTCCATTACAGGCTTGTTACGGCGGGAATTTCACCGTACAGGCGGAGCATTGCCTGTCGCAAATTGGCAGTGGATCATTACCGGTAGATCGCCTGCCCAGCTATGCCCTGACTTTTGAGCCAAAAGATGGCCGGGGCCGAACGCTGGAAGCGCTGGCGGAAAAATGGCGCGCTCTGCCAAAACCGGTGATTGGTCGGATACAGGAAGGAAAACTATGGCTGGATCTACGCTGCCTTGAAGATGAATCAGAATTGCTGGAGATGCTGTTAGCATGATTATTGCCACTGCCGGACACGTTGACCACGGAAAATCCACGTTGCTGCAAGCGCTGACCGGCGCCGGCAGCACCGATCGCCTGCCGGAAGAAAAACGCCGGGGAATGACCATTGATTTAGGCTATGTCTTTTTGCCGTTGGAAGCGGGTCAGGTACTGGGTTTTATTGACGTTCCGGGCCATGAAAAGTTTTTGGCAAATATGCTGGCGGGCGTTGATGGTGTTCAGCATGCGTTGCTGGTCGTGGCCTGCGACGATGGCATTATGGCGCAAACCCGGGAACATCTGGCCATTTTACGGCTGGTGGGCATTCCTGCCATTACCGTTGCCTTAACCAAAGCAGATCGGGTCACACCGGAGCGGGTTGCCAGCGTCAAAAGCCAGATCGCTGATGAGCTAAGTGCTCAGGGTTGGAGTGGTTGTCCACTCTTTATTACTGCAGCACCACAGGGAACGGGCATCGCAGAGTTACGCCAACATTTAATCAATTTATATCAGCATCAAAGCGAAGATAGCGAAGCATCAATACACCGTTTTCGTCTGGCGGTTGACCGTAGTTTTACCATCAAAGGCAGCGGCCTGGTGGTAACCGGAACCGCATTTAGCGGACAGGTTAGCGTAGGAGATACCCTGTGGCTGACGGGCGCTAATCGACCGGTTCGGGTAAGAAGCATTCACGCCCAGAATCAACCGGCAGAGCGGGCGGGGGCCGGTGAGCGTATCGCGTTAAACATCACCGGCGATATGGGTAAGCAGGATGTAAACCGTGGAGACTGGCTGTTACAGCAAGCCCCCCCCGAAGCCGGAGACAGAGTTCTCGCGATTCTCCATTGTGATAAGCCTATTCGCCATTGGCAATCGGTACATTTGCACCATGCGGTTAACCATATTACTGGCCGTATTTCGCTGTTACAGGAAGGGGCGGTTAGCGCGGGCAGCGACGTTTTAGTGGAGCTGGTGCTGGATGAACCTCTGTTACTGGCAGAGAACGATCGCATCATTGTGCGCGATATCAGCGCCCGTGAAACTCTGGGCGGTGCGCGAGTGTTGTTACTTCAGCCGCCGCGTAGAGGAAAACGCCAGCCGGAATATCTTGAAAAGCTTGGCCAGCTCAGTCAGACACAAGATGATATGCAGGTTTTACAGCTGCGTCTGGCGGAAGGCAGCTTATCCCTTAAAGCATTCGGTTGGGCGCGTCAGTTAACCGACGACGGGCTACCAATGTTGTTAACGGCGTCAGGTTGTAAAGTGGTGGGTGATACCGCACTGCAACAGGAAAAAGTGCAAGAGTTCCAACAGCGGTTGATAGATACCCTGAGCGATTTCCATCAGCAGCATTTGGATCAGTTGGGGGTTGGGCGGGCCAGATTGCGCCGGATGGCGCTACCCTCAGAGCCGGAAGCCTTAGTGTTCTCACTGGTTGATATGTTGTTGGCGGAAAAACGTCTGAGTAACAGCCGGGGTTGGCTGCATCTGCCGGAATTCAGCCTGGCATTTACGCCTGATGAACAGGAGATATGGCAGCGTATAGAAGAGAAGTTTGGTGATGACCCCTACTGGGTGCGGGATTTAGCTTCCGAGCTGGCGTTGGATGAGCAACGGGTGAGAGCCGTATTGCGTAAAGCGGCGCAATTGGGCCATATCACCGCAGTGGTGCGTGACCGTTACTACCTGAGCGGTCGTATTCGCCAGTTTGCCGATTTGATTCGTACTATGCACACCACTCAGGGAAGTACCTGCGCTGCTGATTTTCGCGATCGGCTGGGGGTAGGACGTAAGCTGGCGATTCAGGTTCTGGAGTTTTTTGACCGTAGTGGCTTTACCCGCCGGCGCGGTAATGACCACTTACTTCGCGATCAGGGGCTGTTTCTGGATTAAACTGTTAAGCCCGCGGTATAAAGTGCGGGCTTACTTTTGTTCTTCAGGTGTTTTTTCTTCCAGCGCCTTTTCTTCTTCTGCGGCTTTAATTACTTTGCTTTCAATGGCAAAAGGATCGATACCACGTTTTTGCATACGGTAGAAACGAATAATATTGAAGCCGTTCATCAACAGAAAACTCCCTTCAATCAGGGTTCCGCCAATCGAGCCAGCCCAAATGTTGTGGGTAACCCAACAGGCGGTTGAGCACCACATAATGCTGCGCATCTTTAAACCATGAGTGCGGAACATTGCCCAGGTACTGGCAATGGTACCGGCAATCGGCAGGGCTTCAATTGGGTGCTGAATTTTCATGGTGGCTAATATTAGCGTCAGGGTAATAAAGATCATCATGACCCAAAGGTTACGCCACCAGATGGAGGTGATGGTACGTATTGCACTCAGCAGTACGCTCATTGCAGCCGCATTGGCGCCCATCATAAAGAAGTGACAACTCATGATGGTTGAATAGGCAGAAAGCTGATATTTAAAACCGCGCTCATTGCGGTTAAAAAACATGGTAATCCCTACCAGAAACGCCACGCCGCCCACAGCCTGAGCAGCCCAATAAAATGTCATGACCAGAATGTCCTTACAGAAAGTATTGCTATATTTTTGCAGATAATAAAACGTGAGAAGCGAATCTCATCACTTAGATTTATTCAGAGATACTCTTGGTCAGGTCATTTTAGAAATGGCTGTTTCAGTCGCTAATTAATGTGAAGTTTATCACACTTTAATCGGGTGCTCCCATAGCATTGTGAGCAGGGTTAAAATATAGTCGGATATCAGGACATTCCTGAATTAATCGGGGTTTCTGTTTATAAAATCATAGAACTTTAAACAATAATAAAACGGAAAGCCCATCTGGCAGTTTGCTTTACAGTGTATCGTTTTACTTCAGGGGCATTTTTATGTCGATTAGTTGTTCTCCATTGCCGTTACCGCTTTGTCGCTGCTCTCATATCCACGCAGGTCGGCAGTAACAATAGTAAAGTGTTGAGCAAGAGCTGGCGCTACTTTATGCCACATCATATGGGGATGACCATGAAGCATCAGCAATGCTGGTCCCTGATCGGTGGTACAATAACTAATATCAATATGATTAACTTCGTATTTTTGTTGTTCTAATTCAGCCAATATCGCGGCATCCTCCCGTTATCAGATCGTTTTTATCATTGTAAATAGCCTTCTGACATTAACAATAGAGCGTTATGTGAACGGATTAAACACGCTTTGTGTTTAATTAGGTTGAAAAATGAGCAGTATTTGAAGGTGCAGGTATTGATTAAGTTAGTGACTACTAACTTATTAATGAAGATAAGTCCATTATCATGAATATTTATTTTTTCAGTATTGGATGCCAATAATTTAGAAAATCAGCCAGTCACGAAATATAGTTAGTAAGCACTCACCGGGAGAGTGCTTTTCACTAAATTGAGAAGAAAAATGGTTAACGTTTTTTCTTTCCACCCTGTACCGCTTTAAATCGCGGGTTGGTTTTGCATATAACGTAAATCTTGCCCCGACGGTGCACCACTTTACAATCAGGATGGCGCTGCCTGGCGGAACGTAGAGAACTTAAGACCTGCATGATTACCTCTGAATTGATATGTTATAATATAACATTTATAAGTATGCACTTACCTTAAGGCTGGGTCAATCGAGGGATGATAAAAAATGATCGGGTGATTAGTAGGGAATGAAGGCGTCGGGCTGGATAAATAACGAAACAATATCCCGCCTTGTGGCGGGATATAACTGGTAATAAGCAGGAAGGGTCAGGCCGCTTTTTTCAGACAGGTATTCATAAAGGTTTTGCGGTCGTCGCCTTTTAGCGCTTTATCACCGGCTTCTTTATTACATTCGGCCATTTTTTGCTGTTGTGGCGTTACCGCTTTTTCAGCGGTATCCGCTTTGCCTTTCAGGCAACTGCTCATAAAGGCTTTACGGTCGTCGCCCTTCAGGGCTTTATCACCGGCTTCTTTATTACAGTCAGCCATTTTTTGCTGTTGAGCGGTCATTTTCTTTTCGCTTTCAGCGGGCTTGGCTTTCAGACAGTTACTCATAAAGGCTTTGCGTTCATCGCCTTTAAGATCTTTATCTGTTGCTTCTTTATTACAGTTGCTCATTTTATCGCGCTGGGCGGTTTGTGCTTTGGTTGGTTCCTTTGCTGTAGTATCGGCGGCCATGGCGGCTCCGGATAAAAAACAAAGACTTAAAACAACGGGCAATACAGAAGAAATACGCATCACAATTACTCCCTTCAAATAGTGGAAATCGTGTTAAGCATAGACCTTGTCACCATAAAGTAATACAGCGAGGCAAAAAAAATTACCGATATGAAAGCCAGATCTGGAACGATAATACCTTATTATTGGGGTCTGATGCTCAGTGGAACGAAAACTCACGTTAAGCAATGTTTTCTTCCTCTGAGCATCAGACCCCTCTACACACCCCACAGAACATTATGCTGCTGGACGCTGCATAACGTTCTGAAGGTCGGCCAGACCAGTGATTGCCATCGGGATGGCTTGCCGAGTTGGGACTCGTCACACTGATTCGGCTCCCCCAACGGCACAACTCCCTGAACGGGAATAGCAACCCAGCGCTATGAGATTCAACGGCTGAGCGGGAGCAATGCACGGTGGAAATGGACAACAGATTACAACCGTCGGTCGATAGCGGAAACGGCGATGTACAGGGTAAAGCAGTTGTTCGGTGGTTCGCTGACGTTGCGTGACTACGATGGTCAGGTTGCAGAGGCTTTGGCCATGGTACGTGCGCTGAACAAAATGACGAAGACAGGCATGCCAGAAAGCGTGCGTATTATCTGACAACTGCAACCGGCTACGAAGATGCTTGCCCTAAATCTGATTTATTCAACAAAGCCCGTACAACCCTAAAGTAAAGAGACTTAAATATAACAAATAGTGAGCTATCTACAACATTTAAGCGTACACTGGAATTCAACATCTCTGCTGGATAAAAGATATGTCTATCTTTGATAGTTTTAAGATGTTTCGTGACAAATCAGTCGATGTCACATGCCCTAAATGTTCTCGCATAGCTGAACAGAGTATGCATAAATTAAGAAAAAATATAACGATGGTTTGCCCTCATTGTGGATATTATTTCCGAGGTGTAGAAGATTGCTAAATATTCACATCCATTTTTCACGATCATCAATATAATTAACGTGCGAAAAATGAAATGCCTGATAATAGATTTAATATTGTAATTAACTGATTTAGTTAAAAATAAGTAATTATCGCGCGCTATTTATAGTTAAAAGTCACTTTTCTATTTAACCAACTTCACTCTCACCCTTAATATTGTAGTATGGTTATTATAAGTGTGTTGAGTTGAAAATATGAGGCTATTTTACATGATTGCATATTTCATGTTAGTTCATCGCTATCCCAATCAATTCAAGAGATTATTTAAATCTATTTATCATGAAAAAAATCATTATGTAATACATATCGATAAGCGTGCTGGTAAAAGTATTTTTGATGAAATAAGCTTGTTTTTGAGTAATTATAATAATACCTCATTATTAGAAAGTAAAGAAGCTATATGGGGTGGGTATAGTTTGGTAGATGCCCAGTTGCGTGGTATCGAAAAACTTGTAACCAGTGGTTCGGCATGGGATTACTTCATAAATTTAAGTGGACAGGATTTTCCATTAAAAAACCAAGCTTTTATAATGGAGTATCTTAGTGCGTTTGATTGCTGCGAATTTATAAAAGTAGTTAACCAAAATCTGGTTAGACCGGAAACCATGCATAGGATAAAAGACTATGTTCAGGAAATAAATGGAGAGCTGGTTGTATCCACTGTATCTAATAGACCGTTTTTGAAAGGTGTTACACCATACATAGGTAATCAGTGGATGATATTAAGTAAGAGTTTTTGCGAGTTTATCACCTATAGTCCAGAGTTAAGGGTTTTTAAGGATTTTTACCGTAATACATTAATTTCGGATGAAAGTTTTTTTCAAACCGTATTGATGAATACCACATTTAAATCCAGGATAATTTATGATGATAAAAGAGAAATTGACTGGGTCGAGTCAAGTGATATTAAATTGCGCCCTCGTGATTTTTTGACTGGGGATTCAGAAATGCTAATAAATAGTAAAAATCTATTTGCTAGAAAATTTGATGAAAATACTGATAGCGGCATTCTCAGTATACTTGAAAACAGCATGAAATTGTCTGCTGTTAGCGCTTTATGATTTTGATAAATATGAGATTTTTCACCGACTTTCCCGTGTGTGCCATATACGCAATATATAGATGTTTGAATTAATAATTTCATATCGAACTTCATATTCTCCGACTAATATCTTTCTAATTTCTCTTGGTTCAAATTGAAACAACTGTTCTCCTATATGGGGATTAGATACCAGAACCGTAGGTGCCTGGGGGCTTTGTTGAATAAATCGAACTTTTAGGTGATTGGCGGATCTTATCGCTACAGTCTCTTCCGCATCGGATCCCCATGGCAAAGCAAAAGTTTAAAATCACTAACTGGTCAGCCTACAACAAGGCACTCAGACAGCGTGGTTCGCTGACGATCTGGCTTGATGAATCAGCTATTGCTACATGGACTGACAGGGCACTGCCTAAAGGTCGTGGCCGACCTCTTCACTACACCGATATGGCGATCTCCACGGTTCTGATGATGAAGCGCGTGTTTAATCTGCCGCTCCGGGCATTACAGGGCTTCATTGACTCGATTTTTACGCTGATGGCTCTGCCGCTGCGCAGCCCGGACTACTCTCTGGTCAGTAAGCGGGCAAAGTCGGTTAACGTCAGCTTTAAAACGCACACGCGGGGTGAGATAACGCATCTGGTAATTGATTCCACAGGACTTAAGGTCTTCTGTGAAGGTGAGTGGAAAGTCAAAAAACACGGCAAAGAACGCCGTCGTATCTGGAGAAAATTGCATCTGGCGGTTGATGCGAGCACGCATGAGGTTATCTGCGCTGACCTGTCACTGAACAACGTTACCGACGCAGAAGCTTTCCCGGGACTTATCCGGCAGACACACCGGAAAATCAGGTCAGCGGCGGCGGATGGTGCTTATGATACGCGGCGATGTCACGACGAACTGCGTCGCAAGAAAATCAGCGCCCTCATCCCGCCCCGAAAAGGAGCGGGTTACTGGCCTGATGAATATGCAGACCGCAACCGTGCTGTTGCGAATCAGAGGCTGAGCGGGAGCAATGCACGGTGGAAATGGGCAACAGATTATAACCGTCGGTCGATAGCGGAAACGGCGATGTCCAGAGTAAAGCAACTGTTCGGTGGTTCACTGATGCTACGGGACTATGATGCCCAGGTTGCAGAGGCTTTAGCCATGGTGCGTGCGCTGAACAAGATGACGAAGGCAGGGATGCCAGAAAGCGTGCGTATTGCCTGACAGCACAAACAGCTATGGGGATGTTTACCCCAAATCTGATTTATTCAACAAAGCCTGAATAAAGCGCTTTTACCAGTTCCACGTCTGCCGACAACAACAGTCCGGTCATCAGTTTCAATTAGCGTCCTAAAATCAGCAGTTTCAATAAACGCGCTACTTAACATTTTTTTATCATTTTCTGCTGTTGTATCGCCGAACGGATTAGACTTTGAAGTAATATTAAATTCCATATTCAACCTTTTGTGTTAGTTGCTTTCATTTATCACTTTATATACTGTTGAACGTGCAATATTCATTGTTTTTGAGATATACGTAGCTCCTAATCCTTGTTTCCACATATCCAGTATGTCATCTCTTTTTATTTTTCTCTTTCTGCCAAATACTACTCCATTTGCCCTTGCTTCTTGGCGACCTTCATTTGTTCGCTCTAATATTCTTTGGCGTTCAGCTTGCGCCACTGCTGATAAAATAGTTACGACCATTTTACCAATTTCTCCGTCAGTACTAATCCCATCATCAATGAATCGGATTGCCACTCCTTGTGCATCGAAAGTTTTTATCAACTGAATCATATCGGCAGTGTCGCGACCAAGGCGGTCTAGTTTTTTAACCAATATGACATCACCCTCTTCCACTTTCATTCGCAGGAGATCCAGTCCCTCCCGGTCGGTAGAGCTACCTGATGCTTTATCAGTAAAGATGCGGTTTCCTTTCACTCCTGCATCTTTGAGTGCCCTGACTTGAATATCGAGAGACTGTTGGCTGGTTGATACCCGCGCATAACCAAAAAGTCGCATAAAACGTCTCCAAAATCGAATGTCGGACAAATAATGTCCATTATATCAAAAAAACGACTTAATCGACAGTTTAGCCATACTGTTTTATGATGTCTGATAATTTATAATATTTCGGACAGTTACAAAATTGTTAACTTGTAACCTTCAGGCAGGGAGGCTGATATGCCCGTCGATTTTCTGACCACTGAGCAGACTGAAAGCTATGGCCGGTTCACCGGTGAACCAGATGAGCTTCAGCTGGCCCGCTATTTTCATCTTGATGAGGCAGACAAGGAATTTATCGGAAAAAGCAGAGGCGATCACAATCGTCTGGGAATTGCCCTGCAAATAGGGTGCGTACGTTTTCTGGGTACCTTTCTCACCGATATGAATCATATTCCTTCCTGCGTCCCGCATTTTATCGCCAGACAGCTCGCTATCCACGATATCACCGTGCTGGCAGAGTATGGTCAGAGAGAAAATACCCGTCGTGAGCATGCCGCGCTGATACGTCAGCATTATGATTATCGCGAATTTGCCTGGCCCTGGACTTTTCGTCTTACCCGTCTTTTATATACCCGGAGCTGGATAAGCAACGAACGTCCGGGACTGCTTTTCGACCTGGCGACAGGATGGCTGATGCAGCACCGAATTATTCTACCCGGTGCTACCACGTTAACCCGGCTGATTTCAGAGGTAAGGGAAAAGGCAACGCTGCGTCTGTGGAACAGGCTGGCAATGATACCGTCTGCCGTGCAGCGTTCACAACTGGAGACGCTGTTGGGCCCCGCAGCTTCCGGTCGCCTGTCTTTGCTGGAATCACTGAAAAAAGGTCCGGTGACCATCAGTGGCCCGGCGTTTAATGAGGCAATTGATCGCTGGAAAACGCTGAGCGATTTTGGTTTTCATACTGATAACCTGAGTGCGATCCCGGCTGTACGTCTGAAAAATCTCGCTCGTTATGCGGGAATGACTTCGGTGTTCAATATCGCCAGGATGGCCCCGCAGAAAAGGACAGCGATACTGGTTGCCTTTGTCCTTGCATGGGAGACGCTGGCGCTGGATGATGCACTGGACGTTCTGGATGCCATGCTGGCTGTTATCATCCGTGATGCCAGAAAGATTGGGCAGAAAAAACGACTACGATCTCTGAAAGATCTGGATAAGTCAGCACTGGCGCTCGCCAGCGCGTGTTCGTACCTGCTGAAAGAGGAAACGCCGGACGAATCAATTCGGACCGAAGTATTCAGCCACATCCCGAGGCAAAAACTGGCCGACCTTATCGCACTTGTCCGTGAAATTGCCCGGCCCTCAGACGATAACTTTCATGATGAAATGGTGGAGCAATACGGGCGGGTTCGTCGTTTCCTGCCCCGTCTGCTGAATACCGTCAAATTTTCAGCAGCTCCCGCCGGGAGCTCCACTCTGAATGCCTGCGATTACCTCAGCCGCGAGTTCAGCTCAAGGCGGCAGTATTTTGATGATGCACCAACGGAAATCATCAGCCGGCCATGGAAACGACTGGTGGTTAATAAGGAAAAACATATCACCAGAAGGGGATACACGCTGTGCTTTCTCAGTAAACTGCAGGACAGCCTGAGACGGCGGGATGTCTACGTTACCGGCAGTAATCGGTGGGGAGATCCCCGCGAAAAATTACTACAGGGTGCAGACTGGCAGGCAAACCGGATTAAGGTTTATCGTTCCCTGGGGCACCCGACGAATCCACAGGACGCAATAAAATCGTTGGGCCTTCAACTGGACACCCGTTACAAGCAGGTAGCCGCACGCCTTGGCGAAAATGAGGCGGTTGAACTGGATATTTCCAGCCCAAAGCCCAGGCTGACAATTTCTCCCCTCGCCAGTCTTGACGAGCCGGACAGTCTGAAACGACTGAGCAAACAGGTCAGTGATCTTCTCCCGACTGTAGATTTGACAGAGCTGTTGCTCGAAATCAATGCCCATACCGGATTTGCTGATGAGTTTTTCCACGCCAGCGAAGCCAGCGCCAGAGTTGACGATCTGCCCGTAAGCATCAGCGCCGTACTGATGGCTGAGGCCTGCAATATCGGTCTGGAACCCCTGATACGGTCAAATGTTCCAGCCCTGACCCGACACCGGCTGAACTGGACAAAAGCAAACTACCTGCGGGCTGAAACAATCACAAGTGCGAATGCTAGGCTGGTTGATTTTCAGGCAACGCTACCACTGGCACAGGTCTGGGGTGGTGGCGAAGTGGCCTCTGCAGACGGAATGCGCTTTGTTACGCCGGTCAGAACAATCAATGCCGGGCCGAACCGCAAATACTTTGGCAATAACAGGGGGATCACCTGGTACAATTTTATTTCCGATCAGTATTCCGGCTTTCATGGCATTGTTATACCGGGGACTCTTAGAGACTCAATCTTTGTGCTGGAAGGCCTTCTGGAACAGGAAACCGGGCTAAATCCCACGGAAATTATGACCGATACCGCCGGTGCCAGCGACCTTGTCTTTGGTCTTTTCTGGCTGCTGGGATATCAGTTTTCCCCGCGCCTAGCTGATGCCGGTGCTTCGGTTTTCTGGCGTATGGACAATGACGCCGATTATGGGGTGCTGAATGATATTGCCAGAGGGCAGTCAGATCCCCAAAAAATAGTCCTTCAGTGGGACGAAATGATCCGGGCTGCGGGCTCCCTGAAGTTGGGAAAGGTACAGGCTTCGGTGCTGGTTCGCTCGTTATTGAAGAGTGAACGCCCTTCCGGACTGACTCAGGCAATCATTGAAGTGGGGCGCATCAACAAAACGCTGTATCTGCTTAATTATATTGATGATGAAGATTACCGTCGGCGCATTCTGACCCAACTAAACCGGGGAGAAAGTCGCCATGCCGTTGCCAGAGCTATCTGTCACGGTCAGAAGGGTGAGATAAGAAAGCGATATACCGATGGTCAGGAAGATCAACTGGGTGCACTGGGGCTGGTCACTAACGCCGTCGTGTTATGGAACACTATTTATATGCAGGCAGCCCTGGATCATCTCCGGGCACAGGGTGAAACCCTGAATGATGAAGATATTGCACGACTCTCACCGCTTTGCCACGGGCATATCAATATGCTCGGCCATTATTCCTTCACGCTGGCAGAACTGGTGACAAAAGGACATCTGCGGCCGTTAAAAGAGGCGTCAGAGGAAGAAAACATTGCTTAACGTGAGTTTTCGTTCCACTGAGCGTCAGACCCCTTATTCATCACGTTGATTAAGCCTGCTCACCATGTGGATTTAGTGAGCAGGCTCGGTTTTGATTAGCACAATGGCAGGAGTTGTTGATAAAGCGATTTAAACGTTGCTCTTCTTTCCTGATAGAGCGCATAAAGTTCAGGATTGGGTTGATGGCGCTGTTCCAACGGCAGCTCCGGGCAGAGATCTGCCAGTGCAACCCCTTGGTTCATAGCAATTTGTGCCAGCCGTGCAGCACCCAATGCCGGACCCACGTCACCACCGGTACGGTATTCCAGCGTTTGACCGCTGATATCCGCCAGAAGTTGGCGCCAGTACGGGCTGCGGGCTCCGCCGCCAATCAGGGCAATTTGGGTCGGTTTCAAACCGGTGGCGTGCAACACGTCCATCCCTTCTGCCAGCGCAAAGCTCACTCCTTCCAGTACTGCTCTGGCCAGATCGGTTGCGTTATGTTGATGAGTCAGCCCCCAGAATGCTCCTTTAGCCGCCGGGTTATTGTGTGGCGTGCGTTCCCCGGAAAGGTAGGGCAGGAACCACACTGGTGTATCGGCAGGCGGTGCTTGTTCAATGGCTTTCAGCAGTTCAGGTACGCTGGGAATATTGGTTAACTTACAGGCCCAGTCAAGGCAGGAAGCTGCACTCAGGATCACTGACATTAAGTGCCAGGTATTTGGCAGTGCATGACAGAAGCTGTGAACTGCGCTCTCCGGATTACTGAGAAAGCCATCGCTGACGGCAAAATAAACGCCGGAAGTTCCCAGCGAAAGCATTGCCTGTCCTGCGCGATACAGTCCGATACCAATGGCTCCCGCTGCGTTATCACCACCACCGGCAGCGACCGGAATTTGACCAATCTTCCAGCGTGTAGCGATGTCCGCTTTAACGTTGCCGGTAATCTGGCAGCCTTCAAACAGTTTTGGCATATTATCGCGGCTGAGATTGCAGGCGGAGAGGATTTCATCGCTCCAGTCGCGTTTACCAACGTCCATCCACATGGTGCCAGCCGCATCGGACATATCGCTGGCCAGTTCACCTGTAATCAGTAAGCGTAAATAATCTTTTGGTAGCAGAACCTTGTCGGTTGCCTGAAAAACGGCGGGCTCATGTTGTGCTACCCACTTTAATTTTGGGGCGGTAAATCCTGGCATCATCAGGTTGCCGGTAATGGCCCTTGATTGAGGAACCTGCTTTTCCAGTGCCATACATTCGGCAGCACTGCGGCCATCGTTCCATAAAATGGCAGGGCGTAATACCTTCATCTGCTTATTCAGCAGGGTAGCGCCGTGCATTTGCCCGGTCAGCCCCATAGCCTTAACCGAACTTAAATCGTGTTGAGCCGCCAACGCCAGCATCGCCCGATCGGTGGCTTGCCACCAGTCATCAGGGTTTTGCTCTGACCAAAGGGGATGAGGACGGGAAATGGAAAGTGCTTCAGAGTGAGTGGCAATAACCTGCTGCTGCTCGCTAAGGAGGATAACTTTTACGCCGGAAGTGCCGAGGTCGATACCGATGTACATTGCGTTAATCCCTTATATGTAAGGTCATGTCGTGGTGTAAGTTTCGCCGTTAGTCGCTCAGTGTCTATGTCGGCATTGTGCTACCGGCGAGCAGGGGCATTAGGGCGAATGCCCCTGCACCCCGCGCCTTTCGCACAGGAACTCAGGTCGCTGGCGCGACTTCCCTCCTCCTTCGTTCGGGTTTACGCACCGGCACTGATTCGCTCCAGGCGAAGCAGTGCCTCGCCGAACATCCATGTTCGGCGTGCTACCCTCTCTCAGTCGTCGGCTGAGTTCAAGTGCTCAAATAATAACGTCAAGGTCAAGGAACTATCCAAATAAATATCGGTTCACTAAGTTCTCCAGCAGCTCCTGCTGCCCTGACTTATGCTGTGGTTGCAGATTATTGCTTTCCACATGCTTCGCCAGAGATTTCAGTGAGCTTTCGCCTTCCAGAATTTGTTGACCCAGTTTGCCATTCCAACCGGCGTAGCGCTCGGAGACTTTTTGATCCAGTTTACCGTCTTGTACCATCTTAGCGGCAACTTTCAGCGCCAGAGCCATGGTATCCATCGCGCCAATATGACCATAGAACAGGTCGTACTTATCGGTGCTCTGACGACGTACTTTTGCATCGTAGTTCAGGCCGCCGGTAGTGAAGCCGCCTGCTTTAATGATTTCATACATAATCAGTGCGTTTTCTTCTACGCTGTTTGGGAATTGGTCGGTGTCCCAGCCCAGTTGAGCATCGCCACGGTTAGCATCAACAGAACCGAAAATGCCCAGCGCAATGGCAGAGGCGATTTCATGGTGGAAACTGTGGCCTGCCAGCGTCGCGTGGTTAGCTTCGATATTAACCTTAATTTCTTTTTCCAGACCAAACTGCTTCAGGAAGCCATAAACCGTTGCCACATCGTAATCATACTGATGCTTGGTTGGTTCTTGTGGTTTTGGCTCAATCAGCAAGGTGCCGTTAAAACCAATCTTATGTTTATGTTCTACCACCATTTGCATAAAGCGACCAAGCTGTTCGCGCTCCTGGCGCAGGTCGGTATTTAACAGGGTTTCATAACCTTCACGACCGCCCCACAGCACATAGTTCTCACCGCCCAGACGTTGAGTGGCCTGCATAGCACTGACCACTTGAGTTGCGGCGTAAGCAAATACTTCCGGATCCGGGTTAGTTGCCGCACCGGCAGCGTAGCGTGGGTTAGTGAAGCAGTTAGCCGTGCCCCATAACAGTTTTACACCGGTTGCCTGTTGTTTTTCTGCCAGTACATCGGTGATTAACGCCAGATTATTCAGATATTCTTTAATGGTGCTGCCTTCAGGGGATACGTCCACATCGTGGAAGCAGTAGAAAGGCACATTTAGCTTATGGAAAAACTCAAAGGCAACATCCGCTTTTGCTTTTGCCAGCTTGATGGCATCACCTGCCGATTGCCATGGACGGTCAAACGAACCTACGCCAAACATATCGGCACCATTCCAGCAGAAGGTGTGCCAGTAACAGGCGGCAAAGCGCAGATGGTCAGCCATACGCTTACCCAGAACCAACTCATCCGGGTTGTAGTGGCGGAAGGCCAGTGGATTGTTACTGGCGGTGCCTTCGTAGCGCACCTGGTCAAGTTTATCGAAATACTGAGTCATGGTGGTTTCCTTTAAGCGATGTATTTAGGTCATTTGGTCAAGTGCATTCAGCGTGATTTATTTATCGCTGAAACAACCAGCGCAATAAATAATAAAAATGCGTTATTACATTTTTTTAAAATATAAATGGACGCAATTCTGGCGCTATTTGTTTTATATGTAGGGAATCATAAAGATTTAAAAAAATGAGGGTTATTCCTGGATTTGAATAGTGAATTACGAAATTTAACTACTGTGATTATGCTCACAATAATAAGCCTTAAAACGGTAAGGTAATTATTTTTGAAAATGTCTTTTTTTATCATCTTTTTAAGATATTATTTTTATATACAATATGTTATGTTTATTTTTTAAAGTGAAGCTATTTATTTATATTTTAATTTTCTCAGTAAAATATGACCTCTCTCATAAAAATGAAAATAAACTAAAAAACGTAATAACGGGGTAAGAATCTGTAATTGATACTCGGGTTATAACTGATAACACTATAGTGGTTAAATATTTATTGGTAATAAATAGAAACGGGGAAATACCCACTTTCACTGAAATAGCTTAACCAAAATAGGATGTTATCAAATGAAATTAAAGCATGTTTTACTTGCCGTTTGTGCATCGCTGGCGCTATCAGGACACATGGTAAATGCCAAAGAAGTCAAAATAGGTATGGCGATTGACGATCTGCGTTTAGAACGCTGGCAGAAAGATCGCGATATCTTTGTCAGCAAAGCCGAGTCGTTAGGAGCCAAAGTGTTTGTACAGTCTGCCAACGGTAACGAAGAGACCCAAATGTCGCAGATTGAGAATATGATCAACCGTGGCGTAGACGTACTGGTGATTATTCCTTAGAACGGTCAGGTGCTGAGTAACGTTATTGCAGAAGCGAAGCGCGAAGGCATCAAAGTACTGGCTTATGACCGCATGATTAACGATGCGGATATCGATTTTTATATCTCCTTTAATAATGAGAAAGTGGGTGAACTGCAGGCTAAGAGCCTGGTTGAACGCGTACCTCAGGGCAATTATTTCCTGATGGGCGGCTCACCGGTAGATAACAATGCCAAGCTGTTCCGTCAGGGGCAGATGAACGTACTTAATCCTCTGATTAAAGACGGCAAAATTAAGATCGTTGGCGATCAGTGGGTTGATGCCTGGTTGGCAGAAAACGCGTTGAAAATCATGGAGAACGCCTTAACCGCTAACAATAACAAAATTGATGCGGTCGTTGCTTCCAATGATGCCACCGCCGGTGGTGCGATTCAGGCGCTGGTAGCTCAGGGGCTGGCGGGTAAAGTTGCTATCTCTGGTCAGGATGCTGACCTTGCCGGAATCAAACGTATTGTTGCCGGTACTCAAACCATGACAGTGTATAAGCCTATCAGCAAGCTGGCGATGCGGCGGAGATAGCGGTAGAAATGGGTAAAGGTGAAACGCCCAAAGCCAACGCCACCCTGAATAATGGCAAAAAGGATGTGCCATCTTATCTGCTGGCCCCAATTCAGGTTGATAAATCCAACATTGATTCAACCATTGTGGCCGATGGCTTCCACAGTAAAGAGAGCATCTATAACTGATTTACCTGCAATCGGGTGCCGTGTAAGCAGCACCCTGCATCAGCTTAATGGTCGTTATCTCTTTGTGGAGTACATGTGATGCCACATCTGTTAGAAATGAAAAATATCACCAAAGCTTTTGGTGATATCAAAGCCGTCGATGACATCTCTTTAACGTTAGATGCCGGGCAGGTGCTCTCTTTATGTGGAGAGAATGGTTCCGGTAAATCAACGCTGATGAAAGTGCTGTGCGGCATCTACCCATACGGTCAGTATCAGGGTGACATTCTGTTTTCCGGCGATCTCATACAGGCAAAAACCATTCGTGATACCGAGCAGAAAGGCATTGCCATTATCCATCAGGAGCTGGCACTGGTGAAAGAGATGACCGTGCTGGAGAATATCTTCCTTGGTTCGGAGCGTGGGCGTTTCGGTATCATGGATTACGACAGCATGTTTTTGCGCTGTCAGCGCTTGTTACAACAGGTGAAGCTGGCGGTGAGTCCGGATACCAAAGTGGGGGAGCTGGGGCTGGGCCAACAGCAACTGGTAGAAATTGCCAAAGCGCTGAATAAGCAGGTGCGGCTGCTGGTGCTTGATGAGCCAACGGCGTCACTGACGGAAAGCGAAACCGAAATTCTGCTAAATATTATCCGTGACCTACAGAGCCATGACATTGCCTGTATCTACATCTCTCACAAACTGAATGAAGTGAAAGTCATCTCCGATCTGATCTGCGTAATTCGCGACGGTAAACATATTGGTACCCGTCAGGCCAGTGAGATGAGCGAAGAAGATATTATCGCCATGATGGTGGGCCGTGAACTGAAAGAGCTTTACCCTCAGTCGGAGCATACCATTGGTGAGGAAGTGCTGCGGGTGGATAATCTGACCGCCTGGCACCCGATTAACCGCCATATTCGCCGGGTGAACAACGTCTCTTTCTCGTTGCATAAAGGGGAGATTCTGGGAATCGCCGGTTTGGTGGGCGCGGGAAGAACGGAAACCGTTCAGTGTCTGTTTGGCGCCTATCGTGGCCGCTGGGAAGGGGACATAAAAGTTGGCGGAAAAACGGTAAAGGTCCGTAACTGTCAGGATGCCATCAGTCATGGTATTGCCATGGTGCCGGAAGACCGTAAAAAGGACGGTATTATCCCGGTAATGGGTGTCGGTGCCAATATGACGCTGGCGGCACTGGATGACTTTAGCGGCTGGTTGAGCATACTGGACGATGCCAAAGAGCAGTCTATCATCCAGCAATCCATCGAACGGCTGAAGGTAAAAACCTCATCGCCGGAATTAGCCATTGCCCGCCTGAGTGGCGGCAATCAGCAAAAAGCCATTCTGGCTAAATGTCTGTTACTCAATCCTAAAATTCTGATTCTGGATGAACCAACCCGTGGCATTGATATCGGTGCCAAATATGAAATTTATAAACTGATTAATCAACTGGTTGAGCAGGGTATTGCCCTGATTGTTATCTCTTCAGAATTACCCGAAGTGCTGGGACTTAGCGATCGGGTATTAGTGATGCACGAAGGCTGTATTAAAGCAGATTTAGCTAACCGGTCTTTGACACAAGAACAGATTATGGAAGCGGCACTCAGGAGTGAACAACATGTCTAATGAAACGTTATCAATCACAGGAAACACCGGCGTAAAAGCAGCAGGCCCTGTTCAGCCAAAGCGCGTTAACCTACAGGTTTTCGTGATGCTGACCGCTATTGTGGTGATTATTCTGTTTTTCAGCGTAGCGACGGACGGTGCCTATATCAGCGCACGTAATATCTCTAACCTGCTGCGTCAGACGGCGATTACCGGCATTCTGGCGGTGGGGATGGTATTTGTCATTATTTCGGCAGAAATCGATCTGTCGGTGGGGTCGATGATGGGCCTGCTCGGCGGAGCGGCGGCGATTTTTGACGTTTGGTATGGCTGGCCTCTGCCGTTGACGATTGTCGTTACTCTGGTGATGGGCCTGTTATTAGGCGCATGGAACGGCTGGTGGGTTGCCTATCGTAAAGTGCCGTCGTTTATCGTGACGCTGGCAGGAATGTTAGCCTTCCGCGGTATTTTGGTGGGAATTACTAACGGTACCACTGTTTCACCAACCAGCAATGCCATGTCGCAAATTGGGCAGAGCTATCTGCCGGATAGTCTGGGTTTTGGTATTGGTATTGGCGTGATGGTGCTGTTTGTTATCTGGCAATGGCGTCAGCGGGCACATCGTGAAACGCTGGGGTTGCCGGTGCCCGGTAAAAGCAGCGATGTGGGTCGTCAGGCTATTACCGCAGTACGCTATCTACCTGCTGAATGACTATCGCGGTGTGCCAACCCCGGTACTGATACTGGCTGCGTTAATGATGGTGGGGATCTTTATGGCAACCCGCACTGCATTTGGCCGTCGTATCTACGCTATCGGTGGCAATATTGATGCGGCCCGCCTGTCGGGTATTAACGTGGCGCGTACCAAGCTGGCGGTGTTTGCTATTAATGGGGTGATGGTAGCGATTGCCGGTCTGATCCTCAGCTCTCGCTTAGGAGCGGGTTCACCTTCTGCCGGTAACATTGCAGAGCTGGACGCTATCGCCGCCTGCGTTATTGGTGGAACCAGTCTGGCGGGTGGTGTGGGTAGCGTTGCCGGTGCGGTAATGGGGGCGTTTATCATGGCCTCACTGGATAACGGCATGAGTATGCTGGACGTTCCAACTTTCTGGCAGTACATCGTTAAAGGTGCCATTTTACTGTTGGCGGTATGGATGGATTCTGCAACCAAAAAACGCGCCTGATAGATTAATCTGGCGGCTCCGTACATATTTTCGGCTATGTGTTTATTGGTTAGCTGAAAAGTGTGCGGAGCGTTGTATTTTCCGCAGTGTGACCTGACAGGTTATGGATGATTGTGTTACTCAATTCAACCTGAACAGAGGGTTGCCGACCCAGCGGCAGTGGTGATTTATCTTGTGTGTTGATCGGGAAATTGAACGCCATGTTTGAAAAACGCTTCCGTATTACGCTGTTGTTTAATGCCAATAAGGTTTATGACCGGCAGATTATTGAAGGTGTTGGCGAGTACTTACAGGCTTCTCAATGCGATTGGGACATCTTTATCGAAGAGGATTTTCGCTGTCGGATAGACAGTGTTAAAGACTGGTTGGGCGATGGAGTGATTGCCGATTTTGACGACCCGGAAATAGAGCTGGCGCTAAATCAGGCGAGTATACCGGTGGTAGGGGTTGGCGGCTCTTATCACCGACCGGAGGATTACCCTCCGGTTCATTATATTGCCACTGACAACCACGCACTGGTGAGCACCGCCTTTATGCACTTAAAGGAGAAGGGGCTGAACCACTTTGCCTTTTACGGGCTGCCACACCATATCTCTCATCGCTGGGCAACGGAACGGGAGCATGCTTTCCGCCAACTGGTTACCGAAGGGAATTACCGTTACTCCGTTTATCAGGGAATGGAAACCGCACCGGAGAACTGGAAACATGCCCAAAACCGTCTGGCGGACTGGCTACAAAATCTGCCGGCCCATACGGGGATTATTGCGGTTACCGATGCCCGTGCTCGCCATTTGCTACAGGTGTGCGAACATCTGGATATCGCCGTGCCGGAGAAAATGTGCGTTATCGGCATTGATAATGAAGAACTGACCCGTTATTTGTCGCGGGTGGCGCTCTCTTCTGTGGCTCAAGGTTCGCGCCAGATGGGCTATCAGGCGGCCAAGCTGTTGCATAAGCTGCTAAAGCAGGGTGATTTTCCGGTTCAGCGCATTTTGGTTCCGCCGGTGAAGGTGGTGGAGCGTCGCTCAACGGACTACCGTTCTCTGCATGATCCTGCGGTGATTCAGGCGATGCATTTTATCCGCTATCATGCCTGTAAGGGCATTAAAGTGGAGCAGGTGTTGGATGCGGTAGGCATTTCCCGTTCCAATCTTGAAAAGCGTTTTCGTGATGAAACCGGTAACACCATTCATGGCCTGATCCATCAGGAGAAGTTGAATCGGGCCAGTGAGTTTCTGGCTGCCAGCACTCTGTCGATTAATGAGATTTCCCAGATGTGCGGTTATCCGTCGTTACAGTATTTCTATTCGGTATTTAAGAAAGAGTACGGCATCACGCCAAAAGAGTATCGGGATAAGTTCGGCGAGCTGGTGTACTGATTGCGAGCCGGTGGTGGTTGTGAGCAGGAGCAAAAACCGCGAGATGGGGGGAAATTAGCAGTTCCATCCCATTCGTTTAACGGTATAATCGACGGGCTCATCTGTTACAGCACTTCTGTTGTTTCTAAAACGGAAGGTCATCGTCCCCGGTGGGGCGGCTGGACTTCAAATCCAGATGGGGCCGCCAGCGGTCCCTGGCAGGTTCGACTCCTGTGACTTTCCGCCAATTCAGTTCTTCTGATGTCAATCGACTTCAATGATATCCTTGTAAAGCCTGAATAAACTCATGGTTATGCTCTCTATTTGTCAATACACATCAACTGGAATCAAGATGATCGTGGGGGCATAATAGGGGGCATATAATTGCCCATTTTTGGAGGTGCCCCCAATGAAGCTAACAGCCAGACAAGTAGATACGGCAAAGCCTAAAGATAAGTCATATAAGCTCTCCGATGGTGGAGGATTATATTTAGAAGTCTCAGTTAATGGTTCTCGTTATTGGCGAATGAAGTATCGTTTTGCGGGTAAAGAAAAACGCCTATCTTTCGGAGTTTATCCTGATATTTCTCTAGCTAATGCTCGAGAGAAGAGAGAGGCCGCTAAGAAAATACTTGCTGCCGGAAATGATCCTGGTGAAGTAAAAAAGGCAGAAAAGTTAGCTCAAAAGCAACTAACAGAAAATACCTTTGAAGCTATTGCTAGGGAATGGCATACATCGAAAGCAGATCGCTGGTCTATCCGTTATCGTGATGAAATTATCAGTACATTTGAAAGCGATATATTCCCGTTCATTGGAAAACGTCCAATTACTGAAATTAAGCCGATGGAACTGTTAGAGGCATTAAGACGGATGGAGAAACGCGGTGCATTGGAGAAATTACGCAAGGTTCGTCAGCGTTGTGGAGAAGTGTTTCGCTATGCGATTGTTACCGGTCGAGCTGAATATAATCCTGCGCCAGACCTTGCTAGTGCATTAACCCCACATCAAAAGAATCATTTTCCATTCTTAAAGGCTGATGAATTACCACACTTTCTTCGTGATCTATCTGGTTATACTGGTAGCGTAATTACTAAGTTAGCCACTAAATTCCTAATACTAACAGCCGTCAGAACACAAGAGATGCGTTTTGCGCGATGGGAAGATATTGATTTTGAAAATAGTGTTTGGCATGTTCAGGTTGAAATAATGAAGAAGCGTCGACCTCATATTGTCCCGTTATCTCAACAGGCTATTGATATACTTAACCAGTTACAACCGATTACTGGTCGCTATCCCTTAGTCTTTATTGGTAGAAATGATCATAGTAAACCTATTAGTAAAGAGAGTGTGAATCAGGTTATCGAGCTTTTAGGATATAAGGGACAAACGACAGGACATGGTTTTAGACACACAATGAGCACGATACTTAACGAACAGGGATATAACTCTGATTGGATTGAGATACAGCTCGCCCACGTTGATAAGAATAATACCCGTGGTACCTATAATCATGCTCAATATCTGGATGGGCGTAGAGATATGCTTCAGTGGTACGCGGATTACATGGATGATTTAGAGAGAGGGGGTAATGTAGTTCATGGAACGTTTAAGAGACGGGCTTAATCTGTCTAATTAGAATAGAAATATGAAGAGAGAGGTGGCTTGTGCTGCCTTTTTTTTGTTTATATATAATTAATAATGCGAATGAGAATTATTTATGAATTATTCTTCGGCTCGACTAAAAAAGCAATCAGGAAATATCCGAATCACTTGTGATCTACCGCTCTTTAAACCTTTTAGCAGCATACTCACTCAGGTAATAAAGCATCATTCTGACGTTTTTAGTCTCACACTTAATTATCAAAGCCATAAAGCAGAATTGAATGGGTACCGCCCTGTAGAAATTCGACTGGAAAAACAACCTGACAATAACTGGTCAATTTGCTATATCACGGAGTTTTACTATTCAGGTTTATCAAACACCCCTAAATTAGAACCCTTTGTCGATTTTGATTTCAGTATGGGGACTGGTCATCAGGCAGATTTATCACCAGAATCAATCACCACATATTCTGGGCTATTTAGCTTATGGCAACGCAATTTTTGTCGTTATTATTCTTATGGTGTTTATCAACAACACCTCAGTATTGAAGAGAAATAATTAGCTCTATTTTCACTTTATAGCTCCTTTCCGTGAGGGTACAGCCCTCATGGGTTATACCCTCTTTTTTTATGTTCAAAAGAGGAAAATATCATGCCAAATTTATGTGCCAACCATCTGGATATCACAGGTGAATCACCTCAACTTAATGCGCTGGAAGACTGGTTAATAGGTAAATCCCCATTACTGGCCTATCAACGAGCCATTTATCAAAGTATTAAGCTCCTGGTTGCTGGCTGTGCCGGAATACGGGTACCAACCCTCCTGGAGCATGAAACTCAACCAGTGCAGTGGCATTTTCCGCCACTGCCGCAATTAGTATCACCAGGAACCACTGGCGTATTTAGTCCCGAGAATCTTGCGTTTACCCGTTGGTTAAAATTACTAAAATGTAACCCGATACTGGATAAGCATTATTGTCAGGTGATTGAACGCTATTGGCAACAAAGTGGCCTGAAGGATATACGCTGGGAGAATCTGACCGATGCACAACAAGAAACTGTTAATACGCTGTTTCATAAAAAGTACGCTGACTGGTTTGGCACTTTAGCCTCTGATAAACCGATATCATTTGCAGAATTCTGGAATGATATGGGAACCGATGCACTACCTGTTCAGGCATTTCCAATGGATATGCGGGAACTGATACCAACCTATTTAGCCTATGAACTCAATGGATTCAGCGGTGGACTATGGCATCCTCTGTCAGATGATGAACCGGACCATGAGCGGTGGCGTAATTTTCAGCCCAGGAGCAGTAGTTATGGTTTGTACCTTGATTTATATGGTATCAAATCCCCGAAAGCTTATAACTTGTATTATAACCGCCATAACACAAGCAACATTACCGTGGATTTCGACAGTCCCTGGGGCCCGCCAAATGAGGCAGTCATGGAAGCCTTAAGCAAGCGCTTTGATTGCCAACTGATACATTATTATTGTGAGGAAGGAGATTGTTTTTGTGGGCGGGGAGAATATGAACAAGGTACTCAGATTGAAAGAGTCAGTGATGAATTGGTGTATGGGGAAGCAGATGACGAGGATATGTCTGAAATCATTGGCCCGGATTATATTCTAGAGAATATCAGCCATTTTGGCGGTTAAGATGCGATAATTATCAGAAATCAGGTTGCCAGTGCCATGGCACGAGTGACACCACCGACAACGAAAGAAGAGAGTTAACACTAACGCAGACTGAAGGTGTCTCACCACCCCCAGCCTGCTAGCCACAAGCAACTGGACAGATAAGAGGTCGTTACTCATGGCTAATCGCGATTGTAAGTCACAACAGGCCGTTAAAGCAAAACAACCACAACCCCGTCATTACACCGTGGGATATGCCCCCAACGGCGGTAAAACCCGGCCCAGCCCACAGATTAAAATCAGCGGTAACTGGCTGGAAGAGTTGGGGTTTACCACCGGGCAGCCGGTGACTGTGACCTCTGAGCGGGGGCGGATGGTGATTGAGGTCGATGTTAATATTTGACGGTTAAAACAGAAGATCCCGATACGATGATCGGGATCTTTTCTGTCCTAAGCCCACTCAAGAGAGCCATCTTCAAGTACCCAAACAGGCTCCGCAGGACATTCGTCAAAATAAAACCAAAGCCCTTCCTGCATCTCGTCTTTTGTTTTAGGGAACTCTCTATGAAAATTCGTTAGTTGTTCATCTAGTGAATTATTAAGAAGCTCTCCTTTCTTATGTAATTTCAAATGATTTTCTTTTATTAACCTTTCTAATACCTCAAAAAATATTCGTCTATTTTCATCATATGAAAACTGATCCATATCATACCCTTCGGGGACACATTGTCCCCACATCAGATAGAAAGAGCCTGTTTCCGAGTAAGTTCTTATTCGATAATATTCCTGGTCACTTAACATTGGTCTATTACCTAAACTTTATTTCTATATTTCTGAGTCCGTTTTCAAGCTGAGTCATTTGTGGATTTCCTTTTATATCGACAGTCCAGCGAGCGCCGGTGTTAGAAGAAGATATATTTCTTAATGTAATATTAGTTCCATCCTGTAGCCGAGTTGTATAAATACCATCTTTTACTTTTGTTAAAGGTTGGCCAGCTAATTGTTCAGCATAATTATATATCTGATTATCAGTTAAATTTTGGCTCTCAAAAACTCTCGTTGTATAACGATTTCCGCCACTTCCTTGCCTGATAGTCTGACCATCTATCGTTAACTCTTGAGAAGGTGAGTTCTTATCATAAATTTTTGACAGTTCATCAAAGCGGCTTTGTTGCTGTTCCCGGTTACGCGCATTCTCTTCATCCTGCGGCCCCCATCCTCCCGGAGTCCCAGAACCCGTTCCACCCATATCAGCTTTTTCAGCATCCGTCAGATTTCTCGCTACATTTGGCACCGGCGGCTCATCATCCCCAAATATCGATGCAATAATCGCCCCGAGACCAACAGCACCACCGCCGCCGCCACTGTTCCCGATAACGCTACCACCGCCATCCATAACACCTATGCCGTCTTTACAGTACACCGGACCACATTTGTTACCCAGCGCATTATTCTCAGTCGCATTCTTCCCAGCCTGCGCCCCAGCAAACGCATTAGCAGTACTATCCCCGGTGATCCCTCCTGCCAACCCCGCCGCCACGGTGCTTAACAAACTCACCGTTTGTCTTTGTTCTTCCGTCAACATATCACGTTCGGTATTTGGGTAAAGCTGTTTGGCAATGTACTCTCCCATTGCCGCACCTGCCGCGCCAGCTAATGCTGAGTTACCATTGGTATTCGCCACCACCGCGCCCAATACCGCATGGGCCATGATATTTGCTGCATCATTATCTTTGGTCAGATTTTTAATCACATTCGCCACATAAGGAGCTGAAGCCCCCGCCAGCGCCTGTGACATATCGCCTCCAGCCAGCCCCTGCAATGCAGCCACTGCCGCCTGTGTCGCCCGCTGAACATCACCACCGGTACCAAATGTGCGTAACCCGTTCTCATAGGCCCGATCTTCTATGGCCTTCTGAGTGATTTCCAGCCCCCCGGCTTGCAACTCAGCCTCCGCTTGCGCTAACGCTGCCGGGTCTTTCTTCGCTTTCTCACCGTAAATCGCACCCTGAGTAGCAACGATATCGATCATCTGACCGCCTATCTCACCTATCAGTTGGATCTCTTTTAACCGGTTCTGCTCTTTCTCTTTATCAAAGATAGGACTGATACTGCCGTTGGCATTCTCAACATCACGGCTCAGGTCAGCAATATCTTGCTGCTGATTCGCCTTATCCCTGATAACAATAGTCCCTTCCGATATCGCCGCCTGTGTCGTGCCAGATGCACTACCGTCATTACCACCAACAGCAATCATACCGCCTGCAACGTTGCCGATAAATTTACCGCCACCGTCACCACCGGCACTAATCCCTACACCCTGACGTTGCGTCTTAAACTCGGCTTTATTCTCAATATTGCTGAAGCCCAGAGTACCGGTATCAAGCTGGTTTTTATCCGCACTGGCAGTACTGCTGATAACCGCACCATCAAGCTGAGTGTGATTACCTACCGTAATATCAAAACCACCAAGACCTGCATAAATCCCGGTCTGTTCCTGAACGCTATCATAAGTGCTGTGCATCTTATCGCGGCTATAGCTGAAATTACCGCCTGCGTTAGAACCCCAAAGCGGGATGCTAACTCCCCCGCTGACGTTCTGCTGCTTCGCATCGTAATTATCGCTGTCCTGCTGGCTTTGCAGCCACAGGTCACGCCCCACATTCATGGTAACCTGTTCACCGCTAACCAGAGCGCCAGTCAGCGCCGTATCACGCTGGCTGTTGATAGTCAGTTGATTACCGGTATCAATGGTGGTTTCTGCCCACTGGGTGCCATTCCCTTTGTCATGACCGCTACCCTTATTGGCATTAGCAAATATGCTAACCCCCATCTTGCCTTCAGTACCGACACCCGCGCTAACGCCAATGGCACCACCGCTGCTGCTGTTTTTTCCGGTAGTTTTCTGGGTATTTGCCGCTCCCGTCAGCAAGATATCGCGTTCTGCGCTTAGCGTAGTGTCTCCACCGGCTTTAAGCTGGCTACCGCCAATCACAATATCGCCACTGGTAGCACCATCGCCTTTACCATAGGCGATAATATTCAGGTCATTACCCGCATTCAGCACCGAGCCTGTAACCGTATTTTGATCCAGATGTTGTTGCGAAGAGGATTTCTGAAAGCCAATAGAGGCGCTGATACCCACCAAATCATTAGATTTATCTTTAACATCTTTTAGGCTGTCCAGCACTGCGCCCTGTGCAGCCTGCACACCATACAGCGCTGACTTCACACCATTGAGCGCCGCCAGACGGTCATCACTTTCATCTTTGGCCTGCTGAGCGGCAGTAAAGCCTGAGTTAATCGCTCCACCGACCACCCCGGAAAGTGCCAGATTAAGCCCCTGAGTTTTCTGCTCATAGCGTTCATCACGCTGACGCAGATCATGCCCCGGATCGATCAGCACGTTATCGGCAATAATATTGATGTCTTTTGAGGCGATCACATCGGAACCACCAATATGAGCCTGCTCACCGGCAAAAATACTCACGCTTCCGCCGGTGGAACCAATCATGCTGGCGCTCTGGCTTTGGGTGGTGCTGGCATCATCAATCTGATGGCGCGAGCTGGTTGTGCCAATGGTAAAGCCCAGGCCACCACCGCTAAATACACCGCTCTTTTTCTTTTCATTCAGTCGGTAAGTGGATTGCTCTTCCACCGCCGCCAGAATATTGACGTTATTACCGGCTTTTAATTTCAGGTCACCATCACCAATAACCGATGAACCGGTAATATTCAGGTCATGGCCGGCAGATAAGGTCACATTATCACCGCTAAACAACGAACCTTTTTCACTGGTCGCGTAATCCTGCTCCACTTTATGGGTAACAGTTTTCGACATGAAACCGGATTTCTTT
This sequence comes from Limnobaculum eriocheiris, assembly GCF_021010575.1. Lineage (GTDB taxonomy): Bacteria > Pseudomonadota > Gammaproteobacteria > Enterobacterales > Enterobacteriaceae > Limnobaculum > Limnobaculum eriocheiris. Next base: position 18,718 of record NZ_JAJNAG010000009.1, on the reverse strand, counting down.
TTGGTTTCCTCAAAGAAACGATAATCACTTTCTGTTGCCGTAGTGATATTGATATCCCGGCCGGCATTGGCATAAACGTCTTCTTTTGCCGTCACCGATGCAGCCTGAGCATTAATATCCTGACCCGCAATAATCTGAACATGTTTACCGCCGACAATCTCGGTGCCCTGCTGGCTAACAGATTCGGTTATTTCCTGTTTGCGTTTACCGTGGGTCTCTTGATACTCACGGCTTTCTGCCGTGGTCAGGTTGACGTCACGACCGGCAGCCAACGAAACTGAATTTCATTAAAATATTAATGAATAACCACAAGAATTATATCATTCATAACGCCCGGTATTTTCAGCATAAAAAAGCCGGTATTTCTGGCATAAAATATGCTCAATTATTAATCGGTAACATTAGAATCCAATTGGATTCTAATGTTTAAAATAACAACAAAAACTAGATCCTAGTGAGATTCTTCATGTAGATTCCAATTAGAATCTATAGCATCTATCCATTTGATTTATAATAACAGAATCCTAATGGATTCCTGCTAGATTCTTAATGGAATCCTTGCGGATTCTGCAAGGATTACTCATCCAAAAAAAGTTAAAAATAAAAAAACATTTAAAATCTAATACACTGAAATATAGATTAAATCATGCAAAATGCAATTTTGCGTGGGGTGTGGTAAATGAAGGTCAAAGAGTGAGTATACTGGCAACGTTTTTATCGGGTGGAATTTTTAAATTTGTGCGACAGGAATTTTTATCTAATCCCGACCCGTTCAAGCAGGTCAGGATTTCAATAATAATTTAACTTGATATTATTTATTTGCAGCGACTCAATGCCAGGCGAAGACCAGCACCGATTTCAGCCGGTGAATTGTCTACAGAAAGAATAACATCTTCAATACCATCACCTTTAGTTCTTCCCCAGGCTTCCAGTTTTTCATGGCGGGTTGGGGATATCTTGATTACATTATTTACCAGATGGATACTGCAATTTTTCATATCTTTAAATAATGCACGCTTAGATTTATAACCGTATTTTTCCATTAACATAACTATCCAAGCAGCATATTGCTCTTTACCTTTTTCGCGATCAAAGAAGGTCTCACATTCTTTAACTGTCAATGTTCGACTATCAGACAATGCTTGTAATATTGTTTCACCAATATCATTCTCACTGGCATCAGATTGTAATAAATGAGGTAAAAATAGAGAATCTCTACGGACTCGCCCAAGTCCCGAGTATGTTTCTATACTTATAAATTCTTGTGTAACAAAAACATTTACCCAATAATCCTGATCTTTATTAAATTTCATTATTTCACCTGCGTTACTTTAACGACTACACCCTGACTCTTACCGTACTCAATGGCTCGATTAATTTCTGTCCATTGTTTTTTGGTTGTATTAGCTGGTATAGCCAATTGAATTTCTCTATTAACAATCATTGATGATGTGAGCGTGTCACCAGAAAGTGATGCTTTCTCAAACTTCGCAGCGGCATCAATATTTCCTTTGATCGAGCTGTAGACCTGATTAGGGTTAGCCAGTTTCGCCATCGTCTGTGTATCCATTGATTTGGCGCTTACTGCTGTTTTGGTTGCGCCATCGTAGTAATCAAACGTCTTAAAGTTTTGAGGCAATCTGGCATCGGCAGGAAGACTAGCACCTACATAATCCTCCCACGGCATTCCCTGCTTCAAATTGCCCTGCCCCCACTTCAGTCCAAGCTCTGACGCGCTCACGGTAGCCGCCGCCGTATTTCTACCGGCAAACGAGATTGCCGCTTTTACCAAATCCTTCGCCAACAACCCACCAGAGAGCAACATAGCCTGACTCTCCGGGTCTGCAATAAACGTCGCAAACTTCGCCCAGTCAGCACTATTGGTATCTATCTTCGCCAGATCCTGTGAGTTCCAGTATTGAACATAAGCTTTAGCCTGATCGTCTCGCATCACCTCAAGACCAAGGATATCCCCCATCCATTCCGGTCGTTCAGTGGCTTGTATGCCACCATAAGCCAGTTCTTTATCCCAACCCAGACATATCAACGGGTCAGTGGCACATTTCGAATCCAGCTCAGCACTGCGTTCATCGCTGATTTTCTGATATTTCGCTATAACGGCCTGACAGTCTCCGCCTGTCGCCCGGCATGTCTGCATTTCTTTATCAAACGCCAGACTTTCATCAGAACTTAGATAGTTATTCTCCACAACAACTTCATCCGACATGAAGTTGTGTGTCGAACACCATTTTTACCAGTGCTATCAGTATGTTGCAAGCCATTTTTACCAGTGCATTTTGATGTCCGGACGACGAAGCCCCGACGCGCACTTTGGCACCCCGTTAGCCACTTTCCCCAAGACTGTTAAAGAGCAGACAACACCCACATCATACCAGCAGTATTAACCGCTGCCATTACCTGTTTTACCCTTTCGGGGTTTGACCAGAACCGGGGACGGTTTCACAGCTTGCGACGCACAGGATGTGCCAGTGACGCGAAGCACATGGATGTGCGAGAGCGTCCTGTGAGACTGGCGCCGGTTGGCGGGCACGGGCTGGCGAGGCCCGTCAGACGACCTCAGACGCGTTATAAGCGCCTGTTCATTAAAGCCAGGGGTTTACTTAACGAAAGAGATTAATGCGGAATGAGGCGGGAACCGACGGGATTTTGCGGGATATCACCGTACCGGCTCGTGACTCAGCGGACTATGCCACCGTTTACTCTACTGACGCCGGGTTACTGTCCTTCAGTACCGCCGGGTGGGTGGCCGTATGCACCGCCTGTAATGCACGGATACTCACCTGTGTATAGATTTGCGTACTCTCCAGACTCGCATGGCCCAGCATCGCCTGTATCCAGCGGATATCTGCGCCATTTTCTAACATCTGGGTCGCCATCGCATGACGGAACAGATGGCAACTTCCCCACGTCGCAAGACCTGACGTTTTGATGTAATGGCCCACCGCATGGGTAATGCCGTTCGGTTGTAACCCCTTCACGCCGTCCATCGCCACGAACAACACCTTAAGGTCGGGGTTAACGATTAAGGCGGGTCTTACCTGATGAAGATAATGCTGTACCCACCACAGCGCCCTGTCCCCTATCGGGATGACCCGGTCTTTCTTTCCCTTACCCTGTACCACCGTCAGCGTTTTTCGACTGCCGTCCACGCTGTACACCGCAAGGTTAGCCGCTTCGGCTCTACGTATTCCCGTTGACCACAGTAACTCCATTAATGCCCGGTCACGGATACCCTGTGCGGTCGTTAAGTCCGCCAGACTCAGCACCTGCTCCACCTCCTCCACGCTCAGGATATGACGCGGCAGCCGTTTCTCCAGCCTCGGCAACTCAAGGTCTGCCGCCGGATTCGCCAGTATCAGTCCCTGCTGCGTCATCCAACGGAACCACACCTGTAACGGTTGCAGCGTGGTACGCTGGGTTCGGGGGCTTAACGGCTCACCATTCTTTTTACGATACTGGTGCAGATGACGCTGGTAACGCTCAAGGACAGGGCGGGTGATTTCACCGGCATAATGCAGCCCACGCTCTGCTGACCACTGGATAAAACGGTAACTGTGATGTGTCTGCGTCTTCAGCGTCGTCTCTGACCAGTTGCGCTCCCTGCGCCATGCCACGAACCGCAACAGTAATGCATACAGGCTCTTCGGGTCACTCGCCGGGCCGATAGGTTTACGATAGACCTCATCCACCGTCAACAGCGCATCTTTACGGGGTTGACGGTTAGCCATGAGTCACCGCCAGTGCTTGCTTATCCTTGCGGGTGACGGTGGTAACCGGTTTCTTTTTTCCCTTTATTACTGCGTTCGCATCAGCACCAACTTGCGAACCCGTCAGACCTTGTGCTATCTGAGTTGGCGCAGCATTTTTCTCATCCAACTTGATACCAACTCGGGGGCAACTTGGCACCAACTTACTCTTTTCACAGTCCAACTTGCGCTCTTCGCTCGCGCTGTTTTCCACTTCAAGCAGTCCGCACAGATGCGCCGCACCCTCGCCGCCACCGTCCCACAGCAGTTCGTATTGCAACAGATGCCCACGACTGCCGCCATGCAGCAGCAGGTATTCCATTTCAACCAGTCGCATACAATGCACCTTCAGTTGGTTATCGCTCCAGTTGGTGGCGGCCCGGATATCCCTACGGGTGAAGCGCACCTCTCCGTGCTGACAGTTCTTCTGCTGTGCCATCGCTTTCACCATCGACTGAACCAGTACCAACAGTTTTCTCGTCTGCGGTGGCATCTCGTCCAGCGTTCGCCCTAACACTTCATGAGCCAGCTTATTAGCCAGTGCGATATCACTTTTCTGCACCTCGATATACTCAATAACCTTTCCACGATGTTCTGCCCGTTTCACCTCTCGCTGATACTGGTGCAACAGCGTTATCGACTGGATTAACGTCAGATACTTCATATGGTCGCGCCGGGTTCGGGTTTTATCTGATAAGAATGTCAGTTGATGGGCGAACGGATTGACCACCTTCAGCGGCCGCAGTAACCGTTGCGCATTCTGGTGCAGTCTGGTTAAGTAACCTTTTTCACTCTCGGCCAACAGACCTTCCAGTGTCTGGTTATGCCGCTGAAGCGCATGGATGGCCTGCGTCTGTTCCCGTGATTCATTCACCGTTAACACTAAGCAGCGGTTTAGCAGTTCTTCATCCACGTCGATGGCTGTGGTGGTTAACATCAGCATCACCGGACCCTGTACCCGGTATTCCCGCGTCACCAGTTCGCCACTTTGTTCGTTCTTGCCGGTTGACGCTATTTTCAGCTCCCCGTCGCTTTGTAACAGCTTTAACGCATAGGCTGCCTGTCGTACCCCTTCTTCTTCCGCTATGGCCAGTATCTTATGTTGCAGTGAGGTTTCGCCCAGATAGTAGAGGCTCTGACCGGTCATGGCCGAGTATTGTATTCGTTCTTCTTCCGGCATCAGACCCAGCACCGCATCCATCAGGCTGCTTTTACCGGCTGCCGAACTGCTTTGTATCAGCACCGCCAGCGGCTTATCCAGCTTGCGACTCACCGCTGCCAGATAGCCGGTTAACAGGTTGGTCGATTCACCCACCACGCCACAGGATGCCAGGTCATTCACCACCCGTTCACTCAGCTCAGGGGATGTGAGTAACTCAAGGGCTGCCAGCTCATCTTCACCGCTGACCACCACTGAAGGAGGTTCACTCTTTGAAGCCTGAAGCTGTTCATCCTGCTTCTGCTCCAGCATCAGCAGCACCCGACCACATTCCCGTTTCATCACCGCAGACTCACACTCAAGCTCACCGGCTGCTGTGCTAATATATCCTTGGCGGTGGCGCGAACTGTACATATCCAGACTGTCCACATGAAACAGCCCGGTGGTTTCATCCCTCACCTGTACGCTGACTTTCATCACTTCACTGACGGTGTTTTTCTGCCAGCCACGCACCCGCCACACGCGAGGGCCACAGCGTAACAGCAGTTCACCCGTGCCGGTCTGTTCGCACGGCACCACATCAACCACCGGCACCGGGGCGGCTAAAAAAGAAGGTGTATCCCCGCCTGATGATGCAGTTTCATGACTGAAAACCACCCCCGGCCCGGCACCCTTTCCCATCCACTGCGCCTGTTGCAGCGCCAGACCTAACGCCGATTCAGGGTGACCGCTTTTCAGCGCATACTCGTTGGCATCCATCCCTTGCGGGAACCGTACCCGCCATGCCTCGATACCGAGTTCCAACAACTCACCGGCAACAGTTTCCGCCCCCCGATCGCCAGCTTCGTCCCTGTCGTAGGCGATCATGACCCGCTTTACGCCGTGATACTGCAACGCATCAAGATGATCTTTGTTAAAACCATTGCACCCGTAAGCCGCTATCACATTGCGGAACCCCGCACACCAGAACGTCATCGCATCGATTAATGCCTCACACAGGATGATGTCAGTCGAGGCTTTCATGACGTCTTCATTCCACACGCCACCTAACGGTGACGGCAGGTACAGGTGTTTCGGGTTGCCCTTGATGATTTTGTAGTCCGGCTGGGTGCGACGACCATACAACTGTAACACCCGCCCACGGTGTGCCACATGAGCTGATTCAGACCAGCCAATAACCGGCATCACCACACAGCCACGGAAGTGGTCCTGATTGGTGGTTGAACGCAACACACCCAGCCCGGCCAGCTTGCCACGCAACCGCTTGCCCTCTTTACTGTACGCTGACGGTAATATCCCGGCCTCACCGGACACACCATGCAGCCCGGCAAACCCCAGTTTAAAGTGACTCACCAGTTCCGGGTGAGTCAGACCACGGCGAACCAGCCATTCCTGCGCCTCCGGGCTGTTCAGCAGATTCTGATGGTAAAAGTCGATAACCTGATTGAGCAGCGCCTGACCATCATCATCAAGGTCAGTCAGTCTGGCCCGTGGTGCCGATTGTAGCCCCGCAGAGACGGCTAAAGAAGAGGTGGAAGGCAAGCCTCTTAATATCCCCACCGCCTCTTGCAGGCTCTGATTCAACGTTTTCATCTGCCAGTCAATCACCGATCCCGCTGCACCGCAGCCAAAACAGTGATACAGGTTTTTGGTCGGGCTAATCACCATGGACGGGGTTTTCTCCGCATGGAACGGACACAGCATCACATAATCTTTGCCCTTCCTCTTCAGCTTATGCCCCTGAGATTCGGCCAGCATCAGTAACGATACATCGCGCTTTAGCTCATCAATTTCATGTTTGGGAATACGGGGCATAAAAAGGATTCCTTTAAAAACTTGTCAATGGACATTTATGTAGATAATATTATCTACATAATATTTGATTTGCAACAAACAGTTAAAAAGGAGGCTGTATAATGAATACTTTCATTTTATTATGTGAAGGTATGGATATGTCAGCATTTGCAGAACGCCTTCGTTTACTGCGTGAAGCCCGCAGTTTGAGCCAAGTTCGCCTAGCTGAGCTGCTAAATGTAGATCCACGTGCTTATAACCGCTGGGAAAAAGGGACAACTGCACCTCACCTTGATACTGTGATTAAGATTGCAGATGTACTTCAAGTATCAATTGATGAATTGGTTGGCCGTAAAGCGATATCTGATGACGTGAAGGTTCGTAATCACATCTTACATTTATTATGGCAAAAGGCTGATTCATTGCCTGATTCTGAGCAACAAGCGTTGATAACTGTGTTAGACAGTTTTGTTAAGAAGGCAATGGTAGAACAAGCGATGAGATTAAACGGTGTTAAACGCTGAGTAGTGCGGCAATAATAAGTTCGCTCTTCACTATTGAGAACCAATAAATAAAATCTAGGTCAGCGTATTTATCTGATCTGAATTTTTAATATTAACACTTTCAGCATTTTTCTTAGCAATACATTCATGAAGGTATTTCCCCGTATCTTATCACTGACAACGGCCGGTATTTCTGGCATAAAATATATTCAATTATTAATCGGCAACATTAGAATCCAATTGGATTCTAATGTTTAAAATAACAACAAAAACTAGATTCTAGTCAGATTCTTCATGTAGATTCCAATTAGAATCTATATCACCTATCTATTTGATTTATAATAACATAATTCTAATGGATTCCTGCTGGATTCTTAATGGATTCCTTATCCAACAAAAAGTTAAAAATAAAAAAACATTTAAAACCTAATACCCTGAAATATAGATTAAATCATGCAAAATAAAATTTTGCGTGGTGTGTGGTAAATGACAGTCAAAGAGTAGGTATGTGAGCAACATTTTTATTCAGAGGGATTTTTTAATTTGTTCGACAGTAATTTTTATATATCCCGATCAGTTTGAGCTGACCGGAATTAACATTTTTATTTAGTTTCTTTTATATAATAACTAAACCGATTACTTCCTAGAGGATCTTCAACTAATAATCTACCACACTCAGGACACTTATATACATCGGTTCTGAATTGATTATATTCACTAAAAAAAGACTCTGAATCAAATTTACCTCCAATCTCATCCCACTTAGTAAAAAGAGCCGCCATATCTTTTTGAGGAATAAGATCATATAAAAAATCTTCTTCCATTGTGTGTACAACCATTACGTATCCACATTGACATGCTAACTTTGACATTATTTCGCCCCTGACGCTGGTCGTTCAAAACGGTAAATTTGTCCTTTTGAATCTTGAAAAAATACTGTATTGATATTCTTAACTGATGGTTTTCCCCATAATCTAGATGACATAGATTGCATATCTTGTAGAGATAAATCAATTTGAGTCAGTACTGCTGTTGTTTGACTATCTTTCTTCTCTATTGCTTTGACAATATTGCCCAAACTTACTGTTTGAGGTGTATAGACATCAACTTTACCAATACCATTAACCCATAAGTCTGGCGTGCGGACGCCAGAAATACCTTTATCGGAAGCTGTCGCCTTATACGTAACATCATAACCCAACTCACTAAAGGTGCTTCCAGCCCTTAGCTCATTACCATTTGGCTTTGCACCAAACTCATAAGTTACTTGCCCCTTAGATAAGGCATTCTCAGCTTTACTAATAATATTCTGGCTAGCCAAACCACCAAATATTGCCGCCGTTCCCAGACCAATATTGAGTGCACTCTCGCCATACTTTCCATCAATCGCCTGACCAATACCCGTTCCTGCCTGATAAGCGCCGCCAGCAGCCAGGCTTGCACGAGCCGCTGTTCCCACACCACCCGGCAAAGCTAATAACACCTCAGTTCCTATCGCCGCCTGACCAGACTGAACGCTATACCCTTTTAAGTAACTAACTGCTTCGTTATAAGCCTTTGCCTCAGCGTCCGTTGCCATAAAGGCTTGATTGTTAGCTATCATCCGTACAGCTTCTGCCGCTTTTTCCGGTGAATAACCGTAAAGGATTTGTAATTCAAGACCGTATTGATTGAGTTGACCAGCCAGTTCTTGTTTTTCACTATCAGTCATAAGCTGGCCTGACTGATATTTACCCAGCAGAATATTACTGGCCCGGTCTTCATTGGTGAGTCTGACGATATTTTGTGAGGCTTCCAGCAAGTTATTACCCGCCTTCTGATCGTCCAATGCTTTCATCAACGCTTCATTTTTTGAAGGTGACAGCGCATTATTCTCCACAACAACTTCATCCGACATGAAGTTGTGTGTCGAACACCATTTTTACCAGTGCTATCAGTATGTTGCAAGCCATTTTTACCAGTGCATTTTGATGTCCGGACGACGAAGCCCCGACGCGCACTTTGGCACCCCGTTAGCCACTTTCCCCAAGACTGTTAAAGAGCAGACAACACCCACATCATACCAGCAGTATTAACCGCTGCCATTACCTGTTTTACCCTTTCGGGGTTTGACCAGAACCGGGGACGGTTTCACAGCTTGCGACGCACAGGATGTGCCAGTGACGCGAAGCACATGGATGTGCGAGAGCGTCCTGTGAGACTGGCGCCGGTTGGCGGGCACGGGCTGGCGAGGCCCGTCAGACGACCTCAGACGCGTTATAAGCGCCTGTTCATTAAAGCCAGGGGTTTACTTAACGAAAGAGATTAATGCGGAATGAGGCGGGAACCGACGGGATTTTGCGGGATATCACCGTACCGGCTCGTGACTCAGCGGACTATGCCACCGTTTACTCTACTGACGCCGGGTTACTGTCCTTCAGTACCGCCGGGTGGGTGGCCGTATGCACCGCCTGTAATGCACGGATACTCACCTGTGTATAGATTTGCGTACTCTCCAGACTCGCATGGCCCAGCATCGCCTGTATCCAGCGGATATCTGCGCCATTTTCTAACATCTGGGTCGCCATCGCATGACGGAACAGATGGCAACTTCCCCACGTCGCAAGACCTGACGTTTTGATGTAATGGCCCACCGCATGGGTAATGCCGTTCGGTTGTAACCCCTTCACGCCGTCCATCGCCACGAACAACACCTTAAGGTCGGGGTTAACGATTAAGGCGGGTCTTACCTGATGAAGATAATGCTGTACCCACCACAGCGCCCTGTCCCCTATCGGGATGACCCGGTCTTTCTTTCCCTTACCCTGTACCACCGTCAGCGTTTTTCGACTGCCGTCCACGCTGTACACCGCAAGGTTAGCCGCTTCGGCTCTACGTATTCCCGTTGACCACAGTAACTCCATTAATGCCCGGTCACGGATACCCTGTGCGGTCGTTAAGTCCGCCAGACTCAGCACCTGCTCCACCTCCTCCACGCTCAGGATATGACGCGGCAGCCGTTTCTCCAGCCTCGGCAACTCAAGGTCTGCCGCCGGATTCGCCAGTATCAGTCCCTGCTGCGTCATCCAACGGAACCACACCTGTAACGGTTGCAGCGTGGTACGCTGGGTTCGGGGGCTTAACGGCTCACCATTCTTTTTACGATACTGGTGCAGATGACGCTGGTAACGCTCAAGGACAGGGCGGGTGATTTCACCGGCATAATGCAGCCCACGCTCTGCTGACCACTGGATAAAACGGTAACTGTGATGTGTCTGCGTCTTCAGCGTCGTCTCTGACCAGTTGCGCTCCCTGCGCCATGCCACGAACCGCAACAGTAATGCATACAGGCTCTTCGGGTCACTCGCCGGGCCGATAGGTTTACGATAGACCTCATCCACCGTCAACAGCGCATCTTTACGGGGTTGACGGTTAGCCATGAGTCACCGCCAGTGCTTGCTTATCCTTGCGGGTGACGGTGGTAACCGGTTTCTTTTTTCCCTTTATTACTGCGTTCGCATCAGCACCAACTTGCGAACCCGTCAGACCTTGTGCTATCTGAGTTGGCGCAGCATTTTTCTCATCCAACTTGATACCAACTCGGGGGCAACTTGGCACCAACTTACTCTTTTCACAGTCCAACTTGCGCTCTTCGCTCGCGCTGTTTTCCACTTCAAGCAGTCCGCACAGATGCGCCGCACCCTCGCCGCCACCGTCCCACAGCAGTTCGTATTGCAACAGATGCCCACGACTGCCGCCATGCAGCAGCAGGTATTCCATTTCAACCAGTCGCATACAATGCACCTTCAGTTGGTTATCGCTCCAGTTGGTGGCGGCCCGGATATCCCTACGGGTGAAGCGCACCTCTCCGTGCTGACAGTTCTTCTGCTGTGCCATCGCTTTCACCATCGACTGAACCAGTACCAACAGTTTTCTCGTCTGCGGTGGCATCTCGTCCAGCGTTCGCCCTAACACTTCATGAGCCAGCTTATTAGCCAGTGCGATATCACTTTTCTGCACCTCGATATACTCAATAACCTTTCCACGATGTTCTGCCCGTTTCACCTCTCGCTGATACTGGTGCAACAGCGTTATCGACTGGATTAACGTCAGATACTTCATATGGTCGCGCCGGGTTCGGGTTTTATCTGATAAGAATGTCAGTTGATGGGCGAACGGATTGACCACCTTCAGCGGCCGCAGTAACCGTTGCGCATTCTGGTGCAGTCTGGTTAAGTAACCTTTTTCACTCTCGGCCAACAGACCTTCCAGTGTCTGGTTATGCCGCTGAAGCGCATGGATGGCCTGCGTCTGTTCCCGTGATTCATTCACCGTTAACACTAAGCAGCGGTTTAGCAGTTCTTCATCCACGTCGATGGCTGTGGTGGTTAACATCAGCATCACCGGACCCTGTACCCGGTATTCCCGCGTCACCAGTTCGCCACTTTGTTCGTTCTTGCCGGTTGACGCTATTTTCAGCTCCCCGTCGCTTTGTAACAGCTTTAACGCATAGGCTGCCTGTCGTACCCCTTCTTCTTCCGCTATGGCCAGTATCTTATGTTGCAGTGAGGTTTCGCCCAGATAGTAGAGGCTCTGACCGGTCATGGCCGAGTATTGTATTCGTTCTTCTTCCGGCATCAGACCCAGCACCGCATCCATCAGGCTGCTTTTACCGGCTGCCGAACTGCTTTGTATCAGCACCGCCAGCGGCTTATCCAGCTTGCGACTCACCGCTGCCAGATAGCCGGTTAACAGGTTGGTCGATTCACCCACCACGCCACAGGATGCCAGGTCATTCACCACCCGTTCACTCAGCTCAGGGGATGTGAGTAACTCAAGGGCTGCCAGCTCATCTTCACCGCTGACCACCACTGAAGGAGGTTCACTCTTTGAAGCCTGAAGCTGTTCATCCTGCTTCTGCTCCAGCATCAGCAGCACCCGACCACATTCCCGTTTCATCACCGCAGACTCACACTCAAGCTCACCGGCTGCTGTGCTAATATATCCTTGGCGGTGGCGCGAACTGTACATATCCAGACTGTCCACATGAAACAGCCCGGTGGTTTCATCCCTCACCTGTACGCTGACTTTCATCACTTCACTGACGGTGTTTTTCTGCCAGCCACGCACCCGCCACACGCGAGGGCCACAGCGTAACAGCAGTTCACCCGTGCCGGTCTGTTCGCACGGCACCACATCAACCACCGGCACCGGGGCGGCTAAAAAAGAAGGTGTATCCCCGCCTGATGATGCAGTTTCATGACTGAAAACCACCCCCGGCCCGGCACCCTTTCCCATCCACTGCGCCTGTTGCAGCGCCAGACCTAACGCCGATTCAGGGTGACCGCTTTTCAGCGCATACTCGTTGGCATCCATCCCTTGCGGGAACCGTACCCGCCATGCCTCGATACCGAGTTCCAACAACTCACCGGCAACAGTTTCCGCCCCCCGATCGCCAGCTTCGTCCCTGTCGTAGGCGATCATGACCCGCTTTACGCCGTGATACTGCAACGCATCAAGATGATCTTTGTTAAAACCATTGCACCCGTAAGCCGCTATCACATTGCGGAACCCCGCACACCAGAACGTCATCGCATCGATTAATGCCTCACACAGGATGATGTCAGTCGAGGCTTTCATGACGTCTTCATTCCACACGCCACCTAACGGTGACGGCAGGTACAGGTGTTTCGGGTTGCCCTTGATGATTTTGTAGTCCGGCTGGGTGCGACGACCATACAACTGTAACACCCGCCCACGGTGTGCCACATGAGCTGATTCAGACCAGCCAATAACCGGCATCACCACACAGCCACGGAAGTGGTCCTGATTGGTGGTTGAACGCAACACACCCAGCCCGGCCAGCTTGCCACGCAACCGCTTGCCCTCTTTACTGTACGCTGACGGTAATATCCCGGCCTCACCGGACACACCATGCAGCCCGGCAAACCCCAGTTTAAAGTGACTCACCAGTTCCGGGTGAGTCAGACCACGGCGAACCAGCCATTCCTGCGCCTCCGGGCTGTTCAGCAGATTCTGATGGTAAAAGTCGATAACCTGATTGAGCAGCGCCTGACCATCATCATCAAGGTCAGTCAGTCTGGCCCGTGGTGCCGATTGTAGCCCCGCAGAGACGGCTAAAGAAGAGGTGGAAGGCAAGCCTCTTAATATCCCCACCGCCTCTTGCAGGCTCTGATTCAACGTTTTCATCTGCCAGTCAATCACCGATCCCGCTGCACCGCAGCCAAAACAGTGATACAGGTTTTTGGTCGGGCTAATCACCATGGACGGGGTTTTCTCCGCATGGAACGGACACAGCATCACATAATCTTTGCCCTTCCTCTTCAGCTTATGCCCCTGAGATTCGGCCAGCATCAGTAACGATACATCGCGCTTTAGCTCATCAATTTCATGTTTGGGAATACGGGGCATAAAAAGGATTCCTTTAAAAACTTGTCAATGGACATTTATGTAGATAATATTATCTACATAATATTTGATTTGCAACAAACAGTTAAAAAGGAGGCTGTATAATGAATACTTTCATTTTATTATGTGAAGGTATGGATATGTCAGCATTTGCAGAACGCCTTCGTTTACTGCGTGAAGCCCGCAGTTTGAGCCAAGTTCGCCTAGCTGAGCTGCTAAATGTAGATCCACGTGCTTATAACCGCTGGGAAAAAGGGACAACTGCACCTCACCTTGATACTGTGATTAAGATTGCAGATGTACTTCAAGTATCAATTGATGAATTGGTTGGCCGTAAAGCGATATCTGATGACGTGAAGGTTCGTAATCACATCTTACATTTATTATGGCAAAAGGCTGATTCATTGCCTGATTCTGAGCAACAAGCGTTGATAACTGTGTTAGACAGTTTTGTTAAGAAGGCAATGGTAGAACAAGCGATGAGATTAAACGGTGTTAAACGCTGAGTAGTGCGGCAATAATAAGTTCGCTCTTCACTATTGAGAACCAATAAATAAAATCTAGGTCAGCGTATTTATCTGATCTGAATTTTTAATATTAACACTTTCAGCATTTTTCTTAGCAATACATTCATGAAGGTATTTCCCCGTATCTTATCACTGACAACGGCCGGTATTTCTGGCATAAAATATATTCAATTATTAATCGGCAACATTAGAATCCAATTGGATTCTAATGTTTAAAATAACAACAAAAACTAGATTCTAGTCAGATTCTTCATGTAGATTCCAATTAGAATCTATATCACCTATCTATTTGATTTATAATAACATAATTCTAATGGATTCCTGCTGGATTCTTAATGGATTCCTTATCCAACAAAAAGTTAAAAATAAAAAAACATTTAAAACCTAATACCCTGAAATATAGATTAAATCATGCAAAATAAAATTTTGCGTGGTGTGTGGTAAATGACAGTCAAAGAGTAGGTATGTGAGCAACATTTTTATTCAGAGGGATTTTTTAATTTGTTCGACAGTAATTTTTATATATCCCGATCAGTTTGAGCTGACCGGAATTAACATTTTTATTTAGTTTCTTTTATATAATAACTAAACCGATTACTTCCTAGAGGATCTTCAACTAATAATCTACCACACTCAGGACACTTATATACATCGGTTCTGAATTGATTATATTCACTAAAAAAAGACTCTGAATCAAATTTACCTCCAATCTCATCCCACTTAGTAAAAAGAGCCGCCATATCTTTTTGAGGAATAAGATCATATAAAAAATCTTCTTCCATTGTGTGTACAACCATTACGTATCCACATTGACATGCTAACTTTGACATTATTTCGCCCCTGACGCTGGTCGTTCAAAACGGTAAATTTGTCCTTTTGAATCTTGAAAAAATACTGTATTGATATTCTTAACTGATGGTTTTCCCCATAATCTAGATGACATAGATTGCATATCTTGTAGAGATAAATCAATTTGAGTCAGTACTGCTGTTGTTTGACTATCTTTCTTCTCTATTGCTTTGACAATATTGCCCAAACTTACTGTTTGAGGTGTATAGACATCAACTTTACCAATACCATTAACCCATAAGTCTGGCGTGCGGACGCCAGAAATACCTTTATCGGAAGCTGTCGCCTTATACGTAACATCATAACCCAACTCACTAAAGGTGCTTCCAGCCCTTAGCTCATTACCATTTGGCTTTGCACCAAACTCATAAGTTACTTGCCCCTTAGATAAGGCATTCTCAGCTTTACTAATAATATTCTGGCTAGCCAAACCACCAAATATTGCCGCCGTTCCCAGACCAATATTGAGTGCACTCTCGCCATACTTTCCATCAATCGCCTGACCAATACCCGTTCCTGCCTGATAAGCGCCGCCAGCAGCCAGGCTTGCACGAGCCGCTGTTCCCACACCACCCGGCAAAGCTAATAACACCTCAGTTCCTATCGCCGCCTGACCAGACTGAACGCTATACCCTTTTAAGTAACTAACTGCTTCGTTATAAGCCTTTGCCTCAGCGTCCGTTGCCATAAAGGCTTGATTGTTAGCTATCATCCGTACAGCTTCTGCCGCTTTTTCCGGTGAATAACCGTAAAGGATTTGTAATTCAAGACCGTATTGATTGAGTTGACCAGCCAGTTCTTGTTTTTCACTATCAGTCATAAGCTGGCCTGACTGATATTTACCCAGCAGAATATTACTGGCCCGGTCTTCATTGGTGAGTCTGACGATATTTTGTGAGGCTTCCAGCAAGTTATTACCCGCCTTCTGATCGTCCAATGCTTTCATCAACGCTTCATTTTTTGAAGGTGACAGCGCATTATTCTCCACTGCATTCTTTCCAGCCTGCGCACCAGCTAAAGCACTCGAACTGCTATCTCCCGTAACGCCACCAGCCAATCCTGCAGCCAGCGTACTCAATAATGAAACAGTCTGCTTCTGCTCTTCGCTTAGTTTATCTTTTGATATACCAGGATAAAGCTGCTCTATTATCAGGTTCCCGATGAGTTCGCCAGTCGCTGCGCCAGCAGCACCGGCTGCAGCATTGCCACCGTTCAGTTCTGCATTCACCGCGCCTAAAATAGCGTGAGCAACAGCGCTGGCTGCTTTGTCGCCTTCCAGCGGTTTCAGCATATGCGCCAACTCTGGCGCAGCCGCAGAAGACAGTATTGCACCAATATTACCACCACCGGCAAGTGCCTGTATGGCTGCTGTAGCACCGCTAATACCCCGTTGCAGGCTGCTACCGGTTCCATAATCCTGCATTGCCGTTCGACCAGCCTGTTCAGCAATGTCCTTTTCGCTCGGATTACTGTTGCCTTCGTTAACTAGCTGTGTTTTTGCTGCCGCCAGTGCTTCCGGGTCTTTCATTGCATTCTGTTTTGCAATTTCGCCCTGTGTACGCACAATATCTGCCGCCTGCTGACCGATTTCCCCGATAGTTTGCACCGTCTCAAGACGCTTTTGCTCTTTCTCCTTGTCGAAGATTTTACCAATGCTGCCGTTAGCATTTTCAGTATCACGACTCAGGTCAGCAATATCCTGCTTCTGATTTGCTTCATCACGAATGGTAATATTGCCATTAGCAATGGCTGACTGAGTGGTACCTTCCGCATGTCCGGACTTATTCATGCCCGTCAACATACCGCCAGCCATATTTCCGGTGAAATCGCCGCCCTGTGATGGCATCGCTCCACCACTGATACCCACACCCTGATGCTGAACCTTATAGTCAGCTTCATTATGAATATCCGTCCAGCCCAACGTACCGGTATTGAGATTATTTTTATCTTCTGTCGCAGTGGAAGAAATCACACCGCCATCAAGCTGGGTATGATTGCCTACGGTGATATCAAAGCCACCTTTACCGGCATAAATACCGCTTTGTTCCTGCACTGAGTCATAATCACTGGTCATTTTGCTCTGACTGGCATTCAGATATCCACTGCCCGTCATTGAACCAAACGTAAAGCTACCGCCCGCGGCCACACTATGTTGTTTGCTGTCATAATCTTCACTGTCCTGCTGGCTACTGATAGTAAGATTACGCCCCGCATCAACGGTCACTTTATCGGCGCTGACCAGTGCACCATTCAATGTGGTATCGCGTCCACTGGTAATCGTCAGCGATTTACCACTATCAACCGTAGTTTCAGTCCACTCGGTACCGTTACCTTTCTCTTTGCCCTTTGACGAATTCACCCCGGCAAAAATACTCAAACCCGCGCCATTACTACCGCCACCGAAACTTATGCCAACATTACCGCCGCTACTGCTGTTGCTTCCAGTGGTTTTCTGGGTATTTGCTGCACCCGTCAGGAGAACGTCATTTTTGGCACTCAGGCTGGTATCGCCACCGGCTTTCACCTGACTTCCGGCAATGATGATATCGCCACTATTTGAGCCAGACGCGGTTTTATTATTCCCTGTTGCTGTGATAGACAGATTATTGCCCGCATTAATCGTGCTGCCACTGACGTTGTCGCTTTGGTGATGTTGTTCAGATTTCGATTTTTGGTGACTTAACGAAATACTGACACCAATACCATTGTTTGGGTCACCGTTTGCCTGTGCCAGTTCTACACCCTGAGCAGCTTGCACACCGGAGAGTGCGGCCTTAACACCCTGAAGTGCCGCCAGACGGTCATCACTTTCTGACTTCGCTGACTGCGCCGCACTCACTGCATTATTGATAGCACCGCCTACTGCACCAGAAAGGGCGACAGTGATACCAGTAGATTTCTGCTCAAACTTCTGATCTACCGTGCGTTTATCGTGACCTGGGTCAATCATTACGCTGTCACCGGTAATACTGATATCACGATTTGCAATCACATCAGAACCACTGACTCTCACCTGATTACCGGCCGCGATACTGACATTTCCTCCCGTACTACCGATGGTGGAAGCACTCTGGCTTTGAGTCGTACCGGCTTCTTTACGGTCGTGGGTGGTTTTACTGGTACCAATCGTAATACCAATACCTCCGGTCCCCATTACGCCAGATTTTTTGGTTTCCTTAAAGCGCCAGGAGGTGTCCGTATCCGTCGCTGCGATGATGTTGACATCATTACCTGCATTCAACCTGACATCTGCATCCCCAACAACCGAAGAACCCTTGACCGTCAGGTCATTGCCCGCAGTGACAGTCACATTATCACCGGAGAGCAGGGTGCCTTTCTCCCGGGTGGCGCTATCCTCACTGATGGTATGGGTCGTCTTTTTGCTAAGGAAGCCACTGCTGCTCTTTTTCTCTTCCTTATACGAGTAATCGCTTTCTGTTGCGGTGGTCAGTGTCACATCACGTCCGGCATGCAGTGTAATATCACTTCCTGCCACGACATTGGCTGCTTCAGCCGTGACATCCCGACCTGCAATAATGGTTGTTTTATCACCGCTCAGAATCTCCGTGCCTTGCTGGCGTACGGATTCATTAATTTCTTTCTTGCGCTTACCGTAGGTTTCCTGATATTCCCGGCTTTCTGCCGTGGTCAGATTAACGTCACGCCCGGCAACTAATGCAACGGAATCCTCTGCGGTAATGCCTGCAGCTT
>NZ_JAJNAG010000095.1 GCF_021010575.1 Limnobaculum eriocheiris | reverse complement strand
CTGAGGAATCCCCAGTAATGAGCAGGTAAAAAAAGACAGGCATAGAGTTTTGTGATCTACTGATTGTGCTATCAATTCAATGAGATCACCTCTATGCCTGTTTACCAAGTATGTCAGAAGTTTTTCCGCGATGCTTTATCCCCATCTCACAAATACCGACAAAATGCTCTGCTGGATGCCACTATTGCCTTAATCAGCGGCGCATCACTGACACTGACCAGTATTGGCCGTTATTTACCCGGTGCGGCTCAGGTCAAAAATAAAATCAAACGAGTTGACCGTCTGCTGGGTAATGAATCACTTCATCGTGATATCCCTCTTATTTTCAAAGGTATTATCACCATGCTGACCCAAAAATTATCTCTGTGTGTTATTGCGGTTGACTGGAGCGGTTATCCTTCTCAGCAATATCATGTGCTTCGTGCCAGTCTGCTTTGTGACGGACGTTCGCTTCCCCTGTTAAGCTGGATTGTTTCCTCAGAAAAACAGCAGAATTCACAGATACAGAAAGCTTTCCTTGATGCCCTTGCCGGAGCCGTGAACCCAAAGGCCAGGGTTATTATCGTTACCGATGCAGGTTTCCAGAATGCATGGTTCCGGCATATCCAGTCACTCGGATGGGATTTTATCGGCCGTGTCAGAGGCAATATTCAGATGCGCCTAAACAACAAAGGAGAATACTGGTTCAGGCGTCAGGAATTACAGGCCAGCAGCAAACCAGAATATCTGGGGCCGGGTACGCTTGCGCGGGCCGAATATGCCCGGTGTGACGGTCATTTTTACCTTCATAAAAAAGCGTCAAAAGGGAGGCACTACAAACGTTCCCGTTGCCGACCCACAAGGCTTTCACAGGTAAATGACGCCCGTAACGCAGCAAGAGAACCTTGGCTTATTTTCAGCAACACGAATGATTTTAAGCCACGTGAAATCATGAAGTTATACAGTCGTCGTATGCAGATAGAGCAGAACTTTCGGGATGAGAAAAGCGAACGCTTTGGGTTCGGCCTGCGAGCCAGTTACAGCCGTTCGGCGGGCAGAATGAGGGTACTGAGCCTGCTGGCAACACTGAGCACAATAGTGCTGTGGCTTATTGGTTATCACGCTGAAAATAGAGGGTTGCATCTGAGATACCAGGCCAACAGTATTAAATCGCGGCGGGTAATTTCTTATCTGACAT
>NZ_JAJNAG010000094.1 GCF_021010575.1 Limnobaculum eriocheiris | reverse complement strand
GTGAATATCGCCACGCCAAACGGCGCGGGGGTTTCCCATAACCAGTACCAGAATTTTAACGTCGGTAAAGACGGGCTGATTTTAAACAATGCCACAGGAGCACTGAATCAGACCCAACTGGGCGGACTGATTCAGAATAACCCCA
Source organism: Limnobaculum eriocheiris (assembly GCF_021010575.1). GTDB lineage: Bacteria > Pseudomonadota > Gammaproteobacteria > Enterobacterales > Enterobacteriaceae > Limnobaculum > Limnobaculum eriocheiris. The sequence goes on along the minus strand of NZ_JAJNAG010000094.1, from coordinate 1,093 downwards.
ACCTGAAAGCCGGGCAGGAAGCGAACGCCATTATCAATGAAGTGGTGGGTGCCAATCGTTCACAGCTTCAGGGCTATACCGAAGTGGCGGGTAAGCAGGCGAATGTCATGGTGGCGAACCCGTATGGCATCACCTGTAGCGGCTGCGGATTTATTAATACTCCAAACGTTACTCTGACCACCGGCAAACCGGTGCTGGACGCACAGGGCAATGTGCAGGCGCTGGAGGTTACCAAAGGCAGCATCACCATTGAAGGACAGGGGCTGGATGCCAGCAACAGCAGCTCGTTGTCCATTATATCCCGCGCAACGGAAGTGAATGCGGCGGTTTATGCAAAAGATTTAAGCCTAATCAGCGGCAGTAATCGGGTCGGCAGCGACGGCAGCATTACGCCGATTGCCGGAGAGGGCAGCGCACCGCGCGTGGCGATTGATACCGGCGCATTAGGCGGAATGTACGCCAACCGTATCCATATGGTTTCCAGCGAAAAGGGCGTCGGGGTTAATCTGGGCAATCTGAATGCCCGGCAGGGTGATATCCAGCTGGATGCGAACGGCAAGCTAACACTGAATAATACGCTGTCGCAGGGTAAGCTGACGGCGCAGGCGGATGAACTGGCGTTACAGGGAAACCATAAAGCCAATGGTGATATCAGCTTAACCAGTCGCGGTCAGACTGAAATCAAACAGGGAGCGCTGTCATCAGCGGGTAACTTCACGCTGAACAGTCAGGGTCAGGTCACTGTCGGGAATGGAACCGTCTCCGCCGGTAATAACGTCAGCCTGAGCAGCCAGCAGAGCCTGCAACTGAGCAACGCCAGTGTGGCGGTCGGTGTGGATGCAGAAGGCCGGGTTGGCAATCAGGGAACGATACAGCTGGATGCGCAACACCAGTTATGGAATAACAGCCAGCTCTCCGCCGGTCAGGTAAAAGCCAAAGGTCATCAGTCCATACAACAGGATGCTGCTTCCCGTGTAACAGGTTTAACAGACGTCAGCCTTGAGGGAGGCCATCTGGCGCTGGAGGGTAACGTCAGCGCCGGACAGAATATCGCATTGAGTGGAACCCGTCTGCAAACCGGCGCGCAGTCAAA
>NZ_JAJNAG010000092.1 GCF_021010575.1 Limnobaculum eriocheiris | reverse complement strand
ATCAAAATAACTATTTTTGAACCGTCCCGTATTAATCGTAATATCACCGTCATAGGTCTCAATCGTCCCTGAACGGTTCAGCACCAGACTGTTGGCATTCCCTGCCGCATCCTTCTGCATCCACAGGTTGTTACCCGCCAGAATATCGCCCTTCAGGTTACTGATTTTATCGGCAAACAGTCGCATATCCCCGGCCGCATACAGCAACGTGCTGTTAGTGATGTCGTTAACCGCGCTCAGGCGTAAATCCCCCGCGGCACCGGTAAAGCCGCTGTGATTAATGGAGTTCTGACTGGTTATTTCAATATTGCCGCCGGACTGAAGGTTGCTGTTGTCACCCAGTACAATATCCGCACCGCTTAATTTAAGAACGCCGGTGCCCGCAGCAATTTTCCCCTGACTGGTCAACAGACCGCCGCTGGTCAGGCTGACGCTTTGCCCCTGTAAGGTGCCATTTTGCGTCAGTGCACCCGCGGTGCTGAGGGAGAGCACATTGCCCGCCGCGATGGTACTGTTGTGGGTGAAATCCTGACTAAGGCGAACAGAAATATCCGTCAGTGCCAGTATCTGACCAGAGTGATTTAATACATCGCTGATTAACATCAGATTACCGCCACTGAACAACTTACCATGAGTTTGGTTATCGGTCAGTTGGGTATTTATATCCAGTTGGTTTAGCGCCAGTACCGTACCGCTGTTGGTGAACGCCTGTCCGTTAATCGCAACGGTTTTCCCTTGCAATGCGCCCTGTTGGTTCACGAGGGTACCATTGAGTGTCAGCCCGGCGTCAGATTGCATGGTGCCCTGATGATTGATATCCGCACTGGTTAAAGTCAGGTCACCGCCGGAAACCAGCGTTCCCTGTAACAGCGCATTCTGACTGGCATTCAGACTCATGCCTTGCCGTGCCTGAATATGGGCACTGTCCAGCGCAGTTAATAACGGAGATTCCAACGATAAGGTACCACCGGCAGACATCAGCCCGGCTAAGGTACTGGCAAAAGCCATCACGGCAATATGACCATCGCTTAACAGCTGGCTTCCACCAAAGGTATTCAGGGTGGTGGTATTCACCCGGATATCATTCTGAGCTTTAATCGAACCCGCCAAATCAATACGTGCAGACTCAAGGGTCATGCTGCCATCACTGAGTAACAGCCCTGACGGGTCAACCTTCAGCCACTGGCGTGCAATCAGGTTTAACCCCTGCTGTGAGCCAAGGCTGCCGGACAGCGTGACATTATCCGCCGTCAGCATCGTATGACCACCGGACAGCATAATGCCGCCGTTATTTACCGTTCCGGCGGTGACATTCTGTAAACCCTGCGCCTGAATTTTGCCCTGATTGTTCAGTGCAGTTACATTAATGGTGCTGTTGCCGTTGGTGACAAACAGCCCCCGATTGAGCCACTCGCCGGTGGTCAGTGACAGGGAACTCCCGGAACTCATCTCTCCCAGGCTATCTGCGCGCTCAGTAGTCACCACATTCAGATTTTGCTGAGCCTGAACCTTTGACTGCGCGCCGGTTTGCAGACGGGTTCCACTCAATGCGATATTCTGTCCGGCGCTGACGTTACCCTCCAGCGCCAGATGGCCTCCCTCAAGGCTGACGTCTGTTAAACCTGTTACACGGGAAG
>NZ_JAJNAG010000091.1 GCF_021010575.1 Limnobaculum eriocheiris | reverse complement strand
AAACTTCTGACATACTTGGTAAACAGGCATAGAGGTGATCTCATTGAATTGATAGCACAATCAGTAGATCACAAAACTCTATGCCTGTCTTTTTTTACCTGCTCATTACTGGGGATTCCTCAGCGCTTATGTGATAAAAATAATTAGATGATGGCATCCGGAGATATAAAATACCTAATTAATAAAATGCTTTTTTATATCATGTCGATATAAAGTGATAGTGTTTTTTGATATCTTTCGCCACTAAGTTGTTGGAACGTTTGGTGTTATTTTTCTTTGTATAATCAGTTGAATGCGTCTTATTTTATGTTCAGTTATATCGTGAATTCCCACTGGCTTATAGCATTGAGAACATATTGAACCATAAATGTCATCAAAAGATTCCACCTGTTGGTCAGACCGAAATGATGTATTGCCACATCTTGAACATTGAAATTTAAAGTCAGGACACATAATCGCCCCTCAATAGGTTCAGCTAATAATTTCTTAAATAATTTATACCATATTTATTACATTAAAATAGGTGTTCTTTAGTACACTAAATTAAGATAACTGTTTCAGTTTGTGTTTTATCTTATGTTTTAGCGATCTTTATTATATTTATGCATTATTTAAAATATATTTGATTGTGTTTTTATTGAATTTAATTATTATAGATACATTGTTATAAAAGTTAATTAATGGTTAATTAATGTGTTGCTGTGATAAAAATAACCGCGTTCTATTTTTCTGATTTGTTCGCCATGGTACCGTTATTTTTGTTTGTCTCCTTATTGACTATCCGTTAACCTGCGGGCCAGATATCAATGGCACCAGAAACAGAACAATATGACCGGATATAAATGGTGGGTTAGTATCGTGAGTCTGCTTTTATTTCCACTGCATGGACAGGCGACAAAATCAGAAATAGCGGACCCCATTAGCTTTAGTAAAGCAAAACAGTTAGCCATAGAAATCCATCGTGGTATGAGTCAGAGCTTTTATTGTGGTTGTTCAATTCAATGGTTTGGCCGCAAAGGTGTACCTGACCTGGAAGCATGTGGATACCAAATAAGAAAAAATGTTGAACGTGCTGGTCGTATAGAGTGGGAGCATGTGGTACCCGCCTGGCAGCTTGGTCATCAGCGGCTGTGCTGGCAGAAAGGCGGGCGGAAAAATTGTACGCAAGATCCAATATACAACGTAATGGAAACCGACCTGCATAATTTACAGCCAGCCATTGGTGAAATTAATTACGATCGCTCCAATTTTCAATTTGGACAGTGGAATGGGCCTGCTACTCAGTATGGGCAATGCCAGATGAAAGTGGATTTTAAGAGTAAAACGGTAGAACCACCGGAAAGAGCGCGGGGTGTTATTGCTCGTACCTACTTTTATATGCGGGATCGTTATCATTTCCGTTTGTCAAAGCAGCAAACAGAACTGTTTAATGTTTGGAATATGTTTTATCCCGTAACGGAATGGGAATGTGAGAGAAATCAACGTATATTGAAAGTACAGGGTAATGACAATCCATATGTCTCGAAATCATGCGAAAACGCGAGATAAAATGACTCAGAAACTGGTCGTGACGCAGATTTAGTGGTAATGATTGATCGTCAGATACCATCCGATGATCTTATCGTGCATTTCTTCTGACTTTGAGAAGCAGATAGTCTTGCGGGTCAACCGTTTAAGATGGGTTCGCAA
>NZ_JAJNAG010000090.1 GCF_021010575.1 Limnobaculum eriocheiris | reverse complement strand
GTCCGCCCAGTTGGGTCTGATTCAGTGCTCCTGTGGCATTGTTTAAAATCAGCCCGTCTTTACCGACGTTAAAATTCTGGTACTGGTTATGGGAAACCCCCGCGCCGTTTGGCGTGGCGATATTCACCACCGGGACACCGTTAGCCGCCTTATCCGTTGAAGTATTGCCAGCGGCGACATCTATCCCTGCCGCCAGTGCCGGTGCCATTGGCTGAATACACAACAGCACGCTAATCAGATAGCTCAGTACACGACGGCGGGTTGAAACGGGTAACACATCCATGTTGTTTTTCGTTGTTATTATTCCGGGTATTTAATTAGAACATAAGTCCTATGCGGTAATAGATGGAGTACCGGTCAGCATCAAGCCAGTCCGGGTATTTCAATGGTTTAGAAACCGTAAAACTGCTGGAAACATGGCGATGAGACGTCGACAGCCCAACCGCCGCTCCCCAGAGAGTACCGGAAGCATATTTATCCAGACTATCATGTTGCAGGTAGCCACCATCAACAGCAGTCACCAGACTCACCTGCCCCATCACCGGCATCGTAAACAGGTAGGTATTCAGCTCGTTTCGCAAGTAGCCACCGCTGTCCCCTGCCAAATATTGTTCTTTAAAACCTCTTACTGAGCTTTCGCCACCAAGAGTTAAACGCTCGCTGCCGTATAGCCGATCGGGGGTCCATTGACCGTATATGCTGCTTAACCAGGTAACGCGTTCAGTTATCGGGAAGTAGTAGCTGCCAGACAGACTCCATCGGGAGAATTCCGCTTTGGGTGAACCGGATAGTTTTCCGTCATCATCTTCAGCCCCCAGCCATGGTACACCCTGGCTGAAAGCCGGATTGAGCGTGGCAAAACCACCCCATAATTTTTGACCGTGATTGACACCAACAGTGAAACTGGAGAGTTTACGGCTGCTGCTTTGCAACAGTACATCGTTAAGGTAATTGCGACTGATGCGATGCGTTATCCCCAGAGAGAGGCCGGTTTTAATATCCCCATCGCGATACAATGTCCAACTGCTGTTCAGGCGATGGGTTTGAGTATCGCCTCGTGAACGCCAGTAATAGCCCCGGTTATCAATACTGCTCAGGTAGTCACTCCAGGAGTAACTGTAATCAAACAGTCCGTAGCCATAAGGTACGCTGACGCTGGCCTGTAAGCTCTGAGCATCATGACTGTTGGATAAATCGCTGCTTTTAGCGCCGCTAACAAACCACTTATCGGCGATCCTTAAAAGATTATTGCCAGTAATCGACGCATTCATCTGTCCGGTACCGGTACTTTTTTGTCCGCTGTTATCAAAACCCAGCGTGAAACTGAGTGGAAATTCGGGTGCAGCACTCAAACTTACCACCGATAATCCCTGTTCGCTTCCCGGTAGAATTTCGATTTGTACCGGAACCGTTCTTACGCGGTTAATTTGTTCCATGCCCTGCTCAATATCCCGCAAGTTAAAGATTTTTCCTTCCAGACCCGGAAACGCCATACTCACTGCGGTGGTTGACTCCCCCTCCAGCAATACTTTTTCCAGTTTGCCTTCCAGTACCCAAATATTCAGCGTTCCGGAAGAGAGATCCTGTTCGGTTAAAAACGCCCGGCTGGTAATATAACCGCGGCTGATATACCACTCGGAAACCGCTTCCACTAATTTGGAGATCTGTGAAATACCAATACATTGATTAATATAGGGCTGAGTGAGCTGGTTTTTATCTTTTTCTGATAGCTTTGTTGCCTGTGCAATATCAATTTGAGTAATAGAAAAACAGGTCGTGACGCAGATTTAGTGGTAATGATTGATCGTCAGATACCATCCGATGATCTTATCGTGCATTTCTTCTGACTTTGAGAAGCAGATAGTCTTGCGGGTCAACCGTTTAAGATGGGTTCGCAA
>NZ_JAJNAG010000008.1 GCF_021010575.1 Limnobaculum eriocheiris | reverse complement strand
CGGAGGTGGAATGACCGTTTCGGATCACATCACTCGTTTCAGAACAGCGGGGACAAACTACATCAATCTTTGCCATCAATCATCCAAAGGGCGAAGAATACCACAACACTAAATATGCGTCACGACCAAATTTCACTATCGCTATGAACGGTGATGTTCATGGTTGATTCATCCCACAGGGCAATACCATCACTGTCTGAGGCCTGGACACCATTTATTTCCACTTCACCTTTTACCACCTGTACCCAGATACGGCGTCCTTCTTTAATACTGAATTCAGCTTTCTCTTTGGCATCCAGCGTCCAGCGCCATAGTTCCATATCCTGATAAACCTTCAGGGAACCATCACGGGCATCCGGCGACAGTACCAACTGACGAGCATGTTTCTCAGTAAAGGTTTTTTGCTCATAACGTGGCGTAATGTCCTTACGATCGGGAATAATCCAGATCTGATAGAAGTGCAGGGGCTCGCTACTACTCGGGTTGTATTCCGAGTGACGAACGCCAGTACCCGCACTCATAATCTGAAAATCACCGGCGGGAACACGTTCTTTATTTCCCATACTGTCCTGATGTTCAATAGTACCTTCCAGAACATAAGAGAGTATTTCCATATCTTTATGTGGATGGGTAGGGAACCCCTGGCCCGGTTCAACGCGGTCTTCATTGATCACGCGTAATGCAGAAAACCCCATAAAGTTAGGATCGTAGTAATCAGCGAAAGAGAAACTGTGCCAGCTATCAAGCCAGCCATGGTTAGCATGGCCGCGAACATCAGCCTTACGTAAATAAATCATGTGAAACCTCCTTAACGTTTTAAACAGTTTAGTTGATACCACAAAGATAAAAAGCGGAAAAAAATCACTCAAATATTCAAAAAACTTGAATAATAAAAATGATGTTTATGGCAGACAGGATAAAGCATCCGGCAAAGTGATAAACGCCGGATGCTATTTTTAAAAGCAAAATTACTGAGCAATACTATCAAGCAGGTTTACGCCAGATATTTTCGACATCTCTTTACGATAGGCATCGGTTTTAGGGGGATATTTTACGCCCTTCACAATGGATATTCCCCTGATTGCCGGAAACAGGTGAATGTCATCTACGGAGAGTTCTCCGTTACAGGCTGCCGGTGATTGAATCAGTTTTTCCAGTTGAGCAAGGTCTTGTTCAAGCTGTTTAATCAGTTCCGGAGTTTGTGCCAGTGCTTCAGCGAAGTTACCAATCATGGCCTCTTTTTTACGGCTAAAATATTGGCGGGCGGATGGCGTTCTGAATTCACAGAAATCAGCCTGAGCATAACGAGGAATTAATAGCTTATTGAGATAAGGAGAAACCAGCTTCAACCAGTCGGCAATGGCCGGATTAGTCTTGCCGGTTAAAGCCAGCGAACCAAAAGTTTCATCCACATAGTGGACGATATCCATGCTTTCAGGCATGTAACTACCATCGTTTTTTTCCAGAATTGGCGCCATTTTCTGGCCAATCATACGGATGGGGGTCTCTTCATCATCATTCAACAGAGTGACCAGCTCAAAAGGGATCTTTTTGATGCCAAATATCATGCGCGCTTTTACGCAGAACGGGCAATGGTCATAGACATAGAGTTTCATAATATATCCTTAGCCAGCAGAATCAGGGATAGTATAGGTTTAACTCAGAATGAAAATGGATGCCATTATTATCTTATCTGTCTGCTTAACCGGGCGAAGAAATGCATCATCAGAATGGATGACAGGCGGCAAGTTTGCCGCCATCGGTCAGGACATTGGGCTGCATAATTCCAGCAGAATTCCGGACGGTGCTCTGACATAAGAGACCGTTTGTCCCCAGGGCATCACCGTTGGTGCTTTTAGCTCGGTAGAACCATAAACAATGGCGGCATTGTGGGTGGTTTGAACGTCTTGGGTTACCAGAGCAATTTCAATTCCCAGTGGTTTTTCTGAACTACCGGCCTGTATGTAGCCATCAGGAAAATGACCGTGGCCTAACTCATGAGAAGCAAATGCCAGAACGGTCTCACCGGTATCCAGCTCGCCATAAGCTCCGGTATCGTGCAGAAACCGGGTTTTCATATTGAAGGCTTCATTAAAGAAGTGAAGCGTTTTCTCAACATCGTCGACATAGACAATGGTGTACCCGAATTTAACCATAATACAATCCTGTCTGTTTATGCGGTCAGTAATAAAATTATGGCAAAAGAATAACGGAAATCTATTACGAAGGAACAAGAATATTGGATTTGTGAAGCAGGCTAATAAACAAAGAGCCTGAAGGTGTATTCAGGCTTTTTACATGTAACAGAACTAACGGAAATGGGATGGCTGTCCACCGCGATGGTGGTATACGTCAGGTCGGTTAGCCGGTCGATAATTACCTTTATACGTCGGGCGATAGTTATTCTGGTTATAGCGATATTGAAAGCTGATACCGGGATTATATCGATAGTTATAGCGGTGATTATAATAGCGTTTGTAGTTATAGTGGGATGGAGCACGATATTGCTTATATCGGTTGTAATTATAATGTTCCGGATAACTGTTATAACCGCGATAGCCCCGATGATCCCTCGGCCCTGCCGATGCGCAGAACGATGCCGCTAATAATAAAATAAACAGTGTCTTCTTAAGCATGTTGATATTCCTGCGCGAGTGAATATATAGCAATCATTGCATTTAGAGGAAATTGTTCAATAGAACTAAATCAGTTTTACGAAATTTTTACGCTTGTAATACGTAAAACTGAGAGAAGATGAGCAATGTTGCCGAATATCGCAGGAAAAGTTAAGTGCAGCGCTTATTTTAGGAAATAAATAAAAGCGTTGTTGATATGATAAGAATATCGGGCTTAATACTAAATTAATAGAGTAAGCCCGTCTCAGAAACCACCGACTAAATGTTGAGTCGTTTTGCCTGCCACTTTCTTGATTTCCAGCGCCAGGTGTTTGTCAGGCCGCGCAGCCACTCATCACACATAAAGCCGATCCAGATCCCCACCAGACCCATTTCCATAGTAATACCGAGGAAGTAGCCTACCGGTATTGATACACACCACATAAAGAAGATAGCGGTATACAGCGGAAAGGTAGCATCGCCGGAGGCCCGTAAGGCGTTCACCATGACGATATTGAAGGTTCTGCCCGGCTCAAGAAATACTGAAAGTAAAAATAGCGGTAACAGCAGCTTATTAATTCCATCATCTTTCGACAGGAAGTGCAGAATATGCACATCTGCCAGCCAGAAGCCGATTACCACCAGAATAGTAACGCTAACACCCAGCTTCAGGCTGCGGAACGTCTGGCGATAGGCATCTTCGAAACGCTTAGCGCCCACCAGATGTCCGACAAAAATCTCATTACCGATACTAACGGAAATACCAAACAGCATAACGAATAGCGCTATCTGGAAATAGAGGGTCTGCGCCGCCAGAGAGGTTTCCCCCATCAGACCGATAAAGGCATTGGCGGTCATATATTGCAGGATCCACACTATATTCTCACCGGCAGCCGGTAAGCCAATGCGCAGGATTTTTCCCAGTTGATCTTTAGACCAGTGGAAAAATAGTTTCATTTCAAAGCGAATGCGTAAGCCGTAATTCAATAAACAGGCCAGCAGAATAATACAGATAACACGACCAAATACCGTTGACCAGGCGACGCCCACCAGGCCGGCATCGAAAACATACAGCGCCAGAATATTACCGATAATGGTAATGATATTTACAATCAGGGTGACATACATGGCGGCTTTAGATTTGCCATAAACCCGCAAACAAGCAGCCAGAATCAACGAAACCGCTTCAGGGATCAGACAAATACCCAGAATATGCAAATAGTTGAAGCCATCTGTCATCAGATGCTCCGGCATGTTCATGATATTCAGCGCTTTATAACCAAAGAAGAAAATGGCAGCCGCGCAGAACAGCCCCAGAACAAAGTTAAACGCAATAGAAATATGAATGGCTTTCTTTGCCATATCCGTATGGCGGGCACCCAAATACTGAGCAATAACAACGCTACATCCAACGCTGATAAAGCTAAATATGGTAATACACATATCGAAAACCAGATTACCGGGCCCCATTGCAGCAAGATAGGCGGTAGAGACCTGGCTGACCATATAAGTATTAATCAGCAGCGTCGAAAAGTGTAAAAACAGATCGATGAATATTGGCCAGCTCAAAGAAAACAATGAGCGCTCTGTAACATCATGGTGATGCATTCAAAATCCTAATAGTTTTTATCAGATAAATGTAAAAACGGAAGTTCAACTCAGGTGAGAAGGGAAAACAACGCGCGATATTGTAGCATTGTTCAACCAATAGTCTCTAACAGAGTGATAATTTTTAAGCTAAAAATACTTGCCTGAAATCGTGATAATTCACTGCCGGAATCAGGTAACTATTGTGCCAGTCAAAGCATAGCTTTTTCTGGCAAACAGAGGGGATTGGCGAGGGTTAATTTTGATTAAATAAAATCAGAGTATTATTTCTGCTTTGGAATATTTGATAACATTGGTTAAAGTCTAAAGCGGTTTCTCTTTTGTTAATCCTTTTGGTTAGTGAAAGAATGAAAACGGCAAGATTAAAACAATAATTGAGACAGGGACAATCATGACTAAAAAGATTAGAGCGGCCGTTGTCGGCTATGGAAATATTGGTAAATATGCGATTGAAGCCCTGAACGCGGCAGATGACTTTGAAATTGCAGGTGTCGTTCGTCGCAGCACGGGCGAACCATTGTCAGAACTGGCGGCTTATCAGGTAGTGGATGATATTGATAAGTTATACCATGTTGATGTGGCTATTCTTTGTTCGCCAACCCGTGCAATTAAGCAAGTAGCTCAGAAAATTCTGGCGAAGGGTATTAATACCGTAGACAGTTTTGATGTTCACTCTCAGATTGTTGATTTGAAAAATACGCTGGACCCTATCGCTAAAGCCAATAATGCGGTATCCGTTGTGGCCGCCGGTTGGGACCCGGGTTCTGACTCCATTGTGCGAGCTTTGATGCTGGCAATGGCGCCAAAAGGGATCACCTATACTAACTTTGGTCCGGGCATGAGTATGGGGCATTCGGTGGCTGCCAGAGCGATTCCTGGGGTTAAAGAAGCGCTATCGGTAACGGTTCCTATGGGAACCGGCGTGCATCGCCGTCTGGTGTATGTTGAACTGGAGCAGGGGGCTGATTTTGCCACCGTGGAAAAAACGCTGAAGGCCGATGACTATTTTGCCTCGGACGAGACTCACGTTAAGCAGGTCGATTGTGTCGACAATTTGAAAGATATGGGGCACGGCGTGCATTTAACCCATAAAGGTGTGTCTGGTGAGACTCAAAATCAACTGTTTGAATATTCAATGCGTATTAACAACCCGGCTTTAACCTCACAGTTTTTAGTTTCTGCTGCCCGTGCTACCACCAAATTGAACAGTGGTGCCTATACGGTGATTGAAGTGGCTCCGATTCATTTCCTGCAAGGGGAAACGGATAAGCTGATTGAGCGTCTGGTGTAATATTCTTTAACGTTTAGGCGTTAATCACAAAACCCGCGTTAACTAACTGGTGCGCGGGTTTTTGCTTAGGTAATGGATAACCGGATAACATTAACGAGGAACGCGGATCCCACCCTCAATCCCTTTGGGGCTGAACAGAATTTGCCACACTGAATATCTCTGGCCCGGAAAGCACCGGCGCAGGCATTCAGATAGTAAGCAAACATTCGTTTATAGTGAGCTATCGACGTTTATTAAGGACAATATAATGGAAAGAATTCGCCAGTTTATTTACTCACTATTTTTTGCGCTAACGCTGGGTTGTAGTTTTTCGGCACAGGCTGGCGATCCTGGGCCTTACTGGCTGGTGTTTCTGGATATTTCAGAAGAGCCCTATCAGGATGGTCAAAAGCTGCTGATTGATTTAAGAAAAATGGAATCACTATCCGATGGAAAAAGAGAATTTTGTTTTATGTGCAACGCTGGTGATGCGGGTAGTTACGTCGAGGTGCTCTATCTCTATTCCATTCCGGTCGGCTTGTCCGTTGAGGAACTGCGAAAAGCGGTGAAAGGGGATGATGCCGCCAAACAGAAAATGCAAAACATATTGAATATATTTGAAGACAGTAAAGGACATGGGGTTGATGGCCTGCTGATGTACGACCATCAGCCAGGAAAAGTGACCATTTACACCATGGATAAAAAAGTGGGTTCAAAGCTGGAAACTGAAAGTAAAGAGGTGAAATCTAAGCTACTGCATTCCAGTCTGGATAAGTTGTTGGAGGATGCCGCCGGTAAGTTGGATCGTCCGGTATAATCTTGGAATATATTCTCAGATGGCAAAAAACCGGCGATACAGGCCGATTTTTTGTGGCTTGCGTTAATCTTTTATGGTTTTTCGAGAGGTTTCGCATTGTTGGGATGAACCTGAAAAGGTTGATTGCTGGTGGTTTTGGGATTGGTATAGTGGCGGGGCATCCTGAGTGGGATGTCGGGGTTTGCAGCCCGAATGGTTCCTTGAAAATGACGTATTGATACATAAAGTATTTTTATAGTCATGGTCTTTGTACACCCTAAAAACATGTCATAATGCTTGTTCTATGGTGGCTTTGGCTGGGACATCTTTGGATGTGCCGTTTCCAAGGGGCGGTCTGCAAACCCGATCAAAGCCACCACCCGTGAGATTTGCAGCTCCGGAGGTGGGTGATAATCATTACCTTTGGAGTTAGCCCATGAATGAACTTATCCAACCAGACTCTTTAACCCCTGAAGATATTACCGTTCAGTGTTTAGCTCAGTAATATTCCTCTATATATCCGTAAGCCTTCTGGAATAATTCTTTATCTTTACCTAATCCAAACTGGGCCAGCGTTAGCAATAATGCTTTTTGGATTTCACGGGGGCCGCTGTTAGAGTTTTGCCAACCGTCAAAACGAGTAGCCTTGACGATTTTGTCGATTTGTTCAACGACATCACCAATCAACTTAGGTGTAGTCTCCGGTCTGGTTTCCAAGAAAAGCTTGGTTAAAGCCTGCTTGTTATCCGCTTCAGTCACGGGATGCTCACCAGTTTCTCGCTCGGCTTGTACCGTATCTTTCGCAGCATCCAAAAGTCCTTTGAGCCACTCAATAGCTTTTATAACGCCAGCCTCATAGTCTTGGCGTAGTTTTTCTAGGCGCTCACCTAGTTCTACAAATTTAGGATCGTGACTGCCACGCAGGCGGCCCATAAGATCAATTTCCAACCGCTTGGCGCGTTGTTCCTGTTCTTTAGCGGTCAAGGTAAAAATGGCGTGCTCATCCATGATCAATTCGTCGATGTCATCACGGATACGATTGATATCAGTATGCTCATGGATCATTTTGATGGTTTCAGGACCAAGTGCAGCCCAAACCAATGCACCGGTCTGACCAACCGGTCTTACAGATTCATATATTTGTGCCAACCACTTATAGTCCTGACGATACGAGCTTAAAAAAGGATCGGGGTTAATAGCCGACCATAGCTTTGATAACACCCCAAAACTGGCAGCGAATTCATCACGTTTCTCGTTGGTCGGCAGGCATTCCTGCGCAGCCATAATACCCTCAAAACCTGCTATGGACCGATCCACACCAGGGAAGAAGGACAGACATTTATTCAGTTGTAACGGCAATAGCTCTTTAAATGCCTCAATTCCTTCCACAACTCCTTCAATTTCTTCAGGATTATAGGCTAGGGCTGTGCGCAGATTTTCGAAAACGCCGAGATAGTCGATAATTAATCCCATGTCCTTGCGTACATCATCGGTTTCGTACAATCGGTTGGTACGACACATAGCCTGCAGAAGCGTATGATCGCGTAAAGGCTTATCGAGGTACATGCAGTAGCAAATTGGTGCATCAAAGCCCGTAAGCAGCTTGGCGGTAACGATGATAAGCTGTAATGGATGCTCTGGATCTTTAAAGCATTCAATCAAATCCTTCTGTACTTGTTCTTCTGCGTCAATGTGCTGCCAGCGTTCGAAATCGACTTGTTTGACAGGCAGCTCCAATTCATCATGCCATTTAAGCCAATCCTTGTTGAGCTTATCTTTTTTGCCACCCTCTTCAGCTTTAACCGGAGCCTGGTCAACGTTCATAACCACTTCAACTGCATCAAAACCGAGCTTTTCACCGAGCAAATAATACATCTGCACGCAGGCTTCGCGATCGTATACCACAACCATGCCTTTCATCTTTTTCGGCATAACATGGCTGGTAAAATGCTCAACAATGTCATTACTCACCGCAGCCATACGTCTGGGAGATTTCAGCATAATAGCCAGCTTGCCTGCACGCCTGGACAATGCTGCTTTTTCTTCTTCATCCAGGTTGTTTTCGGTAGCCAGTTGCTCGAATTCTTCGTTGATAGCGTCACGATCCACTCGGAGTTCGGCCAGCCGAGGTTCGAACTTCACTGGGTTAGTCGCGCCGTCACGGATCGACTGCTTATAGCTATAGCGGCTCATATAGCGACCCGGATCTTCTTCGGCACCGAACAACTTGAATGTATTACGATCAATACCAGAAATCGGAGTACCAGTCAGGCCATAGAAGTGGGCATTGGGTAACGCCCAGCGCATTTTCTCGCCTAATCCACCTTCTTGGGTACGGTGGGCTTCGTCAACCAACACAATGATGTTGTCACGGTTGTTCAAGCCATTGGGGTTGCTATCATCAATTTCGATATCTTTAAATTTAAAGATAGTGGTGATTAAAATGCCACGGCTGTCTTGCTCAATGTATTCGCCAAGCTTTTTACAACTTTGCACTTTAATCAGGTTTTTAACGTCGGCCCCACCAAAGGTCTCGTTAATTTGGCTGTCCAGATCTCGCCGGTCCACAACGATGAGTACCGTCGGATTTTTTAACGCATTGTCGGCACGCAGCATTTTAGCGGCGTAAAGCATCAACAAGGATTTACCCGATCCCTGGAAATGCCAAATCAGACCTTTTTTTGGATAGCCTCTGCGAACACGTTCAACGATTTGTTTTGCTGCTTCAAATTGCGGGTAGCGCGGCAGAATTTTAACGCGTTTAGGTGGAGTATTTTTGCCCGTTTTGATGGTTGAAAATAATGCAAAAGATTCCAGTAACTGCAATAAGGTTTGTGGATTTAACAAACTTTCGCAGCTGTTGAGTACCGATGCTAATCCCGGCAGAATCTCATCACGAAGCTCAGTATTATGCCAGGGCCCCCAGTCTTTAACTCGGGCATTAATTGCGCCATAGGCAAAGGTTTTTCCTTCGCTGGCAAAGCACAGCAAGTTGGGGACAAAGAAAGATTCAACGTTTTTCCAGTAGTACTTTTTGCCGCCCATAAAGTCGGCGGCACCGTCTTGCCAGGTCACGCTGGGGCGTGTTGCAGTTTTAACTTCGCCCACTACTAGCGGTATGCCGTTCACATAAAGAACAATATCAAAATAGACTTCAGTGGCCGCGATATAGTGAACCTGCTGTGCCACCACAAAGTGGTTATTTTCTATATTGTCAAAATCAATCAGATTGATGGTGATATGGTCGCCATTCTCGCCAAAGGGCAAGGTTTTTTCAGCCATCAACCATTCCTGGAAGTTTTCATTGGCCTTTACCAGACCGGTATGGCGGGCCTCTAAAACCACTCCCCGAAGTTTGTAGATGACCTCATCAGCATAGTCAGGCTGTCTGCCAATATCGGGGTTTAACGAACAAAGCGCGTCTTTTAGCCACTCATCAATGAAGATATTCTGCGCTTGTTTAGGCAGGTTTTCGCCGTGGCAGTAAGCCCATTTGATCCCGCTTAAGCCCTTTAAGCGATCGATAATTCCATTTTCTGTAACGGTTTGTTCGTTAAACATACATCAATTACTCACTAATTTATTGATTAGAGGCCTATTAACATTCTTTTTTGTCTTTATATAATAGATACATTGCCTGTATTTATTGCAAATAAAGGCGATTTTTTGCTGCTCAATCAGGTCAGGCAGCGGAATCTCTACATCAAGCAATTTTTGTACAGATGTATGCCGAACTGTTGTACCACTACTAGTAGCAACAATGTATTGACGGCAAAGAGGAGAGCTCAAAAATTCAAATAGATAACCTTTATCGACCTTATCTTCATTCAATATATTAATTAATCCGACGCGCTGATTATGTAGATAAGTTTTGTTTGAACTAGGGAGTATTGCAGGCATGCCAAGAGTATCTCCCGCCTTGGATAAATCAGTCATATTAATAATTAACTGCCCAGGAATAAGTTTAAAATCACGAATTGGCCCAGTCGTTGAATACCTGTTCTTTGCATTATTATAACCTCCACTTAGCAAGAAATTTCCGGGAGTAACTAGAATGTTATCGGTTTCTTCATCAATTATTGACTTACCTGGATAAGCATATCCATTCTTTATATCAATAATCTCACCTAGCTTTATCTTTAGTGTTCGTGGAAATGATGAAAATATTTTATTTTTGAATATATTAAAGCTTATTTCTACGGCTTCTTGAGCCTCCAATGCTGCATTTGAAGCGGCATTGATTGCAAGAAGAACTTGCACAATACTCTTTTGTCTCTCTAAGTTTGGCATTGGAAAGTACTGCTCACTCAACACTTTCCATTTAATGGTGGGGGAGAGAGAACCTTCTGAAATAGCAACTGCTTTACTCATAAAGCTGTCTGACTGCATAAAATAAGGTAAAAAGTCAGGGTGAACTTTTTTAGAATTAGCTTCAAGCACCATGGCATGAGCCGAGCATATACAGTCCCAATCCGCCACCGCTACCTTGCGCTGATAGGCACGACGCTTACCAAATATAATCTGTCCTTTCTTCACCAAAAGCTTTTGCCCTTCAACATCACCTGGTACGCCATGTCGCTTAATCTTCAGGCTATCAGGGTCTAAATGCTCCAAACCGACATAAATTTCAAGGTCTGTCTCGCTCGGTTCTACACGTTTGGAGATATGTTTCGCGATATCGCCAAACTTCACCATTTGCCAGCCTTCCGGTAATTGCTGTTCCGTCATTTACTGTCCCACCTTGCTTTCAACGTTATATCCAAGCTCTGCAAGGCTTTGGAATAATTTATTAGTTTGTTTTTTTAGCTGAGTGCGACTTACTTTCCACGCCTCAATTGCATGTTCAATATTATGTGCTTCACCGTTACTTTGTGCTTGCACATATAGTGGAATTGACAGGTTATAGAGATTCTCTTTAATAACGTCGAGATCCACCAACGCGGTGATATTGCTTTGCTTTTCAGGTGTAAAGTAAGCCTCACATAACACTGTTAAATTCTCATAGGATAAACGGCTATGGGCGCGCTCACGAGTAACGTGTTCAACCCCATTAATAAATAACACCTTGTTTTTACGCTCAGCAGGTTTATTGCAGTTAAGCACAACCACGCAAGATTCCATCGGCGAGTTGTAAAACAGGTTCGGCCCTAGCCCAATCACCGCTTCAATAATATCCGATTCAATCACCTGTTTACGTATGGATTGCTCGGAATCACGGAACAGCACGCCGTGCGGCCAGAGCATGGCGGCGCGACCGGTATCAGGCTTCAAGCTTTTGATTATATGGGTATAAAAAGCATAATCAGCGCAACCCTGCGGTGGTACACCATAAAGATTACGATCATATGGATCGGCGGCAAACTTGTCACGATTCCATTTTTTGATGGAGTACGGCGGGTTGGCAAAAATTACATCAAACTGCTTAAGCCGATCGTTTTCAATAAACTTTGGCTCAGCCAAGGTGTCGCCACGCAGCACATCAAATTCTTCGATATCGTGCAGGAACATATTCATACGCGCGATAGCGGAGGTCAGCAGGTTCACTTCTTGGCCATAAAGGTGTACCGAGCGCCACTCTTCCCCTCTTGCGCGGAGATCCATCACTGCATTTAGCAACATCCCGCCAGTGCCGCATGTTGGGTCATAGGCCGTTTCACCCGGTTTTAAGCCCATAATGCGCGTCATTAAATGCACGACTGTTCGGTTGGTGTAGAACTCTGCCGCCGTGTGGCCGGAATCGTCAGCGAACTTTTTAATCAGGTATTCGTAGGCTTCACCGAGATCATCCTGAGCAACAGATTTAATGCCAAGAGGAATTTTACTGAAATGCTCGATAAGATCAGCCAGCAGATGATCGGGCAGGCGCTCTTTATTGGTCCACTGTGCATCACCGAAGACGCCATGTAAACGCGGGTTATTGGCTTCAATTAGTCGAAGCGCATCCTGGATCGCCTCACCAATGTTTTTACTGGTATTACGGACCTTTTCCCAACTGGCTTCAGAGGGAATGTTGAAACGGTGAAACATCGGCATGGCTGCATATTCGGCATCACCTTCATGGAGCTCCATCGCCTCGTTATATTCTTCCAGATAGACATCTGACAGGCGTTTATAAAACAGCAAGGGGAAGACATACTGCTTGTAGTCTGATGCGTCGATTTGGCCGCGAAGAAACTCAGCAGCTCCCCAGAGCAGCTCTTCCAGTTTTTTATTACTCATGGTACTCATACCTCGAACCCTTCTTTGATAAGCAGGGCTTCCAGCTCCTCTTCAGCTTTTTCCAGCTCAGCCAGTTTCCGTTGAAAATCTTTGAGCGCCTCTTCCACAGTGATGTTTTCTTCTTCGAGAGGCTTTTGCACATAACGAGCAATATTTAGATTGAAGTCATTTTCTTCAATCTCCTTCAGAGGTACCCAGCGTGCAACGCCTTCGATTTCTTTTGCATCTGGCCCTTTTTGAATCTGGTCATGGTAGATTTGGTATATGTCATCAGCCTGTTTGTTGGACAGCGTATTCTGTGCACGTCCCTTGGTATAGATTTCTTCAGCATTGATGATCAATACATGATCTTTATGTGTTGTCGGACGTGATTTTCGCAGCACCAAAATACACGCAGGAATACCAGTCCCATAGAATAGATTGGAAGCGACACCAATAATCGCCACAATGCGATTTTCTTGCAGCAATTTGGTTCGAATTACTCCCTCAGTTCCGCCACGAAATAGCACACCATGAGGTAACACAACAGCCATACGCCCATTGTCGTTAAGTGAAGCAAACATATGCTGTACCCAGGCAAAATCACCATTTGTTTTAGGCGCCAGAGCATATTGCTTACGGCCATAGGGATCGTTCGACCACAGATCGTATCCCCATTCCTTCAAGCTAAATGGTGGGTTGGCAACAACGCAGTCGAAAGTTTCTAAATGGTCGCTTTGCAAAAACTTGGGTTCACGCAGCGTATCCCCGCGAATAATATCGAAATCCTCCTGACCGTGCAGGAACAGGTTCATTCGCGCAATGGCTTCGGTGGTCAGGTTTTTTTCCTGTCCTTTGATTTTTAGCAGACGCGGATCTCCACCGTTTTCTTTTACATGGTGGATAGTCTCGAGCAGCATACCACCAGTACCACAGGCAGGATCGTAGACACTCTCACCAGCTTTTGGATCAAGAATGTTAACCATCAAGCGAACAATAGTACGTGGGGTGTAGAACTCACCGGCTTTCTTATTGGCTTTGTCTGCAAAACGTTTGATCAGATACTCGTATGCGCGCCCCATATCATCGTCACGGACACTAGAAACGCCAAGGTTCACCTTGTTGAAGTGATTGAGTAACGTAGCCAGTAACTCATCTGAAAGGCGTTCTTTATTGGTCCAGCTGGCATCGCCAAAAATGCCATGCAGTTTAGGGTTTGCTAGTTCTATACCACGGAAAGAGTCTTTTAAGGCCTGCCCGATGTCTTTGGTCTCAGCGAAAACATCGCGCCAGTGGCAATTTTCAGGTATCTGAATTCGATGAAACATCTTACCTTTGGCAAGCTCTGCATCCCCAACGCTCTCCATCGCATCGGCAAATTCTTCGTCATATACATCACAAATGCGCTTGAAGAACAAGATGGGGAAAATGTACGTTTTGTAATCTGATGCATCGATTGGCCCGGTGATAATATGGGCAGCATGCCAAAGATGGGCTTCGAGATCTTTTAGGTTAATAAGTGTCATTTATTTTTCTCTGTACGATTCTGCGAAGCAGGAACCTTTTGCAATAAATCGTGTATTTCACAGTCAAAAAGCACGCAAAGCCTTTCTAATGTATCTAGGTCAACCTTCTGAGCCGTCTCTTTGTAAAGCAAAGTGATAGTGTTGCGACTCAGGCCAGTTTCCCTGACAACATCGGCTATTCGCATCTTATGTTCGCCCATGAGCCGAGCAAGATGGCAGCGGATCATAATGGTCCTTATTGTTGTATTTAGCTATGCGAATGGTACACCAGAAGTTTGTTCAAGCGAATATTTTTTAAGTTGAAATGATATTTTTGCAGATGGAAAAACAAGAAATCAACATAATAAAACCTGAAATGGCGAAATTATATTCACCTATGTATTAATGAATTGTGTCATCTATGGTCTTTCTATTGAGGAGTCGAGGAAGAGGAACGCCAGCTTCTTACTCTTAACCGGCGGTTAGAGCAAGTTGTGGCTACTACATTTAATATGATAAATAGGTCACTCCCATCTATATTTTTCATCACC
This sequence comes from Limnobaculum eriocheiris, assembly GCF_021010575.1. Lineage (GTDB taxonomy): Bacteria > Pseudomonadota > Gammaproteobacteria > Enterobacterales > Enterobacteriaceae > Limnobaculum > Limnobaculum eriocheiris. The sequence continues at coordinate 97,515 of NZ_JAJNAG010000008.1, read as the reverse complement.
TAATATTATGGTCGCAAAATCATGCCTAGCTTCATCCAATGGTTTTAGTTTAAACGACCGACATCTATAGGGCGGATTACCAGCAAGAACAGCCTTAGCGAATCCCATCTTTGAAAGGTTTCGCCCAAAAGATAAACGGCTTGTTCCTTGATATTGTTCACTATGAACAAATGCCTCATAGAGATTTACTGAGGGGATAATTAGGAGCCAGCCGTTTTGTGGTGTTGTGATATATCCCCGTTGTAAACAATCCATCATGAATAGTTGAACGTCATTAAGCTCCAACTGAGAAGCTGTAAGTGGCACCAGAGAATAGCTACGAACCCTTACTCCATTGACAGTTATTACTTGGCTGTAGAGCGGGATGCTTGATGATGCAATCGCCAGATCTTCTTTCTTACACTTAAACATCTGGCATAAATCGCATTCATAAAAAGTATTATTATGATATTCAGCATCAAGTTCGTTGAGCCATGAGCGAATTTTATCAGCTAGTTTTTGAGTATAGGGACGGTATATCTCTTTAGGCTCAATAGAATCGGTAGCTTGTTGCTGTAAGCGTTCTTCCCATCGTCTATGTACTGATGCTAAATAGGCGTTCATTTCTATTAATCCTTTTGGTCTTCAGGTTCGGAAAAACAAATTGGATATCTTCTAGTAGTTCATTATTCCCAGCTGCTTTAAATATTAGAATTAATCCTGCAATTGTTCGTATACGTAATTCATCAGAAGTTGATAGCAATAACAGTCGATATATAGCATGAAAAGATTTGGACTCTACAAGTTCTTTATTTGTTATTTCTTCTGAGTAAAAATCATCTGAGATGCTTTGATATAATGCAGGAAAGTTAATGGCAATTTTTGTTAGCCACTCGCTAAAATTTGATAGCCATGCAATATAATCATCATAAGAAAAACCAATGTTTGATAATTGTGAAATCAGCTCGCTATTTGGACGATGGAGGAAAAATAATGTTCCTTCTGAATTTGATGTTTCTAAAGTAGAGGCTTCGTTTAATGCTTTCGATATTTCTGCATCTAATAATTCTAATTCCGAGGCTGCAATTTTTTTCTTGCTCATCCCACAGCCCTCAATCCCCGAATGCCGCTATCCATCACACTACCGCTATCCGCAGCTGTAATAAAATCAGCCCACCATTGCATCATCGGTTTACGCTGTTCCAGATAGTCACTGCGATTATAGGCACGCCTTACTTCATTCTTATCAACGTGAGCAAGAGCCGCTTCGATTACGTCAGGTGAAAATCCTTCCTCATTGAGTGCAGTGCTACCGATAGAGCGTAGACCGTGAGAAACCAGCACGCCGCCAAATCCGGCACGCTTAAGCGCTGCGTTAACAGTTTGGCTATTCATAGGTTGGGTTGGTTTAATTCGACTAGGGAAGACATATTCCCTGTGACCGCTAAGAGGTTTCATTCTATTTAGGATAACTAATGCTTGTTCTGATAGAGGGACTACATGCTCTCGGTTCATCTTCATTCTATTGGCAGGGATGCGCCATAGTTTGGCATCAAGATCGATCTCGTCCCAACGTGTACCTGATGCTTCAGCAGGGCGGGTAAGCGTTAGCAATTGCCACATAAAAAGACAGCGGGTAGGTAGTTCAATACTAGCTAGCTTCATAGTCTGCATCAGTTCAGGTAGCAGCTCAGGACGTATGCTTGGCATGTGTTTCTTTTGCGGCTTAGCGAATGCCTTACTGATGTTAACGCTGGGGGCTACATCGATCAGGCCTTTGTTCATAGCATAAATCATAATCTCATTGATACGCTGGCAAAGCCGTCTGACTGTTTCAAGTGCGCCGCGATCTTGAATCGGTTCGAGAGTTAGAACTAAAGTACGCCTTTTAATATCCGCTATAGCAATATTACCAATCATAGGGAAGACATCTTTTTCCAGCGAGCGCCAGATGTCCTTGGCGTAGTCTTCAGTAACGCTTTTTTTCTTCACCTCCCACCACATACCAGCGACAACTTGAAATGTATTAGCCTTGGTCTCCCGTGCTTTCTGCTGTTGCATGCGTTCATGGTCTTGGGGATCAATGTTTCTGGCTATTAAAGCTCTGGCATTATCGCGGAGTTCACGAGCGTTTTTTAATGGGATTGATGGATATGAACCGAACGTAAGCTTAGCGCGTTTTCGATCTATTGGACGTGAGTAGCGGAATTGCCAAATTTTACTGCCGGTTGTTTTTATTAAAAGATTCAAGCCGTCCCCATCGTAGAGTGAATAGTCTTTCTCTTTAGATTTTGCTGCCTTGATCTCTGTATCTGTTAAGGGTGTTGTTTGTTTTGGCACTCGCTAGATCTCCCATTACTTGGTGTTACCACGAAAGGTGACGCACGTTTTCATTGAGTCACAGCTTCATAAAATGACGTCACAGATAAAAGCCTTACGCCAGAAGGGATAGCGGCAAGTGTGACGCTTGTGACTCGTGTGACACGCTTTTTCAAGAAAGGTGAAAATGTATGAGTGCTAGATGGGGGATGATCAACCGCTGGGGACTAGTTAGAGGGCGGGGAAAAGAACATTTCCTTGCTCTAGTCTAATGAATGATTGTCTCTCAATATGTAATCATCGTTGGCACTCTGTTACTGTATTTAGCTTCCTTGAGTGCCAACCAGAGTGCCATAAATATGCAGATATTACAAGTTCACACAAGACAACCCTAGACAAGAAAAAGCCCGTAAACCAAGGTGGCTACGGGCTTTCAAGACTTTCTTAGACTTCTTTAGAACTTAATGTGGTGGAGCTGGCGGGAGTTGAACCCGCGTCCGAAATTTCTACACCGTCGGTACTACATGCTTAGTCTGGTCTTTACATTCGCCTGGCAGCTGCGGACAGACACGCCACTACCAGACTAGCTTGATTAATTTTAATGCTTCAACCCCAAGCAAGGCATCCACACGATCTCTTTTGGTTTTGACCTCTCTTGATCCCCGTCCTAAGAGCGGAGGCTAGGGAGAGAGGGCTCTGAGCAGGTTATTAAGCTGCTAGTGCGTAGTTTTCGTCGTTTGCGACTATTTTTTTGCGGTTTATTAACGAGGCCTACCGCACCTCGGCATGCACCTTGGGTTTCGCAAATCCCGTCGAATCCAGAATCAGCCCCAAGTTGTTCAGTCGATTATAACAGATTTATCCCTGCACACACCAGCGACTTAACCGTTTGCCGGTTTTATAGGCAGAAGCTTTGAGTAGGAGCCTGACGGAACATTAAGACACTACCGTCAGGCCCATTGGCCGTAGAGAATTATTTGCGTTGCCCTTTAGAGAGCATCCATTGCCATTTTTGTTCGCGGTTCAGTTCCGGAGGGGGAACGCGCATGGATGGGTCTAAACGGGATGTGGGATCGTTTTCAGTTTCATTATTGACGGCATTCTTAATGCGGGTGGTAATTACTTCATCAATATGGCTTACCTGAATCAGGCGCTGACACTGGCAGCCTCGGCCTTCCAACTGATTGGGTACACTTTTGGTTTTGCAGGTTATTTCATCAACCGCAGAAAGAATATAGGAAACGGTATTGATAGCTTTACAGGGCGTCAGCTCGAAGTGCTCCGCAATCTCTGTTGCGCTAATCCAACGACTTTGCTGCATTATCCAGCGAGCAACGGAAAGATATAAAGGTTCTTGAACATACTGTCTGTACATATTCTCACCTATTTCATCAGGACTACTAACCTATAATATTGCCAGCATTTATCTATTTTTTAGTGCAATAAATAGATGTCACGACGATATATTGATATTTAAGTTTTTTATTATCAATCTGTCTGAATATACCTAATCATGCCCCAAAGAACTATGTGTTTTTATGCTATTTTTTATAAAAATATCAATAAATTGATAATGTTAATTCATTGTTTCAATAAGGTATATTCAGCGTAATTTAAAATGATTATTTGTGACATTAAAATAGGGTGGACTACATTTTTTGATCGCCATCATTTATTGAGAAAGAATGGCGGTTTTTTGCTGTTTTAGCACTGGAGTGTAAATCAATTTATCATTCATTATGACTTTTTTATTTTAAATTTCATTATATTACTATTTTTGTGCGGTGGGTCTTAGTTCGGTTTCATATAACGAATAAAATTAATCGATATCTGCCTGGAGGATAAAATGAAGCCGGAAAATAAAATAAATGTTCTTGAGTGTATTTCTGAGGAAATGCGTGATGTATTGCAATTTCAATTACAAAATGCCAAACCTCAATCTGCTAATTCAGATTATGGAACTATTCGCCAAGGTTATATTGACGAGCGTAAATATTGGAATGCTGAAGGGCCGGAAATGGTCAAAACGCAATTGGTAAAAATAACCACTAAATATGGAAAAACCGGGACACGAATATATTATCCACAACACAAAACCCGGGCGACGCTGTTTTATTTACACGGTGGTGGTTTTATTGTGGGTAATCTTGATACTCACGATCGTATTATGCGCCTGCTGGCACACTACACTGGCTGTGCGGTAATAGGAGTCGATTATTCCCTTTCCCCTGAAGCACGCTTTCCGCAGGCTATTGAAGAGACGGTTGCCGTCTGCCAATACTTTCATGTTCAGGCGGTGGATTATCAGTTAAATATGCAACAGATTGGCTTCGCGGGTGATTCCGCTGGTGCGATGTTGTCATTTGCTACCCTTCTGTGGTTACGGGATCGTGGTATTCACTGCGGGCGTGTTGCTGGTGTGCTGCTCTATTATGGACTTTATGGTTTACGGGATTCCATGACCCGCCGCCTGTACGGTGGCAGTTGGGATGGACTAACCCGGAAAGATTTGGAAGAGTATGAGCAAGCCTATCTGGCTAATCAACAGGATAAGGAATCACCTTATTACTGTATATTTAATAACGAATTAACTCATGATATTCCACCTTGCTTTATCGTCGGCGCGGAGTTCGATCCGTTAATTGACGATAGCAGGGCGCTGTATCAAACATTGCGTGAACATCAACAACCTTGTTGCTACCAGATGTATGCCGGAACTCTGCACGCCTTCTTGCACTATTCCCGTATGATGAAGAGTGCCGATCGGGCACTGCGCGACGGTGCGGATTACTTTTGTCGTCATCTGGATTAATCGATCTTTTACAGGTTGCCCGATTGGGCAACCCTCGTAAAAAACCTTAATAAAGTTTCATCTGGCTGGTTTGTTCCAGCGACATGCCGCGAGTTTCCGGTGCCAGTACAACGGATACCAGTAAGCCAAACAGTGAGACGCCAGCGCCAACCAGCATAGTGGCTGAAATGCCGTACTGCTGCATAAACAGCGGCAACCCATAGATGGAAATCATAGTACCAATACGGCTGAGGGACATTGCGGCACCTACCGCTGAGGCACGAATGGATGTGGGGAACAGCTCATTAGGATACAGCCATTGCAGAATCCCGGGGCCGCCAGAGAAGAAAGCATAGGTCGCAAAGGCAATAATAATAAACAGAATGCCGGGTTCAGAAACAAAACCCAGCAGCGCCAGAGCGATAGTCATTATTGTAAAACTGCCAATCAACAGGGGTCTGCGTCCAATACTGTTCAGCCAGTACATGGCCGGAAGGCAGCCAAGCATGAAAAACAGGCTGATGACCACATTGCCTAATACGGCATCTTTTCCTTCGCTAAGGCCCAGTTGAGTAATGATTTGTGGGCCAAAGGTATAAATGGCAAACATCGGGATCACCTGACAGGTCCAGATAATGGCGACAAACAGTAGCGAAGTGAAATGGCGGCGGGTAAAAATCTGGCGGTAGCGGGTTTCTGGCTCCTGTTCCTCTTCGAAAACTACGTGCTCACCAAACAGTTTAAACATCAGTTCCCGGCACTCTTTTACCCGACCTTTGCGTATCAGCCAGCGGGGCGATTCCGGTAGTTCAAAGCGCCCTAACAAAATGACAATGCAGGGAATAACCGCACTACCCAACATCCAGCGCCAGCCGTTTTCCATGTCGTAGAGTAAATAACCTACCAGATCGGCAGCCGTCGCCCCGATGTACCACATAGCGGCAATAAATCCCATGGTAAAGGCTCGCTGCTTAGTACTGGAAAATTCCGCAATCATTGAGGTGGCGATGGGGTAGTCAGCCCCAATCACAATGCCAATAAGAAAGCGCATTATCACCAGTTCCAGCGGGGATGAGACAAACATGGTAGCCACGGAAATTAAACCGATGGCCAGAATATCAATCAAAAACATCAGGCGGCGGCCAACCAGATCGGCAATATAGCCGAACAGGGCAGTACCAATAAACAGACCAACCAGCGTAGCGGCACCGATTAAGCCTATCCAGTTAGCGTCCAGTTTTAAAACCGGGGTAAGTTGTTCCAGTGAAATACCGATGATGACCAGAACATAGCCATCAAGAAAAGGGCCTCCGCTACCCCACAACATAATTTTGCGGTGTATCGGTGAAAAACTTATGTCATCGAATTTTTTATATTGTTCCATAAAATATCAGGCCATTTTGTTATGCGTTTTAGTATGTACTGATAACTAAAAGGCTATTGAGATTGATGATGCCTTAAGATGCTAATCGTTGGGAGAGTCGGGCGCTGGGGCGATCTGGCGTAGGCCAATGCTCTCCGGTGTTAAGTACAAATGGTCTTCCGACCTGGCAGTACGTTGATTGAAGCAGAATGCTTTTACGGCCAGAATCTCCTCTGAAACTCATCAAAACCTAGCGTTATTCATCCCTTATGTTTAAGGAGCGGAAATAGATGGAGTATCTATTTCCGCATTGGCCTTAACCGTAACGATATTCAACCCCAAAGGTACCGCGCGGGTAGGTCCACTCTTCCAAAACGGAATGGCGACATAGAATGCGACAGGTTCCGCATTCCAGACAACCGGCATAGTCAAAACGAATAGAGCCATCTTCCAGTTGCTTATACAGCCCTGCCGGGCAGGCAAGCGTCAGAGTACGAAATGCCGCCATATCGGGATGTTCGCGAATAATGATATGGGGATGCCCCTCATCCACATGAAACTTATTAATACCCAGTTTCACGTCAATATTGACTGGTTCACTCATAGCGCAGTTACTCCTTTAATTCCGTCCTTAAGCAGATTCAGATAGCCGACCTGTTTTCCATGACGCATGATTTTTTTGCGTAACGGTTGCGGAGGCTGTCCGTCAATGGTGAACAGATCCGCCATAATGTTGGCGGCCATTTGCGGGTACTGGGTGAACATACGTGGGTTATCCATCATGGCTGGCACTTTGCGGTAGTGGCGTAGATCCTGCATGACCGACAGGTTTTCCAGATGTTGGGTATAGCTGCTTAAACCCTGAGCACTGAAGTCGTTTTTGGCTTTGGCATCCAGTACCGCACGGGCTGCGGCTTCGCCGGAGGCAATGGCCAAATCCATACCGCGAATGGTAAAGCCAAGGTTGAGGCACATTCCGGCAGTATCACCGGCGATCAGAACGCCATCACCAATCAGTTTTGGCATCATATTGATACCGGCTTCTGGTACTACATGGGCGGCATATTCAATGGTTTTGCCACCGGCAATGAGCGGTCGTACCGCCGGATGATGTTTAAAATCTTCCAGCATTTGCGGTACGGATTTATTTGCCTGTTCAATGTGGAGCAAACCATATACCAGCCCCAGAGAGAGAGTATTGCGGTTGGTATACAGAAAACCGCCACCCATTTGACCATCGGAAGGGGTACCGGCAAACAGCCAGGCGGCACCCTGATTACTTTCTAAACTAAAGCGTGCTTCTAACAGATCCTGCGGTAGTTCAATCAGCTCTTTAACACCTATGGCAACGGAAGCAGGAGATACCGGCTTCGCCATCCCGATTTGTTCGGCCAAAATAGCGTTAACCCCTTCAGCCAGAATGACGGTATGGGCTTCCAGCACGTCGCCATCTGCTTCAACGCCAATAACTTTACCGTCACGCTGAACCAGTTTATCGACGCGGATACCACAGATGAACTGTGCACCGGCTTCTTCAGCCTGAGCCATTAGCCAGGGATCAAATTGAGCACGCAGTATGGAGTAGGAGTCTTTTAACGGGGTGGCATCACCGGAACGGTGGTAATCAAGGGTTACGGCACTGTCGTCGGTAAGAAATGAGATCTTCTCATGGGTAATGCGACGCTCAACGGGAGCCTGTTCGGCAAAGCCGGGAATAATGCGCTCCAGGCTATGGGTATACAGCCGACCGCCGGTAACGTTTTTGGCACCGGCATAATTGCCACGCTCAATAACTAATACGTTAGCACCTTCGCGTGCCAGCACCAGAGCACAAACGCAGCCAGCCAACCCTGCACCTACAATAATGGTATCAAAGATATCTTCGGACATAATGTCTCCAGGTAGACGATAAAAGGGCGCAGCGCGGAAGGGCTGCGCCGTTTCGTTAACGTTTTAACGCCTCAGTTAGCGCAGGAACGATCTTCATCAGATCGCCAACCAGTCCATAATCGGCATACTGGAATATCGGTGCGTTTTTATCTTTGTTGATTGCCATGATGATTTGAGCGCCATTAGCACCAACCATGTGCTGGATTTGACCGGAGATGCCCAGCGCCAGATAGAGCTCTGGCTTGATCATAATGCCGGAGATACCCACATAGCGCTCCCGCTCCATCCACTTTTCGTTTTCCGCCACCGGACGCGAACAGCCCAGTTCGGCGCCTATTGCATTGCTGAGGGCTTCGGCAATGGAGATATTCACCTGATTACCGATACCACGGCCCACGCTAACCACCAGTCGTGCTTTACCCAGGTCAACGCTGTTATTTTGTTTAACCTTACGGGATACACAAACAATGGGGTTTTTTGGTGCAATGAACTCCAGCGGAGTAGCGCTTCCATTGCGGGTCGCGTCTTCCTGCGCGGCTTCAAATACACCGCTGTTCAGTGTGGTTACCGCATAAGGCGTAGTAACTTGCTCTTTACCGAATGCCAGTCCGCCATACACCATGTGGGTTGCCACTAAGTGCCCATCTTGTAAAACCAGTTCATTGGCATCATTGACCACACCGGCCGCAAGGCGGGCACCCAGTCGTGCCGCCAGCGCTTTGCAGCGTCGGGTGGCGGGTAACAGCACCAGAGCGCTGGGGCCGTGATTCTTAATGGTATGTACCAGCGTGTCCGCATAATCCTCGATAATACGAGCGGCAGGGATGGTTCCTACATCATAAGCGGCGGCGGCTCCAAGGCGGAAAGCCTGAGCCGACTGCTCGCTACCCTGAACAATCACACGGATATCTTCACCAAGCTGGCGGGCGGCACCCATCAGTTCCGGCAGGCGGGATGTCGCATCGCTAAATACCCAAACAGTTGAAAATTTGCTCATGTCATCCCCTCATTAACCGATTACTTTACGCAGGTGTTCTGCAAATTCGGCGATTTGATCTTCGCCATCGCCTTCAATGATCACGCGGGCACGCGCTTTCTGTTGAGGAGCCAGTACGCTGAGTAAGGTGGTGTAAGAACCTACATTATTCAGCCCTAAATCTGCCGATTGCCATGCCTGTACCGGTTTTTTAGCCGCGCCAAGAATAGCCTTCATGGAAGGAATTTGTGGAGCGTTAATATCGGTAGAGACGGCAACCACCGCAGGCAGATTAAGGGTTAAGGTTTCCACTTCATCTTCCAGAGTGCGCTCCACCTGAATTTGTGTATCGGAAAGGCTGATAATGCGGCTAACGCCATTAATGGCGCTAACGCCCAGTGCTTCACCCAGTAACAGGCCAACCTGCTGGGCATAAAGGTCGGCAGAGCCATCACCGCACAGGATCAGATCAAAGCCAGATTTTTGCGCTGCCGCAGCCAGAATGGCCGCCGTTTGATGAGGAAGTGCATTCTCCAGCCCCGGTTCAGAGACAACAATCAGCTCATCCGGGCCGCGTGATAGTACGTCTTTACGCCTTTTAGGGTTTGCCAGCGCTTCACCACCGGTGCTCATGGCAACAATATGAATATCGCCATTTTGCTGCTTTAGTGCACAGGCAGCTTCAATGGCGTTAAGGTCGAATTGGCTGATTTTTGCATCTGTTTTACTGAGGTTCAGTGTGCCATCACCGTTAACGGTAATATCCTGCTCCTCGGGAATGAGTTTATAGCATGCAATTATTTTCATCACTTCTCCGATTAGACAATATAATTTTCAATATTGTGAAGTATTTCCAAAATTAGAAACTAAATACAATTTAAGGAAAATATAATATAACGGCATGTTAGCGGCCGTTTAAAAATTTGTGTGGTTATTAACGGTAAAATAGTTCACCTGATTTAATATGATTAATTAATATTCTATTTATCCATTCCTCAACATCAAATTATCCTGATAGCAATAGAAATACCATGATTCATCTGGTCAAAATAATACGTAGATCACCAATATTGAAAGTGTCATCTCTGTGGCTAACTCTTTTTTAGTAGATGATTTGTTTTTTATTTTATTGATTTTAAATGATATTTATTGATTTTAAATAGAGTGGTATTGCTTTGACTCATCCAGAGCACGGCGAGATCAGGGACATAACTTGATTAAGATCACGGATTATTCACGGCTCAAATTTCATTATAAACCTCATATTAATTAGCTGGGTTTTTTACATTAAGGAATATGCTCTGAATTATGTTTATATATTAAATGTGTTGTAATTTGGTTTCTTAATTCTGAAGTTTAAATAAAAAGATAATTTTCTTTCAGGGTGTGTTCACCTGTTTACGGTGACATGGATAGTTTCTGTTTAGAAACATAGCTCTCAATATTGCCATTGTGAGGAGAATATTTTATGGGGCAGATACAAAAATGAAAACTGAAAATGAAGCAGGTAAAAAGAAAACGGGAATAGAACCAAAAGTCTTTTTTCCTTCACTGATTATTGTAGCCATACTTTGCTATCTGACGGTTCGCGATCTGGAAGCGTCAAACGCAGTTATTAATTCGGTATTTAATTACATCACCTATGAATGGGGATGGGCGTTTGAATGGTACATGGTAGTGATGTTTGGCGGTTGGTTCTGGCTGATTTTTGGGCCATTCGCTCATCGCACTTTAGGGGATGAAAAACCGGAATTTAGTACGTTGAGCTGGATTTTTATGATGTTCGCTTCCTGCACCTCTGCCGCGGTACTGTTCTGGGGTTCTATTGAGATTTATTACTACGTATCCTCCCCGCCGTTTGGTCTGGAACCGTTCTCTACTCCGGCTAAAGAGTTAGGTCTGGCTTATAGCCTGTTCCACTGGGGGCCGTTGCCGTGGGCAACTTATAGCTTCCTGGCGGTGGCGTTTGGCTATTTCATGTTTGTACGAAAAATCAATGTGATGCGCCCAAGCGGCACCTTAGTACCGCTGCTGGGAGAAAAACGCTGTAAAGGGTTTATCGGTACCATGGTGGATAACCTTTACTTAGTGGCGCTGATTCTGGCGATGGGTACCAGCCTCGGCCTGGCAACACCGCTGGTAACCGAATGTATTCAGTATCTGTTTGGTATTCCGCATACGCTGGAACTGGATGCGTTAATCATTGGCTGCTGGATTATATTTAACGCCGTTTGCGTTGCGTTTGGTCTGCAGAAAGGGATCAAGATTGCCAGCGATGTGCGCAACTATCTGAGCATTATCATTCTGGCCTGGGTATTTATCATTGGTGCAACCAGCTTTACGGTGAACTATTTCACCGATTCGGTTGGGGTGCTGCTGATGAACGTTGGCCGCATGCTGTTTTATACTGATGCCATTAGCAAAAGTGGGTTCCCGCAGGGCTGGACGGTATTCTACTGGGCGTGGTGGATTGTTTACGGCATCCAGATGTGTATCTTCCTGGCGCGTATATCTAAAGGACGTAGTGTACGTCAACTGTGCCTGGGAATGGTTGGCGGCCTGACGGCATCAACCTGGCTGCTGTGGACCATTCTGGGTAGTAACACCCTGTCTCTGATTAATAATCAAATCATCAATATTCCACAAATCATCGAACAGCACGGTGTAGCAAGGGCCATTATTCAAACCTGGGCTGCATTGCCGTTAAGCACAGTCACCATGTGGGCCTTCTTTATTCTCTGCTTTATCGCCACGGTAACCCTGATTAACGCCTGTTCATACACGCTGGCCATGTCGACCTGTAAAGAAGCCAATGGCTACGATGAGCCACCGGTTTGGGTGCGCGTGGGCTGGTCGGTGCTGGTTGGCATTATCGGCATCATCCTGCTGGCATTAGGTGGCCTTAAGCCGATTCAGACAGCGATTATTGCCGGAGGATGTCCCCTGTTCTTCGTCAACATAATGATAACCATCTCTTTCCTGAAAGACGCCAAAGCGACTCACTGGAAATACTGATCTTTTAACACAGAAAACAGAAGAGGCCTTACCTATGGATTTTACATTGACCGATGAACAGGAACTGTTTGTTGCCGGTATTCGAGATTTGATGGCGCAGGAAAACTGGGAAGCCTACTTTGCCGAATGCGACCGTAACAGTGAATATCCTGAACGTTTTGTCAGAGCGTTGGCAGAAATGGGGCTTGATAGCCTGCTGCTGTCGGAAGAACACGGTGGTTTGGATGCGGGTTTTGTTACGCTGGCGGCGGTTTGGGCTGAGTTAGGGCGCTTAGGTGCACCGACTTATGTTCTGTATCAATTGCCGGGTGGCTTTAATACCGTTCTGCGTGAAGGTACCCAGGAACAAATCGATAAGATTATGGCGTTTCAGGGTACCGGTAAACAAATGTGGAACTCAGCCATTACCGAGCCGGGAGCCGGTTCTGACGTAGGCAGCCTGCAAACGAACTACACCCGCAAGAATGGCAAAGTGTACCTCAACGGTAGCAAGTGCTTTATCACCAGTAGCGCCTACACCCCTTATATTGTGGTAATGGCTCGGGATGCGGCCTCACCGGATAAACCAATTTACTCCGAATGGTTTGTTGATATGAGCAAGCCGGGCGTTAAAGCTTCCAAGCTGGAAAAGCTGGGGCTGAGAATGGATAGCTGCTGCGAAATCGTATTCGATAACGTTGAGCTGGAAGAGAAGGATATGTTTGGCCGTGAAGGCAATGGTTTTAACCGGGTGAAGGAAGAGTTCGACCATGAACGTTTTATTGTGGCTTTAACCAACTACGGTACTGCTTACTGCGCCTATGAAGATGCGGCTAAGTACGCTAACCAGCGGGTACAGTTTGGTGAAACCATTGGTCGCTTTCAACTGATTCAGGAAAAGTTCGCCCATATGGCAATCAAACTGAACGCCATGAAAAACATGCTGTTTGAATCAGCCTGGAAAAGTGATAACGGCCTGATGACCTCTGGTGATGCGGCAATGTGTAAATTCTATTGTGCTAATGCTGCTTTTGATGTGGTGGATTCCGCCATGCAGGTACTGGGGGGGATTGGTATTGCCGGAGACCATCGGGTAACGCGTTTCTGGCGTGATCTGCGGGTTGACCGTATTTCCGGTGGTTCTGATGAAATGCAGATTCTGACTCTGGGTCGTGCTGAACTGAAAAAGTATCGTTAATCACTCTCACCAGACAACGGGAATGCTTTGGTGGCATCTTGACCTGAAGTATTCCTGAACTGGTGCTATACAAAAGGCTAATAATTATGTCTGAACGGTTATCCATGCCCACATTCGGTCCACTTTCCGGTTTACGGGTAGTTTTTTCCGGAATTGAGATCGCCGGTCCCTTTGCCGGACAAATGTTTGCCGAGTGGGGGGCTGAAGTTATCTGGATCGAAAACGTCACTTACGGCGATACCATTCGTATTCAACCTAATTACCCTCAGCTCTCAAGGCGTAACCTGCATGCGCTGTCGCTGAATATCTTTAAAGATGAAGGGCGGGAAGCTTTTCTGAAACTTATTGAAACCACCGATATTTTTATTGAAGCCAGTAAAGGGCCCGCTTTTGCCCGTCGCGGCATTACGGATGAAGTGCTGTGGGAACACAATGAAAAGCTGGTGATTGCTCACCTCTCTGGTTTTGGTCAGTACGGTACCCCGGAATACACCAATCTTGCTGCTTATAACACCATTGCACAGGCTTTTAGCGGCTATCTGATTCAAAATGGTGATAAAGATCAACCGATGCCAGCTTTCCCTTATACGGCGGACTATTTCTCCGGTATGACGGTAACCACGGCAACATTGGCGGCATTGCATAAGGTGCGCGAGACCGGTGTGGGTGAAAGTATCGACGTGGCAATGTATGAAGTAATGTTGCGTATGGGTCAGTACTTCATGATGGACTACTTTAACGGCGGTGAAATCTGCCCGCGTATGACCAAAGGTAAAGATCCGTATTATACCGGCTGTGGTCTGTATAAATGTCAGGATGGCTACATTGTTATGGAGCTGGTGGGGGTAAATCAGATTCAGGAAATGTTTAAGGATATGGGTATCGATTACCTGTGGGGAACAACTGAAATTCCGGAAGATACTCAATTGATACATCGTATTGAGTGCCCCAAAGGCCAGTTTGTTGAAGATAAACTGGATGAGTATCTGGCGGAAAGGCCGATTGCTCAGGTGCTGGCCCGTTTTGCCGAGCTGAAGATAGCATCGACTAAAGTACTTACCATTCCCGAGCTGGAAGGCAATCCGCAGTATGTTGCCCGTGAGTCTATTACCCACTGGCAAACCATTGATGGTCAGGACTGTAAAGGGCCAAACGTCATGCCTAAGTTTAAGAATAATCCGGGGCAAATTTGGCGCGGTATGCCAACTCTGGGAATGGATACTGCCGCCATTTTAGCCAACGTTGGCTACAGTGAGGCAGACATTCAGCAACTGGTAACTAAAGGTCTGGCCAAGGTGGGGTAACCGCTTTAGTTATTGATTAAATAATATTTTTGCCGTCATTGCACCCCCGCCAACCGTGCAGCAATATTGGGTAGGTATGGAATGGATATAGTAGGTAGACAAGATTTACGTCAAATGTGGGACGACCTTGCAGAACTGCACGGCGATAAAACTGCCTTGATTGTAGAGAATCTTCAGGGATTGGCGTTGGAATATAGCTACCGGGAATTGAATGAAGAGATTAATCGTACCGCTAATCTTTTTCATTCGCTGGGGGTCGCTAAAGGTAACAGGATAGCCCTGCATCTCAATAATTGTGCTGAGTTTTTCTTTTGCTGGTTTGGTTTGGCGAAAATCGGCGCGGTAATGGTGCCGGTTAACGCCAATCTGCTGAAAAATGAGAGCGCCTATATCATTAATCAGTGCGAAGCTACGATGGTGGTAACCAGTCGGGAGTTTTTTGCTATGTATCAGGCGCTTCAGCAAGAGGCGCTGGCACCAATACAGCGGCTGATGTTGATCGATCCGGTAGTAGAAGATGGGCCTTTATCCGGTGTGCTGGATTTTCATCATCTGAAACGGCTGCAACCTCTCCATTTGATGCATTGGGAAGATCTCGATGTTGAAGATACGGCGGAAATATTGTTTACCTCTGGCACCACATCGCGCCCCAAGGGGGTGGTGATCACTCACTATAATCTGAGGTTTGCTGGTTATTATACCTCCTGGCAGTGTGCCCTGCGTCAGGATGATGTTTATCTGACACCAATGCCTGCCTTTCATATCGACTGCCAGTGTACCGCGGCGATGGCGGCCTTTTCGGCCGGAGCGACCTTTGTGCTGTTGGAGAAATTCAGTGCGCGTACTTTTTGGTCACAGGTATGTAAATACCGGGCGACGGTGACTGAATGCATACCGCTGATGATCAAAACCATGATGATGCAACCACAGATGCCTTGGGAAAAGCGGCACTGCCTGCGTGAAGTGCTGTTCTATCTCAATATCTCCGATCGGGAAAAAGATGCTTTTGTGCAGCGTTTTGGCGTTCGGTTATTCACTTCTTATGGTATGACCGAAACCATTGTCGGTGCCATTGGCGATCGCCCCGGAGATAAACGTCGTTGGCCATCGATTGGCCGCGCCGGATTTGGCTATGAAATAGAAATTCGCGATCGGGATGGTACAAGGCTGGAAGCCAATGTCACCGGAGAAATTTGTATTAAAGGCATCCCCGGCAAAACCCTGTTTAAAGAGTACTACCGCATGCCAGAAGAGACCGCTAAAGCACTGAGTGCCGATGGCTGGTTACGCACCGGTGATTACGGCTATGTGGATAACGAAGGTTTCTTCTACTTTGTTGAACGTAGCTGCAACATGATAAAACGCAGTGGTGAAAATATCTCCTGTGTCGAACTGGAAAATATTATTTCTACCCACCCAAAAATCATGGATGTCACGGTAATTGGCCTGAAGGACTCGATTCGGGATGAGGCGATTAAAGCTTTTGTGGTGCTCAATGAAGGGGAAACCATAACCGAAGAGGAGTTCTTCTCATTTTGCGAAAACCATATGGCCAAATTTAAAGTGCCATCCTTTCTGGAAATCAGGAAGAACTTACCAAGAAGCTGCTCGGGAAAAATTATTAAAAAAGGTCTGCACTGAGTTTGTTGAAGAAATCATAAACAGAGCGCTGATACGACATCAGTATTTATCCTGATGCCGTAGTGGTTTACCGCGCTCCATTATCAGCTCAGTGAGGTTATTAATTGCCAGTCAATGGAGTATTAATATGAGCGAATCGTTACACGTAAGCCGGAATGGTCACATTCTGGAGATTATTTTAGACAGACCCAAAGCCAACGCCATCGATGCTAAAACCAGCTTTGAAATGGGTGACGTATTTATTAAGTTTCGTGACGATCCCGAGTTACGGGTGGCAATTATTGTCGGTGCCGGAGAGCGTTTCTTCTCTGCCGGTTGGGACTTAAAAGCCGCCGCAGAAGGGGAGGCCCCTGATGCCGATTTCGGCCCGGGCGGGTTTGCCGGACTGACGGAGCTTTTCAATCTGGATAAACCGGTGATTGCGGCCGTAAACGGTTATGCTTTTGGTGGCGGTTTTGAACTGGCGCTGGCAGCGGATATGATCGTTTGTTCTCAAAACGCCAGTTTCTCTGTACCGGAAACTAAGCTGGGTATCGTACCCGACAGCGGCGGTATGCTGCGCCTGCCGAAAATACTGCCGCCAGCCATCGCTAACGAAATGATGATGACCGGACGTCAGATGAATGCTGAAGAGGCTTTGCGTTGGGGGATTGTGAATCGGGTGGTGGAAAGCGGACAGTTAATGGAAGCCGCTCGTGAACTGGCGCATCAACTGGCTCTCAGTGCTCCATTGGCCGTGGCGGCAATTAAGGAAATCTATCGCGAAACCGGCGAAATGTCGGTGGAAGAGGGCTATCGCCATATTCGTAGTGGTAAGCTAAAAAATTACCCGTCTGTTCTTCATTCAGAAGACGCGCTGGAAGGGCCAAAAGCCTTTGCGGAGAAACGCGATCCGGTATGGAAAGGGAAGTAAAGCCAGAGGTCAGAAAGTGATTTACCAACAGGATATGCGTTTTATGCTTATCCTGTTGGGGAAAGCAGCCTTGACAGAAAGTCGCCAACCCTTAGCGGTTGGCGTTCTTCATAATCCGCGCTTTATTTAACTGCCATTCGCGGTCTTTAATATCGGTGCGCTTATCGTGCAGCTGTTTACCTTTTGCCACGCCGATTTTGATTTTACTCCAGGCGTTTTTCCAGTACATGGAAAGGGCAACAATGGTGTAACCATCGCGATTTGCCAGGCCAAACAGCTTATCAAGTTCCCTTCTGTTTAACAGAAGTTTACGGGTACGGGTTGGGTCACAAACAATATGTGATGAGGCAACGTTAAGTGGAATAATAGTGGCGCCAAACAGATAGGCTTCACCATCGCGGAATACCACATAACTATCGCTGATATTTGCTTTGCCCGCACGCATGGATTTTACTTCCCAGCCTTGCAGGGCTAAACCCGCCTCGATCTCTTCTTCAATGAAGTATTCGTGGCGTGCTCGTTTGTTCATCGCAATGGTTGCGGAACCGGGTTTGTATGCTTTTTTCTTTGTCATAATGTTTTTATTATACTTAATGCTGATTTGAAAGATATCCCCTAAGCCCTTTGCTCAGGTAATTTTCTTTCATCAGGTTTCATTATATCGGTGTATTTACCGGATGGTTGGCTGTAGTTTACTTTTTTGCAGGAAAAAGAGACGAGTGATAAGGCTTTTGGTCACAATCCGGTTAGATGGTATGATTTGCGCCGTTTAAATCTTTCTCGCTTTTCAGACCCATTGATTAGGAAATGTTATGCAGCGTATCAAACGTTCGGCACTGGTCAACTATAGCGCCGGGCAAATGTATAAACTGGCTAACGATGTTCTTTCTTACCCGAAGTTTTTACCGGGTTGTGTGAGCAGTCGCATACTTGAGCAAACGGAAAATACCATGACGGCATCCATTGATGTTGCAAAAGTGGGAATTCGTAAAACCTTTACCACCAGTAACCAAATGGTAGAAAACGCCATCATTGATATGAAACTGGTGGATGGACCGTTTCGTTCTCTGCAAGGCGGTTGGTTGTTTACCCCCTTGGGTGAGGATGCCTGTCGCATTGAGTTTAATCTTGAGTTTGAATTTAGCAGCAAGCTGATTGAAATCGCCTTTGGCCGAATTTTTCAGGATTTAGCACAAAATATGGTGCAGGCATTCACCCGTCGGGCGAAAGAGGTGTACGGTGCCTGATATCCATATTGAAGTGGTCTATGCCTTACCGGAACAGCAATACGTTAAAAATTTAACGGTGGCGGAAGGGAGTAGCATAGAGCAGGCTATTATTGCCTCCGGCATTTTGGAAATGCGTAAAGAGATCGACCTGAAAGTTAATAAGGTAGGTATTTTTAGCCGCGGAGCCAAATTAAGCGATCCGATTCATGATGGTGACCGGGTAGAAATTTATCGCCCATTGATTGCCGATCCTAAAGAGTTGCGTCGGATGCGGGCGGAGCGGGCAAAAAAATAAGACGCCAAATGGCGTCTTATTTATGTTATTCGTATCAGTAACGGTTTGGTGTTGCTTAGTTTTCTTGCTTCATCATTGAGGTATCGTTAGCGATACCGCTTAGTGAACCACCACCGTCAAACGTTAGTGTCAACGTTTGTTGTGTCACGTCCTGATGCCCTGGCTGCTGGCGGAAGACATAGAACCAGGTATCGGAGCCAAATGGATCCTGTAACATCGGGGTGCCTAAAATATAAGCCACCTGCTGTTTGGTCATGCCTTTTTGCAGTTTGGAGACATCAGCTGGCGTTAAGAAATTACCCTGATTAATATCCGGACGGTAAACTACTTTTTCTAAAGTAGAACAACCGGTTACCAGAATTCCAAGAGCCACCACAGCGGCAGTCAGCAATTTGCAGCGCATAATAGTACTTTCCTTTAGAACATAGGCTGTCGATGATAATAGACCTTGCGACATTTGGAAACCTTTACCGGTTGTTTATCGAGGTCATTTAATAAAATTTTATCTGCAAATCTGTTCTTATGCTTCAGATATGTGCTGATTCGACCCCAATTATCACAAAAAGTTGAGCCGCATTAAAACTTTTGTTGTTAATGCGGCTCTTTTTATCGGCAGTTGCTATCGCTTAATTGTTGCTCAACTGTTGTATAATCATCAGGCGGCCAGAAGTTCTTTGGCATTGGCCAGCGTGTTGCGGGTGATTTCACTGCCACCCAGCAAGCGGGCCAGTTCTTGCAGACGGGCATTTTTATCCAGCAGTAACATTTGGGTTTCGGTTTCTTCGCCATCGGTTTGCTTGCTGACATAGAAGTGCTGATGACCATTACCGGCAACCTGCGGTAAGTGCGTAACACACATAACCTGAGTCGATTCACCCAACTGACGGAGTAGCTTACCGACGATAGCGGCAGTGGGTCCGCTGATACCGACATCCACTTCATCAAATATTAACGCAGGTGTATCCATCTTCCGGGCGGTAATGACCTGAACCGCTAAAGCAATACGTGACAGTTCACCGCCTGAGGCCACTTTAGACAACCCTTGCAGCGGCTGCCCCGGGTTAGTGCTGACCCGGAAATCAACCCGATCCGCGCCTTCTGTATTCAGATGTTCTGGCTGCCACTCCACATCAATAGCCAATTGACCGTGCGGCATGGCCAGTGAATGCATACTGTCAGTGATCATGGTAGAGAGTTCTGCCGCATAGTGGGCGCGCTGTACATGCAGACGTTTGGCCACTTCCAGAGCCTGTTTGTGATGCAGTGCAACCGCTTCGGTCAGTGCTTCGTAGTCATCTCCCTGACGGTTGATTTGCTGCTGTTCATTCAATAGCTGTTGGTGGAGTTCGGGCAGTTGCTCCGGCGCAATATGGTGTTTACGCGCTAAAGCTAATTGACGAGACAGGCGCTGTTCCAGTTCATACAGGCGTACCGGATCCATATCTATTCGCTCTGAGTAGTGGCGAAGTTCTTCGCTGGTTTCGCTAACCTGAATAGACGCTTCCTCCAGCATGGTTAGCAGACCAGCCATTTTTTCATCAATGGCAGAAAGTTCTTGCAGGCTATGTTTAGCGTGGTTCAGCAGACTGAGTACGTTCTGCTCCTCATTTTCAGCTAGTACCTGTAAGGTATCCTGACTCAGAGACAGTAACTGTCCGCTGTTGGCCAGACGCTTATACTCTTCATCAATCTGTTCATATTCGCCAGCCTGAGGGGCAAACTCATTCAGCTCTTTAAGTTGATACTGTAACAGTTGCTGACGGGATTCATGTTCAAGGCTCTGCTGTTGAAACTGCGCCAGTTGAGCACAGCTCTGATGCCAGCATTGATAAGCCTGCTGCATCTCATTAGTCAGTTCTGTCTGGTGCATATAAGCATCCAGCAGGTGTTTTTGGTGTTCAGGTTTTAACAGAAGCTGGTGGGCATGCTGGCCATGAATTTGAATCAGCAGTTGGCCCAGCTCACGCAGTTGGGAAACAGGAACTGCCGTACCGTTAATAAAACCACGGGAACGGCCATCGGCGCTGATCACCCGGCGCAGCAGGCACTCTTGTTGGTCGTCTAACTGATTATCTTCCAGCCACTGACGGGCTGCCGGGGTATCTTTCAGGGAGAAGCGGGCACAGATATCGGCCCGATTAGCGCCGGTACGCACCATCGCCGCTTCGGAACGGCTACCCAGACATAAACCTAATGCATCAATAGCAATAGATTTACCGGCACCGGTTTCGCCGGTAATGGCAGTCATACCTGACTGAAAATCAATTTCCAGTTCGCGAACAATGGCAAAATTACTAATGGTTAACTGTACCAGCATGATGATCTTCCTGTATAACCTAACAACTGTAGTTACATACAGTATAATATGGTTTTATATACAGTAAAGAGGGATAATTGATTTTTCAGAATAATTTTTTCGACCATCCTAATTTTGTACTTAATGTATTGTAGTAACTGTAGTTTTTAGGATGAATCAGATTCAGGTGTGCCTCACTACGTTTGATGATGACTTCTTCATCTTTTTGGATCGGCAGGGCTATCTGGCTGTCACAGCTGATTTCCAGGTCACGACTATAGTGAGAGAACTTCAGATGAATAACGCTGTTACTGCTGATAACCAGCGGTCTGGAGGTTAGCGTATGTGGAAACATTGGCACCAGCGCAATGGCATCCAGCGTTGGTGTCAGGATAGGGCCACCGGCAGACAGTGAGTAGGCCGTTGAACCGGTAGGAGTAGAGATAATCAGACCATCGGAACGTTGAGAGAAGGCAAAGTTATTATCGATATATACTTCAAACTCAATCATATGGGCTACTTTACCCGGATGCAGCACCACTTCGTTAATGGCGGTGCTAATACGGGTGGGTTGACCTGCGCGATGCAGTTGTGCTTCCAGCAAAAAGCGTTTTTCGGTGATATACTCTCCGGCCAGTACCTCTGAAAGTTGCTGGTGCAGGTTGTCCGGATTGAGATCGGTGAGAAAACCAAGGTTGCCGCGGTTAACACCAATAACTTTAATATCATAGCGAGAGAGAACCCGGGCCGCCCCCAGCATGTTCCCATCGCCGCCAATAACCACGGCCAGATCGGCCTGTTGTCCAATTTCTGACAAACTGCCGGTGGTCATATCTTCCAGCTTCAGATCGTTTGCTATTTGTTGCTCTACAATAACGTTATAACCGTTGCTCTTTAGCCAGTGGTATAGTGTCTTGTGTGTCGCTAGTGCTGAAGGATGACGTGGGTGTCCAACTAATCCAATGCAACTGAACTTGTTATTATTCATTTAATTTTTCCTGTCAGATGCGACAATAGCATCCATACAATATGAATGACTTCCTTGATTCGTCAATTTTCATCCCCATAATATAAGCGAACAAGTGAGCGTAATGCCAAACTGCGGAGATTTACATGAGTAGTAAAGAACAAAACACCCCTAATGAGCAAGTCTTGGATGAGACATTAAACGAGCACCAGCAAGTGGAAGGCGCAGAACAAGCCGCAGAGACAGACGTAAACACTCAATTTATTGAGCAAATAGCTAACCTGGAAGCTCAACTGGCCCAGGCTCAGCAGCAGGAGCGCGAGAATATTTTACGCGTTCGTGCCGAAGTTGAAAACGTTCGTCGTCGCGCAGAGCAGGATGTGGAAAAAGCCCATAAGTTTGCGCTGGAAAAATTCTCTATTGAGCTACTTCCGGTGATTGATAACCTGGAACGTGCTCTGGCCTCTGCCGATAAAGAGAATCCGGATTTTACAGCGCTGCTGGAAGGTGTGGACCTGACCCTGAAATCACTGCTGAATGCGGTACGTAAATTTGGTGTTGAAGTCGTGGAAGAGGTTAACGTTCCGTTTAACCCTGAGCTGCATCAGGCAATGACTATGATGGAGTCTGCCGACCATGCACCAAATCATGTAATGATGGTGATGCAAAAAGGTTATACCTTAAATGGTCGTCTGATTCGCCCGGCGATGGTGGCCGTTTCTAAATAATAGACATAAAAATTAATGCTAATGAAGCTTGATAATCATTAGCGTTATGATTAATGTGAGATGGGAGTCTAAATCGGCTCTTGTCTCACATTTTTAAATTTATATTATTATTCATTGAGTTAGCCTTCATTTTTTGTTTTCTCCTCAGCTTTTCATCAGAGATATCTTACTAAATACCCATTAATAGCCAGATCCTATTCTAATGATAGGCAAGACCGCCCGTGATACTTGATCCGTATCAATTTGATATTTCCCTTACCAGAGATAATCCAAGCGATTTTCATCATGAGGTAGGATTTTCTCATGACATTCCAATAAGACAGAGAAGAATGTGAGGGAACTATGATAAAGAAGCTAATCGTAGGAGCTTGTGCTTTAGGCATAGTCGGTTATCTGGGGACGGCAGCCTATATTTACAATTACGACGCTAAACGAAGTGAGCGTTTAATTGCCAGCGCGGCACCAAAAGGTGATGCACACGTAAGGGAAATTTTTTACCAGCGCGGTTGCGAATATTGCCATACCGCCAATGCCGAGATGCCTTTCTATGCATCATTCCCAATTGCCAAGCAGTTGATGGAATATGATGTAAAGATGGGTTATGTACACTTTAACCTGGAAGCCACAATGGATAGTCTGGTTAATAATACGGCGGCACCAGAGTCTGACCTGGCTAAAATTGAACGCGCAATTCAGGACGAAATCATGCCTCCTGGCCGCTATACTGCGGTGCACTGGAGTGGTGGTGTCACGGCAGAAGATAAAGCAGCAATTCTGGCGTGGGCGAAAGAACAGCGTTCCAAGTACTACGTAACGGAAGGTGTTAGTCCGGCCTTTAAAAACGAAGTGGTTCAACCGTTACCTGAGCCAATGCCAACGGATCCAAAGAAAGTGGCAATAGGTTCTATCCTTTATCATGACAACCGTTTATCCGGTGATAACTCACTTTCATGTGAAACTTGTCATAAGCTGAATGCGGGTGGCGTTGATAATCTGATTACTTCAAAAGGTATCAATGGGGCGATTGGGCCAATTAACGCACCAACCGTATTTAACTCGGTGTATAACATTGAGCAGTTTTGGGATGGTCGTGCGAAAAACCTGCAAGAGCAGGCAGGCGGACCACCACTTAACCCAATTGAAATGGGCTCAGAATCTTGGGATCAAATCATTGGTAAACTGTCTCAGGATCCGGCGTTGACCGCGGCATTTACTGAAGTTTATCCGCAGGGTTTCACTGCTGATACCATCACGGATGCTATTGCAGAGTTTGAAAAGACGCTGGTAACACCAAACAGTGCATTTGACCGCTTTATGAAGGGTGACGATGGTGCATTGACCGCTCAACAGAAGCGCGGTTTCCAACTGTTTAAAGATAACAAGTGTGGAACCTGTCACGTAGGTAAAAACCTGGGTGGTCAGTCGTTTGAAATGATGGGGCTGAAAGAAGACTACTTCGCCGCCCGCGGTAGCATTACTGACGTTGATCAGGGCCGTTTCAACTTTACGACCTTTGAACGTGACCGTAATCGCTTTAAGGTACCAACGCTGAGAAACATTGAATTGACGGCACCATATCTGCATGACGGTAGTATGGATACCCTGAAAGGGGCGGTTAAGATGATGCTTAAGTATCAGTTAGAAGTTAACCTGCCAGAGAAAGATGTAGACGATATCGTTGAGTTCCTGAAGTCTACTACCGGTGAATATAAGCTGGATCAACCGACCAGGCTTTGATACTGACTGAGGCTATAATGTATAACCGCGCTCTTTGGCGCGGTTATTATTTGCCTGTAAGACAGCATATCAGAGGTTATCTAACTGCCAGCGGATAGGTGTCAAACTTTGTTGTTCTAATAGCGAATTAGCCTGAGAGAAGTGCTTACAGCCAAAGAAACCACGATGAGCAGACAGCGGAGATGGGTGAGGTGCTGCCAACACATAATGGCGTTTACGATCGATAATGCTGCCTTTTTTCTGGGCGTGAGAGCCCCACAACATAAAGACAATTCCATCGCGATGTTCATTGATAGCCGCTATCACTTTATCGGTGAAGGTTTCCCAACCTAAGCTGGCATGAGAGTGTGCTTTACCTGCCTCAACGGTAAGTACGGTATTGAGTAGCATCACCCCTTGTTCTGCCCAGCTTTGCAAATAACCGTGATTAGGACGTTGAAAACCGGGGATATCGGTCATAAGTTCTTTATACATATTGACCAGCGATGGCGGCGGTTGAATGCCCGGTAATACCGAAAACGACAGGCCGTGTGCCTGATTAGGGCCGTGATAAGGATCCTGACCCAGTATCACGACTTTAATGTCAGCCAGCTCCGTTGAACTGAACGCATTAAAAACGTCTTTTTGTGGTGGGTATATCACTTTTCCAGCCGCTCTTTCGCAAGCGACAAACTTGAGAGTGTCCTGAAAGTAGGGTTGCTGCTTTTCCTGGCCAATAACATCATGCCATGTCAGTTTGTCGCTCATAAAGGATCTCCTTTCTTTTGAATGGTATATCGAGCGCTAAGAAAAAGTTATCGCTGAATAATACAGCAAGGTGGCGATGATTATGATCTTTTAATCGTGTTTTTGAATAATGATTTGGCACTGATTATAAAAAAAGTTGAAAATTTACAAAAATAATTAAATGCCAAAAATTGGGGAAATTTGATATAAAACAAAAAGGTGAATAAAACACAACTTTCGACGATACGTGAAAATTGATTTTAATCAAAGAATATTAATGGTATCGCTGATATATAAGATAAAAAATAATGTTAGTTTTGTATCACTAATGTTACGACTGAATGAATTCGATATCGTTACCCCAAAAGATTAGGGGAACTTAAATTTAAAATACTGATGGAGGCACCAAATGATTACTGGTATCCAAATTACTAAAGCTGATAACTCTGCATTACTGAACTCTTTCTGGTTGCTGGATGATGAAACTGCTGAAGCACGTTGCGTTTGTGCAAAAGCAGATTATTCAGAAGATCAGGTTGTACCGGTTAGCCAACTGGGCAAAATCGAATACCGTGAAGTTCCAATGGAAGTAAAACCAACGGTACGTGTAGAAGGTGGTCAACACCTGAACGTTAACGTACTGAGCCGTGATACCCTGGAAGATGCGGTTAAGAACCCGGAGAAATATCCACAACTGACTATTCGCGTATCGGGTTATGCAGTGCGTTTTAACTCACTGACTCCGGAACAACAGCGTGATGTTATTACTCGTACTTTCACTGAAAGTTTGTAGTAGGTAGTTGTTGGTTGAGAGGGCCGCTGGGAACAGCGGCTTTTTTTATTGTATTTTTTTGATTGGTTCATGAATTGTTGGGTGTAAGTTTTGCTGCTTTGGATGTTGTACCTATTTTTGAATGTTAGATCCAGTGTCAATTTCGCCGCTTTAAGTTCTGAGTTCATCTTGGTGTCAGTGTAGGCGTCGAGCAAAGGGCTCAAAAAAGAACGGCTCCGAAGGGAGCCGTATTGGATTATGCTTTATCAGCAGGTTTATCCGGAGATGCAGCCTCACTGGCTGGCTTACGCCGTTTACCTACGTTTTTACTGTCCCGATGGCGGACTTTTACTTTAACCTTTTCTTTATTCTTCTCTTTTTTCTTTTCTGCCGCTTTTTCTTTGGCTTTCTTGGATGGTTTACGACCGCTGGTTGGGCCAGGGGCTTTGCTGGTTGGGCGCAGTTCATCGATCACGCGCATTTTTAGCGGCTCCTGAAGATAGCGTTCAATTTTGCCCAGCAACAGATGGTCGTGCGATTCAACCAGAGAAATAGCAATACCTTTTTTACCTGCACGACCGGTGCGGCCAATGCGGTGCAGATAGGTGTCGGCAGTGCGAGGTAGGTCAAAGTTGAATACGTGACTGATATCCAGAATATCCAAACCACGAGCAGCGACGTCGGTGGCTACCAGTACATTAACCGTACCATCCTGCAAACGTTTAATTGCTTCATTACGTTTTGCCTGTACCATTTCACCTTCAAGATAGAAACAGTTAATACCGGCATCACGGATCCAGCTTACCAACTCGTGTAAACGCTCACGCTTGCGCACAAAAATAATTGCTTTATGCACATCAGGCTGCTTTAGCAAATGGCAAAGCAGGGCGGTTTTATGTTTGATGTCATCAGCGCGATAATACCACTGGTGAATTTTTTTACGCTCGCGGCGCGAAGGGTCTGCTTCAATTTCTACTGGATCGTTTAACAGACGCTCGGCGAAGTCATGAATGGCTTCCCCTTCCAGCGTTGCGGAAAACAGCAACGTTTGTTTACGCCAGCGGGTTTCTGCGGCGATGCGTTCAATATCCTGAGCAAAACCCATATCTAACATACGGTCTGCTTCATCAAGGATCAGCGTCTCTACCGCACGGCAGTCAAAATTCTCTTCTTTAATATATTGCAGCAGGCGGCCGGTCGTCGCGACCACGATATCCTGATTCTCGCTGAAAACCTCAGCGTGATTCATATAAGCCACACCGCCGGTAATGGTCGCAATATCCAGATGCGTATGGGCTGCCAGTTCACGCGCCTGTTCTGCGACCTGCATTGCCAACTCCCGGGTGGGTGTCAGGATCAGAATGCGCGGAGGGCCGGACTTTTTGCGCGGATAATCGAGCAGGTGTTGAAGTGCGGGCAGCAGGAATGCCGCAGTTTTACCGGTTCCCGTCGGTGCGGAACCCAGTACATCACGTCCATCCATAGCTGCCGGAATAGCCGCGGCCTGAATAGCGGTTGGGCGCTCATAGCCCTTGTCACTTAATGCATCCAGCAACGGCTGGTCGAGATCGAGTGCGGAAAAGTCTAATACTGTCATGGTCTACCTCTGCTTGGGGCGCCGATTATAGATGTATTGAGCGGGATCTTCATCTGTTATTGTTGACATCAGGCATTTATCTTCGTTTTCGGTTAGAATTCATCAAACATTATTTATGGGTGAAATTATTGGCAAAATACAGAATAATTATCTGTATTGGCAGTAAAAGCGTATGGGCTATTTATGCAGGTTACGATGAAACAGGGCAGGGAGAAACCTTTACTTCGCCGCGGCGGTTTCACATTTAAGCAGTTTTTTGTCGGTCATGACCGGTGTGGAATGAAAGTAACAACCGATGGTGTTATTTTAGGAGCCTGGACAAGCCTGGGTTCATGTCAACGTATTCTGGATATTGGTACCGGAACTGGACTGTTAGCCCTGATGCTGGCACAGCGTAGTGAACAGCAGGTTATGATTGATGCCGTTGAAATCGATCAGGCTGCTTGCCAGCAGGCACAAGAGAATGTACAGGCTTCTCCCTGGCATCAGCGTATTCGGGTCATTCATCAAAATATTGCTGATTATGCTGAAATAACGGATAGCGGCTATGATTTAATCATCAGCAATCCTCCTTACTTCCCGGAGGGAACGGGTTGTCGCGATGAATCCAGAGCTAAAGCGCGTTATACCCATATTCTTAGTCATCAGAATTTATTGAAGTATGTTGATAAACTGCTGGCACCTCAGGGGCGATTTGCGGTGATGTTACCCTGTGCTTCCGGTGAACAGCTGGAAAAGCAGGCGTTGGATATGGGATGGTTTGTTGCCCGTCGTACCCGGGTTTGTGATGTACCCGATAAAGAACCTTATATTGTACTGTTGGAACTATCTAAATCCCCACGGTTTTGTGATGAACAAAAATTGGTGACTCATCAGGTTGGTAGAAAAGATTACACCGAAGCCTTTAAGCAGTTAGCCAAAGATTTTTATCTTGCTCTCTGATAAACATATAAAAATAGCCTGATGAATTATTGCAATCTTTTGTATAGAGTGGGGCTGAAATTGAAAAATCATGTTAGCCTACACCATCATGCCGGAAACAGAAGCGTATTGGCTGAATACCCTGATGCCATACCTCTGGCGGGAGCTCCGGAAAGACAACATAACAGGTGAATTGGTTGAAAAACCAGCTAACGATATAATTACGCGTGAGATGTTGGGAACTAATCCTTCAACAGCGTCTCTAAGAGGTTGCTTGCTCAAATTAGTACAACAATAGGTTTGGCAGCACGAAACGCATCGAGATAGTTGAGGAGACTTTACCTCGAATGAGCGAGCAGTTAACCGACCAGGTGTTGGTTGAACGGGTCCAAAAGGGCGACAAAAACGCATTTAATATTCTGGTTGTTCGCTACCAGAATAAAGTTGCGGGCCTTGTTTCCCGCTATGTACCACAGGCGGATGTCGCCGATGTGGCACAGGAATCCTTTATTAAAGCCTATAGAGCGTTGGAGTCTTTTCGTGGTGACAGCGCTTTTTATACCTGGTTATACCGAATAGCAGTTAATACCGCGAAAAATTATTTAGTGGCTCAGGGGCGCCGCCCGCCCTCCAGTGATGTGGATGCTGGCGATGCAGAAAACTTTGAAAATGCGGGTGCATTAAAAGAAATTTCGAACCCTGAGAATTTAATGTTGTCAGAGGAATTGAGACGTATCGTTTTTGGAACTATCGAGTCATTGCCGGAAGACTTAAAGATGGCAATCACCCTGCGTGAAATCGATGGTTTGAGCTATGAAGAGATTGCTGAAATCATGGATTGTCCGGTAGGGACAGTAAGATCAAGAATATTCCGGGCCCGTGAGGCAATTGATAATAAAGTACAACCACTGATACAGCGATAGTATTTGTATCTGACTTCCTGGATGTTGTAAGAGAAAGGGTATTAGGCATGCAAAAAGAAAAGCTTTCCGCTCTGATGGATGGCGAAAGCATTGATAATGAAGTTATCAATGGGCTGTCCCAAGATAGAACGCTTCAGCAAAGCTGGCATCGCTACCACCTGATTCGCGATACTCTGCGTGGAGATATCGGCGAAGTGGTTCATTTCGATATAGCAGGCAAAGTCTCTGCCGCATTAGCACTGGAACCAACGTTATCTGGCGTTGAAAAGCCGGTGGTATCACAGCCTCATCCGGCAACCTGGCAGAAGATGCCGTTTTGGCATAAAGTGCGTCCATGGTTTGCTCAGGTTGGGCAAATTGGTGTTGCGGCCTGTGTTTCTCTGGCAGTGATTGTTGGCGTTCAACAATATAACCAACAGGGATCTGACAGTACGCCAGACGTTCCGGTATTTAATACCATTCCGTTAGGTGGTCAGGCATCACCAGTCAGTTTTGATGTGGCAACGGAAGGTGCTCAGAACACTAATCAACAGGTTCTGGAGCAGCGTAAACGTATTAACGCCATGCTGCAGGACTACGAATTACAACGTCGTTTACACGCGGAACAGTTGAAGATAGCACCAAGGGCTGATACCAGTGCAAAAACCAGTAATTCTGCGTCAACAGGGTTAACTCAGTAGTCGATGAAACCAATCGCGTTTATTGTTTGTGGTTTACTGGGGGCTCTCCCCCTGGCTGCGGTTTCCGCGCCGAATCCAACAGAAGTTTTATTGCAGCAAATGACCAATGCCAGCCAGACGTTAAGCTATGAGTTCTCTTATGTGAACGTTAGCAAGGTTGGCATTGAGTCCCTGCAGTACAGACATTCTATACAAAATGGTAAGCCACTGGTCCAGCTAATCAATATGGATGGGCCTCAACGGGAGGCCATACTGCGTGGTATTGAAGTGAGTTACTTCGAACCTGGTATGGAGCCGTTCAGCATTCGTGGTGACCATATTGTTGATTCATTACCTGCTCTGGTATTTGCCGATATCGACCGCCTGGAACAGAATTATGATTTTGTTCCGGTAGGGCGTTCACGTATTGCTAATCGTATTTGTGATGTGGTGCGGGTAGTGCCGCGCGATGGATTACGTTATAGCTATGTGGTTTGGCTGGACACTGAAACTAAATTGCCTCTGCGCACCGATTTACTCGATCGGGATGGCGATACGCTGGAACAGTTTCGCGTAGTCGCCTTTAGTGATGGCGATAGTGTAAAAGAAAAAATGGCTAATTTTTCCATGCCGGTTATGCCGCCGCTGTTAGCCGTTCCTCCCGGTGATAAACTAACCATGCGTTGGAGCGTGGGCTGGTTACCTCAGGGTTTTGCCGAGTTTTCACGTAGTCGACACACGGTTTCTGATTCGAAAAACAGTGTGGTGGAGTCCCGGCTCTATTCCGATGGCCTGTTCAGTTTTTCACTGAACGTATCACCCAACAACTATCAGGGCCCGGCCAGCGAACACTCATTGCGTCAGGGGCGTCGAACCATTCATACCGAAACCCGTAATAATGTAGAAATTACGGTGATTGGTGAGTTGCCTCCGGCTACAGCCAAGCGCGTTGCTACCAGCGTCGTGGTAAATTAAGTCTGATAGATGTTACGTGAATGGGCGACCGTTATCGACTGGCAACAGGGTATTGCGACGTTGCGTTGTGAACAGCAAGCGGGTTGCAGTAGCTGCCAGTCAAAAGCTTCCTGCGGAACTCGTGTGTTGAATAAACTGGGGCCTCAGGTTATTCACGATCTTAAAATCCCGATTGAGCAACCTCTTGCCGTAGGCCAACGTGTCGAACTGGGGATCCCTGAGTCCGGCGTGCTGTTATCTGCACTGCTGGTTTATATGGTTCCTCTGTTAGGCATTTTGTTGTGCTCAGGGCTGTTCTATTATGGGTTGGGAAGTGATATCGCTGCGGTTATTGGCGCTGTTATCGGCGGCGCTCTCGGCTTTGCGGTTGCTCGTTTCTATGCGGCGAAATTCTCCACCAGCGCATCAGTTCACCCGATTATATTGCAGATAGCCATTCCTTCGGTTAGCCAGCCCGGGAACTAAATTTTACAGAATTCCTGCATTCTTCCCGTTTTTATCTATTCTCAATAACACAATGGAAAAATCACCCCGCAGGGCGGAGTGATTGATTCAGGAAGCAAGGACGATGAAATCGTTAGAAAATAGCGATAGCGTATCTGACTTATTTATAAATGATCGCAGTACCGTGGATATTTTCGCTGGTAGATGCAGAGTTAATGTAATAGTGGCTTGCACCCATTGCATTGGCTTTAGCGGCCAGTTTACTTTCTAATGAAGATAAAGAACGCGCATCACTGGCAGAAATGGTGCCAATTTTATCCAAATTTTCTGTTTGAGAACGAGTCACTTGTTCAGCGGAAAAAGTGCTAAAGGGATCGCGAGTTTTTGCTGTAATTCACCGGTATTAAAAGAGCAGCAACAGCAGTTAACTGGTTAGCAGATAGCGTATGTTGCTATGTTTTCATCATAGTGACGTGTAGAATGTCCGCCAGTTTAGAGGTTAAGTGAATTTTTGCTGTGTGAGGATAGATAAAATATTCCTTGCATCAGTGGGTTTCTGTATCAGCCGGATTTAGGTAAATGACTGATAATAAAAGTATAGCAAATAAGAATATAAGAAACTTTTCGATCATCGCCCACATTGACCACGGTAAGTCGACGTTGTCCGACCGTATTATTCAAATTTGTGGCGGGTTGAGCGATCGTGAAATGGCGGCACAGGTTCTGGATTCTATGGATCTGGAGCGGGAGCGTGGCATCACCATTAAAGCGCAAAGCGTAACGCTGGATTATAAGTCACAGAATGGTCAGACCTATCAGTTGAACTTCATTGATACCCCAGGGCACGTTGACTTCTCCTATGAAGTATCTCGTTCTCTTGCGGCATGTGAAGGTGCTCTACTGGTGGTTGACGCCGGACAAGGGGTAGAAGCCCAAACGCTGGCAAACTGTTACACCGCGATTGAGATGGATCTGGAAGTCGTTCCGGTGCTGAATAAGATCGATTTACCGGCAGCAGATCCCGATCGTGCCGCTCAGGAAATTGAAGATATTGTTGGAATCGACGCCACCGATGCGGTTCGTTGTTCAGCTAAAACCGGTATGGGTGTACCTGATGTTCTGGAACGTCTGGTGCGCGATATTCCTCCACCGTCAGGTTCTGCGGATGAGCCGTTACAGGCGTTGATCATCGATTCATGGTTTGATAACTATCTTGGCGTTGTGTCATTAGTGCGCATTAAAAATGGTGTACTGCGTAAAAACGATAAAATCAAAGTAATGAGCACCGGCCAAACCTATGGCGTAGACCGTTTAGGTATTTTTACTCCGAAGCGGGTAGATACCGAAGCCCTCGGTTGTGGTGAAGTAGGTTGGGTAGTTTGTGCCATTAAAGATATTCTTGGTGCACCGGTGGGGGATACCCTGACCAATGCCCATAAGTCAGCAGAAAAAGCGTTACCGGGTTTTAAAAAAGTTAAACCTCAGGTATATGCGGGTCTGTTCCCGATCAGTTCTGATGATTATGAAGCATTTCGTGATGCATTGGGCAAACTGAGCCTGAATGATGCATCGCTGTTTTATGAGCCAGAAAACTCAACGGCGCTGGGTTTCGGCTTCCGCTGTGGTTTCCTGGGGCTGCTGCATATGGAGATCATTCAGGAACGTCTGGAACGTGAATACGATCTTGACCTGATTACCACCGCACCAACGGTAGTATACGAAGTGATCACCACCAGTGGTGAGACGGTTTATGTCGACAGCCCGTCTAAGCTACCGCCGTTGAATAATATTGAAGAGCTGCGCGAGCCTATTGCAGAGTGCCATATGTTATTGCCTCAGGAATTTCTGGGTAATGTCATCACGTTATGTATTGAGAAGCGTGGCGTGCAGACCAATATGGTGTATCACGGCAATCAGGTTGCCCTGAGCTATGATATTCCTATGGCTGAAGTGGTTCTGGATTTCTTCGACCGGTTGAAATCTACTTCTCGCGGTTATGCCTCTCTGGACTATGGCTTTAAGCGTTTCCAGACTTCTGACATGGTGCGGGTAGATGTGTTAATTAACGGCGATCGGGTAGATGCTCTGGCATTGATCACCCACCGGGATAATTCACAAAACCGGGGTCGTGAACTGGTGGAGAAAATGCGGGAATTAATTCCGCGCCAGCAGTTTGATATTGCGATTCAGGCGGCGATTGGTAACCACGTGATTGCCCGTTCAACGGTCAAACAATTACGTAAAAACGTATTGGCCAAATGTTACGGCGGCGATGTGAGCCGTAAGAAAAAGCTATTGCAGAAACAGAAAGATGGTAAGAAACGTATGAAGCAAGTGGGGAACGTTGAAGTTCCTCAGGAAGCGTTCCTGGCTATTCTTCACGTTGGTAAATAAGTAATAAGGAGTTCGCATGGCGAATATGTTTGCCTTAATTTTAGCTGTGGCCACACTGGTGACGGGAATCATCTGGTGTCTGGACCGCTTTAAGTGGGCGCCTGCGCGACGTATTAAGATTGAAGCCCTCAGGGTTGAGACCGACGGAAAGATTGATGGTAAAGCGCTGGCCAGAGTGGCCAGACAGCCAGGATGGATTGAAAGCTGTGTTTCTGTGTTCCCGGTACTGGCGGTGGTCTTTGTGCTGCGCTCCTTTTTATATGAGCCTTTTCAGATTCCATCCGGTTCAATGATGCCTACGCTGCTTATCGGTGATTTTATTCTGGTGGAGAAGTATGCTTATGGCATTAAAGATCCTATCACCCAGACAACGCTGATTAAGACCGGTACTCCACAGCGGGGAGATATAGCGGTATTTAAATATCCACTGGATAAGAATATCGATTATATCAAACGGGTCGTCGGGTTGCCGGGAGATACCATCCATTTCGATCCGAATTCGAAAAAGTTAACTATCACTCCAGCTTGCCCTACGGGGAAAGCGTGTAAACCGGCTGCCGAGCTGGAATATTCTGAGTTGGAGAAGAGCAGTTGGTTTATTGGCTTTGAACCTTCTGCCGGCGGCGCAAATCAGATGACGACTCGTTTCTTCGATACTAAAGCAGAAGCGGCTCGCGCTGAAGGTTTACGCGGTGTGTATATGGTCGAGCGTAACGAAAAACTGGGCGATAACTTCCACCAGACGTTAATGATCCCTGGCGTAGCAAACAGTGCGGCTGATTATTATCAGCAACCAGGGGCTCCGGCGAATACCTGGATTGTTCCGGAAGGCAAGTACTTTATGATGGGTGACAACCGCGACAACAGTGCGGACAGTCGTTTCTGGGGTTTTGTACCGGAAGAGAACTTTGTTGGCAAAGCAATAGGGATCTGGATGAGTTTTGAGAAACAAGAAGGTGAGTGGCCTTCCGGTGTTCGTTTTAGCCGTATTGGCGGAATTCACTAATTCGTTCTAAGTTATACTGTCTCAGATATAAAATGTCCGGATTTAGAACCCCTTAGATCCGGATTTTTTTATTATCTCGCCATAACATAGTAGTGCTTTAGC
The DNA here is from genome assembly GCF_021010575.1 of Limnobaculum eriocheiris. GTDB lineage: Bacteria > Pseudomonadota > Gammaproteobacteria > Enterobacterales > Enterobacteriaceae > Limnobaculum > Limnobaculum eriocheiris. The sequence continues at coordinate 62,376 of NZ_JAJNAG010000008.1, read as the reverse complement.
TGGATAACCGTTAAGCTAGGCCGTTATTTTTCTCGTTTGGAACAATTTGTTGGTAATGAATGAACCCCATCATCATTGAGAGGCTACAGCGAAAGCTGGGTTATACGTTTCAACAGCAATTGCTTTTACAGCAAGCCCTGACACATCGAAGTGCCAGCAGTAAGCATAATGAACGTCTGGAGTTTTTGGGCGATTCTATTCTGAGTTTTGTTATTGCTGATGCACTTTATCAGCGCTTTCCTCGCGTAGATGAAGGTGATATGAGCCGTATGCGTGCGACGCTGGTGCGGGGTAATACCCTGGCTGAAATGGGGCGTGAGTTCGATTTAGGTGAGTGCTTACGTTTGGGGCCAGGTGAACTGAAAAGCGGTGGTTTCCGTCGTGAGTCCATTTTAGCTGATACGGTAGAAGCATTAATCGGTGCCGTTTACCTTGATAGCGATATTCATCGGGTTCAGCAATTGATTCTGGCCTGGTATCAGAGCCGCTTAGATGAAATAAGCCCGGGAGATAAACAAAAAGATCCTAAAACTCGTTTGCAGGAGTTTTTACAGGGCCGTCATTTGCCACTACCGAGCTATCTGGTGACGCAAGTGAAGGGAGAAGCCCACGATCAGGAATTTACCATTCACTGCCAGGTGAGCGGTATTGATGATGCGATTATCGGTATTGGTTCCAGCCGTCGTAAAGCAGAGCAGGCTGCGGCAGAGCAGGCGCTTAAGCATTTAGGTTTGGAATAATCGATATGATGCGCTCATTTTAATCAGGTGAGCGCATTAGCTGGATTGTTGCCTGTGCGTTATCGAAGAATTGATAATCGATGAGCATATTACTCCCGTTTCTCTATTTCCTTGTCCCTCTCTGTTTTATCGTCGGTAGTGCAATTTTAATTATCGCTATTATTGCGGGTGCAGAAAATCATCTTGCCCAAAACGGGCCATGTTTTTTCGGTTTTGCCTGAGCCAGGTGAGGAGTTACCAGACCCAGGCCGGTATGTGATTTCGGTGGTTATATCGCCATTAAAGTTTATTGTTGGGGTTGCTCATTTTTCTGCTAAATTTTTGGTGAAAGAGAGCAGTTCAACACAAGGTATTGAATATATCCCCTTTAGTTGTTTTTGTTTACCGTGTGGCGTACCGATATGCCTGGTAACCTGTCGCTTCCTTTCTTTTGGCCTTCTTATTTGAATGCTGAAATACAGTCGACAACTGAATGAAAGTAGTACGCCGGGCTCATGACTTAATCACGCTTCTCATCCCAGCATCTGATATCAAACCACCCTAATCAATGCTAATATTACCCACATTCACAACGAAAACCGCTGGGCCAAGATCAACCCGGCTCACGCCTGCTTACATGCAAAGATATTTAAATCAATTAAATTTATTTAACTATTTGATTTGAATATGAAAATAAATAATTCGTTATATTTAGGATTGGAATGACAACAGATAAACAATTAACCGATACGGATAAGCAATATTGCGGCTTTATCGCTATCGTGGGTCGCCCTAACGTTGGTAAATCAACCCTGCTTAACCAGCTGTTGGGTCAGAAGGTATCGATTACTTCACGTAAAGCGCAGACCACTCGTCACCGTATTATGGGAATTCACACTGAGGGACCTTATCAGGCTATCTATGTGGACACCCCGGGGTTACATATTGAAGAAAAGCGTGCTATCAACCGCCTGATGAACCGGGCTGCCAGCAGTTCGATTGGTGATGTTGAGCTGGTGATCTTTGTAGTGGAAGGCACCCACTGGACACCGGATGATGAGATGGTAGTGAATAAACTACGTAGCTTAAAATGCCCGGTGATTCTGGCTATTAACAAAGTAGATAACGTGACGGATAAAGAGGCGCTGCTGCCCCATATGGCCTTCCTGAGCCAGCAGATGAACTTTATGGATATTGTTCCTATCTCTGCGGAGAAGGGGATGAATCTCGACACTATCGCCGGAATTGTACGTAAACTGCTGCCGGAAGCGGAGCACCACTTCCCGGAAGACTACATTACCGATCGCTCCCAGCGCTTTATGGCTTCTGAAATTATTCGCGAGAAGCTGATGCGTTTTCTGGGTGAAGAGCTGCCTTATTCTGTTACGGTAGAAATTGAACGCTTTGTGACTAACGAGCGCGGTGGCTATGACATTAACGGCCTGATTCTGGTCGAGCGCGAAGGCCAGAAGAAGATGGTTATTGGTAATAAAGGCCAAAAAATCAAAACCATCGGTATTGAAGCCCGTCACGATATGGAAGAGATGTTTGAAGCCAAAGTTCACCTGGAGCTTTGGGTGAAAGTGAAATCAGGCTGGGCGGATGATGAACGTGCATTACGCAGTCTGGGATACACCGACGACCTCTGAAGGTAAGCATGATTGACGGCTGGCAACGGGCTTTTGTTCTGCACGGACGACCTTACAGCGAAACCAGTTTGTTACTGGACCTGTTTACAGAAAGTCACGGCAGAATAAAGCTGCTGGCGAAAGGAGCCCGCGGTCGTCGTTCTCATTTAAAAGGCTGCCTGCAGCCTTTTACGCCTCTTCTGGTGCGCTGGGGAGGGAAAGGTGGCGTTAAAACGTTACGCGCCGCTGAAGCCGTTTCTCTCTCTTTGCCGCTGTCTGGCCTGACGCTGTACAGTGGGCTTTACGTTAATGAAGTGCTGGACAGAGTGCTGGAAGCCGAAACGCCATACTCCTCACTGTTTTTCGATTATTTAGAATGCATTCAATCTCTTGCCGGCGTTTCCGGTTCACCAGAACGGATCCTGCGTCGTTTTGAACTCGCTCTGTTAGGCCATTTGGGATACGGCATCGACTTTCTGCACTGTGCCGGCAGCGGTGAACCAGTTACTGAGCAGATGACTTACCGTTATCGGGCTGAAAAAGGGTTTATTGCCAGTCTGGTGGTAGACCATTTCTCTTTTACCGGTCGTGATTTACAGGCGCTGGCTAATCGGGAGTTTCCTGATGTTGATACCCTTAAAGCCGCCAAGCGTTTTACCCGTATTGCACTGAAACCCTATCTGGGGGGCAAGCCGCTAAAAAGCCGCGAACTGTTTCGCCAGTTTACCATTAAGAAACCCACCTCCGGCTCTGCGTTGCCCGTTGACGACCAGTAATCGTGAAAGGTTTACACTCTGTTTAACAGTTAAAATTTCTGATTTCATTTTCTTTTTTGCTTAAATCCGGTAAAAGAATGGAACAGATTTTAGTCCATTCTAAACCTCGGGCTATATCACACCGGATGGTGGTCAAAACGATTGGAAAATGAAAAATGTCAGCCTCTGGCGTCAGAAAGACATTCATTAACTTTTAAGGTGGAGTCATGTCGGATTTATTGTTAGGCGTTAATATCGACCATATTGCAACTTTACGTAATGCCCGTGGTACTCAGTATCCCGATCCGGTTCAGGCGGCATTTATTGCTGAACAGGCGGGAGCGGATGGTATTACTATTCACCTGCGGGAAGATCGCCGCCATATTACCGATCGGGATGTTCAACTGCTTAGTCAGACCATTCAAACCCGCATGAATCTGGAAATGGCAGTAACCGATGAGATGGTGGATATTGCCTGCGAAATAAAACCGGCATTCTGCTGTCTGGTACCAGAAAAGCGTCAGGAAGTGACTACCGAAGGTGGGTTAGATGTGGCGGGTCAAATCGATAAAATGACCGTGGCGGTTGGCCGTCTGGTGGATGCAGGTATTTCCGTATCTCTGTTTATTGATGCTGACCATCGCCAAATTGACGCCGCGGTAGCCGTTGGCGCCACTTTTATTGAAATCCATACTGGTCGCTATGCTGATGCCGAAAATGAGCTGGAGCGTGAAGCAGAGCTGTTGCGTATCGCTCAGGCAGCTACTTATGCCGCCGGTAAAGGTTTGCATGTGAATGCCGGGCACGGATTAACTTACCATAATGTTCAGGCCATCGCAGCGCTGTCTGAAATTTATGAACTGAATATTGGACATGCCATTATTGGCCGGGCGGTGATGTCAGGATTACATGCCGCAGTGGCGGATATGAAGGCATTGATGCTGGCGGCGAGAAAGTAACATTACTTTAATAGCTATCAGAATAACATTGCCCCGCTAATCGCGGGGCAATGTATACAAAATCACAAACTAATCGATAGATTATGGTTTACTCCGTTTTGATAAAATAAACCGCTTCTCTTCTGACGTTTTCAAATTCATCCAGTAGCTCCATCCATTCCGGCTCCAGGTCTTCCGCAGGCGTTCCGTGACGCAGTTGGCTTTCCAGATATTGACAGAGTTGCTTCAGGCGCGGTACGCCGCTGTAGCTACAGCTTCCGTGCAGTTTATGAATGATATTAACGATGTCATTATCTTTATTGCCATCCAGCACGGCCTGAACCCGCTCTTCAACTTCAGCCAGGAAGTCGACCAATATTTTTAGCAGATCGTGGGCTAAATCTTCTTTATTTGCCGCCTGACGCAGCGCCAACTCCCAGTCAAGTGATGTTGAGGCCATGCCAACCGGCCGGATTTCCGCGGGACTTGTTGGAATGAGCGGCTCTTTGGTCTGTATGCTGAGTGGAATTCTGCACTGGGTCTTTAGCACATTAAACAGCATATCTTCGTTTATTGGTTTAGCCAGATAGTCATCCATACCCGCATTCATCAGGCGTTCCCGTTCACCAATAGCGGCGTGAGCCGTGACGGCAACAATGGGTGTAGTGATATGGTTTGTCAGCTTACGAATCAGCTCTGCGGCTTTAATGCCATCAATTTCCGGCATCTGAATGTCCATCAGGATAATATCCAGATCGTGTTTTTTCGCCTGAGTAATCGCCTCTTCACCGCTATGGCACAGAATAACGTTAGACACCAGATCTTCCAGCAGTACGCCAATCAGTTTCAGATTCGCCGGATTATCATCAACGGCCATTACGGTCAGCGGCAGATGATGTGCTTTAGTTGATACCTGTGGTGCTGGTGATGTCTGTGCTGCCAGCAGCGCATTAAACAGTCGGTTACGGGAAAGCGGCTTAAACAGGCAGGCCTGCGCTCCGGCTTGTTTCAGCGTTTCTGCATCCATATGGGGTTGATTTGGAATCGCCAGAATCAAACGTTCAGAAAGCGATAATGCCTGCTTCATTGCACCGTTGGTGTACATATCAATATCATCGGTAGCGATGGGCACACCGTGCAGAACAATATCGTATTGCTGATGTTTTTCTGGAATCTGATCGAAATTATCATAATGAATAACTTCTACCGGCTCTGACTGGAAGATATTTAACGTAGCCTGAGTTGCCGCCGGGTTAGCTTCCACATACAGAATTCGTTGTCCTGACAGCTTGGTTAGATGATGGCCATCATCCAGAATAGTGCGGTCGCTCAGTTCCACATTAATATGGAACCAGAAGGTTGAGCCTTTATGTAGCTGGCTGTGGAAGCAGATGTCACCGCCCATCTCTTTCACCAGACGCTGAGTAATTACCAGACCCAGGCCGGTACCGCCGTGGCGCCGGGAAATGCTGGCATCTGCCTGACGGAAGGCCTGGAACAGCTGCGACTGCTGACGTTCAGAAATACCAATACCGGTGTCGTGAACCTGAATCTCAATGTCTGCGCTGTTTTCATGCAGCATACGCAGTTCAATATTGATATCAATATTGCCCTGTTCGGTGAATTTGATGGCATTTCCCAACAGGTTCATGATCACTTGCTGTAAGCGTAATGGGTCGCCGACAATGTTGTCCGGAACATCATTATTGATGTTCAGTGTCAGTTCCAGCAATTTCTCATGGGCACTGTGAGCCAGTAGGATCGCGGTTTCATCTACCGTATCCCGCAGTGAGAATGGAATATGTTCTAATACCAGCTTACCGGCTTCTAACTTGGAAAAGTCCAGTACGTCATTAATGATGTTCAGCAGGTTGTTAGCCGAACGTTCAATAGTTTGCAGGTAATCGGTTTGTGTTGGCGTCAGCGACGTTTTCAGAGTTTGGCGAGTGAACCCAATTACGCCGTTAAGCGGTGTTCTCAGCTCATGGGACATGTTAGCCAGGAACTCTGACTTGATTCTGGCGGCTTCCTGAGCGCGCTTTTTGGCCAGATCCAGCTCTACGTTCTGGATCTCCATCTGTTCCAACGTTTCCCGCAGGTCTGAAGTTGCCTGATCGATATTTTGCTGCATCTCTTCATGATAGGCGGCAAGGGACATCGCCATCGAGTTTATCCCGTTCTTTAGCATGTCCAGCTCGCCCAGCATATAGCCTTCAACCCGACTATCAAGCTGACCACGGCGAATACGGTCTACGGTGTTAACCATATTGCGGATTGGGCCAGTGACATCGCGCATCAGACGATAGGCAAACAGCATGGCAATACATAAACAGAGGCTAAGTAGCAGAGTCGCAACGAAAATTTCTTTATACTGTTGTAGCCGAACGGTGCGTAAGTCCAGCTCAATGGCAATATAGCCTAAAGTGCTGTGGTCGGGCTCCAGACTGACATCCATATCCGGTAGCTGGTTCTCTGAAACGATCGGTGTTCTGAGGATCAGTGAATCCCCTTTGGTGGTGACGGTTAAATCATCCGGAATTGCCGCCCCCTTGGGCAGCTGTAATAAGGTATAATTCTGATGGAAGTTAGAAGTCACTAATAAGTGATTTTGAGTATCAAAAACAGCTATAGAACGCACGATATTTGAGTGGCGTCGGTGTAACATACTGACCAATTGACGAACGCCTTCGCGATTACTGAACGTCATGCCATATTCGCTGGCAATAGCAAGAGGCTCAATGATGCTGGAGCCGGAATCAACTAATTGATCTTGTAGCTCGTTATAGCGGTGAACCACGAAAAAGGTACTGATCAAAAGCCCGATTAATAGGGTTGGGGCAAGGATCAGTATCATCATGCGGGCCCGAAGGCTGTATTTGGTCATAAGGTTCCAATATGGGACGACAATATGTGACAATTAGCGACTTAGTGACGTACCCGATTGTATAGATAGTAATAAACTACGGAAATCTTTATTCATATATTATGGCGCAATTTTACTCGCCCGGTCGCCGTAAGGCGGCACAACAAACCATCAATGTTATTCCCCATGAACTTGATACTCAAGGGCAGGGGGTTGCTCGTGATAACGGAAAAACTATTTTTATTTCTGGTGCACTTCCTCAGGAGCAGGTCGAAGCGCAGATTTACGAGAATAAACGAAATTATTCTAAAGCCAAAGCGATCCGTATTTTATCGCCGAGCCCGCAGCGAATGACTCCGCTTTGTTCACATTATGGTATTTGCGGGGGCTGCAATCAGCAACATGTTTCCACCGATTTGCAGCATAGTAGCAAATCTAAAGCACTCAACCAGTTGTTTAAGCGAGAAACCGGGTTAGAACTTGCTCCGGGAGAGGTGATTTTTGCTCAAGGATATCACTATCGACGCCGCGCCCGTCTGGGGTTGCAGTATCAATTAAAGCAGCAGCGCCTGCAAATGGGTTTTCGCCAGCGGGCTTCCAATGATTTAGTTGAGATGACCGAATGTCCAATTCTGGTTTCTGCACTGGAACAGTTGCTGGTTCCTTTGAAAGATTGCCTCAGTACACTCTCGATAGTGAAGAAGTTGGGGCATGTCGAGCTGGTGATGGCAGATAACGGACCACTATTGGTGCTGCGTCATTTAGCACCGTTAACAGCAAGCGATCGCCAGCACCTGCTACAGTTTGCGGAACGCCATCAACTGGCTATTTATCTGGCGGGAGAGAGTGATTCACTGGAACGATTGGTTGGCGAAGAGCCTTGTTATCAGGTAGATGGTTTAACCCTTGGCTTTAATCCACGCGATTTTATTCAGGTTAATGCTGGAGTTAATCAATTAATGATTCAGCAGGCAATCACCTGGCTGGCGCTACAGCCAACCGACCGTGTGCTGGACCTGTTTTGCGGTATGGGTAACTTTACACTGTCTATCGCCAAACGAGCTTTACGGGTCACTGGTGTGGAAGGCGTGGCGGCGCTGGTTGCCCAGGGGCAACAAAATGCTCGCATAAATGGCTTATCAAATGTTGAGTTTTTGCACCACAATTTAGAACAGGATGTCAGTCAACAGTCGTGGTCGAGCGAAGGTTTTGATAAAGTGTTGTTGGATCCTGCCAGGGCGGGAGCAGCAGAAGCCATGTCACAAATCGTTAGTTTAAACCCCGAGCGTATTGTGTATGTCTCCTGTAATCCATTAACGCTGGTGGAAGACAGTAAAGTTCTTCTGTCAGGCGGATACCAGTTAAACCAATTACGTATGCTGGATATGTTTCCACAAACGGGGCATATTGAGTCAATGGCGTTATTTATTAAAAAGTAAGAATTCTGGTAGTCAGTAATGAGGAAGCTTTATGGTTGCGGTAAGAAGTGCGCATTTAAATACAGCCGGAGAGTTTGAGCTGGATAAATGGATCGGTAGTCTGGGCATCAGCAGTCCGGAATTATGCGAACGTTTGGCAGCGACCTGGCGGTATTGTGAGCAGCAGGTTCAGGGCAATCCGGATGCTTCGCTACTGTTATGGCGTGGGTTGGAGGTAGTGGAAATTTTAGCTACCCTCAGCATGGATAATGAGAGCATGCGCGCAGCGCTGCTGTTTCCATTAGCTGATGCCAAAATTATTGATGAAGAGACGGTTAAAGAGCAGTTTGGTAGTGAAGTGACTAATCTGGTGCATGGCGTGCTGGATATGGATGCCATTCGCCAGCTTAACGCTACGCACAATGGTTCTAACACTTCAATACAGGTGGACAACGTTCGCCGCATGTTGTTGGCGATGGTGGAAGATTTCCGCTGTGTGGTTATCAAGCTGGCAGAGCGTATTGCTCATCTGCGTGAAGTTAAGGATGAGGCGGAAGAGGTTCGGGTTCTGGCGGCCAAAGAGTGTTTTAACATTTATGCTCCATTGGCTAACCGCTTAGGTATTGGTCAGTTAAAGTGGGAAATGGAAGATTTCTGTTTCCGCTATCTGCATCCGGACGAATATAAACAGATAGCTAATTTGTTGCACGAACGCCGTATCGATCGTGAAATTTATATTGATACTTTTGTACAAACCCTGCGCGACTCGATGAAAGAGCAAGGCATTCAGGGGGAGATTTACGGTCGTCCAAAGCATATTTACAGTATCTGGCGCAAAATGCAGAAGAAAGCGCTGGCCTTTGAAGAGCTGTATGACGTGCGTGCGGTGCGAATTGTTGTTGAGCGTTTGCAGGATTGTTATGCGGCTTTGGGGATTGTACATACCCATTTCCGTCATCTGCCGAGCGAATTCGATGACTATGTGGCTAACCCAAAACCCAATGGCTATCAGTCAATTCATACCGTGGTATTTGGCCCTAAAGGCCATGCGGTAGAGATTCAAATTCGTACCCGCCAGATGCATGAAGATGCGGAGCTGGGGGTTGCTGCCCACTGGAAATATAAAGAAGGTACGGTTTTTGGTCGTTCCGGTTATGAGGAGCGGATTGCCTGGTTACGTAAACTGATTGCCTGGCAGGAAGAGATGTCTGACAGCGGTGAAATGCTGGATGAAGTCAGAAGTCAGGTCTTTGACGATCGGGTCTATGTATTTACGCCAAAAGGTGATGTCATTGATTTGCCAACCGGTTCTACGCCGTTGGACTTCGCCTACCATATCCACAGCGATGTAGGTCATCGTTGTATCGGTGCCAAAATTGGCGGGCGTATCGTTCCTTTTACCTATCAATTACAGATGGGCGATCAGATAGAAATCATCACCCAAAAACAACCTAACCCAAGCCGTGACTGGTTGAACCCAAATTTAGGGTTTGTTAATAGCAGCAGAGCACGGGCAAAAATTCAGGCGTGGTTTAAAAAGCAGGATCGGGATAAAAATATTCTTGCCGGTCGTCAAATTTTAGATGATGAGCTGGAACGTTTAAGTATCAGCTTTAAAGATGCAGAGAAGCTGCTGGTACCGCGCTATAACGTACACTCATTTGATGAAGTGTTAGCCGGTATTGGCGGTGGTGATATTCGTCTCAACCAGTTGGTGAATTTCCTGCAAAGCAAATTTAACCAGCCAACGGCGGAAGAGGCGGATCGTGAAGCGCTGCGTCAGCTAAATCAAAAGACCGCTAACGCCCAGCAGCGTAATGCAAAAAATGACAGTCAGATCGTGGTGGAAGGGGTTGGTAACCTGATGCACCATATCGCCCGCTGCTGCCAGCCGATTCCGGGTGATGATATCGTCGGCTTTATCACTCAGGGGCGTGGTATTTCTATTCACCGCTCCGACTGCGATCAGTTAAATGAGCTAAAAAATCATGCGCCAGAGCGTTTGGTAGAGGCGGTATGGGGTGACTGTTACTCCAGCGGCTATTCGCTGGTGGTAAGAGTGATTGCCAACGATCGCAGCGGGTTGCTGCGTGATATCACGACTATTCTGGCTAACGAAAAAGTAAATGTACTGAGCGTTTCCAGCCGCAGCGATGTGAAAAAGCAGATGGCCACCATTGATATGGAGATCGAACTGTATAATTTACAGGTGTTGGATCGGGTGCTGTCGCGGATCAATCAGTTGCCGGATATTATTGAGGCTAAGAGGTTGGGGGTTAAGTAACCTTTTTGTTGAGGTTGTTTTATTGGCTGTTGTGGATGTTCCGTCCGTCATTATAAAGTGCTTATATTGGCTTGGTGCCCGGTCGGAAAACCATTTTACTCAGCTCCGGAGTGCGACGGGCCTGGATTCCCTGGGGGCGCTCCGGCAGCTAAAGCTGCTACGACCCCAACGGCAATCCCTCCCGTCGTTTAGCTCGATTAGTATCATTAATTTGCTCAGTTTTGTGTTTTAAAATGGGAGGGACTCCCGTGGGGAGCGACCTGGCGTGAGCCAACGACAAACAGGCTTTGCCTGTTTGAACAGCGCTAGCGCTGGCCCGACACGCGCTGAAGTCAAGTATTAGTGGTCTTCCGGTCGAGCACCAAGCCAATATAAGCATATTAGATTTTACGACCGGAATGTCCATTGATGCCGATTTATTAGGTTTGTCAGCAGTCTCAAAAGAGCAATTAAAGCCCCTTTATACATTTATAATTTTGAATGTATTTTCACCAGTCATAGAAGATAAATAATGGACCAGATTACACCCATTCAGCGGTTGCTGAATATTATGAACCGGTTACGTGACCCGGAAAATGGATGTCCTTGGGATAAGCAGCAAACGTTTGAAACTATTGCGCCTTATACCCTGGAAGAAACTTATGAAGTGTTGGATGCGATCCGGCGTTCGGATTTTGGTGATTTACGGGATGAGCTGGGTGATTTGCTGTTTCAGGTGGTGTTCTACGCGCGTATGGCGGATGAGCAAAACCGGTTTAATTTCGATGATATCTGTAACAGCATCAGCGATAAGCTGGAACGTCGTCATCCTCATGTTTTTGATACTCAAACTCAGCATGACAGTCAGGAAGTGATTGCCGGTTGGGAAAAACGTAAAGGCGAGGAACGGGCGCAGAAAGCGCAATTTTCCATGCTGGATGATATTCCTGAAGTGTTACCTGCATTGATGCGTGCTCATAAAATTCAGAAACGTTGTGCTTCGGTGGGATTTGACTGGACAACGTTAGGTCCGGTACTGGATAAGGTATATGAAGAGATTGATGAAGTGATGCACGAGGCTACGCAAGTGGTTATCGACCAGTCTAAACTGGAAGAAGAGTTAGGCGATCTGTTTTTTGCCACCGTTAATCTGAGTCGTCATTTAGGCCATAAAGCAGAAAGTGCTCTGCAGGCCGCTAATCGTAAGTTTGAGCGTCGTTTCCGTCAGGTAGAACAATTGGTTGCGCAATCGGGGAAGTCGATGGAGCAAGCATCGCTGGACGAAATGGAAGCCGCATGGCAACAGGTAAAAAACCTTGAAAATCAGACAGAAAAATAGATTATTTTTCACTATCTGATTTCAACGTTTGTTGTGAGGAAAAGGGTCTGGTATACTACTTTCCCGTCCTAGTACCTCCATTTTAGTCTTTTAAACCTAACCTTCAGGTTCAGCATGACAACTAATTATATATTTGTGACAGGCGGGGTTGTATCCTCACTCGGTAAAGGTATTGCAGCAGCCTCTCTGGCCGCTATTCTTGAAGCTCGTGGCTTAAACGTCACTATGATGAAGCTGGATCCATACATTAACCTCGATCCGGGTACAATGAGCCCTATTCAACACGGTGAAGTATTCGTCACCGAAGATGGCGCAGAAACCGATCTGGATTTAGGCCATTACGAACGTTTTATCCGCACTAAAATGACCCGCCGTAATAACTTTACGACCGGTCGTATCTATTCTGATGTATTACGTAAAGAACGCCGTGGTGACTATCTGGGAGCAACCGTTCAGGTTATTCCTCATATTACCAATGCGATTAAAGAACGTGTTATTGCCGGTGCAGAAGGCCATGATGTGGCTTTAGTCGAAGTTGGTGGTACCGTTGGTGATATTGAATCACTACCGTTTCTGGAAGCGATTCGTCAGTTAGCGGTTGAAGTGGGCCGTGAGCACACACTGTTTATGCATTTGACACTGGTGCCTTACATGGCGGCTTCTGGTGAAGTGAAAACGAAACCAACCCAGCACTCGGTCAAAGAATTACTCTCTATCGGTATCCAGCCAGACATTCTGGTATGTCGTTCCGATCGCGCAGTTCCAGCCAATGAGCGGGCTAAAATTGCCCTGTTCTGTAACGTGCCTGAAAAGGCAGTTATCTCTCTGAAAGATGTTGATTCTATTTATAAAATTCCTGCACTGTTGAAGTCACAGGGGCTGGATGAATTTATCTGTAAACGCTTCCGTTTCGACCTGCCTGAAGCCAACTTATCTGAGTGGGAACAGGTAATTTATGAAGAGTCGAATCCTACCCGTGAAGTCACTATTGGCATGGTTGGCAAGTACGTAGAATTGCCAGATGCATATAAATCTGTCATCGAAGCATTAAAGCATGGTGGACTGAAGAATCGATTCAGCGTTAATATAAAGCTAATCGATTCGCAGGATGTTGAGGTCAGAGGTGAAGAAGTTCTGTCTGGTCTTGATGCGATTCTGGTTCCCGGTGGTTTTGGCTACCGTGGTGTGGAAGGCAAAATCACTGCCGCCCGCTATGCTCGTGAAAACAAGATCCCTTATCTGGGTATCTGTTTAGGCATGCAGGTAGCGATGATGGAGTTTGCACGTAATGTTGTTGGTATGCCTAATGCTAATTCGACCGAATTTGTGCCAGACTGTAAGTATCCGGTTATCGCGTTGATCACTGAATGGCGTGATGAAGAGGGGAATGTTGAAGTACGCACAGAAGAGAGCGATTTAGGTGGAACCATGCGTTTAGGCAGTCAGTTATGTCATTTAACTGAAGGCAGCCTGGTACGCAAGTTGTATGGCTCACCAACAATTTCAGAACGTCATCGCCATCGCTATGAAGTGAACAATATGCTGCTGCCGCAGATTGAAGCAGCAGGGTTACTTGTAGCAGGGCGTTCTGCTGATCATAAGCTGGTGGAAATTATTGAACTGCCTGATCATCCATGGTTTGTTGCCAGTCAGTTCCACCCGGAGTTCACATCAACTCCGCGTGATGGCCACCCACTGTTTGCCGGTTTTGTGAAGGCTGCTGGTGATTACCAGAAGCGTCAGGCGGGCTAAAGGGTCAGCAATAGTATTAAAAGTATTCAGTAAGCCCGGCCTGATTATCGGTCATAGATGCTAAATGTTCAGACATTGCGTTTATTGATACATCGGGCCAGAGTGTACGACACAATGAGGTGTCGCAATCTACAGTTTGTAGTTTAATCAACTTGTACTGAGGAAAACCGAATGTCCAAAATCGTTAAAGTGCTCGGTCGTGAAATTATCGACTCTCGTGGCAATCCCACTGTTGAAGCTGAAGTTCATTTAGAAGGCGGTTTTGTAGGTCTGGCTGCTGCGCCATCAGGTGCATCTACCGGTTCTCGTGAAGCACTGGAACTGCGTGATGGTGATAAAGCACGTTATATGGGTAAAGGTGTACTGAAAGCTGTTGCAGCGGTAAATGGCCCAATTGCACAGGCAGTTATGGGTAAAGATGCAAAAGATCAGGCTAACATCGATAAGATCATGATCGACTTAGATGGCACTGAGAACAAATCTAAATTCGGTGCAAACGCGATTCTGGCGGTTTCTTTAGCAGCGGCTAAAGCAGCAGCAGCATCAAAAGGCATGCCTTTATTTGAGCACATTGCTGAACTGAACGGCACACCAGGCAAATTCTCTATGCCATTACCAATGATGAACATCATCAACGGTGGTGAGCACGCTGATAACAACGTTGATATTCAAGAGTTTATGATTCAGCCAATCGGCGCTAAAACTCTGAAAGAAGCGGTACGTATCGGTTCTGAAGTATTCCACAACCTGGCGAAAGTTCTGAAGTCTAAAGGCATGAGCACTGCGGTTGGTGACGAAGGTGGTTATGCACCTAACTTGGAATCTAACGCTGCTGCACTGGCTGCTATCAAAGAAGCAGTAGAACAAGCAGGTTATGTACTGGGTAAAGATGTGACTTTAGCGATGGACTGTGCAGCTTCTGAGTTCTATAACAAAGAAACTGGCAACTATGAGCTGAAAGGCGAAGGCAAAACCTTCACTTCTCAAGAATTCACTCACTATCTGGAAGAGTTGACTAAGCAATACCCAATCGTTTCTATCGAAGATGGTTTAGACGAATCAGACTGGGATGGCTTTGCTTATCAGACTAAAGTGATGGGCGACAAAATCCAACTGGTTGGTGACGATCTGTTTGTAACTAACACCAAGATCCTGAAAGAGGGTATTGAAAAAGGTATCGCTAACTCTATCCTGATCAAATTTAACCAAATCGGTTCTCTGACCGAAACGTTAGCCGCTATCAAAATGGCTAAAGACGCTGGTTATACAGCCGTTATCTCTCACCGTTCAGGTGAAACTGAAGATGCTACCATCGCTGATTTAGCGGTAGGTACTGCTGCTGGTCAAATCAAAACAGGTTCTATGAGCCGTTCTGACCGTGTTGCTAAGTACAACCAATTAATCCGTATTGAAGAAGCGCTGGGTGACCGTGCGCCATTCAACGGTTTAAAAGAAGTGAAAGGTCAGGGTTAATTTTTAATCCTCCTGTAGCTTAGTTAAATCCCGTATTGGTTGCTATCAATACGGGATTTTTGTTTTTAGTTGTGCAGATTGAAAGAAAATCTCCGAGAGAAAAATGTTATATCCCGTTAATGAGTTATTTCAAACCCTGCAAGGCGAGGGGTTCTTCACCGGTGTTCCTGCGATTTTTATTCGTTTGCAGGCCTGCCCGGTTGGTTGTAGCTGGTGTGATACCAAACATACCTGGGAGAAGATTGCCGATCGTCAGCAATCAATGGGTGATATTCTGGCGAAAACTCAGGAGAGCGACAGTTGGGGAGAAGCCAGTGCTTCACAACTGTTAGCTATTTTACAGCAACCTTATTATACGGCGCGCCACGTAGTGATTACCGGGGGTGAGCCCTGTCTTTATGACTTGCTTCCTCTGACGGGTTTACTGGAACAGCATGGTTTTCAGTGTCAGATAGAAACCAGTGGTACTCAACCGGTGCTCTGTTCGGCAGATACCTGGGTGACGGTTTCCCCTAAGGTTGATATGCGCGGTGGGTTACATGTTATACCTCAGGCTCTGGTAAGGGCAGATGAAATAAAACATCCGGTAGCCCGGGAGCGGGATATTGAACAGTTGGATGAGCTGTTAGCAACGCTGTCAGATAATAAAAAACGAGTGATAGCGTTACAACCCATTAGCCAAAATCCGAGAGCGACTGAGCTATGTATTAATACCTGTATTGAACGCAACTGGCGGTTGTCGATGCAGACGCATAAGTACTTAGGGATCGAGTAATAGTCAGTTCTAGCCCTTGCTCTTTCTCTTGTTCTTCTAAGTGAGCACTGGAATTCAGCCGACAACTGAGAGAGGGTAGCACGCCAAACATGGATGTTTGGTGAGGCACTGCTTCGCCGGACAAAATTGCAGGAGCAATTTTGAACAGCACAACGTGCTGGCCCCGTAGGGGTGAGCCTCATGGATGAGGCGAATAAACCGAATCAGTGCCGGTGCGTGAGCCCGAATGAAGGCGGAGGGGAGTCGCCGTAGGCGGCCTGGATTCGGGTGTGAAGGCGCAGAGGTGCAAGAGGCGTTGGCCTTAACGCCTCTTGCTCGGCCGATCATCAATGTTAATTCAAACATGATACTGATATGGCCGAAACATACTCCAAATTCAATAGTACTTTAAAATTCAATATCACTTAATCTGAATCAGACGAGTTGCCTGAACAGAGGATCACTCCCCCCTATAAACACACCCAGCACTGCATGTCTCCTTCACCCTAACCCCACTCAGTAACGGAAGCCCCGGCTTAAGCTGTTGCCAAAACCAGTGGGCTAAAACTTCGCTGGTGGGGTTTTCCAGTCCGGGGATATCGTTCAGGTAGTAGTGATCTAAACGGTCCAGTATGGGCTTAAAGGCGGCTTTAATGTCGGAAAAGTCCATGACCCAGCCGGTATAAGGGTTAACTTCGCCTGTTACTTCGATTCTGACCGCAAAAGAGTGCCCATGCAGGCGGGAACATTTATGGCCTTCGGGAACATTTGGCAACCGATGAGCGGCTTCAAAAGTAAAATCTTTAAATAATGTGGTTACCATAATCGCCTCGGATAATAATTTCGGCGGTATTTTACTAAAAAGCGGGGTAGGTTACCACGTTGAGGTCGCTTTGAAGTGTATCCATTTCCTTGGTGCTATTGATGGTAACAAGTCTTCATTCTTATCAATGTTAATTAAGTTATCTTTATCACGATAAAACTTTAACGTGTTTAATTTGCTTTTGTTTTTTCTGTTATCAACTTTTTAAGTTGATCTCTAAAAATAAATGTTGTGAATTTGCTCTTGAAGTGACGGAGCGTATTTCTATTTATAATTATTATTTATGATAAATATTTTTATTATTTAAATTAATAAATCATTTCTATCTTGGTTTGCAGTTTGTAAGCGTGTTTATCGTTTTATTATCTTATGGTTTTTTATATGAAAATTTCGCCAGGCGAAGTAGTCATGCCAGATATTATAAGTCAATTGACCTGAGTCTCATCTTTTAATAATAACACTCCATAATTTTTATTTCGTTGATTTTAATTGATTATTTTTTTGAAAATAAATTATCATGAGTTGTAAATATTAATGTACATCTGATTATTCGCTCCACTTCGATGTCCAGAATGTAATTCAACATAGATCTTGAATATAAAATTTGAGTCCGGTCACATTAATGGCTTTGTTCAGTCAATGAATTAAACTATATGTACGATTAAACGATGAGTGTCATAAATGTAACACTCGTAATAATAAGGTTACAGGTGGGGTTTTTTATTAATTGGGTGCTGGTATTGCAAAAAGATATTTAAAAGTAAGAATGAAGGAGTCCGAAAAAGCCTGAATTAATAAAATCACAAATGAGGAAAGTATAATGTCATACCCAGCTGAACCTTATAAAATTAAAGTTGTTGAACCAATTGCAATGACTACTCGCGAACAGCGAATTCAATATATTAAAGATGCAGGATATAATACATTTTTACTTCAATCCAAACAGACTTATATCGACCTGTTAACCGATAGCGGCACCACAGCCATGAGTGATAATCAGTGGGCCGGTATGATGTTAGGTGATGAAGCCTACTCAGGCAGCATAAACTTTTATCATCTGCAAGATGTGGTTAGCGAATATTACGGCTACAAGCACGTTGTACCTACCCATCAGGGGCGTGGTGCAGAAAACCTGCTCTCTTCTCTGTTAATTAAAGAAGGTGATTATGTACCGGGTAACATGTACTTCACCACTACCCGTGCTCACCAGGAGAGAAACGGCGCAACATTCGTTGATATTATCATCGACGAAGCCCATGACTCACAAAAAGAGCTGCCGTTTAAAGGCAACGTCGATATTTCTAAACTGGAAAAACTGATTAATGAAGTTGGTGCAGACCGTATCCCTTACGTTTGCCTGGCGGTTACCGTAAACCTGGCAGGTGGTCAGCCGGTGAGTATGGCTAACATGCGTGAAGTCAGTAAGCTGTGCCGCAAAAACAAAATTCTGGTGATGTATGATGCGACACGCTGTGTTGAAAACGCCTATTTCATCAAAGATCGTGAGCCAGAGTATAAAGACGTCACTATTGCAGCCATCCTGAAAGAGATGATGAGCTACTCTGACGGTTGTACTATGAGCGGCAAAAAAGACTGTCTGGTAAATATCGGCGGTTTCTTATGTATGAACGATGACTCCCTATATCAAAAAGCCAGCGAACTGGTTGTTCTGTACGAAGGTATGCCTTCTTACGGCGGTCTGGCAGGTCGTGATATGGAAGCAATGGCGCGTGGTATCGTTGAGTCCGTTGACTATGCATACATTCATCACCGTATTGCGCAGTGTCGCTATCTGGCAGACAAACTGGAAGCAGCAGGCGTGCCAATTGTAAAACCCGTTGGCGGTCACGCGGTATTCCTGGATGCAAAAGCCTTCCTGTCACACATACCTCAGGATCAGTTCCCGGCTCAGTCTTTAGCGGCTGAACTCTATATTGACTCCGGAGTACGTAGTATGGAACGCGGTATCATATCCGCCGGACGCGATAAGAAAACCGGTAAGAACCATACGCCTAAGCTGGAGCTGGTTCGTCTGACTATTCCTCGTCGCGTATACACCTATGCACATCTGGATGTGGTCGCTGATTCTGTGATTCATCTGTATAAAAACAGAGAGAAGATCAAAGGATTGGATATGGTATACGAGCCTAAATTCCTGCGTTTCTTTACCGCAAGATTTGAGCCTCTTAAATAAGGTTTTTGTTAAGCAAATCATAAATTAACTATCAAAGAGTCTTTCATTCTGCGGAATGAAAGACTCTAAAAGTCTGTATCAGTCACAGGTCATTAATATGTTTTTCCCACTTAGAATTTTAATTAAAGGAATCAATTATGACGGACAGCATAGAAGCTCAGGGGTCTGCTCAGGTTAAGAAGAAGTCGGTTATTGGTGGAGCGATGATCACTACGGCGACCGTTGTTGGCGCCGGAATGTTCTCTTTACCTGTAGCCATGTCCGGGGTTTGGTTCTCCTGGTCAATTGGTATCCTTGCCGTTACCTGTTTTATTATGATAATGGCTGGCTTTATGCTGTTGGAAGCCAACCTTAATTATCATATTGGTGCCAGTTTCGACACATTAACAAAAGATCTATTAGGTCGATTCTGGAATATTGCAACCAACATTACTTTTGCTTTCGTTTTATACATTCTTGCCTACGCCTATATTTCAGGAAGTGCTGCGGTTATCTCCCAAACGTTAACCCAGTATTTCGCTATTGGAATCTCCTCCCGTATTACCGGTGTGATATTTACCATTATTGTGGCATTTATTGTCTGGTGGAGTTCAACGGCGGTAGGGCGTATTACCACCATTTTGCTGTTGGGTAAATTTATCGCTTTCTTTATGACGTTCGCCAGCCTGTTGGGTTATGTACAGGTTGATAATCTGATGGACGTCATGGCACCAGAGGGAACCAGCTATTTACCTTTCCTGCTAATGACACTGCCTTTCTGTATTGTTTCATTTGGCTTCCACGGCAACGTCCCTAGTCTGGTGAAACACTATGGTAAAGATCCTAAACGCATTGTCGCCTGCATATTAATTGGAACGTTGTTTGCGCTGTTCTTGTATATCTTCTGGCTCTATTGCACCATGGGAAATATTTCCCGGACTGACTTTAAGCCAATTATTGCTCAGGGCGGAAATATCGACGTATTTATCACGGCGATGGGAGCGATACTTAACAGTGCATCCATGGATGTGATTCTGACCTTCTTTGCCAACTTTGCGGTTGCCAGCTCTATGTTAGGCGCAACATTGGGTCTGTTCGACTACATTGCTGACCTGTTTAAGTTTAAGGATGATAATGGCGGCAGAGCGAAGACGGCATTAGTCACCTATATTCCTCCGGCGCTGCTGTGTTCTATCTATCCAAATGGCTTTTTGTATGCCATTGGCTATGCGGGGCTGGCGTTTGCAGTATGGGCTATCATTGTTCCCGGTCTGTTGGCGAAAGCCTCTCGTGAAAAATTTGGTAACCCGATGTTCCGCACTTGGGGTGGAACTCCGCTGATATATGTTGTGATCGTGTTTGGGGTGGTCACCATGTTGGCACATATACTGTCGACGTTTAATATATTGCCGACGTATAGTTAATAAACGATGTTTAATATAAAGCCGCCCCTTTTGGGCGGCTTTATCATTTATAAAAAATTGATTGAAGGCGTTTATATAACAGCCCACAGGAAATTCAGGCCCGGCGGCGCAGAACTCAAGCGCTGATGATTCTCCGGTCGAGTATAAAAGTAATATGGGCAAGGTTGTTTTTACGATCGGAATATCCACGACAGCAAATAAAGATTGTCTAACCGCAATAAAAAACCGCCCAACAGGCGGTTTCAACATCAAAACAAAATCTATTACAGCGATTTAATGATGCGACTCAGCAACTTAATCCGCGGGATAATGCTCTCTAACTCAACATATTCCGCCGGGCTGTGGAAGTCGGCACCGATAGGGCCAAAACCGTCCAGTGAAGGAACGCCTAACGCTGCGGTGTGGTTAGCATCAGAACCGCCACCCACTGCCTGCCATTTCACCGGAATACCTTCTTCCTGACCACAGCGCTCAACCAAGGTCATCAATTTTTCTGTTTCTGCAGAAGGAGACATCGCAGGGGTATGGGCCATTTTGGTAATGGAGGCGGTAACGTCTGCCACATAGGCTTTTTTACTCATCTCATTGATGGCTTTATCAATACGGTGATATTCGTTGTTATCCCAGAAGCGGACATCAACGACGGCCTGAGCTTTATCAGGTACGATATTGGCGGCATCACCACCCTTAACAACGCCTACGTTCAGGGTAGTACCGGCTTGCGTATTACCTAACTGATTAATCGCCAGAATCCAGTTGGCTAACTCGGTAATGGCTGAACGGCCTTTTTCCGGAGCATTACCCGCATGGGCTGCACGTCCGTGAAAATCAATGTTGTAGCGAACCATACCTTTACGGGCTTTAACCAGAGAACCATCGGCACGTGCTGCTTCAGCAACCAGTACATAACGACTCTGTTTAGCATATTTACCCAGCCACTCGTGAGAATAAACTGAACCGGTTTCTTCATCAGGATTCATGGCAACGGCAATGGATAATCTCTGCACATCTTTGTCATCCAATGCACGAATAGCCCACAGGATATTCAGCAGACCCGATTTCATATCCGCCGCACCCGGACCATATAGACGGGTAGCATCAGTAGACATTGGGCGCTCGGCCGCGGTTCCCGGTGGGAATACGGTATCCATATGACCAATTAGCAACACATCAAACTGAGTGGCGCCAGGTTTGTTGGTGGCAAACACGCCAGGACCAACCTCTTTGCCCAGATCAACAATTTCTGCATGCCAGCCTAAATCCTTATATTTCTTCTTCATCAGGCCGGCAACAACGGCAACACCTTCAGTGGTTTGAGTTCCACAATCGATATTAACCAGAGGACGTAGCTCATCTAAATATTGGTTTAACTGCATGGTGCATCCTTATTTCTCAGAATGCGCCACGTCAGGTGACGCGGCGCAGGTCTTACCCCAGAAGGAGGGCTGTGAAGGGTTAGAATCAGGCAATAAATAGTTTCATCAGGAACATGGCGATAAAGGCATTGATGACAGAAATAATAATCATCACCGGGATCTTACTGGCTTTAGTGCCGATAACCCCAAGAATACGGCCAGCGTACTGGATTTGAGAGCCCATCAGATAAATCGCCGGAGCTAAAATCGCCAGATGTTCACCGCTTAATGTACCGTTAGCATACAGACTGACGGCAACACCAATGCCGCCGCCCATAGACATCCAACCGCCGATTAATACGGCAGCGGCTTCGCCCGGTAGACCAAACAGGTTCATAAGTGGGGCGAAAACATAGCCCAATCCTTTCAGAGCGCCGGTAATTTCCAGGGCTTTAATAATGACGAATGCCATTAATACGTTTGGCAGGGTGCTGGAGGTCGCGATGCCCCAGCCTTTACGTGCACCGGCAACAAATACATCGGTAATCATCGGTTTGCTTGCGTTTGACATGATATTGATATCCTTAAAATTTGGGCTGTATTCGTTATTAGTTAGCAGCGACGGTTTCTTTTTTAGTTGTTAGCGCGAGATAGAGTCGGAAGATATTGGCTCCGACAATCTTCATAACGAACATGACACAAATACACAGGCCGATAGAAGCAGGTACGGCGGGTGTGTTATCGGCGTTCATCAGCGTAAACAGCACGGCCCCTGATGAGAAGAAGTTGGTGATCATGGCTCCGGCAGAAAACTGGAACATAGTAATGAGGTCTTTTTCTTTTTCATTAAGTTGACCTTCATCGACCAGAGAGCGGGTGAGTGATGCGCCAACGTCGGTACTTTGCAGGCTACCAATAATGGCCAGACCGGTAGAACCAGGAATACCTAACAGAGGACGTAACAGCGGTGTTAGCAGTTTACGGGCTGCATCCAGAGCACCATAGTGTTCCAGCACGTTAATCATACCCAGAGCAAACATAACGGATGGAATCAGGCCAAAAGCGAATAAAAAACCATCCATTGCACCGCCGCCACCGGTACCGCGGAAGGTACTTTTGGCAACATTTAGTGCGCCATCGACTTCAGTTACGTTAGAAGCAACTTTACCAAACGCACCATTAAGCGTAGTGAAATCAAAGACTGACCACCATTCTTTCCCACCCAGCAAGCCGGAGAAGAACACCATGGCGAAGATCAGGGATATGTAAGCACCAATGCCTACTTTAAATTGTTCCGGCTTTTCCTGCTCCGGTTGTTCTGACAGTGACTGTTCATTAGACATATGATTGTTCCATTTAGAAATAATGATAGCGATAAGATAGTTTTTGATTATCTATTAGTTCTGTTTTACCAGCATTTGACTTCGATCAAATAACATAGCTGCTTGAGATCACGCTTCTGGTATTAATCTGCTTTCTCATCATTTTCCTGAGCAAATGTTATACGAAATAACCGGTTATAGCGATAATGATGTAATTTTTTTGTTAAATAATCGGCGGTATTTAGCGGATTTTTCTGTCATAACAGGAAAATAGACGTAAATCTTATTTATTTACATAACCAATATATATCCAGTGTATTTTTATGCGATTTTCATGCATAATTTCACGAATCTCCATGTAATAATAAAGGATGCGCAAATGTTTAAACGTCTTTCTATTTTTGGTGTATGCCTGGCTGCCGCTCTGTGTACATTACCTGTCGCTAATGCAGCCGAACCAACCTACGTCGTAGGTTCTGGTGGTACTTATCGTCCTTTCGAATTTGAAAACAGTAAAAAAGAGCTGGAAGGTTTTGATATTGATATCATCAGTGCGATTGCTAAAGCGGAGAACTTCAAGATCAAGCTGGTGAATACGCCCTGGGAAGGGATTTTCGCCACATTAGGTAGTGGCGATCGTGACATCATCATTTCTGGTATCACTATTACCGATAAGCGCAAGCAAATGGTTGATTTTTCTGCGCCATACTTCCCGGCGGAACAGACTATTGTGATACCAAAAGGTAAAGAGATTAAAGCGATTGCCGACCTGAAACCGCTGAAAGTGGGCGTAGTGAACTCCAGTACCGGTGATATCGTGGTATCAGACGTATTAGGCAAAAACAGCACCTCAATTAAGCGCTTTGATAATACGCCACTCATGCTGCAAGAGCTGTATGAAGATGGTATTGATGCAGCAGTTGGTGATGTGGGCGTCGCTAAGTTTTACATTAAAAATCATCCGGAAAAAGAATTTTCTCTGGTTGCTGATGACAAGTTTGAACGTCAATTCTTTGGCATCGCTGTGGCTAAAGGCAATGAAGAGTTACGTAACAAGATCAATTCCGGTCTGAAGAAAATCATTGCTGATGGCACTTATGCGGCAATCTACCAGAAGTGGTTTGACAGCAACGTACCGGTATTACCTGCCGAGTAATTTTTTCATCGATTTTCCATTCAGGGCGATTATTCGCCCTGAATGTTTTTCTATAACGGATTCATTTTTATGTCAGGATTTCGCTGGGAAATAATCCAGGAGTATGCCCCTCTGTTTGCCGAGGGCGCATGGATGACCATCAAATGTACCATCATCTGTGTGATATTGGGCGTAACCTGGGGGTTAATTCTCGGGCTGGGCGGCACAGCACAGGCGCCCCGCAATCGCGGTTTAAACCGTTTATTGCACATTTTTGTGCAGTGGCCGGTTAAGATTTATGTCAGTGCTTTTCGCGGCACCCCGCTGTTTGTTCAGATCATGGTGGTGCACTTTGCGTTGATCCCTCTGTTGATCAATCCTCGTGATGGGTTATTGGTTAGCAGTGGCATTATGTCTGTCGATTTTGCCCGTATGTTACGTTCAGAATACGGTGCGTTTCTCTCCTGTGTGGTGGCGATTACCCTGAATGCCGGGGCCTATGTTTCTGAGATTTTCCGTGCCGGTATTCAGTCTATCGATCGCGGACAGATGGAAGCGGCCCGTTCGCTGGGAATGAGCTACGGTAAAACTATGCGTAAGATTATTCTGCCGCAGGCATTTCGCCGTATGCTGCCGCCGCTGGGGAATAACGCTATTGCCATTGTTAAAGACTCTTCGCTGGCATCCGCCATCGGGCTTGCCGATTTGGCCTATGCTGCCCGTACCGTTTCTGGCGCTTATGCCAGTTACTGGGAGCCCTACCTGACAATTTCTGTGGTTTATTGGGTGATTACGTTCTTACTTTCACTGATGGTAAGGCATATGGAAAAGAGGTTAGGCCGAAGTGATTAAGATTCGCAATTTACAAAAACAGTTTGGTAAAACTCACGTTTTACGCGGTATTTCCTGCGATATTGCTGCCAATGAGGTGGTTTGTATTATCGGTCCGTCAGGCTCAGGGAAAAGTACTTTTCTGCGCTGCATGAACGCGCTGGAAGAGATGAGTGGCGGTGAAATTACTATTGATGGCTACGATGTCCACGATCGTAAAACCGATTTAAATAAACTGCGTGAAAGTGTCGGCATGGTATTCCAGCGCTTTAATCTGTTTCCTCATATGACAGTGCTGGAAAACTTAATTCTGGCACCGATGGATGTGAAAAAGCTGTCTAAAGCAGAAGCGATAAAACGCGCGGAGCAACTGCTGCAAAAAGTAGGGCTGATCGATAAGATCGATGCTTACCCAAGCCAGCTATCCGGCGGCCAGCAACAGCGTGTGGCAATAGCTCGTGCGCTGGCGATGGAGCCGAAAGTGATGCTGTTTGATGAACCTACTTCCGCGCTGGATCCTGAACTGGTGGGTGAAGTGCTGGCAGTTATGAAAGCACTGGCCCATGAAGGTATGACCATGGTGGTGGTAACCCACGAGATGGGCTTTGCCAGAGATGTTGCTGACAGGGTTATTTTTATCGACCAGGGTATTATTCAGGAAGAAGATGTACCGGAGAAATTATTTACGGCACCGTCGAATGAGAGGACGAAAGCTTTTTTGAGTAAGGTGCTGGAGGTCTGATTAAAAGGGTTTTTGTGAGTTTTTGATTACGGCGTAGTGCTATGATTATGGCCCTACGCCGTTTTGTTTTGTTCCTTGACCTTTTGAGCACTATTGTTAATTCAGACACTGTACTGTTAGTGGACGAAACTTACTCTAAACTGAATTTCAGTTAAACTACCCCCAGCTATTTACAACAATCAACATTGAATATGATAAAAATCTGGTCATTAGGTGATGTGGTGGTGGACTTGCTACCGCTGGAAAATATGCAATATCAGGCCTGTGCTGGTGGTGCTCCGGCGAATGTGGCAGTAGGCATTGCTCGTTTAGGGCATCCGTCTGGTTTTGCCGGGCGGGTGGGTAAGGATCCATTTGGTCGCTTTATGGCTGAATCACTGGCACAGGAAGGGGTTGACTGCCAGTGTATTGAACGGGATGACAATTACAAAACCAGTACCGTCATTGTTGATTTGGCGGCCAGTGGTGAACGTAGTTTTACTTTTTTAGTCAGTCCGTCAGCGGATCAGTTTCTCTCTTTACATGCATTACCTGAAGCCTCAGCGGCCATTTTACATACCTGTTCATTAGCCCTGACCGGAAAAGTCTGTCGGAATTCACTGCTAAATATTACACATCAGGTTAAGCAACTGGGAGGAGTGGTGAGCTTTGATCTGAATTTGCGCGCTCAGATGTGGGCGGATAAACAGGAAATGCATCAGGTTATTGCTGAATATTGTGCTCAAGCTGATGTGCTTAAGCTGTCAGAGGAAGAGCTGTTTTGGTTAACCCAATGTTCTGACAATAACTGGTCTGATGCATTAGCGCGGTTAAGCCATTACCCGGCAGCGCTAATCGTGATCACCCGGGGTAAACAGGGATGTCTGGTACTGTGCCAGAATACCATCCACACCTTTGACAGTTATGTAGTAACCAGTGTGGATACTACCGGCGCCGGTGATGCATTTATGGCCGGACTGCTGACCGGTATCGCCCGTAATGGGATTCCGGAGCAGGGGAACGATGGGCTAAAAACCCTGAGTCTGATTATCAGCCAGGCCAGCGCATGTGGCGCATTGTCGACAACCCATAAGGGAGCCTGGGGGGCATTACCGAATCAAAATCAGTTACAGCACTTTCTTTCAACACAGGGAATGTTAAAGCCGGGAACGCGATAAGTTCAGTTTTATCCCATTTCTGTATGGAGTCTGGCCTTGAGTTATGGGATGATTAGCCGGTTTTTAGGGGGCGGGATGAAAAAACTTACGCTGTTATTAATTGTACTCATTGGCTGGTTACAGTACTCCCTGTGGCTGGGCAAAAATGGCATGCACGATTATGCCCGGGTGAAAGAAGATTTGGCGATACAACAAGATAATAATGCCAAACTTAAATCCCGTAATGCACGACTGTTTGCAGAAATTAACGATCTGAAAGGCGGGCAGGAAGCTATTGAAGAGCGAGCCCGTAATGAATTGGGAATGATTAAACCGGGGGAGAACTTCTACCGGATTATCCCTGAGCAGACTCAGCCAGCACAAGGTGGTAAAAAGTAGTGACGCAGGTTAACTCTTCTTCCACGTCATCCTGTCCTGATATTGTTGCCATACTTCCCGCCGCAGGTATTGGTAGTCGCATGCAGGCCGATTGCCCGAAACAGTATCTCGCCATCGGTCAACAGACTATTATCGAATACGCCATTCATACGCTGTTATCCCATGTTGCGGTTCGACAGGTTATTGTCGCACTAAACCCTAAGGATGATATTTTTGCTCAATTAGCCATCGCTCAGGATTCCCGGGTTTCCGTGGTGACCGGCGGTGCTGAACGCGCTGACTCGGTATTGGCGGGCTTAAAACAGGCCAGAACCCTACATGCAGACTGGGTTTTAGTGCATGATGCTGCTCGCCCGTGCCTACGCTACGATGATTTAGATAAACTGATTCAAACGGTATTAACCGTGAAGCAGGGCGGTATTCTGGCTATGCCGGTCAGAGATACCATGAAACGTGCCGTTGTTGATAAAGTTGAGATTGCCAATACGGTAGACCGTAACGGTTTATGGCATGCGCTAACCCCACAAATGTTCCCTGTGGAATTACTGTTTGAATGCATGGTTCGGGCGCAACAGGAAGGGGCGGTATTAACCGATGAGGCTTCAGCGCTGGAGTATTGTGGTTTCCATCCTTTGTTAGTCCCCGGTCGTTCAGACAATATTAAAGTTACCCGCCCTGAAGATCTGGCGCTGGCAACATTCTATCTTACACACCAATAATAAACAGGAGAGTGGCTGATGCGTATTGGTCATGGTTTTGACGTACATAAATTTGGCGGAGAAGGTCCGCTGATTATTGGTGGTGTTCGCATTCCTTATGAATTTGGATTACTGGCCCATTCCGATGGCGATGTGGCACTGCACGCGTTGACCGATGCACTGTTGGGTGCAGCGGCATTAGGCGATATCGGTAAGTTATTTCCTGATACCGATCAGGCCTATAAAGGCGCTGATAGCAGAGAGCTGCTGCGGGAAGCCTTTCGTCAGGTTAAGGCTAAGGGTTATATCGTTGGTAATGTGGATGTCACTATTATCGCTCAGTCGCCCAAGATGGCTCCCCATATTCCTCAGATGCGGGTGAATATTGCGGAAGATTTAGGCTGTCATATGGAGCAGGTTAACGTCAAAGCCACGACGACAGAACAGCTTGGCTTTACCGGTCGTAAAGAAGGAATTGCCTGCGAGGCGGTTGCCCTGCTGGTGAAGGTGTGAATAACGGCATGATGTCATTATCCTGGCTATATGGCGAACCAACTGCCACTGGCGTTCTGAAACAGTCACCAGAAGACTTCTGCGTTAAAGAGGATTTGGGGTTTGAACCGGATGGTGATGGTGAACACGTACTGGTTTATCTGCGTAAGACCGGCTGTAATACTCAGTTTGTGGCTGATAATCTGGCGCGTTTTGCAAAAGTATCGGGTCGGGTAGTGAGCTATGCCGGTCTTAAGGATCGCCATGCGGTAACCGAACAGTGGTTTTGTTTGCAAATGCCGGGTAAAGAAACACCTGATTTCAGCGCCTTTGAACTGGAAGGCTGTGAAGTACTGAAAGTGGCGCGTCATCGCCGTAAGCTGCGTATTGGTACCCTTAAAGGAAACTTTTTTCAGTTGGTGTTACGGAATATCAGCCAGAAAGATGATGTTGAACTGCGCTTACAAAAGATTCAGCAGTCTGGTGCAGCCAACTACTTTGGCGAGCAACGCTTTGGCCGTCAGGGTAATAATCTGGTAATGGCAGCTCGCTGGGCTAACAACGAAATTAGCGTCAAAGAGCGCAACAAACGCAGTTTTTATCTTTCCGCAGCGCGTAGTGCCATGTTTAATCATGTTGCCAGCCAGCGAATAGCACAATCATTGCATCAGCAGGCAATTCCGGGTGATGCCATGCAATTGACTGGCAGGGGAAGCTGGTTTGTTGTTCGGCCTGAAGAGCTTGATTCTGTGCAGCAACGTTTAAATGGCGGTGAGTTGAGAGTGACTGCACCATTACCAGGCGATGGTGAACTGGGTACTCAACTGGAAGCGCTGGCTTTTGAACAACAGGTATTGCTTGATGACCAGACATTGTTTTCGCTGGTAAAACGCGAACGGGTTGAACCCGCCCGTCGGGCGATTCTGGTTCAACCTCAGCATATGGCATGGCAATGGCTGGATGATGCGACGGTATCCGTTAGCTTTTGGTTACCGGCGGGCAGTTTTGCCACCAGCGTGGTGCGGGAGATGATGGTAACCGCTGCCGCTGAAGACATACCGGAAGAGTAATTTATACGGCCATCGCGCTTTGGTCGGGATGGCTTTCTTACTCCTTCGCTCTATACCCCTGTAGAATATCAAGTTCGGATTTATATTTCTCCGTTTTAATATCCAGCATCCCCAAGATGGTGTGAAACAAATTATCCTGCGAAAACGCCTGCTGACGGGCTTTATTTTCCAGACAGTCGCGGTCTATTCTTATTGGCAATAATTATAGCGTTGCTCCATCAGATAGTCTGACATGGTGGTGACAGGGCATGACAGCCATTTGGATATTGTGGTTATAGTTTAGTTCAGACCGGGTGAGGGTTAATGGTTTCCCCCGCAATAGCTTGCACAATTTATCGCCATTACGTGACAAATATGAGAAGAAAGCGCCACTGAATGGGATGGTCAGGTTTTCCTGTGCAGGCGGAAGTGGTTATAATCAAACTTTTGTTAATCATTATGAATATCTCCCGGCCATTTGGGTCAGAGAACAGATATCATTCATACTTATTCATATGTTAGAGGCTGCGGGCAGCATTGATGATGAGAATACTTCTGAGCAATGACGACGGTATTTCTGCGCCGGGCATTCAGATACTGGCAGAACATCTGCGGCAGTTTGCTCAGGTACAGGTTGTTGCGCCGGATCGCAATTGCAGCGGTTCTTCTAATGCGTTAACGCTGGAGCTACCAATACGTATCCACAGTCAGCAACAGGGGGATATCTCCGTGCGGGGTACGCCGACCGATTGCGTCTATCTGGGGGTAAATGCGCTGATGGTACCTCGTCCGGATATCGTGGTTTCTGGCATTAATTCAGGGGCAAATCTGGGGGATGATGTTATCTACTCCGGTACGGTTGCCGCGGCAATGGAAGGGCGTCATCTGGGGCTACCTGCGTTAGCGGTATCTCTGGTGGGAAACCAGCACTTTGAAACTGCCGCGGTGATGACCTGTAAACTATTGCGTATGCTGGAACAGGAACCATTACATACTAATCGTATTCTGAATGTTAATGTGCCGGATTTACCCCTGAATGAAATCAAAGGATTTAAAGTAACGCGCTGCGGTAGGCGCCATCCGGCAGATAAAGTTATCTGTCAGCAAGATCCTCGGGGGCACGATATCTACTGGATTGGCCCTCCGGGAGAAAAAGATGATGCAGGTGCTGATACGGATTTTGCAGCGGTTGAGCAGGGGTATGTTTCTATTACACCTTTGCAGGTTGATTTAACCGCGTATGCAGCACAAGATGTGATTAATCAATGGCTATTGCAAACCAAGGTTACCTGAGAATGCCAAGTAAACGTATGCAGACATTGCTGAAACAGCTTGTCGGGCAGGGGATCCGTGATGAACGGGTCCTGCAGGCCATAGCATCCGTTCCACGCGAACTTTTTATTGATGAGGCATTGTCCCATCAGGCCTACGATAATACTGCATTACCAATAGGTTCCGGGCAGACCATCTCTCAGCCCTATATGGTGGCTAAAATGACCGAATTGCTGAAGCTAACCGCCGATTCTAAAGTGCTGGAGATCGGCACCGGCTCCGGCTACCAGACGGCAGTTTTGGCTAATCTGGCACAACATGTTTATTCCGTTGAACGAATTAAGAGCCTGCAATGGCAGGCGAAACGACGTCTGAAGCAGCTCGATCTGCACAATGTATCAACCCGTCATGGTGATGGCTGGGAAGGCTGGCCGGTTCGCGGCCCTTTTGCCGCGATTATTGTTACCGCGGCGCCGGATGAAATACCGCCATCCCTGATGGCTCAACTGGCGGACGGGGGACGATTAGTTCTGCCGGTAGGAGAAAAGCGTCAGTCTCAGTTGCTGCAACTGGTTCAGCGTTACGGCGATAAGTTTATCGTTGATACCATTGAAATGGTGCGTTTTGTTCCTATGGTTAAAGGAGATCTGGCCTGAACCATATGTAGAGATAGGTAAATTTATCTATTCTTGTTTGACGTTACCTGTCAATTTAGTGTCCAATTTATAACTATCTGTCTTTATTAGAGAGTTGTTCGTAGTATAAGTCGCACTAAAGTGACGCTATCTGCTGCGATCCTGATAATTTTTTAGCAATGGCAGTCGGTATTTACCTAATTTTAAGTCGCCATATTTATGGCAAGTTTATTCCGCTATTAACGGAGTAAGCATGAATATTATCAGTTTTGATTATGCTACACGGTGGGGGAAGCATGAATAAAGGAAGGCCGATGATGTATCGGCGTATAACAATAGGCGCAGCGATAAGTATGATATTGGTTGGTTGTAGTAGTGAGCCGACCAAGCCAGCTCCAATTACTTCTATTAATAATAGCAGCGGAACCTACTCCACTGCCTCCACCTCAACGCCGGCAAAAAACTCCGGGCCTGCGACGACAACGGCGATGGATACCAGTCGGCCAAATATTGTCTATACCGAAGGGCAGGAGTTGGCTCCGGCAACATCCAGTGCCAGCGCATCTGCTCAGAGCAGCGGTAATCCATTTAATCAGAACAAGGAGGCGACTAATCAGGTAGCCACTTCCGGCGAGCGTATCGTTTATAACCGCAGCTACTCTGATATTCCAAAAGGTTCTTACAATGGGGGACCAACCTATACCGTCTCTCGTGGTGATACTTTATTCTATATTGCCTGGATTACCGGTAATGATTATCGTGAACTGGCACAAAAAAATAACATTTCAGAGCCTTATGCTTTATCAGCTGGTCAGACCTTAAACGTTAGCGGCGGCGCCAATACTGGCGGAACTTTGGCTGGAACCAGCAATAATGGGGCGTCCGTCTCATCTGTGACTTCTAATCAAAATCCTACAACAAGTGTTGATTCTGCAAATTCAGGCGCGTACACTGCCTCAAGTAGTAAACAAAATGTTGATAAAACGTTACCAGCTGCGACCGCGGCAGGGACGACAACGGCAGCGGCCAGTACCACCACTACTCCGGCAACGGCAAGTAGCAGTGGTACCTCAAATGTTCGCTGGCGTTGGCCGACTGAAGGAAAAGTGATAGAGAACTTTTCGACTTCAGAAGGGGGTAACAAAGGGATCGATATTGCGGGATCCCGTGGTCAGTCTGTACTGGCAGCCGCTGATGGGCGAGTTGTATATGCAGGTAATGCACTACGTGGTTATGGCAATTTGATCATCATCAAACATAATGATGACTATCTGAGTGCGTATGCACATAATGACTCAATGCTCGTGGCGGAGCAGCAAGAAGTCAAAGCAGGTCAAAAAATAGCAACAATGGGAAGTACGGGCACCAGCTCAGTGAGATTACACTTTGAAATCCGCTATAAGGGCAAGTCCGTCAACCCGCTGCAGCATTTACCGCAGCGTTAACGGGGCAGGAGTTGTTTTCCTGCCTGATTGTCGCAATTTACAGGTAGGAAAACAAAAATGAGTTCCAATACGCTGAAAGTCAACGAATGGCCTGAAAATGCCGATTTCGATGAGAATGAACCCACGGAGTTCGACGAAAAAGCTCAACTGGATATCGTCGAAGAAGATAGCTCCACGGATGACATACTGCTTTCACAAGATGTGACTCAACATGTGCTGGATGCGACACAGCTGTATCTCGGAGAAATTGGTTTCTCTCCTTTATTAACCGCGCAGGAAGAAGTCTATTTTGCACGGCGGGCATTACGTGGCGACGCTGCTGCCCGCAGTCGCATGATAGAAAGTAACCTGCGTTTGGTTGTCAAAATTGCTCGTCGATATAACAATCGTGGCCTTGCGCTGCTCGATCTTATCGAAGAAGGCAATTTGGGTCTTATTCGTGCGGTAGAAAAGTTTGATCCTGAAAGAGGGTTCCGTTTCTCTACTTATGCAACCTGGTGGATTCGTCAGACTATTGAACGCGCCATTATGAATCAGACCAGAACTATCCGTCTACCGATTCATATTGTTAAAGAGCTAAACGTTTACTTGCGTACTGCCCGTGAGCTTTCTCAAAAGCTGGATCACGAGCCGCGTGCGGAAGACATTGCGCTTAAACTGGATAAATCCGTGGGTGATGTTAGTCGAATGCTACGCCTTAACGAGCGAGTGACTTCTGTAGATTCTCCGTTAAATGGTGAATCTGATAGCGCATTGTTAGATATTCTACCGGATGAAAATAACAATGATCCTGAATTTACCACTCAGGATAACGATATTAAGCAGAGCATCGTTAAATGGTTATTTGAGCTGAATCCAAAGCAGCGGGAGGTTTTAGCCCGTCGTTTCGGCCTGTTAGGCTATGAAGCGGCAACGTTGGAAGATGTCGGCGCAGAGATCGGGTTAACTCGTGAACGCGTTCGTCAAATTCAAGTAGAAGGGTTGAGTCAACTGCGTGAGATTCTGGTGAAACAAGGGCTGAGTATTGAGGCACTGTTTCAGGAATAATCGTTAAATATTGATTTGTTACAGAGTAAAAGCCGGCTTATTTAGCCGGCTTTTTCATGCGCTGTTAAATTACCAGTGGTAATTGACCTTCGCCGTTACATTGCGGCCTTCACCATAGTAACACCAGTAGTTACAGCCACTAACGTAATTGGTATCAGTCAGGTTGCTGGCGTTAACCTGTACTTGCCACTCTTTGTTGATGTCATAACGGACCATGGCATCCCATAGTGTGTAAGCCGGGACTTTCATATCTTTGTCGTTAGTCTTATCGCCGTAGGTGCTACCAATATAACGAACACCGGAACCTATGGTTAGCCCTTCAAGTTTGCCATTGAAGGAATAATTTGCCCACAGGGAAGCCATGTGCAGCGGGGTTAACGGTAGGCGATTGCCAATTTCATCGCTATTGCCGGAGCGAATTGTTTCTACACGGTTTAGCGTATAGTTGGCGTGAAGCTGAAGGGCATCAGTAACATAACCGACGGCTTCCAGTTCCAGGCCACGAGAACGCGCCATTCCTGTTTGAACCTGAGCATAGTTAATTGTCGGGTCATTTGAAGTAGTCAAAATATTCTTTTGATACATCTCAAATGCGGCAGCATTAAAGTAGCCATTGAAACCTTCCGGAACATACTTAACGCCGACTTCCGTTTGCTGCCCTGTTTGTGGGACATAAGGTTTATTATTACCATCACGCCCGGACAGCGGCTGGAATGACTCTGAATAG
This sequence comes from Limnobaculum eriocheiris, assembly GCF_021010575.1. Classification (GTDB taxonomy): domain Bacteria; phylum Pseudomonadota; class Gammaproteobacteria; order Enterobacterales; family Enterobacteriaceae; genus Limnobaculum; species Limnobaculum eriocheiris. The sequence continues at coordinate 27,769 of NZ_JAJNAG010000008.1, read as the reverse complement.
CTGATATATGGGTTAAGACCATTGTCAGACAGGTACATTAAACCTGCACTTTTGGTGTATTTGTGGTCATCCATATCGATACGGCTGTCGGTGGTATTACTGTTGGCACCTGCATTTGAGATGATATCGCTGGAGCGCGCTTTATCATAACGACCGCCAAGCAGTAATAACCACTTGTCATCAAACTTCAGTTGGTTTTGAACATACAATCCAGTTTGGAAACGTTTGGTGTGATGGCCAAATAACTGGTCATCGCTGACCGGCGTGTAGTTGCCGTAAACCGGGCTAAAGATATCCAGTGGGTTGCCAAAGCTATAGACGTTACCGTCTGTACCACGAGAGTTAATGGTTGAGTAATCGGTACCCAACAGCAGCGTGTTTTCAAAACGATCTGAGGTCCAGTTACCAACCAGACGGTTGTCGATAGCATAGTTTTGAGCGCTACCGTCACGATAGGTCAGGCCGCGCTGAACGTTACGGTCATCCAGCATATAGGAGCCATAAACGTTACGTAACAGCAGATTGAGATAGCTGTAAGAGCCGTTTTGCTTAAATGTCCAGATGTCGTTGAACATGTGGCTCAGTTCATAGCTGATGTTGAACTGTTCTGAATCGCCTTTGCTATAGCCTGGCTCGCCAAAAGTGGTGTCTTTATCCACCTTACCGAACGGCGTGCTTTGTAGCGTACCGTATGGCAGCTTAAAGCCGCTGGTTGGGTTGGTGTTATCTTTCATATAGCTGGTAAGCAGTGTCAGGCTGGTTTTATCGTTAAAATCAACGGACATGCTGGGTGCGAAGTAGTAACGCTCGCTGGATGCGCCGTCTACCGGGCCGTCATCTTTTTTAGCAAAACCGACGAAACGATAAAGTACGTTACCTTCTTCGTTGACCGGACCTGATGTATCGATACCAAAATGGCGGTAATCGTCTGAACCATAGGAAACGTCAATTTCTCCCTGCTTTAAACGGGTTGGGTGCTTGGTGATGATATTCACCAGACCTCCGGGAGGGTTTTGACCATAGAGCATTGAGGCAGGGCCTTTAAGGGCATCAATACGCTCTATACCGTAGGTTTCCTGATGCCAGGAGTAGAATCCCGCTTCGTTATAAATGCTGGCCAGACCGTTCTGATAAGGTGCCCATTCGAAACCGCGAATAATCAACCAGTCGGTGCGGTTATCCGCGCCATATTGACCTGTCTGGATACCAGCGCTGTAACGTAGCGCTTCATCAATTTTTTTTGCGCCGCGGTCTTTGATATCTTGTTCTGTAACTTCTGATACTGACCTTGGTGTTTCTGCCGCAGGCGTATCCATTTTCATGGACGTATTACTACCGGTAACAACTAAAGTTTCATTGTCGTTAGTATCTTTTTTATCGGTAGATTCGTCGGCGATGGCAGGAGAAACTGTAGCCAGACTAAGTAAAATAGCATAAGCCAATGGTTTATAAGCCTGGCTGTTCGGTGCAACCGGGTTGTTCATAGATGGGCATCCTGATGAATGATTTTTAAAATGAGAACACTTATCATGCGTATTCTCTTTTCTTTTGTATGTTTATGTCAATTGAAACCATAAAAAGCCTGATGAATAGTTGTAAGCCAACGGTAAAGTGGGAATTAAAATATATTGCGAATAGTTATCATTATTTCTGAGCTATAGTTAGCAGCGGTGGTATGATCTGCCGGATTTTAAATGAATGATGGACATTAACGGTTTTCATTTTTGGCATATAAAAGGTTTTAGAATTCAATGAGCAAAAGCTTGTTAAAGCTGATGTTAATACTGGTTTTCAGTATTTCGACGGTCAGTGCAGCGGAGTGGCCAAAAACGGTCACCGATGTGTTAGGCAATCAGGTGGTGATTAATAAAAAACCACAACGTGTGGTTTTAGCATCAGGCTATAGTTTTGTTGCTTTGTCATTTGCCCATGAAGATCCAACATCATTTTTAGTTGGCTGGGGAAGTGAGCTAAAGAGATTTGATACCGCCACTTACCAACTTTTTCAGAAGACTTTTCCTAAACTCTCTACACTGAAAACCATTGGCAGCGGCAGTGGTGATGAGCTGTCTTTAGAAACGATTTTGTCATTGTCTCCGGATCTGGTGATTTTTGAAGCATGGCAGGCTCCGCGATCGCAGTCGTTAATTGCGTTGTTGAATAAGAGTCAAATTCCAGTAGTGTTTATTGATTACTATCAGTCACCGCTGAAAAATACCGTGCCTTCTATGCGTGTGCTGGGGCAAGTGTTAGATCGTGAAGATAAAGCCGGAGAGTTGATAACCTTCTATCAAAGCCATATGGAACGATTAACCTCCCGCCTTAATAGCGGCCAGTTACAACATCCTCGCGTATTGCTGCATGCTTATCCGGGTGTCTGGGAATGTTGCTGGAGCAGCGGTTCCGGTGGGCTTGGCGAATATATTTCACTGTTTAAAGGTGAGAACGTGGGGGCTGATAAGTTTCCAACGGCTAATGGCGGGTTGCTGAGTCTCGAATACTTAATTCAAAAGAATCCTCAGGTGTATATTGCTACCGGCCATTCTGGCGTCGATCCACAAAAGGCTTTGCCATTAGGAACCAGTGTGGATATGGCATTAAGCCAACGGCAGTTAAAAGTGCTGGTGGAGCAGAAAGGTATCAATACTTTTGATGCCGTTAAACATGGGCGGGTGTATGGTTTCTGGAACTATTTTTCCGGCTCGCCGTTTAATGTGGTTGGTGCTGAAGTGATGGCGAAATGGATTCAGCCTGAGCTGTATCAGGATATCGATCCACAGCAAACAATGGACGAAATGAATCAACGGTTTCTTCCCGTGAAGTTGACCGGGACTTACTGGCTTACCTTACAGAGATAAAATTATGTATATAAAACCTGAGCATATTGTTTCATCTCAGCAGCAACTGCGTGAACACTATGAGATGCCTCATGAGATAGTGATAAAAAAGCAGATTGATTTTCTGGCACCTTATGGTCAGAAGTTGATCTCCATGTCACCGTTTTTTGTACTGGCGACAGTGGGTAAAAACGGTGTGGATGCTTCCCCAAAAGGGGGATATCCTGGCTTTGTAAAAACGGTAGGGGAAAAGACACTGTTAATCCCTGACTATGCCGGTAATAATCGTTTAGACGGCATCCAGAATATTATTGAGAATCCACAGGTGGGCTTAACCTTTTTAGTCCCCGGCTATAATGAAACTTTCCGTGTTAATGGGAAGGCGACTATCTCTATCGATCCTTCACTGTGTGAGTTTTTTACCGACACCGGTAAAAAAGTGAAGTCTGTCATTGTGGTTGAGATTGAAGAGGCATTTATTCACTGCGGTCAGGCTATCAGTCTGGCGAAATTATGGGATAGCGAGAGCCAAATCAACAAGGATAAGGCGCCTTCTCTTGATGAGATTATCGCGTTTCATACAAAACCCGAGACGGTGTAATAAATAGCGCTATTGGTGGTAATAAAAAGCCGGGGAATGAAGACATTACCCGGCTTTTTACGTTAAGAAGAGAAGAATCAGACCAGATCTTTTAACCGATAAATCCACTCCAGCGCCTGCTTAGGCGATAGGGTATCCGGATCCAGATTTTCCAGTGCTTCCACCGCCGGTGATGTCTCTTCAACGGCGATCAGCGCCATCTGTGAGCCTTCAGCGGTGCTGTTAGCGGCATTAATCGATAGCGACTCCAGCTCTTTTAGTTTTTGTCTGGCACGTTTAATCACATCTTTTGGTACGCCAGCCAGCGCTGCTACCGCCAGACCGTAGCTCTTACTGGCTGCCCCCGGTTGTACGCTGTGCATAAAGGCTATGGTATCACCATGCTCAACGGCATCCAGATGAACGTTTTCCACGCCTTCCATACGTTCTGGTAGCGTGGTCAGTTCAAAATAGTGGGTAGCGAACAACGTCATGGCTTTAATCTTATTTGCCAGATTTTCAGCACAGCTCCATGCCAGAGAGAGGCCATCATAGGTGGAAGTACCACGACCGATTTCATCCATCAAAATCAGACTTTGTTCGGTTGCGTTATGCAGAATATTGGCGGTTTCCGTCATTTCCACCATAAAGGTTGAACGACCGGATGCCAGATCGTCGGCGGCACCAATACGGGTAAATATGCGATCGACCGGGCCAATGGTAGCGCTTTCGGCAGGAACAAAACTGCCGATATGGGCCATTAACACAATTAATGCCGCCTGACGCATATAGGTGCTCTTACCTCCCATATTGGGGCCAGTGACAATCAACATTCTACGCTGTGGCGATAGTTGTAACGGGTTAGCAATAAAGGGTTCGTTCAACACCTGTTCAACCACCGGGTGGCGACCGCCGGTAATAGCAATACCTGGCTTATCCGTTAGCTGTGGGCAAATATAGTTAAGGCTGTAAGCACGTTCAGACAGGTTACATAACACATCCAGTTCTGCTAAGGCGGATGCACTCTGCTGCAATGCTTCAAGATGCGGTAGCAGCAAGTCGAACAGTTCATCATACAGGCTCTTCTCCAGGGCCAGCGACTTGCCTTTAGAGGTCAGAACTTTGTCTTCGTATTCTTTCAATTCAGGAATGATATAGCGCTCTGCATTTTTTAGCGTCTGGCGGCGAACATAGTTGATGGGCACTAAATGGCTCTGACCGCGACTAACCTGAATGTAATAACCATGAATGGCATTAAAGCCAACTTTTAGTGTATCCAGCCCCAGTTTTTCCCGTTCGCGGATCTCCAGACGATCGAGATAGTCGGTAGCGCCATCGGCTAAGGCCCGCCATTCATCCAGTTCGGCATGGTAGCCGGGAGCAATGACTCCACCGTCACGAATCAATACCGGAGGTGATTCGATAATGGCGCGTTCCAGCAATGCCTGTAGTTCATCAAATTTGCCAATTTGATTTTTCAGGGTCTGAATATAGCCGGAGTCCAGCGGTGCCAGAATATGGTGGATATCCGGCAACTGCTGAAAAGCATAGCGCATGCGAGCCAGATCGCGTGGACGGGCAGTGCGCAGCGCCAGACGGGCCAGAATGCGCTCCAAATCACCGATATTACGCAAATAAGGCTGAATGTCGCCATAGTAGCCCTGTAACTCATTGATAGCCGACTGACGGTTACGCAGTAGCTCAATATTGCGGGTCGGGGCGTGAATCCAGCGTTTAAGCATGCGGCTACCCATAGGGGTTACCGCATGGTCAAGAATGGCTGCCAGAGTATTTTCCGTGCCTCCTGACAGATTGATGGTCAGCTCAAGATTGCGGCGCGTGGCAGCATCAAGAATAATGCCATCCTGCTGACGTTCCAGAGTAATACCGCGAATATGGGGCAGTGAGGTACGCTGAGTATCTTTAACATATTGCAGCAGGCAACCTGCTGCACGCAGAGCGTGTATTGATTTCTCTACGCCAAAGCCATTTAAATCTTTAGTGCCAAACTGCAAGTTAAGCTGTTGGCGGGCAGTATCTAATTCAAATTCCCACAGTGGACGACGGCGCAACCCGTGGCGCTGATCGATAAGCTCCATGGAAGGGAAATCTTCCGGATAGAGTGATTCAGCGGGATTGGTACGCTGAATTTCTGCTGCCATAGTCTCTTTATCGACGGGTTCGGAAACCTGAAAGCGACCTGAGCTGATATCTAATGTGGCATAGCCAAACTGTGTGCCTTCCTGCCAGATGGCGGCTAACAGATTATCCTGACGTTCCTGTAACAGCGCTTCATCACTGACGGTACCCGGAGTAACAATGCGTACAACTTTACGTTCTACAGGCCCTTTGCTGGCGGCCGGATCGCCAATCTGTTCGCAGATAGCAACCGACTCACCTAACTGCACCAGCTTCGCCAGATAGTTTTCTACCGCATGATGAGGTACGCCCGCCATAGGAATCGGCTCACCGGCAGAAGCTCCCCGTTTGGTCAGGGAAATATCTAACAGTTGCGAGGCGCGTTTAGCATCATCATAAAACAGCTCGTAAAAGTCGCCCATACGATAGAACAGTAAAATCTGAGGGTGCTGGGCTTTCAGCTTCAGATACTGTTGCATCATGGGGGTATGGGAATCTAAGTTTGCACTATTACTCATAGGATTAATCTATTTAATATATTGAGTTTAATGTTAATTATGGGTTCACTGAAAATCATTCAATCCCATAAAATGCAGGTGAGAATACAGGACTATGAGTTTCTGGTGGATTACCGATGTCAAAATTTGCTGGCGTTATACTAGCCCAGTTATGGGTAAACGCATATAGCTAATAGTTGGAAGGTTCTCGCAAAATTCACTTGTAATAGCAATGAGTAAGCTGTCGATATTAAGTTAATAGCGGTTGAAATTAGCATGGCGGCTCAACGGACATATATTTGATGACTTTAGATATTACCTCTCTGAAACTGGATATTAACGTCATTACTATATGGGCGGTTGTCCACATTCCCTTAATGTAGTTAAATAACCTATAATATAGACCTAATATTTATTTAGAGCTGGAAACCGTGATGAGCAACAGCAAAGAAGTGCAAGCCGCTTACATTAAGCCATCTCGTGAAGAGATCGCTCGTTCTGTAGCAACGTCAACGGCGGTTGAAACGGGTCAATCCTCCAGACAAATCGAGGCTTCACTTGAAGCTAAACGCAAAAAATTCTCCTATCTCCGTTTGGCTGTTTAGTTGTTTTCTAATGCTTTTTTAACCCAGAACTTCATGGGTTCATAGTCCATTGATATACCTGCGTGGATGGCTGAAATATATTTAGATTTATTCTGTTGCCAGCTTTGATAATCCAACGGTTTAAATCCCCCTTGAACAGCCATTACATCGGCTAAAAGTCGCGATAAACGCCCATTCCCTTCTCTAAACGGATGGATGAGTATCATTTCAACGTGAATTATAGCGATGGCCTCTATGAGTTTTTCCTTATTCATTCCTATGCAGGGCGTATAATTGGCAAGGTATTTAGTTTCAAATTCATTTAGTAGTTTCGGAAGTTGCGCTGAAGGTGCAAACATAAAACCGCCTTTGCTGATATTGACTGTTCTTTCTTGTCCAGCCCATTTATAAAGGTTGCCTAACCAGCGACGATGCCAGGTTTTAAGCAGGGAGACAGTGATTTGTTCAAGAGGAAACTGTTCTTCAAAGATAAAATGATATAGCTGTTCTAATAACACTAGTTCAGCATCATCAATTTCATCAGCATTGGAAATTTTCAGCTTGTTAGTTAAAACTTGTTTACTGGAGTTTTCCTCATACTGACCTTCACTATTAGAAACATGATACCGGCTCATTGAAATGCCCTGCGCTTTTGGAGTTTAAGGAGCGGATGGAAAGTATAAGTAAAATTATAATGTTATATCAGAATCTTAATAACAATATTTAAATCAAATGGTTGATGATTTTTAGGTTGAGGTTTTCTACCGCTATACTAGCCCAGTTATGGGTAAACGCATATAGCTAATAGTTGGAAGGTTCTCGCAAAATTCACTTGTAATAGCAATGACTAAGGCCCAAGTTTTTGAAGAAATAAGAATATAAAGCTGAAATCATGTAAAACAAGATAAGTGTCTGAAATACCCAACTGGACGCTTTATGATTTGCCCCGTACTATTCGTATAGGGTAGTTCCCAAATGGGGTCAGAAGTAATTCCGGGCATCTCAACGGAAATTGAGAAGATTTATGTAGGAGTACTTAATAGTTATTGCAAAAATGGGAGAAGATATAGATGCATTGTAACCTTACTAAAATAAGCAATGAAGGCACGGCATAATGAGTCATAAGTACTCTACCCTTTATACTATTACATCTTCAGTACTTAACTCGGTAGCGGAAATTAGTGAGTTATTAGGTTATTGGTCGGCCAAAGACAAACTTATCTCCCCACAGCTGCGTAGAGAAAATCGTATTCGTACCATTCAGGCATCTTTAGCTATTGAACACAATAGCCTGTCTACTGAGCAGGTAACGGCGATTATGGATGGAAAACAGGTGATTGGGCCTGCAAAAGATATTCAGGAAGTACGAAATGCTATTTTAACCTATGAACAATTACCTTATTGGAATAGTGGTCAGATTGAGCACTTTCTTGAAGCGCATAGATTGCTTATGCGAGGGTTAGTTGATGACTCGGGACATTGGAGAAATGGCGACGTAGGTATTTATCGTGACAAGCAATTAATTCATATGGCTCCACCGGCAAGTCAAATTTCCAGATTAATGTTTTCTCTTTTTGACTGGGTAACAAGTGTTGATATTCATCCGCTGATTAAGAGTTGTATTTTTCACTATGAACTTGAGTTTATTCATCCTTTTCCGGATGGCAATGGGCGAATGGGTAGGCTATGGCAAACGGTAATACTGAGTGAATGGCGATCGGAGTTGGCATGGTTGCCTGTTGAGACGCTGATTCAAAAACAACAAAACGATTACTATCGTGTATTGGGTGAGGCTGATAAGGCGAGTGATTGTACCTGCTTTATTGATTTCATGCTAAAGGTGATGACTGGGGTGTTGAAAGAGGGAATTGATAGCAACAGCGACAAAATGTCGGGAGAAATGACGGTAGAAATGTCGGGGGAAAATAGTCCGATTGCTCTACACAAAGTCGCTCGCCAGATCTTTAACGCATTGAAACAAAACCCAACGATGACGATCCCTATGGTCGCAGAAAAGCTGCAAGTCAGCACCCGAACCGTTGAACGCCATCTTAATACTTTGCAGCAGTTGAAGTTGTTAGAAAGAATTGGTTCAACAAAGGCTGGGTATTGGAGGGTGATTTAGTTGTGTTAGTCTTCGATAATTATATATGGTGTAGTTAAATATTAATAAAATGGTAGTGCTCATCTTTTAAAAAGGAGAAGTATGCTGTGCCACATATATTGGAAATGCCATGTTTCAAAATTAAAGACGGAGTATCAGAGGCAGATTTCTTGCGTGCCCATGAAAAATTTAACCGCGAATTTATGTCTAAACAAAAAGGTTATGTTTCCCACTCGTTAATCAGAAATGGTGCCAAATGGTTTGATGTTGCCGTTTGGGACTCGGTAGCATCTAAGCAAAAAGCCTATATAGATATATATAAATATGATGGCATTGAGGAATACATGTCGTTTATAGATCAAGAAGGAACTGATGATGATATTCCCCTTTATACTGTTGTAACAACTTATTAGCTGCTCCTTGTACCGATGTAACTCACTAATAGTATACCTGCTATCCAGCCTTGTCCCATGGCTTTGAGGGTACATCATCAAGTAGTGAGTCTGGCTCTGACGCCTTGTGGTAGTGGTGATATAAATCAGATAATTTGCGCCCTTCACGGAGAAGAGCGCTTTTCAGGTGAAAAGAGTCACTATTCACTTTGCAAAACGATGGGATCCCGTTTGGCATTTCCTTCACTGTGTTGCTGCCATATAGCCTGATACAACCGCTCTAAATCTCGGGTAAAACGTTCAGTATTAAACAGCGGCGAAGTGGTGCGATTTGCCGCCAGTTGCTCTTTTAGTTGCTGAATGCGTACCGGATCATTAGCTAATGAAAGTGCTAGCTGGTAGTAATCTTCATCGGTTTCAGTAACCAACTCAGGTAACCCTACTGCGGTAAGCAAACTTGCGGCAACGCGGCTGGCAAATAGTGGCCCAAGGCGAGTAACCAAGGGGACTCCTGCCCACAAGGTGTCACTGGCAGTGGTGTGTGAACCAACCGGGTAGGTATCCAGTGCTAAATCCGCCAGTTGTAAACGACCAAGATGCTGCTCTACGGGTAGGCCATTGGCAAAAATCAGACGTTGTGGGTCAATACCGTTTTTTACCGCTTCAGCACGCAAGTTATCCACGGGTACGGAGGTGCTGGAAAGCAACCACAATACGCTGTTTGGCACGTTATGTAGCAGTTTGCACCAAAGGGCGAACGTCTCCGGGGTATATTTCATTATTTGGTTAAAGCTACAGAAAACGAAAGCGTCTTCCGGTAAATTTTGCTCCGCACGGGTTGGGCGAAGGCCAATTTTCTTTTTGTCATCATTGGGCTGATAACAGTGGGGCATTAATGCCAGAGTTTCACTAAAGTGTTCAGCATGTTCGACAGGGGTCACTACCGGGTCGCCAATGATGTAGTCTGCCAGCCGAGGTTCACCTAAGGACCCCGGATATCCTAACCAACTCACAATCACCGGTGCCGGGCGTAATGCGGTAATTTCCAACCGGGTATTTTGCGTAAAACCTTTTAAATCAACCAGAATATGTAAATTATCCTGAGCAATGGTTTTAGCGGCTGCGCTGTCCGACATATTACTGAGATCGATAATCTCAATGTTCAATGCGCTTAGTCGTTCGGTATAAGAGTCTCTCGTTTGGGGAGAATAGGAGTAAAGCCGAATAAAGAAGTTATTGGTATTGTGCTTTTCCAGAATGCCGGACATCAGATGCATAGTGGCGTGATTATAGAAATCAGATGAGAGATATCCGACTCTTAACACGCTATCGGCAGGCAATGAAGGTGCCAGCGGCACAGGCGGGCGCTGTAAGACGCTCTTTAACTTAAACTGAGCAAACTTTTTACCAATGTCTCTGTGTTGAATTGGCGTTAATCCTGAAACGTTTAATAGCGACCAGGGCTCAAAAAAATTGAATTCATCACTGGTGGTTAAACTTTGTAAGGCGGTTTTATCCAACTCATCCAGTCCGTTCCAGAACGCACCGCGGCGGGCAGCGCGCTGTGCAGAACAGTAATTACCAATTTTTTTGAACATATCAATGGCTGATTGAAATTCGCCATCTTTCTCATACATACCCGCTAAAATAGAGTAGGACTCAATAAGATTAGGATCAAATTGAATTGCCTTCAGTAATACCTCTTTGGCTTTTTCTTCCTGATTGGTATCTCTGAGAATCAGGCCCAAATTTTTATAAGCCAGGGCATATTTTGGGGCACTGGCGATAGCCATATTGTAATACTGTTCTGCTTTAGCGTAATTCTTTCCGCTAAGTTCGATATTGCCAAGATTGTTGGCTGCTTTGGCATGCTGTGGGTCCAGCTTTATTGTTTTAATAAAGGCTGCTTCGGCTTCTGCGTCTTTATTTAATTCCCGATAAACCAAACCAAGATTGAAATAACATTCAGACGTTGGTTTGATAAGGATAGCTTTGCGAATAAAGGTTTCTGCCTCGGTATGGCGATTAAGCAGATAGCAGACAACACCCAGTAAATGTATGGCATCGGAAAATCTTGGTGCCCGTTGTACCAGTTGACGCAGAACGCCCTCGGCTTTTAGGTATTCACTCTTATTATACAGAGCAAGGGCTTCCTGATATTTTTGATTTAAAATTTGTGGATTACTCTTCATTGCCCCTCCTGGAGCTATCGATATGAACAACAGAATCGAATCTGTTTCATAACCTACGCGTCATACTTGAAGCGGTGTTGAAATTGGCTGCTTAACGGGAGAAGCATTTACCTTTAGTAAGTCATGTCTAAGTTTACCAATAAAGGGAGGATTCGTCATTTTGATGACGCAGAACGGGAAGGGTTTTGGTATGAAACAGGGACGAGTGATTCCCCGTCCCTGATATTTTTAGCGTTTAGCTATATATGGTATCTGATTATTTTACTGCATTGGGTGGTTCTCTAACAAACCAGGAGAGCACCAGGAATACGCAGACGAAGCCAATCAGCGTATTAAAACCAAAGGCAATACCGTAAGTATCTGACAACATACCTACCAGCCAACCGGCAAATGCACCGCCTAAACCGGATGCCACATAAATTAGCCCCAGCATGCTGCCGCTTTTATCGGTCATGCGGGTACCGATGGCGGAAGCGGTAGGGAACAGCACCGACATGGCAAAACCGAAGGCCATAAAGGCATAAATCCACTCATATACCATCATCCGGCTGATAATCAATGTAACCAGAGACAGGGCAGAGAACAGGATCAGCGTGTTACGCTCCCCCAAACGCATATTGATAAAGCCACCGATAAAGCGTCCGATGGTAAACAGTACGGCAAAGCTGGCTATTACATAGGCACCGGTAGCCGTTTTTTCGGCGACGGTTGCATTAGCGATATCCAGCGAACTGTAAAAAATAGGGAAGAAGTTAAGGAAAGCCACTTCCGCCGCCACGTAAAACAGTAAGTAGGCAATGACTAACATCAGGCGGGGGTTAGTTAAAAGCTGCATGAAGTCTTTAACGTTCATATCCATGCCGCCGGACTTCTCTAACCGAAGCGTCGTCAGAACCAGCAATATCAGCGCCACAATCACCGCCACGGCAATATAGAAGATTCGCCATGAAATGTTATGGCTGAACATCATATTCAACACCAGCGGAGTAACAATCATACCGACACCAAACATGGCATTCGCCACGTTAAACATCATACCAGCACGCTCTTTATAGAAGGTCGGAATAACGGTAACGATAGACACCAGCATTGAGCCAATACCCAGTCCGATAACCAGATAGAAGCCAAGAAACAGCATCACGGTAAATGCCATACTGGTGCCCACCAGGCCAATTGCCATACAGCTGGCACCAATAAACATCATAAAGCGTAAGCCTTTCTTATCGGTAAAGTAACCGGTTAACAGGCTGGCGATAAGAAAACCGTACTGAAAAGTAGAAATTAAGGTGCCTATCTGTGACATGGTTAAACCAATATCATGATGGACCTGTTCCAGAATGATGCCCTTGGTGTTTTGGATACCACCCAGTAGAAACATGGTGGTAAACAACAAAAAGAACACTTTCCATTTTTGTGCATTAGTCATGTTTGTTCTCCCTGATGTCAGGATGAAAGTGTTAACGTTTAGCTGACTGTTGACCGATAGCGGTAAACAGATCGTCGGTTGCCCATCCATAGCAGTAATACAGCAGATCATCGCAGGCGCTGTTTTTAGCCGCTTTCACCGCTTCCAACAGGCCATCGGCATCGATATTCCACATTTGAATGCCACTAAAAATCCAGGTGCCGGGCTGTGAACGCTCACGAACAATATCGTTTTGCTGCTTAACGAAAGCGATAGGAAATCCATGCTGTTTAAACTGCTGGTAACTCAGATCGTAAGGCAAATTGAATAACCGCAGAAAGGCAGAAAAAGCCGCTTCCTGTTGCTCTGACGTATTCGCCAGAAAATTAATCAGTCCCTGCACATCAGCGCCACCGCCCAGTTTGTGATAAGGGAAATGTTTTAATGCCGGTGAGAGTTTAGTGAGCTGGGTATAGTCCTGACCAAGGATCCATGAATAAGCCGGTGGCCACAGATCGAGCCAGAGCTTCAGCGAACCATTATGTTGATTGACGTCATGCAACAGATTTTTGACAAAATCGCTAATGCTTTGCTGGCGGAACTGTTGCCACTGTTTTAGCCGCGTGTCATTGAGCAGGTAATCGGCAATCACATCATATTCATGCTGTTTGAGCAAAATGACTAACTGATTAATCGTGAATCTCAGATGACTGATATCAATATTCTGCTGTTGCATTTTTTTCTGACAGTGGGGGCAGAAGCAGGTTAACAGACCGCGTGGGTTAACGGTTTTGCCTGCCCAGTCAGGGAAACGAATACGATCTATCAGGTAGGTATCATAACCGTATGTTTTTTGCAGGCTGTGGAAAGTTTTTTTCCACAGTTCAATGACGTCCGGCGCATTAGGGCATAACCAGTGTTCAATGGTATTGCCCTGAAAATCTACGACCTGATTATTCGCCAGATCGCCGGCAAAATCGCCGTTAAGAATATTGACCCAGGGGATCACCTTCATACTGCTACCATCAGTTTGTTGCTTAATGATGGCTAATGGGTCCTGACCTGCCAGGATCGTAGGATCAACGCGCTGATACAGCGCACCCTGTTGATAATCGTTCAGTCTGGCGTGCAGGGTTCCGGTACCCATTACGACCTGATGAACCGGATTATGAGGAAGATGACCAACCGGATAGGGGTTACGTTCAAATATGGTATTAACTTCGACAAACAGATGGTCGACATCACCCATTTGTGCCAAGCGGCTAACAATGTTATCCACGCCTTCATCAAGAATATCGTGAGGGTGGAGATGAATACCTGACATGGTGAATTCCTCGCTTGATAATCGTTTTTTAGTTGGCGCTAACTGAGTTGAGCATCTGACATAAATTGAATCGAAGGATAAACCTGATTCAACGCCAGTACGGCAATACCGTAGAGTGGTGCCTGAGTGCCCAGCTCGGATTGTTCTATCTGAATTAAGGTTTGTGAAAACGTATGCTGGTTAATATGGGCCTGGATATAAGGCAAAAACTGTGGCGCTGATTGGGTTACACCGCCGGTAAGTATGATTTTTTCCGGATTGGCAATAGCAACAATATTCAGAATACCAATAGCTAAGTAGTCAGCCAGCTCCCTGAACAGGGATTCAGCCAGAGGCTCGCTCTGTTGGGCTAGTTTAGCAATGGCTGCCGCGTCTAACGTTTTGCCGCTGAGTTCATGATAGCGTTGACTAATGCCGGAACCGGAGGCGTGAACCTCAAAACAGCCTTTATTGCGCCAGTTATGGGAAAGGTGTTCACGACTAAACATCATATAGCCGATCTCACCGGCAGCATTGTTAGCGCCGCGAATGATTTTTCCATCCATTAATAATGCAGCGCCTAACCCGGTACCAACACCAATGAGTGCGGCGCTATGAACTCTCTGGCATTTACCCCGCCACATTTCACCGATCAGGGCTGAACGAATGTCGTTTTCCAGCACTACCGGTACGTTAAACACAGCGGAAACTTCATCGGCCAGAGGAATGTTTTCCCATTCCGGCAAATTGGGTGAACCTTCCAGCACAATACCATGGTGGTAATCAACGATGCCCGGAGTAGCAATACCAATCACTTTTAGTTTATCGGCGCTAACGGCATGTTTATTGAGAAATTGGCGAATGGCATGATTAAAATGCTGTAAAAACTCAGCGCGGGTGGCAACTTTGTAGGTTTCTGTTTGTACGGTCGCCAGCAATTCAGCATTCAGATTAAACAAAGAGAAGGATATTTTGGTGCCACCCAAATCAATACCCACACCTACACCGTGATTGGCATCAAAATTAACCATTACCCCTTTACGCCCCAGGCCGCCTTCGGTCATACCGCTTTCATAGATGATTTTTTCATCCAGCAGTTCTGTAACAATCTCAGAAATAGTGGCTTTTGTAATACCGGCAATTTTCGCGATTTGCGCCCGGGAAAGGGGCGTATGTTCGCGAATCACATTGAGGACTAAAGACTTATTCATCAGTCTCAGGGTATTCGGTACGTTAGGACTCATGTTTATCTCCAATTAGTTTTGAATCTAAACTAATTAAGTAAAAAAATAGGCTTTAATGTGTTTTTTTATAAAATAGACTTCGATATCACGCCTTGTAAAGTGATTTTTCGATCCATTGGTTTGCTTTGTGAACTTTTGTGGTGCGCTGCACACTTTTGATGAGTTTGTGAAACGGCGGCGCTAATACCGTGCTTCACGGTTAATCTGAGAGTCAGTTATTTTCGGTATTCACGGCGACCATCTTTTCACGCTCCTGAATACGGTTTAGTAGTTTAGCTAAACACCATACCACCATAAACCCGGCAATATACAGCAGAAAAGCATAATTCAGCAGGCTTAATGTCAGTAATAACAGAACGGCAGTGAAGATGGCTATTTTATTTTGAGGCCACAGCATCAGGCCAAATAGAACATAAAACCAAACCTCGAAAGGTAGCGACCAGAAAGAGAAGTTACTGGCCGGAGTCACTGTTAAAAAGCCGTTCACAAATAGTAAAACGCCGGTAAAACTTTTGGCATCTAACACCATTTTAGCCTGACTCATGGTATCGCTGATAACCGCCAGTTCACGGCTACTGGAGGCAAAAAACCAGGGTGAAACCAGATAGATCAATAACAACGCCCCACAACCAAAATAGAAAGGGGGAACAATACGGTTTAAACGGGAAAAGGCATAACGTTTGATATTGAACTGATGGTTTTGCTGAATGTTATAGCAGGCAGATTTACATATCAGAAAACCGCTCAGGGCAAACAGCGACATCACCCAGGCATGAGCAAACAGATAAACTGGCAGCATAATGGCAGGCCAGACCGGATAGAGAAACAGTAAATAGGCATGACAGAACAGCACCATGGCGGTACTAAAGCCGCGCAGCATATCAAGCTGATGAGATACATCTTGCTCAATAGGGGTAAATCGCTGAAACAGCGTTGTTAATGTCATGGGACCTCAGATACCGGTAATGAGGTTTGCCCCGGCACAAAATTGAGCGCTTTGGCACTATACAGACGCTGCTGCCCCTCCTGACTGAAAGGCAGGTTTTGGTATTCCCCCTTTAACCAGTCATCAATATTATCCGCATAGTGTGGGCTGGCTGGATTAGCCGACTGACCGGCATTGTTCATGACCCAAACCGGATCGGGTTGACTGAAATCGACAATCAAGCGCATGGCGGGGATCAACAGGGTATTAAAGTCTTGTCCCATAGTGTAGCTGGCAATATTAATCGTGTTGATATTGCCTCCGGCAGGGTAAGGGCCCCGGTTCAGATAACCGTCGAGGCGACCAATCATTTTTTGTTGTTCTTCCGGTAAATAGGGCGCTATTTGGGATGACAGACTGTTCCACTTATAGCGATGCAGTTGCCCCCATTGCCAGCGGGAATAGTCGCTGCCAAGCTGCTGTTCCCCATGTTGCACGGCGGCAGCCAGCGCATGGGCTACTATTGCCGCTTTACCGCTGCGGCTCGGATCGGCTTTTTGCCAGAACGGGCTGGAGTCTGGTTTACTGTCATCCTGCCACAGCAGATGGTCCGCCTGAGCGGAATAGGATTTTGAACTTTCAACAAAGGCATGCCAGGCCTGCGGGTGGTCAGTAAACGCGTCGGCAAACAGCTGGTGGCTAAACGCCGATAAAAACAGATTATACAGTGCCGCCGCCGGGCTATCTGCATGTAGCTGACCGTCGAAATCCATCAGCCGGGATTGGGCTAACCGAGCCTGTTGCTGTTCAGGCTCAGGCAGACGGGCAATCGCGATGCTGAGGGCCGGGTCGCTCAGGTAGGTCTGAAGTTTGGCGACCATCGGGTCCAATTGGTCATACTGCATCTGCTTCATGGCGTTGAGGCTATGGCGATTGGTAGCATTCAGCATGGCTGATATGCGCTCAAAGCGTTCCGGATGGGCCCAGGTTTGTGAAAAGTTGACCGGATAACCCTTTTCTACAATACGGTTATTGGCGCTGGCTAACCAGCCTTGTCTCTTCTTCAGCGCTGATGGATAGTATTTAGTCGATACGCTTCCCCGCCAGTCATATATACCGTCCCAACCCGGAGAAGGAAACTGCCCCAGACCATTTTTGCGCAATGGGTAGCTACCGGTTAACTGCCAGCCAATTTGTTGCTTATCCGCCAGCAGCATATTTACCGAGATCACTTTAATCTGGTTAGCCAGCGCTATTGCCTGAGGCACGTGCTGCTGGTAGGGAATCGCCATCAGGGCGTTAATACTGTTATCGTCATTTGTTGGAGAGAGGGTGCTCAAGGCAATACCATAACGGGACTCTACTTCCAGCGGCTGTAGCAGATAGCTACGGCTTTTCAGCGATTCATTGAGCAAAATGCCGTGCTGAGTTTCATACATATTTTCGGTAACGTCAGGCTGCCCTTTAACATGAAAGACCTCCTGCGTTTGCTTCACCGGCAACCATTTTCCTTTATACAGATACTCAAACCCTTTACCGGCAGGGCGCATTTGTTCCAGAAACAGATCCTGATTATCCGCCATCACCATGGTGTAGCCCCAGGCCAGATGTGGTGTGGCTCCCAGTACAATTGCCGGAATACCCGGAATAGCGGCTCCCGCCATTTGCCACTCGGGAGTTTCGATTTGAATCATACTCCACAGCGAAGGTAAACCGATGGGCAGATGGGTATCATTTGCCAACAGAGTGCCGCCGTTTTGTGTCAGATCGGATGTGAGCGCCCAATTATTAGAGGCCATAATATCGTGCAGATGAATGCTTTCCAGCGATTGGCTAACCAGCTTTAACCGATCGGCTTCCTGCTGTAACGGTTGCAGATTAAGCCCCTGTAGCTTTTTTGCTTCGCCGTGAGGGATGGGCTCATCGGGATAAACGGGAAACAGCCAGGGTAGTCGCTCGGTACCCAACTGTTGGGCAATAATCAGGCTATCAATCTCTTCGTGCAGGTTGCCAGCCAGACCAAAGTTGGCCAGTGATAAAATTAAGATAGCATCGGTAGCCTGCCAGGCAGGAACCGGGTAATCAGCGGCGGCTAAATCCATCGGTAAACTATCCTGATGGGTATTCAGCCACAGGTTTACCCCCTGAGCATAGGCTTGCAGATAACGGCGATTTTGGGCATTAGTTTGCTGATAAAGCTTATCGGCGGCCTGACGAAAACGCATCTTACGCATAAAGCTATCAATACTGAGGGCGCTTTCCCCCAGATATTCGGATAGTCGTCCTTCAGCCGTCAGGCGCATTAACACCATATGGTTAATACGTTCGGATGCATGGATATAGCCCCAAACCAGATAGACATCATCCAGATTCTGGCCCTTAATCAGCGGAACGCCCATTTTGTTATAACGAACGCTGACTGGTTCACTTAGTCCCGCCAGAGTGATCTGTCCCTCTTCAGGGGGGAGGGTATCGGAATAATAGAGATTAAGCAGGCTATGGCAGCCGGTTAGCAATAACGAACTGGCAAGCAGGCAGCAGCCCAACATTCCCTGTAATCTCATATTGTGCTCCGTAAAAATTGAAACTCTTTTGCGATTATATCCGTAAGCACCAATAAACCCAGCGATTCATGACTATTTTATCGCCAGTGGATTCAAGGTTGTGCGGTAACTCAGGCATATTCCTGTTTGTTCATAGTAGATAATGCCTTACCATAGTCGCCATTCTTTTCTGTTTGTTCATATGGATATTTGATGCGTTATTTGGCTGCTTTATTACCTTTAGTTCTGTTGCTTTCTGCCTGTAGTAGCAGTAAGCCCCAGTCTACCTCCCCCGTTTTTGCACCAATGTCAGGAACTGCACCGCTACCGGATGTATACACCGTAAGAGGGGGTTTTCAGCTTGAAGCTGAACATGCTAACCATTTAGCCGACGGTGATTTTGCCTATAATCCGGCGACATCTCGCTTTATTGATAAGATGGTTCGGGTGCATGGTTTTGATCGTCAACAGTTACAAAGCGTATTAGGTCAGACTAAACGGCTGGATTACGTCATTAAATTGATGGATAAACAAGCACCGTCTACTACGGTGAGCACCGGTCAACCATCCGGGCCAAACGGTTCATGGATTCGCTATCGTAATAAGTTCATCACGCCGGACAATGTACAAAATGGCGTTGTATTCTGGAATCAGTATGAAGGTGCTTTACAACGCGCCTGGCAACGATATGGCGTACCACCAGAAATCATTGTTGGCATCATTGGAGTAGAGACCCGTTGGGGCCGCGTCATGGGTAAAACTCGCATCATTGATGCATTAGCAACGCTCTCTTTCGACTACCCACGTCGCTCAGAGTATTTTACCGGTGAGCTGGAAACCTTCCTGCTGATGGCGCGTAAAGAAGGCAACGACCCGCTCTCTTTACGCGGCTCTTATGCCGGAGCCATGGGGTATGGTCAATTTATGCCATCCTCATTTAAAGACTATGCGGTAGATTTTAATGGTAACGGCCATGTTAACCTGTGGGATCCGGAAGATGCTATTGGTAGCGTAGCCCATTACTTCCAGGCACATGGCTGGAAGAAAAATGCACCGATTGCCGTACCTGGCGTTGGCGAAGCACCTGGATTGAAGCATGGATTTAACACCGTTTATCCACTTTCTACGTTAGCCTCCGCCGGGCTAAGACCACAAAGCTCCCTTGGAGGCTATCAGGAAGCCAGTCTGTTGCGTTTTGACATGGGTACCAACTATGAATACTGGTATGGTTTACCCAACTTCTACGCCATCACCCGTTACAATCACAGCACGCACTACGCCATGGCAGTATGGCAGTTAGGTGAAGCGGTTAAACGCGCCAGATAAGTGTTTTTGTTGGTTGTAGCGGAGCGTATTTTTGCTCCCCTACAACCAACAAATTAGCGTTTCAATAGATTAAAAACTGAAAGGCCTTTTGCATATTGATACAGGCAGGTTTGATTCCCTGTCTGTGTTTCATATATGGTAATCTTCTGTAGGGTAAACAAAGCCTGAGACTTATGCTCTCAGGCTTTGTTGCGAGTAGCCTGTTCAGGAGAATAACCGCAGGGGAGTCTCTATATTGAATACCAGAATATGCGAGTTGAGTCAGCAGATTGGCCAACGTCTTGCTGCTAAAAGCCAGTGGATCACTTGCGCTGAGTCTTGCACCGGTGGTTTGATTGCCGCTTATTTTACCGAAATAGCGGGAAGTTCAGCCTATTTTGACCGCGGCTTTGTCACCTACAGTAATTTGGCTAAACAGCAGTTACTGGGCGTTAACCAACAAACGCTTTCCCAATGGGGAGCCGTTAGTGAACCAACGGTGAGAGAAATGGCAACCGGCGCGCTAAAGGCTGCCGATGCGGATATCGCTATTTCGGTGAGCGGTATTGCCGGGCCGGACGGCGGTAGTGCTGAAAAGCCGGTTGGCACCGTTTGGTTTGGCTGGGCGAATCGTGAAGGGCTGGTGATTGCCCGCAAAAGGCGCTTTAATGGCAACCGCCATCAGGTACGTCAACAGGCGGTAGAATATGCCCTGAGGGTAGTGCTGGAAAAATTTATTTAAAACTGACTTGATACTGTATGATTATACAGTATAATCATTTCATCGCTTTAGAGATAAAGTCTCATATTACTTTATGACCACATTTGATAACCACGGAGCCGCATAATGGATGACAACAAACAAAGAGCGCTTGCCGCCGCATTAGGACAGATTGAAAAGCAGTTTGGTAAGGGTTCAATCATGCGTTTGGGTGACACTCAATCTCTTGATGTTGAGTCTGTTTCCACCGGCTCCCTGAGCCTGGATGTTGCGCTGGGTATTGGTGGTTTACCAATGGGCCGCGTGGTTGAAATCTTTGGGCCAGAATCTTCCGGTAAAACCACGCTGACGCTGTCCGTTATTGCTCAGGCACAAAGAGAAGGCAAAACCTGCGCCTTTATCGATGCTGAACATGCTCTGGACCCAATTTATGCCGCCAAGCTGGGTGTGCAGGTAGATGACTTACTGATCTCTCAGCCGGATACGGGTGAACAGGCGCTGGAAATTTGTGATGCTTTAGTTCGTTCCGGTGCTGTTGACGTTATCATTATTGACTCCGTTGCTGCGTTAACGCCAAAAGCTGAAATTGAAGGCGAAATGGGTGACTCTCACGTTGGTTTGCAGGCACGTTTAATGTCTCAGGCGCTGCGTAAGTTAACCGGTAATATTAAGAATGCTAAATGTCTGGTGATCTTCATCAACCAGATCCGTATGAAAATTGGCGTGATGTTTGGTAACCCTGAAACCACCACTGGTGGTAACGCACTGAAATTCTATGCTTCTGTTCGTCTGGATATTCGTCGCGTAGGCGCAATTAAAGATGGTGAAGAAGTGGTGGGTAACGAAACGCGCGTTAAAGTGGTGAAGAATAAGATCTCTGCACCATTCCGTCAGGCAGATTTCCAAATCCTGTACGGCAGCGGTATTTCTAAAGAGAGTGAGCTGATCGATCTGGGTGTTAAGCATAAGCTGGTTGATAAATCTGGCGCATGGTATGCCTATAACGGTGACAAAATTGGTCAGGGCAAAGCTAATTCAATGAAATTCCTGCAGGAAAACCCGGCAATTTCTAACGATCTGGAAAAACGCCTGCGTGAATTATTGCTGACCGCTAACCCATTTGTGCCAGCCGGTGCGGATATTGAAGATGATGCCGAGCTGCCGGAAGGCGAAGAGTTTTAATTTCGGCCGTAAGCTTAAGTTGTAGAGTTGGTTAGTTATGAAATCACTATTACCACGAGCAATGCGCTTATTAGCCCAGCGTGATTATAGTGAACAAGAGATGCGCCGTAAGCTTGCGGCGCATTCTCCTTTCGACCGCACCGCAGAAAAAGAACCCATCTCCAAAGAATCCATCGATCGCGCAATTGAATACTGTCATCAGTACAATTGGCTTAACGATGCGGAATACTCCCGTAAATTTATTATCGGTCGCAGCCATAAAGGTTATGGCCGTCAGCGTATTCGGTCAGAATTGCAGCAGAAGGGCATCGATCGGGACGATATTTCCCGGGCGATGCAAGCCTGTGAGATTGACTGGTATGAAAAAGCTAAAAAAGTCGCGACGCAGCGTTTTGGGGATAATATCCCGACGGACTGGAAAGAACGCTCAAAAATGCAGCGTTATCTTGCATGTCGTGGGTTTGCTCAGGATGAAATTCAATCAGTTTTCAGCGATTCTGAATAATAAATCTTCTGCGGATTTACTTCCCATCAAAGAAATTTTATCTTATGGCTACTTTTAATTCGTAAATAAGTCGCTTACTTCTGATTTTTCGTGCTTAACTTACGTATCGCCTTCATTTTATTAGCCAGATATTGGAAATTATATGACCAAGAGCACCGCTGAGATCCGTCAAGCGTTTCTCGATTTCTTTAATAGTAAAGGGCACCAAGTTGTCGATAGCAGCTCTTTAGTGCCGCATAACGATCCAACACTCCTGTTTACCAACGCAGGGATGAACCAGTTTAAAGATGTATTTCTTGGGCTGGATAAGCGTGCCTATACTCGGGCAACGACTTCTCAGCGCTGTGTGCGCGCCGGTGGTAAACATAATGACTTAGAAAACGTAGGTTATACCGCCCGCCACCATACCTTCTTTGAAATGCTGGGTAACTTCAGTTTTGGTGATTACTTTAAGCACGATGCTATTAATTTTGCCTGGGAGTTACTCACCGGCGCTCAATGGTTTAACCTGCCAAAAGAAAAGCTGTGGGTGACCGTGTACGCAACGGACGATGAAGCTTACGAAATCTGGGAAAAAGAGATCGGTATTCCCCGCGAAAGAATCATCCGTATCGGCGATAACAAAGGTGCTGCTTATGCATCTGATAACTTCTGGCAGATGGGTGATACCGGCCCTTGTGGTCCATGTACTGAGATCTTCTTTGACCACGGTGACCATATATGGGGCGGCCCTCCGGGTTCGCCGGAAGAAGATGGCGACCGCTATATTGAAATCTGGAATATCGTATTTATGCAGTTTAACCGTCAAACCGACGGAACCATGCTGCCATTGCCGAAGCCTTCTGTGGATACCGGCATGGGCTTAGAGCGTATTGCTGCGGTTTTACAGCACGTTAACTCTAACTACGATATCGACCTGTTCCGTACCCTGATTGATGCGGCAGCTAAAGCCACCAAAGCGACCGATTTAAGCAGTAAATCTTTACGGGTTATTGCCGATCATATTCGTTCTTGCGCCTTCCTGATTTCTGATGGTGTAGTGCCGTCAAATGAAGGCCGCGGCTACGTATTACGCCGTATCATCCGCCGTGCAGTGCGTCATGGGCATATGCTTGGCGCGACGGAAACGTTCTTCTATAAGTTAGTTGCCCCATTAATTAGTGTGATGGGCAGTGCTGCGGATGAGCTACGCCGCCAGCAGTCGGTGGTTGAACAAATACTGAAAACCGAAGAAGAGCAGTTTGCCCGTACTCTGGAACGCGGCTTAACGCTACTGGATGAAGAGTTGAGTAAGCTGACAGGGGATACGCTGGCCGGTGAGACCGCATTCCGCCTGTACGATACCTTTGGTTTCCCGCTGGACTTAACGGCTGATGTTTGTCGTGAACGCAATATTAAAGTCGATGAAGCCGGTTTTGAAAAAGCGATGGAAGAGCAGCGTCGTCGCGCTCGTGAATCCAGCGGTTTTAGCGCTGACTACAGCAAATTAATTCGCGTTGACGGTGAAACATGCTTTAGCGGCTATGAGCGTCTGGAACAGTCATCAAAAGTTATCGCACTGTTTGTTGCCGGTAATGAAGTTAAAGAGATTAAGAGCGGCCAGGAAGCCGTCGTGGTATTGGACAATACGCCATTCTACGGTGAGTCCGGTGGACAGGTTGGCGATCGGGGCGTGCTGAAATCCACCCATAGCACCTTTGAGGTGCTGGATACGCAAAAATATGGTCAGGCAATTGGTCACGTTGGTCGTTTGACTCAGGGTGAACTGAAAGTCGGGGAGAGCGTTGATGCGGCGGTGGATGTTGTGCGTCGTGGACGTATTCGTCTTAACCACTCGGCAACCCACTTACTGCATGCTGCTCTGCGCCAAATTTTAGGTGAGCATGTCGCGCAGAAAGGTTCTCTGGTTAATGATAACTATCTGCGTTTTGACTTCTCTCATCCTGAAGCCATGAAGCCGGAACAGGTTCGCGCGGTTGAAGACTTAGTCAATCAGCAAATTCGCCGCAATCTACGGGTAGAAACCCATATTATGGATCTGGAAGCGGCCAGAGCCAAAGGGGCCATGGCGCTGTTTGGCGAGAAGTACGATGATAAAGTTCGCGTACTCTCTATGGGGGACTTCTCCACTGAATTATGTGGTGGTACTCATACTGAAGCGACCGGTAATATTGGTTTGTTCCGTATTACTTCTGAATCCGGTATTGCGGCCGGTGTGCGTCGTATTGAAGCGGTTACCGGTGAGAATGCCATCGTCTCTATGCATCAGCAAACAGATGTATTGAGCGAAGTGGCATCGTTGGTAAAAGGTGACAGCAACAGTCTGATCGAAAAAGTGAAGAGCCTGCTGGAACATGCCAAAGGCGTAGAGAAAGAGCTTCAACAGTTAAAAGATCAACTGGCAGCTCAGGAAAGTTCATCATTAGTCAGCAAAGCGGTAGACGTAAAAGGGGTTAAGCTGCTGGTTAGCAACCTGCAAAACGTTGAACCAAAAATGTTGCGCACCATGGTTGATGACATTAAAAATCAGCTAGGCTCCGGCATTATCGTATTGGCAACGGTACATGATGACAAAGTTAGCTTAATCGCTGGTGTAACCAAAGATTTGGTCGATCGGGTAAAAGCCGGTGAACTGATTAGCCCTGTCGCTCAGTTAGTGGGTGGTAAAGGCGGTGGGCGTCCTGATATGGCTCAGGCAGGTGGTACCGATGTGACAGCGTTACCCGCTGCATTAGCAACGGTAGAAAACTGGGTTGCTGCTAAACTATAAAACAGGGCCCGCAGGTTTGTATGATTATTCTGTTTTATCATATTGGAACCTGCGGGGTTGTTTGATATTTTTAGTTGAAACAAATTAGTACAAAATTACTAAAGTTGGCTAAACTTAGGCATATACGTGTTCTTATCTTGATTATTGGCTGAATGAGTCAGTGATGCTAGTTAATCTATCGGATTTATAGCTTACGTTCTTAGGGCATATCATGGATAATGGGCAGGATGCACAAAGAGATGCAATGGTCTGTTTAATCTGTCAAGGAGCAAAGAATGCTTATTCTAACTCGTAGAGTTGGTGAAACGCTGATGATTGGTGACGAAGTTACTGTTACTGTTTTGGGCGTGAAAGGTAATCAAGTTCGTATTGGTGTTAATGCACCGAAAGAAGTATCTGTTCACCGTGAAGAGATCTACCAGCGAATTCAGGCTGAAAAGTCACAACAATCGACTTTTTAACCAATAAACGCGCCTTACTTGCGGTAATCGAAAGTAAGGCGCGTTGATTTTTTCGAAATTCCTCTGATTTTTTGGTTATTGCCTCTTTTTATATTCTGTTTTTTATCCCCTGGTTTTGCCACAAAAGTACGATTTTTTGCTGGCAAATTGTTCGTGTTGTTTGCTTAGTGCACAAACGAACCTAATGAATGAAAAAGTATTTGACTTATAAGTCCGGGAAAGTAATATGTGCGCCACGCAGTGTTAATAAACATTTTTAATGTTTAGCAACCTGTAGATAGTAAGTACAAGGTGAGGTGGCCGAGAGGCTGAAGGCGCTCCCCTGCTAAGGGAGTATGCGGTCAAAAGCTGCATCGAGGGTTCGAATCCCTCCCTCACCGCCATTTACTTACTACATTGTTAGAATCTGCACCCGTAGCTCAGCTGGATAGAGTACTCGGCTACGAACCGAGCGGTCAGAGGTTCGAATCCTCTCGGGTGCACCATATTTTACAGTGTTGTTTTAGTAACAGCATTCGTATCAAAAACAGATGCCATCGTAATATCTGTTTCAGGGAATCAAAGAGCACCCGTAGCTCAGCTGGATAGAGTACTCGGCTACGAACCGAGCGGTCAGAGGTTCGAATCCTCTCGGGTGCACCATTTTGAAGTTTGCAGATACCGAAAGGTATCTTTTTTTATGCCTGCAATTTAGCGCTTCTCTGTTTCTGGCGGTGTTTTGCCTTAAATCCAATCACAATGTACCTGTATAACCCGTTCACAGCAGAGTGCCTGCTCTCCTTCAAAGTAGAAATTATCGCGCTATAAAGCTTCTCAGCGCGTTTTATCAGGATTGTGTGTATCGGAGATGATTCGGTTTATTAAACTGCTAAACAGGCTTACAACGAGGCCAATAAGGTAACTGTTAATTGACGGTAATTTGTCACGACGATAAGTTGATGCCGGTATTTTTTAGCGGGAATAGGCTGTAACAATCCATCAGTGGTTTACCGGGGATAATGACCAGGAATAAAATCGATTTAACTCTGGTTTTAATCTGTCTGCATAGCGAGCTATAGCCAAAAGTCAATTTATCTTATAGTAAGATTACCATCGTAATTAAGACGTTTGTTTTATATTAAAAGAAATAATTAATTTTTATAACAATACAATAATAGACCAGGGTTATTGTGGTTTTGTTTTTATTATGTATTGACATGGTAATATTATCAGGAGTAACTTATTTTCTTCTGGAAAGAAGTAAATAAAATCGTGTTCAGAAATACTATATTCAATTCTCAATTTCTTGTTTTAAGAGTAGAGTATTAGGGAGACTTTTAATAAGAAGAGGAAGTTGTTTCTATATTATATCTCTGATATATGAATTATATATTAAAAGGAGTTTATTATGGTTAGCAAAATGAAAATGTTATCGCTTGCTTTGTTACTGTCTTTCGGAGTTGCATCGGTTGCTGAAGCCGGTGGTACCTTCTGTAGTGGCCACCTGAAGCTGTGTCATGCAGCAAAAATTGTTTGTGGACGCTGTTAATAATATCTGATTTATTTTTAATTTATTTATCTTTTTTATATGGCAATTATTTATTTCTGGTGAAGTACTAGTAATTTATTAAACGGTTCTTTGAAAGATAAATTTATTGTTTTTGCTAATAGGATAAGGGATATTCCTTGCCTTATTTTTTGTATTTTATTAGTTGTCGGAAATAATGATTTAATAAATTATCAGTAACTGCTTTAGAGAAAGTTATTTAAAAATATTTATAGGTTATTAGAACTGTCTTTGATGTAATTTAAAGTATTGCTATTAATTATGGTGAGGCAGAACCAGAATAATAGTGTTGAAAAAAGAAGATATATAACGGCTTTTTATAAAGTGTTTTTCTTCTTATACAGCAAAAGCCAATAAAAGAGCGGCCTGTAAAGGCCGCTGAAGTGTGACAAAGACAACAATGAGGGATGGGGTCGTGACGCAGATTTAGTGGTAATGATTGATCGTCAGATACCATCCGATGATCTTATCGTGCATTTCTTCTGACTTTGAGAAGCAGATAGTCTTGCGGGTCAACCGTTTAAGATGGGTTCG
>NZ_JAJNAG010000089.1 GCF_021010575.1 Limnobaculum eriocheiris | reverse complement strand
GATTCATTAATTTCTTTCTTGCGCTTACCGTAGGTTTCCTGATATTCCCGGCTTTCTGCCGTGGTCAGATTAACGTCACGCCCGGCAACTAATGCAACGGAATCCTCTGCGGTAATGCCTGCAGCTTTTGCGTTAATATCCCGACCGGCAAACACATTTAAGTTACCGCCACTGTCCAGTGAACTGCTTAATGCCCCCTGCGCTTCGGTTTTATTCTTACCTACTTGAGTGGACTGACTTTGCTGAGCAGTCAGAATACTAATATCCTGCCCGGCACTCAGTGTGAGTGGTCCTTTTTCTGTGGTGATTTCAGACGCGGTCAGCTCAATATTCTTACCCGCATTCAGGCTCATAGAACCTTCAGACTGAATGGAGGCGATATCACCCACATCGGTTTGTGAGAAGGCTAAGATTTGCTTTCTTCCATTTTGACCTGAAACGGACCACTGTTGAGTCTCAGTACGGTTAATAATACTGCCATCAATACTGTCCAGCGCCACCTGCTGACCACGAATGCTGGAGCCGATATTGTTGATATCGCCCATCGCCGTCATACCCAGGAAGCCGCCAGCTTTTATCTGCCCGGCGTTGATATTGTCGATGGTGCTCCAGCTGTCGATAAACAGTGAATTATCCGCCAGCAGGCTGCCGTTGCTGTTGATTAAGCGACCGGCTTCCAGCTCAACATTTCCGCCTTTGATCACACTGCCGGACACCGCTGTCACATCGTTTTTAGCCAGATAGAGTTTCGGTGCCAGAACCGTCTGGCCCTGAATGGTCATTGGCTCCCACCAGACGATGCTTTTATCTAATCGGGCAATCTGCTCTGCCGTCAGGCTTACACCAAAAGTTAGCCCCAGCGAGCCATAGGCCTGCGCGGCGTTATCAATCAGATACTGCATTTGTGACAAGTCAGAACCCACACCGTTGATATAACGGCTGCCGGTCTGCCTGAGCATGGCATCGCTGATATAACGAGTATCAAAAGCAGCGTCTCCGAGGAAACGGTAATCGTAATCCGGGCGCAGATTCAGACGTTCAAGGAAATAGGCTGAACCAATAAACCTATTTTTATCGGTAAAACGACTGTCGGTTTCATACGGTGCTGAACCCGGGCGCATGCCTAACATGGAATACAGATTGTTAAACAAACCGTAATCTAATCCACCCAGTCCATCCAGCTTACGGTTAGTGGTGATTAAATAAGGGCTATTCGGGTCCTGACTGGTGATAAACAGACCATTCAGACCACTTGGTAATGAAAGGTCGCCAAAACCGCTAAGGGTGGGCGCTTGCAGGGAATGACTGATATTACCGGCATTGGCTACCGTGGTGGTATTGCTAATGTCGTTATCGAAGGAAGCGTAGAGATTACTACTCGCCTGGATAATTGCCTGATACAAAGGCCCTGAAGGCGTACTGTATTTTATTTCCCTTAGCCGATGAACATATGCAAAAGACCTGTCTTCAGCAAAATCACGGGTATAAATCTTCTCTAAAACAGAAGTTCCGGTTTGGTAGCCTTGGTTATTTAATTGATTACCAATTAACGTAATATCACGTCCCGCCAACAAAGTACTAGCTTGATTTTCCAACGATGTAGCGAAAATATTCAAGTCATGTCCACTGGCAATACGCCCTGCATTCCCGACAGTATTAACTGTAATAGTTTCACTATCACCCAATTGATAGTGATATTCTAATATTGGTGTTGACCAATTTGACTTTGAAATTAACAGGTATTCAATACCACCCTCTACAATAAAGGTAACATAATCTGTTAGTGGTTCCGGTGTCAGTAATGAGCCCTCATTATTGCCTTCGGCTAGTGTAATTACTTTATCCACTTGAAAATCAAAATAACTATTTTTGAACCGTCCCGTATTAATCGTAATATCACCGTCATAGGTCTCAATCGTCCCTGAACGGTTCAGCACCAGACTGTTGGCATTCCCTGCCGCATCCTTCTGCATCCACAGG
>NZ_JAJNAG010000088.1 GCF_021010575.1 Limnobaculum eriocheiris | reverse complement strand
TTTACTTCAACAACTCACGGGCGTTCGCCACGACGTTATCAACGGTAAAGCCAAACTCGGCAAACAGTTGTTCTGCCGGTGCGGATTCACCAAAGCTGCGCATGCCAACAATACGACCATTCAGACCGGTGTATTTAAACCAGAAGTCCGCAATTCCCGCTTCTACCGCAACGCGTGCCGTTACGCCTGATGGCAATACCGATTCACGGTAAGCGGCATCCTGACGGTCAAACACTTCGGTACAAGGCATGGACACCACGCGAACCTTACGGCCTTCGGCCGTCAGTTTGTCTGCCGCATCTACCGCCAGACTTACTTCAGAACCGGTGGCAATCAGAATTAACTCCGGCGTACCTGCACAATCTTTCAGCACATAACCACCGCGGGCTACGTTCCCCAGCTGTTCGGCACTACGCGGCTGTTGAACCAGATTCTGACGGGAGAAAATCAGTGCACTCGGACCATCCAGACGCTCAATCGCCGCTTTCCACGCAATGGCTGATTCAACCTGGTCACACGGACGCCAGGTGCTCATGTTTGGCGTCAGACGCAGGCTGGCCATCTGTTCTACCGGCTGGTGAGTCGGGCCGTCTTCGCCCAGACCAATGGAGTCATGGGTATAGACAAACAGGCTGCGAATTTTCATCAGCGAAGCCATACGTACCGCGTTACGGGCATATTCCATAAACATCAGGAAGGTGGCACCGTAAGGCACAAAACCACCGTGCAGGGCGATACCGTTCATGATTGCCGACATGCCAAACTCGCGCACGCCGTAGTGAATGTAGTTACCCGCCAGGTCATCCACAATGGATTTTGAACCGGACCACATGGTCAGATTGCTGGGTGCCAGGTCGGCTGAACCACCCAGAAACTCCGGCAGGACTTTACCAAAGGCTTCCAGTGCGTTTTGTGATGCCTTACGGCTGGCAATGTTGGCCGGATTTGCCTGTAAATTCTCGATAAACTTCTGAGATTCTGCCTGCCACTGTGCCGGTAACTGATGGCTCACGCGACGGCTGAACTCTGCCGCCAGCGCCGGATGGGCGGCACGATAGGCAGCAAACTGCTTGTCCCACTCGGCTTCCGCGGCCTTACCGGCAGATTTGGCATCCCAGGCGCCGTAAATTTCCTGAGGAATAACGAACGGCTCGTATTTCCAGCCCAGCGCTTCACGGGTGGCCGCGACTTCCGCATCACCTAATGGTGCACCGTGGCTGTCGTGCGTACCCGCTTTGTTTGGAGAACCAAAACCAATGATGGTTTTGCACATCAGCAGGGAAGGTTTACCGGTCTCTTTCTGTGCCTGCGCTACTGCCTTGCGAATGGCTTCTGAGTCGTGGCCATCAATGCCGCGAATAACGTGCCAGCCGTAAGCTTCAAAACGCATCGCCGTATCGTCAGTGAACCAGCCCTCAACGTGACCATCAATGGAGATGCCGTTGTCATCGTAAAAAGCAATCAGCTTGCCCAGCTTCAGGGTACCGGCCAGTGAACAGGCTTCGTGAGATACCCCTTCCATCATGCAACCGTCGCCCATAAAGGTGTAGGTGTAGTGGTCAACAATGTCGTGACCCGGGCGGTTGAACTGGGCCGCCAGCGTGCGTTCGGCAATCGCCATACCGACGGCGTTACAGATACCCTGACCCAGCGGACCGGTGGTGGTTTCCACGCCCAGTGCATAGCCATATTCCGGGTGGCCCGGAGTGCGGGAATGCAGCTGACGGAACTGTTTTAAATCGTCGATAGTCAGGTCGTAACCACTCAGGTGCAACAGGCTGTAAATCAGCATGGAGCCATGGCCATTAGACAGCACGAAACGGTCGCGGTTAGCCCACTGCGGATTGGTTGGATTATGTTTTAGGAAACCGCGCCACAGAACTTCCGCGATATCGGCCATGCCCATCGGGGCTCCCGGATGGCCTGATTTGGCCTTTTGTACGGCGTCCATACTGAGGGCGCGAATAGCGTTAGCGAGTTCTTTATGAGAAGGCATTATTA
>NZ_JAJNAG010000087.1 GCF_021010575.1 Limnobaculum eriocheiris | reverse complement strand
TGACATACTTGGTAAACAGGCATAGAGGTGATCTCATTGAATTGATAGCACAATCAGTAGATCACAAAACTCTATGCCTGTCTTTTTTTACCTGCTCATTACTGGGGATTCCTCAGCGCAAAGCGGGGCTAAAGTTGACAGATTGATACGTCACAGATAGTTAATGTATGGCGTCCTGTGGTTTAACCATTTTTATTAATAAGTACCAGGGCTGTTGACGGACAGCATCTGTGACACCTCTTGCCATTCGGGCTTGTTTTCTATCTGCGACTATTCGTATCAAATAAAGCCATAAAGCAGCATCTTTCGGCGATAAAAACAAAAATGCCCGCATTCAATAGCGGGCATGTGTTGAAGCACTCTTCGGATACAACTTTGTGACTTTATACTTCTTACTATACCTGATAATCAGATTAAGTCAACACCTTTAATTTGTTTTAACAACTTTATTTACAGGGGGTTTTAAAATGAAAAGTGCCGCCTTTTGGCAGCACATGGTGGTAAAAATCAAATTTAGAAACTCTTCATCAGACAGAAATCGCCTCTCCCGTTTGGACAAAAATTTGTCCGGCAATAAAAGCTTCTGCCACTCTTAAAATCCCTGCAATATAACTTTGAGCTTTACCCAGTTGCTTTGCCAGCTTTGACTGACTGATTCGATAAACATAGTGTACAATCACCAACTTATAGGCCAATTGGTCATAATGACGGAGGCCTGCGACGGCAGAATCAACCACCATCCCCTGCTCATCATCAGTGCGGAAAAATGTCGAATTACCATCCGGCAAAACCGCCTGAAAAGTGACATTAACTTTGGAATATTCAGTACCGACACTACAACGAGCCCAGTTGCCCCACATCTCTAAAGTCGTCTTGATATTGTGCATTTATCCCCCCGGACATTAACAACAATTGGCTGTGGCGCTATAGTAATCGAAAATTAAAGGTTGATCAACAGATATTAGTTGTTATAGTGGCACTATATTTAGTTGTCACTTTCACCATTTATCTATTATGAGAATCACTATGCAGACGTTAGCAGAGCGCGTTGCAAAGCGGCGCGAACAGTTGGGTTTAAGTCAAAAAACCCTGGCAGAAAAGATTCAGGTCAGCCAACAGTCAATTAATAAAATTGAATCGGGTCAGACTCGCTCACCACGCAATCTGGATAAGCTGGCAGAAGCGCTGGATGTCAGCCCGCAATGGTTGTTATTTGGCGATGAATCAGCCCCCATTAGGCCCATGGATATTTATGATAGTGAAATCAAGGCCAGTAGCCTGCGGGTTGAAGAATGGGAATCAATGAATCGTGACAAAGACGAATTTGTTGAGGTCTCGATGCTGAACGTGGAAGCCGCCTGTGGTGATGGCGCAATGGCTGATAATGAGCATGAAATCTATGCCCTGCCGTTTCGCCGCTATACGCTGCGCAGAATGGGTGTGAATGCCCGTAATGCACGGGTTGTTCGGGTTATCGGTAATAGCATGGCTCCTATGTTACGTAGTGGAGATGTCGTAGGCATCGATACCGCCAATAACTCAACCATTATTGATGGCGATCTGTACGCTATTCGTGATGGCAATCTGATCAGAGTAAAGCAATTAATCCCACGCCCGGACGGTGGAATGATCATTAAAAGCTTTAACAATACAGATTACCCTGATGAACAGTTGTCCAGAGAGGAGTTTGAGCAACGCATTCATATTATCGGACGGGTTTTTTGGTCATCCACGCTTTGGTAAGAAAAATTTTTTATTTATTCAAAAAGGCCTGTTCAGTTCACAAATCTGTCAGGCGTACCCTGTCCATATTTTTAACTGGACACTTCGCAAA
The DNA here is from genome assembly GCF_021010575.1 of Limnobaculum eriocheiris. Taxonomy (GTDB): domain Bacteria; phylum Pseudomonadota; class Gammaproteobacteria; order Enterobacterales; family Enterobacteriaceae; genus Limnobaculum; species Limnobaculum eriocheiris. The sequence continues at coordinate 246 of NZ_JAJNAG010000087.1, read as the reverse complement.
TCGCATGATTATTACCTTATTCACCACCGATACGACAACAAATAAAAAATATTATAAAAAAAACATTGCTAAAGCGTTGTATGAATGAGCTTAATTAATCCGATTAAACCAATAAACACCAGGTCGTGACGCATATTTAGTGTTGTGGTATTCTTCGCCCTTTGGATGATTGATGGCAAAGATTGATGTAGTTTGTCCCCGCTGTTCTGAAACGAGTGATGTGATCCGAAACGGTCATTCCACCTC
>NZ_JAJNAG010000086.1 GCF_021010575.1 Limnobaculum eriocheiris | reverse complement strand
AGGTGGAATGACCGTTTCGGATCACATCACTCGTTTCAGAACAGCGGGGACAAACTACATCAATCTTTGCCATCAATCATCCAAAGGGCGAAGAATACCACAACACTAAATATGCGTCACGACCCACTTTCCTGACCTAAATGAACAATACGTACCTTTACAGCAGGATCGATCAGGCTTAATACCGAGTTTTCAGCACTAACGCAAACCGGGCAGCCCGCGTGATAAAAAATCACTTCTTTCGCTTTATTAACCATTTTACTCCCTCACATCAATTAGTATCGAATCGATACCAAATAACAATAAAGAATAAAGCTTTTACTTGTCAATATTGTTTCGAATCGCTACTATATTTATAGCGGAGGGAATTAATGACACTATTTGATATTTTGGAACGACTGGCAAATCTGCAACAGAGCTATTTTTATCGTGACCCGCAACTACGTCATCTGCCTTCTGTACAGATCAGTGCGTTATATTATCTTTCTCGTTGTAACCACTACTCTAATACGCCAGGTGCCGTTGCTGAGTATCTGGGGTTTACCAAAGGTACCATATCTCAATCATTACGTAAGCTGGAAAGTCAGGGATGGATAATCCGTGAAGGTGATAACCACGATAAACGTATTGTGCGGTTATTTATAACCAACAAAGCCAGAGATATTCTCTATGGAGTGATATCGCAAAACGCTATCGATCAGGCCTGTACTTCCCTACCCCACCAGGGAGAATCACTTCAGGCACAGTTGCTTCTGCTGTTACGACAATTACAAAAACAAGAAAATCAGCGAATATTTGGTGAATGTTATCAATGCCGTTTTCATCAAACAGAGCAGGGAAAACCTTATTGCGGTTTAACTAAGGAACCAATACCTGAAGAAAATACCCGATTAATTTGTCGGGAATTCCAGTAACAATACGCCACTGCGAATGTTTTTATAGCCACGGCGATGGTTTCGTCGTGGCTACTATTTTTATTACCCTTTAAAGCGCTGTTCCGTCAACTTCACGATTTCCACCAATACCTGGCTGGCCGCCCGAAGTGACTTAACCGGTAAATATTCATAGATAGAATGGAAGTTATGTGCCCCTGTAAATACGTTCGGACATGGCAGACCATTTTGTGACAGGGCAGCACCATCGTATCCTCCACGCATTGGTGTTACTTTAGGCTCAATATTCAAATTACGATAAGCCTGTGTGGCAATATCAATCGGATAGGCCGATTCCCCCTGTAAGCTGTTAAACACATTGGCATAACGATCGGAAAGCGTGCATTTCACACTCCCTTCTCCCCAAAGTGCCGCAAAGCTATCTGAAAGATTTTGCAGGAATTGCATCCGTTGTTGATAACCCTGTTCTGTAAAATCCCGAATGTCCATGTTCAAGACGGTTTTGGCGCTATTGCCATGTAGCTGTTTGACCCAGTAATACCCTTCCCGACCTTCGGTGTACTCTGGCGCTTCACCTCCGGGTAGCATAGAAATAAACTTATGGGCCATTAGCAGTGAGTTTTTTAGCTTTCCTTTGGCTGACATGGGGTGAGCCGACTGGCCGGTAAATACAATAGCTGCATCTCCTGCATTCCAGTTTTCATACACCAGTTCACCAATACCACAGCAATCCAGCGTATAGGCAAAATCTGCACCAAAACTTTTTACATCAAAGACCTTAGCACCGCGTAACCCTTGCTCCTCATCGGGAACCAGACCCACTTTAACCGGACCATGCTTAATCTCAGGATGTTGAACTAAATATTGGATCATATTGACGATTGATGCGATGGCCGCTTTATCATCTGCACCTAACAGGCTGGTACCGTCGGTAACAATAATCTCGTCGCCGATATAGTCGCTCAATTCGGGAAATTCACTCTGGCGTAAATAGATTTGCTGCTGCTCGTTCAGGCAAAGATCCCCTCCAGAATAGGGTAATATTTGTGCATGGGTATCCGTTGTTTGCTCTGCACTGGTATCTAAATGACCAAAAAACGCGACTGCAGGAAGCGAATAATCGACATTGGCAGGAAGGGTTGCAGTTAATATAGATCGATCACTAACCTGAACATCTTGTAAACCAAGCCCTCTCAACTCTTCTGCTACCTGATTAGCCAGAACGGGTCGTGACGCATATTTAGTGTTGTGGTATTCTTCGCCCTTTGGATGATTGATGGCAAAGATTGATGTAGTTTGTCCCCGCTGTTCTGAAACGAGTGATGTGATCCGAAACGGTCATTCCACCTC
>NZ_JAJNAG010000085.1 GCF_021010575.1 Limnobaculum eriocheiris | reverse complement strand
TTAAAGCCTGGCAGTTCCCTACTCTCGCATGGGGAAGCCCCACACTACCATCGGCGCTACGGCGTTTCACTTCTGAGTTCGGCATGGGGTCAGGTGGGACCACCGCGCTATCGCCGCCAGGCATATTCTGTACATGAACCGTTGGATGCCAATATCGATATCACTACCGCTATCCACACAACCATCCATTTCAATCCTGAACATTCGCTGAAATTTAAATTCTTCTCTCAATCCACCAAAACACCTTCGGTGTTGTAAGGTTAAGCCTCACGGTTCATTAGTATCGGTTAGCTCAACGTATCGCTACGCTTACACACCCGACCTATCAACGTCATCGTCTTTAACGTTCCTTCAGGGACCTTTAAGGCCCAGGGAAGACTCATCTCGAGGCAAGTTTCCCGCTTAGATGCTTTCAGCGGTTATCTTTTCCGCACGTAGCTACCGGGCAATGCCATTGGCATGACAACCCGAACACCAGTGGTGCGTTCACTCCGGTCCTCTCGTACTAGGAGCAACCCCTCTCAATCTTCCAGCGCCCACGGCAGATAGGGACCGAACTGTCTCACGACGTTCTAAACCCAGCTCGCGTACCACTTTAAACGGCGAACAGCCGTACCCTTGGGACCTACTTCAGCCCCAGGATGTGATGAGCCGACATCGAGGTGCCAAACACCGCCGTCGATATGAACTCTTGGGCGGTATCAGCCTGTTATCCCCGGAGTACCTTTTATCCGTTGAGCGATGGCCCTTCCATTCAGAACCACCGGATCACTAAGACCTACTTTCGTACCTGCTCGAGCCGTCACTCTCGCAGTCAAGCTAGCTTATGCCTTTGCACTAACCTCACGATGTCCGACCGTGATTAGCTAACCTTCGTGCTCCTCCGTTACTCTTTGGGAGGAGACCGCCCCAGTCAAACTACCCACCAGACACTGTCCTCAACCCCGATCAGGGGCCAAAGTTAGAACATCAAACATTAAAGGGTGGTATTTCAAGGTTGGCTCCACGATGACTGGCGTCACCGCTTCAAAGCCTCCCACCTATCCTACACATCAAGGCTCAATGTTCAGTGTCAAGCTATAGTAAAGGTTCACGGGGTCTTTCCGTCTTGCCGCGGGTACACAGCATCTTCACTGCGAGTTCAATTTCACTGAGTCTCGGGTGGAGACAGCCTGGCCATCATTACGCCATTCGTGCAGGTCGGAACTTACCCGACAAGGAATTTCGCTACCTTAGGACCGTTATAGTTACGGCCGCCGTTTACTGGGGCTTCGATCAAGAGCTTCGCTTACGCTAACCCCATCAATTAACCTTCCAGCACCGGGCAGGCGTCACACCGTATACGTCCACTTTCGTGTTTGCACAGTGCTGTGTTTTTAATAAACAGTTGCAGCCAGCTGGTATCTTCGACTGGCTTCAGCTCCATGAGTAAATCACTTCACCTAATGCCAGCGTGCCTTCTCCCGAAGTTACGGCACCATTTTGCCTAGTTCCTTCACCCGAGTTCTCTCAAGCGCCTGAGTATTCTCTACCTGACCACCTGTGTCGGTTTGGGGTACGATTTAATGTTACCTGGAGCTTAGAGGCTTTTCCTGGAAGCAGGGCATCAACTACTTCACCACCGTAGTGGCTCGTCATCACGCCTCAGTGTTAATAAGCAATCGGATTTACCTAATCGCTCCACCTACACGCTTAAACCGGGACAACCGTCGCCCGGATAGCCTAGCCTTCTTCGTCCCCCCTTCGCAGTAACACCAAGTACAGGAATATTAACCTGTTTCCCATCGACTACGCCTTTCGGCCTCGCCTTAGGGGTCGACTCACCCTGCCCCGATTAACGTTGGACAGGAACCCTTGGTCTTCCGGCGAGCGGGCTTTTCACCCGCTTTATCGTTACTTATGTCAGCATTCGCACTTCTGATACCTCCAGCAAACCTCACAGTTCACCTTCAACGGCTTACAGAACGCTCCCCTACCCAACAATACTTTCGTATCGCTGCCGCAGCTTCGGTGCATGGTTTAGCCCCGTTACATCTTCCGCGCAGGCCGACTCGACCAGTGAGCTATTACGCTTTCTTTAAATGATGGCTGCTTCTAAGCCAACATCCTGGCTGTCTGGGCCTTCCCACATCGTTTCCCACTTAACCATGACTTTGGGACCTTAGCTGGCGGTCTGGGTTGTTTCCCTCTTCACGACGGACGTTAGCACCCGCCGTGTGTCTCCCGTGATAACATTCTTCGGTATTCGGAGTTTGCATCGAGTTGGTAAGCCGGGATGGCCCCCTAGTCGAAACAGTGCTCTACCCCCGAAGATGAGTTCACGAGGCGCTACCTAAATAGCTTTCGGGGAGAACCAGCTATCTCCCGGTTTGATTGGCCTTTCACCCCCAGCCACAAGTCATCCGCTAATTTTTCAACATTAGTCGGTTCGGTCCTCCAGTTAGTGTTACCCAACCTTCAACCTGCCCATGGCTAGATCACCGGGTTTCGGGTCTATACCTTGCAACTTGACGCCCAGTTAAGACTCGGTTTCCCTACGGCTCCCCTATTCGGTTAACCTTGCTACAAAATATAAGTCGCTGACCCATTATACAAAAGGTACGCAGTCACACCCATTAAGAGTGCTCCCACTGCTTGTACGTACACGGTTTCAGGTTCTTTTTCACTCCCCTCGCCGGGGTTCTTTTCGCCTTTCCCTCACGGTACTGGTTCACTATCGGTCAGTCAGGAGTATTTAGCCTTGGAGGATGGTCCCCCCGTATTCAGACAGGATGTCACGTGTCCCGCCTTACTCATCGAACTCACAGCCTGTGCATTTTGGTGTACGGGACTATCACCCTGTATCGTGCGACTTTCCAGACGCTTCCACTAACACACAAACTGATTCAGGTTCTGGGCTCCTCCCCGTTCGCTCGCCGCTACTGGGGGAATCTCGGTTGATTTCTTTTCCTCGGGGTACTTAGATGTTTCAGTTCCCCCGGTTCGCCTCATACGACTATGTATTCATCGTATGATAGTGCAA
>NZ_JAJNAG010000084.1 GCF_021010575.1 Limnobaculum eriocheiris | reverse complement strand
CCCCATCGACAACCGTAAATCCCCCAGCGCCTCAATCGTTGCACTGTGGTTATTCAGCACATCCCCCATCCCGGTGGCATTGCCGTTTTCATCAAGCAGTCGACCGATGGACATATTCCCGCCGCTGAATATCAGCGAATGGGTATCGTTGTTTAACGTACCCACGCCCATATCCAGCGTTTCACGCCCGGCGAGGGTGGCAGCGGTACCGCCCTCTTCCCGGTTATTAATCACATCGGCCTGTAACCCCAGCCAGGTGCCATAAATGCGACCGGTGCCGTCGTTATCAATCTGGCTGGCCTGTAAACGGGTCAGCAGACCGTCAATCAACCCTCTGTTGCTTAAAAGGCCATTCAACGTGAGGTTGTTGGACTGGGCACTGATAACCCCCGCCGCATCGTTGGTCAGCGAACCGGCGTTAAGGTACAGTTCACCGGCATACAGCTGACCACCGAGGTTGCTCCAGTGGCCTGTGGTTTGGGCATTGAAAGCATTGTTCACATAAAACTGAGCGCGGTCAGTGCTTATTTCACCCTCATGACCCTGCAGATTCACTGCTCCGGCACTCACCAGACCATCGGACAGATTAACCCCACCCGCATCCACATTCAGGGTGCCGGAAGCCAGCGTCTGCCCCTGTAAATCCACAGATTGCGTGCTGAGAATGGTGATATCACCAGTGTTGGCCAGTTGGCCGTTACTTTGCACACCGGCGGCCAGCAGGGCATTGCTGCCGTTGCTGAAATAATGGGTGGACAGAGTCATATCATTTAACGCCGCCAGCGTGGAGGTATTGCGGATATCTCTAGGCGCATGCAGATTCAGTGCCCCGCCGCTGTAAATCTGGGCATGGTTATCAATACGCTGCCCGGCGCTGAAGTCCAGCCCGGCAAAGGCATAGATATCGGCTTCATTGAGGATATTTCCGCTGGCATCCACTGACAGGGTATCTTCGCTGCGCAGCAGGCGGTTGTTGGTAAAGTTGCCATAGGAGAAGTACTTGCCCGCCCCCTGACTGTACAGCGTACCGTTATTCAGGATATCCCCGCCGGCACGGAGGGTCAGGTTACGGTCAGCGCCCAGCGTGCCGTCATTGGTCATTGCCCCGGCAATGTTAAAGGCAGCATGGCCTTTGGCATAAATTGTATTGCCGTTATACAGCGCATTTTGGGTAGTCAGGGTTAAATCACTGCCGCTGTTGAGGGTGCCGCTGTTGGTGACCTGACCGCTGGCGGCTATCGCCATCGTACCACCGCTATACAGGGTGCCGGTATTGAGCAGCCAGCCCGGTGTAGTCAGAGACAAACGGCTGTCAGAGCCTATCACGCCATGATTGGTCACATCACCACCGGTGTTAAGGGTGGTCTGGCCCTTGCCGTACAGCATCTGATGATTAAACAGTGCGTCATCAGTATTCAGACTCAGGTCACCATCGCTACCGATACCGCCATAGCTGGTCACCGACTGGTCTGCGGTTAATGACAGATTGCCTTTACCGTACAGCGTTCCGTTGTTATACAACGCCCCCGGCGTGGTCAGCGTCAGTAAACCGTCTGCCGCCAGTGTGCCGTTATTACTGACGGTGCCGCCCGCGGTTAACCGCGCATGGCCTTTAGCATAAATCGTATTGTTACTGGAGAACTCACCCGCCGCATTCAGGGTGATATCCCGGTCAGAGCCCAGGGTTCCGCTGTTAAGCAGACTGCTGCGGCTTTGTATCTGTACATCGCCACCACCGTAAATCGTACCGGTACTGTTGATATGGCTGGCGGACAGGGTCAGACCTTGCCCGGTATCCAGCGAGCCCCCGTTTAACAGCGCATTCTGAACGGTAAGCGATGCTGCATCCGCAGAATAAATACTGCCGTAGCTGGTCATCCGGTCGCCGCTGTCCAGACTCAAAAACCCGCCGCTGTTGATTTTACCGCTGGCCGTCTGATTGATATGTCCCGGTGTGCTGATGGCGGTGCGCCCTTTGCCCTGCAAAGTCCCGCTGTTATCAATGCTGCCGGCCGATACCCGAAGTGCCTGACCGGAAGAGAGCGTGCCGCTGTTATTCAGGGCACGACCACTGCTGACAGTGGTGTTGCCATCTGCCGCCATCACGCCCTGGCTGGTCAGGCTGCCCTGCGTGGTGACATTAAGCTGCCCGCTGGCACCGATTTGCCCGGTGCCGGTATTCACCACATCGCCCTGAGCACTGAGCTGAACCTGATTTTTACCAAACAGCGTACCGCTGTTGGTCAGCCCCTGTGGGGTGGTGACCGTCAGGTCCTGTCCGCTGCTTATCGTTCCGCTATTTTCTATACGGCCATCGGCGGTCAGCACTACCGACCCTGCCTGCGTACCGATATGCCCGGCATTACGAACACCCACGCCGTTTTCCGTTCCCACCATGCGGATAGTGTTAGCGTACATACCGCCCAGCGCAGACACGTCCATCGAGAACGGCGGGCTGCTGCCATCGCTGTCACCCTGTTTTTCAATCTGACTGGTATCGGCGCTGACCTTGTTCTTACCGGTGACGACGTTAAGCTCACTGGCCCAGACACCGGCGTTAACATCAACCGATTGAGCGATGATATCGGTATAGCTCTGCTGGCTGCTGTCCATTCCGCGGCCCTGAATGGTCACCCTGCCCTGTTGGACGTTGTAACCTTCCAACTGACCATTCACCAGATTTGGTGTGCCGGTCGTCAGGGTGGCGCGGTTGGCGTTAATAAAACCACAGCCGTCACAGGTAATACCCGATGGGTTGGCTATCACCACCTGCGCTTTTTGCCCTGCCACTTCCACATAGCCGTTTAACTGACTCGGATTGCGGGAATTGACTTCATTCAGAATGATTTTAGCCCCGCCGCGTATCACCTGCGGGTTGCCGTCAACATAACCGCCCAGTTGGGTTTGTACTGGAGTAGCCGAGTTATTGAGAATGGCGCCACGGTTATCCACATCAAACTGGCTGTAGGTATTGTGCGATACGCCTGCGGCGCTCGGTGTCTGGATATTCACCTGCGGCGTGCCGTTAGCACTGCCGATGACCGTTGGCTGCTGGTTGCCCGGTGCGCTGTGGTCCGCCACAATATCGGCCTGTACCGGCATGACCGTCAGCAGGCCCAGCGCCATACCGGTCAACAGCGTGAGGGGTTTAAGACCGGCAATCAATTGGCTTAAGGTATGTCCGGCGCCGGATGAAACACGGGAACTCCCCCCGTCGGCACGGGCACCGGCAATGTCCGGCACCACCATTAACTGGCCGCGGGCCCGGTTGAAAATAACGCGGTATAAATGCTTGTTCATTAGTAAAATCCTTTTTACT
>NZ_JAJNAG010000083.1 GCF_021010575.1 Limnobaculum eriocheiris | reverse complement strand
GCGAACCCATCTTAAACGGTTGACCCGCAAGACTATCTGCTTCTCAAAGTCAGAAGAAATGCACGATAAGATCATCGGATGGTATCTGACGATCAATCATTACCACTAAATCTGCGTCACGACCCATCGGGTTATCAAATATAAGAAATAATACAGCTTCTGAATTAATGAGCGAAATTTTAATTTACATTTATTGATGATTGATTTTTTATGAAAACGCTATCGTGAAATAATAACTTATTTATCAACATTCCTTCCATTACTCTATCATCTTCATCTCATATTTATGATTTTTTCAAAATCTAAAGGATAAGCAGAATCAACATCTGTGATAGTTCCATCTGGATAAATAATTTTAAATTTATCTTCACGATTTGCAGGTTCTATAACAGTAACCATTTTATTAGTATGAAGTATTGGTTTGTAAACTATTTCATTTGGTATATATAGCTGATATGTTAAAGAGTTTTGTTCTCCTTTAATGGATACGATTGATTTTCTATTATTATCAATAAACTCTTTCTTTAATGGATAATAATTTTTTTGTACAATAAAATCATTATACTCTTCTTTAGGCTGTCTATTTGATGTAGCCGAAGCATAATCATCAAAAACAAACTTTACTTTTACTGGAGTATTCTCTTCAATATTGTTCAGAATAGAAGAATTTTTTTTATATTGAAATCCAATTATTATATTACTCAATTTCCATTTGCAATACCCTCCATCATCAACAGAAATAGTTTCTTTATAGATATTACTTCCCCCCTGTTTTTTAGGTATTACTTCAACATAACGTCGATCATCTTCATAACGCGCGTTGAAATCACCATCTCTGTATTTATTTTTACAAATACTAGAACGATATCTGACTTCGTAAGGCAATGCCTCTGTTTCTGCGGGTAATTCAATCGAAATACTAACTCTTCTAGGATCTTCAGGTAATGACATATAAATATAACCACCACCAATAATAAGCGCTACACTTCCCCAAAATAGTAACTTATTTTTCAACGTCTTCTTTGGCTGTTTGTTTAAATCTTGACAGTGCATCTTCCCCCCCCTGTAATTCCTGAGTAACGGTTAACGTATTTTGCAAAGCTGATTGCATTGAAATAAACAACTGATTTCGTTTCTTTTCATCTTTTGATAAATGAATTTCATGCTTTTTCATCTGATCAATAAACTCTTGCCGCTTATCTTTTCTTATCATACTTCTTTTTGTATCTACTAATTCAATTAGTTGATTATTCAGGAAAGGAATATACCGGTCAGGCATAAAATGATGTAGTGGATTTTTAATAGAATCCCTTGTTGGGGTTTCATAAGCAGGAAAAAACTCTCGCAAGCTCTGTTTATCTGCACAATCTACAAAATTACGCTGACATACCTCACTTTGTACATATTGCTCTTCACTAAGTGTTGATACCAGATAAAATTTTGCTTCAAGTGGTAAAGTGCCACGAATAGTAAAATCTTGCATAGCATCTTCATTATTTTCAGGGACATGTATATTATATACTACAGATTGTTGCGCTTTAAAAAATAAGACTACATCGCCGTGATGAACATACAACTCATTCTTTTTCTGTTCATCAATATCCGTTGATAAAGATATCCACTGCAACATTGATGCCCATGTACCGTAATATGTCCCTAATGATCCCCAGATATCATACATTTTACTATCCAACTCAGCTTGAGGTGGAACAAATGTTACCAAATCACCGTCATTAACATGGCGGTAATGCATAACATTCTGCAATTGCCTAACAACCCCATAAGTAAATACCCGCGGCATACCATAAGTATATACAAGTGGTTCATAACTTTTAAGAACCGCTGAATGAATAACTGATAACGCACCACCTAGACTATGACCAGAAATAAACAATTTCCTTTTCTTGTCACTAGCAATTTCTTTAATTTTATCAAAATCTTCTCCAAATTTTTTCCTTGCTATATCAAAAGCCTCCCAAAAACCCTTATGAACAAAACCCTTTTTATCCTCTAGCTCTAACTGATGTGGAATCGGCCGGAAAGTAAAGTTCGACACCCAATCAGGCCCTTCCTGAGAGCCCCGCCAGGACACAAGAATCATATTATTATTCGCAATGTAAAAAAGTTGAGAATCACCTTCTCCTCCCTTTGGCATATCCGTATTCAAAAATTGATTGACGGTGTATCCCTCACTAAAAGGCACGTCTTTAACAACTGCGTAAAAAAGCTGACGGTCATTTTTTAAACTTGGGATTGTTGACAGATCCCAAAAATTTTTCATAAACCGATTAAAAAACTCTTCCTTTTCATAAGTAATATTAGCCATAAATCCCAGATTATATGCATTTACCATAGAGTATTCTTTCTGATGGTGCAGCACCAAGTTCCATGCCCGAAATGGACAGATCTTAACCACAACCTGCTGTTCCATTAAATACATCGCAGCAATCGTTAACCCGGAAAACTGCGGGTCCGGAAAATGAAATGAAATCTCAGCCAATTCTACCTTTTTCTTATCCTGCTCTACCGCCCCTTCATTCTGATCTGCCTTTTTCTCATCTTTATTCATCTGGCTAGGGTTAGCCACTTCTTGTCTGTCAATTTCTTGTTTTGGAATACTGTTACAAAGCTGTCCAATTACCACTTGGTATACGATATTTTTAGTTTTTGTATCAGGAATAGCCGGCGTCATTTTCATCTGATACGGCGTAACCCACTTAGATTTCAACGTCCGTTTTTCCATCTCATCCGCAAGTGGCTGAGCATCTATAGTTAACGTCACATCTGAATACGCTAAATTTTCCAGACGGATAACACCATCCGCATCGCTGATTCCTGTGTACTGAGCTACTCTCTTATCACGAGTTTCCTGATTATCTACCCAGTAAGTCATACCGGAAACAGGATTATCATGATCGTCTACCAGCTTTATTTCACCCCGGTAACGTTTTTGATTTGGAGCAGCTGCTTTACCATATTCTCCTGAATTTGATGTTCTGGTCTCACTCATCTCAACCTTTCCTTCTGATTATTTTAATAATTTCCGTTTCCTGGACATTGAAAAACACGTTTATGCTTTATTTACAGAGCGTATTGATAAAACCTTCACTACTTCAGAAACAACCCAAAGGAAAAAAACTGAAACAGCAGAATAATTATCTGTCCCACGTAACACCAGTAAAACTAATGATAACGAGGGGGCAGAACACAATAAGCGAAATGGTATTTGAATATAGGTTAGCTTTTTTACTCGTTCATTCAATTTGAAAAATCGAATCATTGAAATAATGATAGATATATAAAAACCAGTGATAATTAAAATAAGGAAAATATGGTCGTGACGCATATTTAGTGTTGTGGTATTCTTCGCCCTTTGGATGATTGATGGCAAAGATTGATGTAGTTTGTCCCCGCTGTTCTGAAACGAGTGATGTGATCCGAAACGGTCATTCCACCTC
>NZ_JAJNAG010000082.1 GCF_021010575.1 Limnobaculum eriocheiris | reverse complement strand
TAAACTGGAACATTTGGAGGAATGCAGTGCAAACCTTTAACGCAGACATTGCTATCATCGGAGCAGGTGGTGGTGGTCTTCGTGCAGCCATTGCCGCTGCCGAAGCGAATCCCAACAGTACCATTGCGCTGATTTCTAAAGTCTACCCCATGCGCAGCCACACCGTGGCCGCCGAAGGCGGGTCCGCTGCCGTTATCAAGCCCGAAGACAGTTTCGAATCCCACTTCCATGATACCGTCGCCGGCGGTGACTGGCTCTGTGAGCAGGACGTCGTTCAGTACTTCGTGGAAAACAGCCCCCGCGAAATGGTGCAGATGGAACAGTGGGGATGCCCCTGGAGTCGTAAAGATGATGGCTCCGTCAACGTCCGTCGCTTTGGCGGCATGAAGGTTGAGCGTACCTGGTTTGCCGCCGATAAAACCGGCTTCCATATGCTTCACACCCTTTTCCAGACCTCCCTTAAGTACCCTAACATCAAGCGCTTTGATGAGCATTTCGTCCTTGACCTGCTGTCTGACGAAGGCCATGTCCGTGGGTTAGTCGCCATGAACATGATGGAAGGCTCCCTGATTCAAATCCGTGCCAATGCTGTGGTCATGGCCACCGGCGGTGCCGGACGCGTTTACCGTTATAACACCAACGGCGGTATCGTCACCGGTGACGGTATGGGAATGGCGTTCCGTCATGGCGTTCCGTTACGTGATATGGAGTTCGTTCAGTACCACCCGACCGGTCTGCCGGGCTCCGGTATCCTGATGACCGAAGGTTGTCGTGGTGAAGGCGGCATTCTGGTGAATAAAGACGGTTACCGTTACCTGCAGGATTACGGCATGGGTCCTGAGACTCCGCTGGGTAAACCTGAAAACAAATACATGGAGCTGGGTCCGCGTGACAAAGTCTCCCAGGCTTTCTGGCACGAATGGCGCGCCGGTCGCACCATCCCGACTCCACGTGGCGATGTGGTCTATCTGGACCTGCGTCATCTGGGTGAGAAGAAGCTGCTTGAGCGTCTGCCATTCATCTGTGAACTGTCTAAAGCCTATGTGGGCGTTGACCCGGTGAAAGAGCCTATTCCGGTTCGTCCTACCGCACACTACACCATGGGCGGGATTGAAACCAACCAGCAGTGTGAAACCCGTCTGGCCGGTCTGTTTGCCGTGGGCGAGTGTTCATCTGTGGGGATGCACGGTGCTAACCGTCTGGGCTCTAACTCTCTGGCAGAGCTGGTGGTGTTCGGTCGTGTGGCCGGTGAACACGCCATTGAGCGTGCCAAGTCTGCCGCACCGGCTAACAGCAGCGCGCTGGATGCGCAGGTGGCGGATATCGAAGGCCGTCTGCATGCCCTGCTCAAGCAGGAAGGCACCGAGAACTGGTCGAAAATCCGTGATGAGATGGGTCTGAGCATGGAAGAAGGGTGCGGTATCTACCGTACCGAAGAGTTAATGCAGAAGACCGTCGACAAGATTGCTGAACTGAAAGACCGCTTCAAACGCGTCAGCATTACTGACCGTACCAGCGTGTTCAATACTGACCTGCTGTACACCATTGAGCTGGGTCATGGTCTGGATGTGGCTGACTGTATGGCTCACTCGGCGCTGTTACGTCGTGAATCCCGTGGCGCACACCAGCGTCTGGATGAAGGCTGTACCGAGCGTGATGACGTGAACTTCCTGAAGCATTCACTGGCCTTCTACAGCCCGGATAGCACCACTCCGCGCATTGAATACAGTGATGTGAAAATTACCACCCTCCCGCCGGCCAAACGTGTATACGGTGCCGAAGCGGAAGCCCAGGCTAAAGAAGAGGCATTAAAGAAGGAGCAGGCGAATGTCTGAGATGAAAACCCTCAAAGTTGAAGTCATGCGCTACAACCCGGAGCGCGACAGTGAACCCCACTTCGAGGCGTATGATGTGCCTTATGATGCGTCCACGTCACTGCTGGATGCACTGGGCTATATTAAGGACAACCTGGCTCCGGACCTGTCTTACCGCTGGTCCTGTCGGATGGCGATTTGTGGTTCGTGCGGCATGATGGTGAACAAGGTGCCTAAACTGGCCTGTAAAACCTTCCTGCGGGACTATACCGACGGGATTAAAGTGGAAGCGCTGGGCAACTTCCCGATTGAGCGCGACCTGGTGGTGGACATGACTCACTTTATTGAGAGTCTGGAAGCCATTAAGCCTTATATCATTAATGACAGTCTGAAACCGGAGAACGGTCCGACCATTCAGATGCCGGCACAGATGGAGAAGTACCATCAGTTTTCCGGTTGTATCAACTGCGGTCTGTGTTATGCCGCCTGTCCTCAGTTTGGTCTGAACCCGGAGTTTATTGGTCCGGCGGTGATTACCCTGGGACATCGTTACAACCTGGATACGCGTGATAAGGGTAAAGCGGCCCGTATGCCACAGCTTAACGGCAAGAATGGCGTATGGAGCTGTACCTTTGTCGGTTACTGTTCTGAAGTCTGTCCGAAACACGTTGACCCGGCTGCGGCTATTCAGCAGGGCAAGGTGGAGAGTTCAAAAGACTTTATGATTGCCATGCTGAAACCTCAATAAAGGGAGAGGGATACTATTATGATGACCAAACGTAAACCCTATGTCCGCGAGGTGAAAGCTGACTGGTGGAAGAGACTCGGGTTTTATAAGTTTTATATGTTCCGTGAGAGCACGGCGGTTCCTGCCGTGTGGTTCAGTCTGGTGCTGATTTTCGGTGTGTTTGCACTAAGAAGTCCGGAGAGCTGGTATGGTTTTGTGGGCTTTTTAGCTAACCCGGTGGTGATGGTGATTAACATCATTACGCTGATTATGGCGCTGGTACATACCAAGACCTGGTTTGACCTTGCGCCTAAAGCGGCGAACATTGTGGTGGGACAGGAGAAGTTGAGCGCGAAGCCGATTGTGATGTTCTTCTGGGGCGTAACGATTGTGGCGAGCCTGATAATTCTGGCCGTGGCACTGATTTAAGGAGTCGACTGACATGATTGAACAAAATCCGAAGCGCTCTGACGAGCCGGTATTCTGGGGCCTGTTTGGTGCGGGCGGTATGTGGGGAGCGATTATTGCGCCGGTGATTATTTTACTGGTGGCGATTATTCTTCCGCTGGGCTGGGCACCGGAGGCGCTGAGTTATCCGCGTATTCTGGCGTTCTGTCAGGGTTTTATTGGCCGTGTATTTTTGCTGCTGATGATAATCCTGCCGATATGGTGTGGATTACACCGTATGCACCATATGACGCATGACCTGAAGTGGCATGTGCCTGCGGGCAAGCTGGTGTTTTACGGTCTGGCGACCGTGCTGAGTGTGATTGCGGTGATTGGGGTGTTTATGCTGTAAGCAGCATGGCCTTTGATGTGATATCACATGAAGTAAAGAAGTAGAGAAGCGCCCCGTTGGGGCGCTTTTTGCGTTCTGAGGGGAATGTTTTTTGATTCTTTAAATTGGCGGTTGTGGGTATTCCGGCCGTAATAACTCAGTACCTATATGAACTGAGGTGTACGGCCGGAAGGGC
>NZ_JAJNAG010000081.1 GCF_021010575.1 Limnobaculum eriocheiris | reverse complement strand
GCGAACCCATCTTAAACGGTTGACCCGCAAGACTATCTGCTTCTCAAAGTCAGAAGAAATGCACGATAAGATCATCGGATGGTATCTGACGATCAATCATTACCACTAAATCTGCGTCACGACCCGATTTATTTGCATTACGTACCCGGGCTACACCGCCATCAATACCAACTTTTGATGTATATAGACCTTCTGCACGCTTAACAGTGATTGCGTCACCATCGCTAAAACCAGAAATCAGAACCGGACCTACGGTAACAAAAACCTGATCGCCTTTATAAGTACCTGTTAATTCAGCTGCCATAGTTTAGTTGCTCCTTATTATTGTAATTCATACGACAGATTGCCGTTGATGTTAGTTAGATGAATAGCGCCAGCCAGACGAGCAGAGAACGCTAAATTCAGAATACGGTCGGCTTTGTCCTGGAATGGGACATCTACGCTGCGTGGATAAGTCACTACGAAACCTTTGACATTATTACCGTCTGCATCGATTTCATCCGGCGCAATACCACCAACACGTTGACCTTCAGTCAGACAACCGGTCAGATTGTTTACAATCAGCGCAATACCACCATCGGTATAAGGCACTTTATTACGGTTGATCATCAGAGTACTCAGACTGGTTTGAATAGCATCGGCCAACCAGTCACGGAAACGGATCACATCCACCCACTCACCGCTGACCACTTTACCCGGAGTAGTCAGGTAGATTTGTGGAGCAAAACGCTCGAAGGTATTGCCGCCTTTTTTCAGGATCGTTTGCTGTTCGGTTGCGCTCCAGTCAGAGGCTTCCACAGCAGAAAGTTGTTTCAGAGCCCAAGTTTCTCCCCCTGGAGCAATGGTAAAGCAACGCCCCATCCAGGCCATTTCCAGATATTGCCCGGCAGCATGTTTATCAACAATAACCGCGGTACGCAGGTAGTTTTTAGCCGACAGTGAAGACAGAACATCGGTAGTGCTGCTGGCATCAGTAATTGCAGCTTCCGCACTGGAAGTGAAGAACATTTTGGTTTGAGTTTCAGCCCATTCCGCAGCCGCTAATTGCAGTGCCGGAGTACGTTCTGTCAGCGCAAAGCCATACCAGTTAGCATCTTCAGCCTGAATAGCTGACAGCTGTGCAGCCAGCGTATCAGCAGCCACTTTCCCTTCAGTGCCAACATCCAAACGACCTACTTTACACATTTGTGGGCGTGGGGTTTGGCTAAATACTGCACGCAGCGCTTTCAGTACGTCTGCCGGCAGCTCATCTTCCTGAGCCGCATTGTAGTCCAGATAAACACGAACACGTTCAGTAAAAGTGGTTAATGGAGCAATAACCATTGGCACGCCAAAAACACCACGCGGTACACTGGTAGTACTTAGTGCAATATTTACATTCACAATCTGATTCAGAGAACCCATTGTTTTACCTCGTTAAGTTAATCATGATTTCGCTACCGTCAGTGGCAGCATGGATATTCTCAATTACGCTAATGGCGTCCTTGATAATGACGGAATAGTGGATGAAAAAACTCAGATAGGTTTCTGAGTTTGGTGTCCATTCAGCGTCTTCTTTCATTTCTGTTTTAAGTTGAGCGCTACCTTCTATTCCTATTTGTGCCAGTTGAAACCGCTCTGACACGGATACTTTTCTCAGTCTGTCGCTGAGTTTATTTAATTGCTCCACTACCCCTTCTCCACGGTAGTGAATAGCAATCTCGGCCCGACGTTGACCACGGATGATCAAATAACCCTGTTCATCGACCTCCTGTCCAACCTCATCACTCATGCCTAATGCTGTACAGGAAACCATACTTAATTCAGCATAAGGTTCTTCCGGTACTGCTTCCCCCTTAACAATCAGGCTGGCGTCCAGCAGGGGTTGCAGCAAGTTTTTCAACTGCTGTTCAATGCTTATCGCCATGAAAACCTCAAGAATTGATATTCAGTAGATGGGATAAATAAAAAAGCCCCGCATAGTGCGAGGCAGGAGTTAGTTGTTGAAACAACCACTATTGTTAAATGACAGTTTAGAAAAAACAACTTTATTTAGTTAAAATGTTTTTATATTGAATTATATAAAGCTTAGTGACTTGAAAGTTAGTAGGTGAAACATAGGTTAATTGATAAGTATTGCCTGATTGAACGACATACTGATTAGTATCATTAACAGTACCTGCTCTGACTTTAACGTATATTGTTGAGCAGCCGAATTTCGTCCATTATCATAAATAATAGCATTTACGATTTGCTGCTCGCCATTCTTCTGAACACTGATACCATTGCCAGCATTTCGCCCAAAAGTTCCTGAAATAATTAACCCATGGCTACCGCTCATATCCACAAATCCATCATTTCCGTTAAACTCAAATGTGTCATCAAACTTGGCATCATGTTTAAGTAACGGAAAACCGGCTGCAGTTAAACTGCCGCAATTAAAGGTCACACCACAGTAATCATTATTGCTGTAGATATTATTACAAGATCTGATTTTATGGGTAGCGGCTTCAAAACGAGCGCCATCCATCTGGTTATATTGGAAATTACATCCTTCAATAACAAAATTATCTATTGCAGTATGACACATCAACCCATGCATTCGGGCTTTTAATCCATTACCATTTAAAATCCAGACATATAGTTGTAAATCATCCATGATTTAAAATTTCCAACCGGACGATTAAAACTCTTCATCGGTCCTGTCTCGCCAACAATGCCAGAGTAGATGAAACGGTTGAAATATTAGCTGTCATAGATTTCCCAAATAAAAAAACCACACGATTATGTGTGGCAAAATTAAATTCAATAATTTATAAACAATCAAAGAACAATAAATTAAATAATATAACCAGCACCGAGCTTTCCCACTCTGAAAAATGATGAAAAATAGGGGTCCGTTGGTAGTGGCATATAGAATTTTTACTTTGCCGATGTATTCAGAATTTTCTGTACCCCCCTTAGTTGCCCATTACATTGTTCAATAACGGTGAAAAGCTCGGCGATATAACCGGGATAATCACCATAGTGTTGAACCTGATACGCCGGTACCAGACAAGGCCTGAACAGGCTGGCTGGCACCGGCAGCGGTGGCGTTGACTTCAGCGGCTCTTTCGCGCAGCCGCTGAGTAACAGCATCAGGAACGGGAACAGCAACGCAGGGGCTCTCCAGTTGGCTTTGTGCCAACGCCCTTTGCAACGCCGCAGTGCGTTTTTCACTCTGTTGTTTTTGCTCTGCAACACCATCCATCACCTCCTGGATTTGCAAGTACTGGGTCCTGATCCTGGCTGAATAGGCCCGTTCCTCTGCTAACGCCACCACTGCCTGTCGCTTCTCATTCCTTAGCTGATTCAGTTGATGACTCAACCAGCGGCAATAAAACAGCAACACAACAATGCATAAAGCCGCGAATGCGGCAGTGATCCACTTATTGGTAAAACTCATGACTCAAACATCCGCTTTTCCAGACGGCGACGGCGTTCCAGCCCACCCAGCCTTTTTCCCTTGGCATATACCCAGCGGGAAAACTCTTCGGCGGCACCGCTGTAATCTCGTAAGTTAAGTTTGCGTAGCAGGGTTGAGGTGCTGAGAGCCCGGGTTCCACAGTTAAATGCAAAGGAAACCAACGCATCAAACTGCCCCTGCGTTAGAGGAACACGAACAATTTTTTGAATATCCTGCTCTACACGAACCAAATCTGCTTTCAGATAGCGTTCCGCCTGCATCTGACTGATTTGGTCCCCTGATTTAGCACCTGCAGTATGGCCATAACCGATAGTCCATACGTTTGCCGGGCAGAGGTAGGCTTTTAACTGGCAGGATTCGAAAGACTTAATGTGATCCACACCCTGTTGACTAGTTATCATGATTTCCTCCGTTAGCCCGCGTCAGGAAGCGCTTCTCCAGGGTTTTAATAAATTCCGCACCAGACCAGCCGGATAATCCGGCAATGCCACCGGCAAACTCAGCTGCCTAGTGGTAGTAATTGGCCGCCAGTAACACCAACGCGCCGGCAAAGATGGCAACAATGGCTTGCAGGAAAAGAATCGACCAGCGAAACTCCTCGCCATTAAGAATCCGATAGGCATAGCTGGCGATAGCGCCCAATAAAGTCATAATCAACACGAGCAGGTAGCTAAATAAATTGAAGTTTTCAGGTTCTTTTATTGGCATTTGTTTTTTCCAACTCCCAAACGGGAGAAATAAAAAAGCCCCGCAAAGCGCTGAGGGATCCCCACAAAATCAGCGCTAATAAACCAACACCATACTCTGGTAGGTTTTGGCGAGATGATTAAGAACAGTACTGAGTACTGTTCGTCTTAAAATTAGCGGAGAGTGTCGCAAGA
>NZ_JAJNAG010000080.1 GCF_021010575.1 Limnobaculum eriocheiris | reverse complement strand
GGTGGAATGACCGTTTCGGATCACATCACTCGTTTCAGAACAGCGGGGACAAACTACATCAATCTTTGCCATCAATCATCCAAAGGGCGAAGAATACCACAACACTAAATATGCGTCACGACCGCAAAACAGATCCCTGCATTACGTTCATTACTCGCTATGCGTAATTTATTACGCGACCTGAAATCCAACCTGTTGGATAACGCGACTTTCCGCCTGGAACTGGAACGTATTTTAAAAGATGAACAATTATCAGACGAACTGCGTGCTGAATTAGCGGCAATTGGTTCTTTGCCAAACGGTTCTGATTCTCAGTAATCATCATTCTTTGATACGTATTTTATAAGGATTATTTATGTCTACCTCTACACAAGGTTCCAGTTCTAAAAGTGCCAGCACCGTAGTGAAAGATGCCAGCAGCGTCTATCAGTCGCTGTTTGATAAAATTAATCTCACTCCGGTTGCGCAATTTGACGATATCGTTAAGTTTCAGGACAACGATGCGTTGGCTGAAGCCTCAGCAGATGAACGCGTCACTATGGCGGTTAACGTATTTCTGAATATGGTTCAGCAATCGGCGCAAAAAGTGGACAAGTTGGATAAGAGCCTGCTGGATTTTCATATCAGCCAAATCGATAAACAACTGAGTGAGCAGTTGGATGCCGTAATGCATCACCCTGAGTTTCAATCTATCGAGTCTGCATGGCGCGGTTTAAAGTTTCTGGTTGATCGCACCGATTTTCGTCGAAATGTCAGAATCGAAGTACTGGATGCTTCAAAAGAAGCCCTACAGCAAGACTTCGAAGATGCACCAGAAACTATCCAAACCGGTTTTTACCGTCATACCTACATTCAGGAATATGACACCCCGGGCGGAGAACCCATTGGCGTAACCATTTCTAACTTTGAGTTTGACCGTGGCCCGCAGGATGTTGCATTGCTGCGCAATATCTCTAAAGTGGCGGCAGCGGCCCATATGCCGTTTATTGCCTCCGTAGGTCCGGCGTTCTTTGGTAAAAATAATATGGAAGAAGTGGCGGCAATTAAAGATATTGCTAACTACTTTGACCGTGCTGAATATACCAAGTGGAAAAGCTTCCGTGATACCGATGATTCCCGCTATGTGGGTTTAACCCTGCCACGCGTACTGGCGCGTCTGCCATACGGTCCGGATACGGTACCGGTGCGTAACTTCAATTACACCGAAGAGGTAAAAGGGCCGGATCACGATCGTTATCTGTGGACCAACGCCTCATTTGCTTTTGCGGCCAATATGGTGAAAAGCTTCGTCCGTAACGGCTGGTGTGTACAGGTTCGTGGCCCGCAGGCTGGCGGTCTGGTCGACGATTTGCCAATCCATTTGTATGACCTGGGTACCGGTAATCAGGTTAAGATCCCAACGGAAGTACTGATCCCGGAAACCCGTGAATTTGAATTTGCTAATCTGGGCTTCATTCCACTGTCATTCTATAAAAACCGTGACTACGCGTGTTTCTTCTCCGCTAACTCAGCCCAGAAACCGGCACTGTATGACACTAAAGAAGCTACCGCTAACAGCCGAATCAATGCCCGTTTACCGTACATTTTCCTGCTGTCACGTATTGCCCATTATCTGAAAGTGATTCAGCGTGAAAATATCGGCGCCACCAAAGACCGCCGCGTGCTGGAGCTGGAGCTGAATGCCTGGATCAATAATCTGGTAACCGAAATGACCGATCCGAGTGATGAAGTTCAGGCATCGCATCCGTTGCGTCAGGCAAAAGTTATCGTAGAAGATATTGACGATAACCCGGGCTTCTTCCGTGTGAAAACATTCCTTATTCCTCACTTCCAGATTGAAGGCATGGACATCAATTTATCGATGGTTTCTCAAATGCCAAAGGCTAAAGCTTAATTTTATCCGGAGTTTGAAATAATGAAGATCCACCGCCCGTTATGGAGCGAAGGTGCGTTTTTGTCGCCGGAACAATTCCAGCAACAAAGTCGATGGGAAGCGTTTAGTAACGACCAAATTGCCAGGCTCTGCCTGGCTAATCCCTGGGGCGTCCAGCGCGTTGCGTTTGACGCTCAGGCTTTGACATTGGATAAACTTAACGCAGAAAGTTTAAGCGTGCGTTTTCCCGATGGTAGTTGGATAGATACCGACATCTCTGATGCTTTACCTCCGGCCCGCGATCTGAAACAAAGCATTCCGGCTGACCGTAATGAAGTGACGGTTCTGTTGGGGTTGCCGTTGTTACATGCCAACGGTGGCAACTGCCATCAGGAAGGTAACTACTCGGAGCGGCCATTACGCTACCGGCAAGAATGGGTAGAAATTCAGGATCTGTTTGGTCAGGGTAATGAATCCATTGCCGTTGAGCGCTATGCACTGACACTGTTGTTCGATTTCGAAGAGCAGGGAGATTATCTTACCTGTCCATTGGTTCGTTTGAAACGCGATGCTAACGGTCTGTTTGCTATTGAACCAGCTTTTCTGCCTCCGTTACTGAGTTTAGCTGCCAGTAATGGCGTGCTAACTCAACAGCTGGATATGTTATGCACTCAGGTGCAATCAAAACGTCAGCGCCTGATGGGAATGCGTCGTGAACGCAATCAGCAAATGGCAGAATTTGCCGTAGCCGATGTGTCCCTATTCTGGTTGCTTAACGCACTGAACAGCCATGAACCGCTGCTTAAATTTTTGCAACAGTATCCGGTTACTCATCCTGAACAGCTTTATCAACAACTGGTCTCGCTGGTCGGTGCACTGCTAACGTTCTCTCTGGAACATGATGTTGAGGCGATCCCGTCTTATCAGCATACCCAATTGGACAGAGTGTTCCCGCCGCTGTTTAAGCTGATTGGGCAACTGTTAGAGGCCAGCCTGCCATCAAGAGTGATTGCTATCGATCTGGTTCACAGCAATGGTACCCGCTGGTCTGGTCGTTTACAGGATAGCCGCCTGACGGAAGAGGCCGATTTCTATCTGTCGGTACGTTCTTCGTTACCGGCGCACCAACTGCTGGAACTGATGCCGGTGCTGTGTAAAGTCGGCTCTCCGGATGATGTGAGCCAAATCATTAACTCAGCGCTGTCCGGCGTTCCGCTAAAAGCATTAAGCCATGTGCCAGCGGCCATCCCGCTGCGTCTGGATAATCAGTACTTCGCTCTGGACTTAACCCATCCGGCCGCGCAGAGCATGCTGGCAGCACGTTGCTGTGAGTTTTATGTTCCGCGTTCACTGCCGGACGTTTCTCTGGAACTGTTTGCGGTACTTAAATCATGAGCCAAAACCTGAAAAGTGTCTCCATTGATGAACTGTTGCGCGATATCGCCCTGACGGTGGTGCATTTGCGAGCTGACTCAATGGTGGAGCAGGGGGAAGCGCTGTACAAACGTTGCGTAGAACAAATCAACCAACTGCGTAAGCGCTTAACCGAAATGCAATGCGGTACCGATGTGGTTAACGATATCAGTTACGCCGCCTGTGCCTTACTGGATGAAACCGTTCTGTTACGCAATAACAATGGAGGTTACAACGTTTGGCAGAGCACACCATTACAGGTCACCTTCTTTAAAACTTATCAGGCGGGTGATGAGCTGTTTGAACGCATCCGTCAACGTATACGTCATCCGGAAGGTGCTCAACTGGTACTGGCTTGCTATGACCGTATTTTGGGGCTGGGCTTCCAGGGGCGTTATCTGTCGCAGCCACAAACAGAAAGAGAACAGTTGGTGATTGCGGTACGGGAATTGTTACCTGAATCTTCCGTGGGTAAAAGCGTATCGATGATCAACGCAGTACAGGGAAAAGGCGGCTTCTGGCGTAACTCTTCGCTGCTGTTCTGGACCGGTATTTCAGTAATGGCAGTAATTTTACTGTACATGCTGTTACGCCAACATCTGGACAGTACGTTGGTTCAGCTATTACAGGGCGCATAACAATTTTTCAATCCGGCACTGTGACTGCTGCCGGTATGAAAACCAATGCAATTAAACAAGCGTTTTACAGGAGAGAAAATCTTACACAGAAATAGGGAAGTTCCTGAGGTATTGATATTAAGACGTGTGGATAACTTAGCGTCATACCCGGGTTGTCACCTTATCGATGGGGTAAGGGATCCTGCACAACGATACGGCATTGCAAAATCGACGTGGGATTGAAATTAAGGATGTGAATGTGGGTGATTACCCTTGGCGAGTGCAGCTGCTGTATGCCACCTGTCTTTGTCTGGCTCTGCTGCTGTTCTTCCTACCTTTGCCAATCGGCTGGGTAGTTATAGGTTGTGTACTGACCCTGTTGGTCAGCGGATATAAAGGGTGGCGCACCCTGAGGTATACCAGACAGGTTAGCAGGTATCGCCTTATCTGGATGCGCTGGACAGACAACTGGAAGCATTACCGGAGAGCCTGAGGCGCCGGTTACCGGTGATATTAGTCACCGGCGATGCCACCACTCGTTACTTTGCTGAACAAGAGAATAAGCAGGTAGCAATAAGCGGTAAGAGTATCTGGATTGCAGTACCGGATATGTCAGAACTCTCTTTGACGGCAGATGCCCTGAGTGGACGCTGGCCCGAGATGGCAGGAAGGATAGGCGTGTTGTTCACGCTGACACCTGAACGCTATATCAACAGTCAGTCACTGGTGGGATATCTGCAAACGTTTCGCCAGTCATGGGCGGATGCCAGCAAAACCAGCGGCTATAAGCTGCCGGGGTATCTGACAGTCAATACCAGACTGGGTGATAAAGCACCAGAGCCAGCCCCCTGGTTTTGGTGGAATAAACAGAGTTCGGGAATACGCATTTTAGATGACTGCCACACGCCTCTAAATCAGTGGTGTCAGCAGGGAGAACAACAACACCAATGTCAGCGTCAGCATCTGGCGGTGATATTGAAAACCCTACAACAGTGGCTGGATGAGCAGGTTATTCAGGTACTCAGCGATACACAACAGCCGTGTAAGCACACCCATTTTAGTACCACATACTTTTTGAGATTTCTGGGTTTTCAGCCATCAGCCGGTATTCTTCCGGTGTCAGGTTATTCAGGGATTCATGGGGCCGCTCACTGTTGTATTCATTCA
>NZ_JAJNAG010000007.1 GCF_021010575.1 Limnobaculum eriocheiris | reverse complement strand
GGTTTTGGCAACAAGACTATAACGATGAAAGAACACATGAAAGCTTAGGAAACATGCCACCAACAGCTTATCGGAAGCAACTGGAAAACTCTAATGACTTACTGTCTTAAATATAGGGAAGTGGACAATATGTCCCCAACGGCGGTAAGGCTCAACCCAGCCCACAGCTTAAAATCAGCGGTAAATGGCTGGAAGAGTTGGGGTTTAGCACCGGGCAGGCGGTCACCGTCACTACAGAACGGGGACGGATGGTGATTGAGGCGGTGATTAATATTTGACGATTAAAACAAAGCTCCCGACCAAAATATATAGTCGGGAGTTTCTTGTTAAGGCAGTTGAGCAAGCAAGGCATTAATTTTATCAGTATCTTCAGGATGTACAGCTTACACTTCCACGTCCCATATACCCTAATAGAACTATTAGGACCATGTATAACTACTACTGACGTTCGCGTGTTATTCGAACTAACATTTCTAGCTGAACTCAACAAACTATCTATAATTAAATTATTATTTTTTGTGGTATTAGTAATACCAGCATTATTCAACACTCTTTCCATCTCTCGAGATTTCTCTACATTGTGAATTTTATTCTTTAAATCATCTAGTTTTTTCACATTATTTGGATCTTTTGCAAAAGTTTTCTGATCCGCGACTCTTAAGTCCTGAAGTGCATTATATTCTCTCTGCAATACAGATAAATCACCTGAAGCTTGTCCGCGCATAAAAAGCTCCACTTTATCCACAGGAACATGAACATTCCCCTTGATCGCAGTAGAGTGATTATTACCGTGAGCATCAGGTAATTGTTTAATTTCAAGTTTAATCTTATCGGCATTCCAAGTGGCTACCCCACCAATCATATTAGCAGCAGCATCCATCGCCCATAAAAGCCGCTCCCCATCCGTAGGTACTTTACCATCAATCGGATTTGCCCCACCCGCAGCAGAATACGTCTGACAAACCGCAGAGGCAGCCCCCGGTAATCCACACCCCGCATTAAAATAAGCTGCACCCAGTTCTTTAATAAAGTCTTCCGAACTGCCATTTTGATGTTTGGCCGCAATAGCTTGAACTTCATTAGCTTCAACTAAAACCCATTCTTTACCGTTGCTGGTTGACTGCTCGGTAACAACACAAAAACCATTACCGGAACCTACACAACTAACAATATCCCCCGGTTTGTGCTCAATTCGTTCCGTGCCTGCAAGTTGAAAATCAGGGCCAAACTCATTCTCTTCCACTTTATCAATACTGCTGCCTTTGTCCCTCAGCTTATCAATATCTTGTTTCAGTTCCTGACAGGCACCACTTCCTGCATTACCACCCTGACAGGCTGAGGCGTATTCCTTCTCTTTACGATCAAGAACCTGTTTTTCACCTGTTGTCAGGTGGTTATTCACCGCCGCGTTGTACCCCGCATTAGCAGAAGTGACAGCCGATTCAGTACTATCTCCAGCCACACCACCAACCGCACCCGAAGCTATCATTGCCAGTGCTGCCACCGTCTGACATTCCGCTTCCGTCAAGTCTTCCGGTTTTCTACCATCGTACAACTTCTCGGTAATTAACTGCGCCATCAGCTCACCGCTGGCAGCACCAATAGCCCCGGAAGCGGCACTGTTACCGCTGGCCTGAGCCACTGCCGCACCAATAATCGCATGCGCTATCGCGTTAATGGCCTTGTCCTTCATTTCCGGCCCTTCGGTCAGCGCTTTCACGCCCTGAGCCAGATAAGGCGCTGAAGCCGCCGCCGCTGCATTCCCTGCACTACCTCCGCCCATCACTATCGTCAGCGCTGCACCCGCAGCCTGAATAGCTCGTTGTACATCACTGCCAGTACCGAACTCCTTCATCTGCTTTTCATTGGCAATTTTAAACTCAGCCTGATACACCACATCATAGGTGGCTTTGTTGAGGTCTTCCTGAGTTGGGTTTTCGTTACCCGCCTTTTTCAGATTGGCTCTCGCTTCTGCCAAAATAGCCGGGTCATTCGCCGCTGATTCTTTTTGAGCATCCGCCTTAGCTCTCGCCTCATCCTGCGCTTTCATCGTGCCATAATTAGTCGCAATGGTCGTCACCTGCGAAACAATCTGCCCCGCCAGATTGATGGCTTCCAGATTGCGCATCTCTTCTTCAGCATTGAAGATTTTATCCAGCGGATTCGCCGCGTTCTGGGTATCGTTGCTGAGTTTGGCAATATCCTGCTGCTGATTGCTTTGGTCACGAATGGTAATACTGCCATCCGCTATTGCCGCATGCGAGGTACTACTGGCACTGTCACCATAGGCCACCACAATCGGTGTTCCCGGTACCCCCGGGAACCCAAACGGCGCACCGCCGCCCGAGCCGATACTTATCGACACATGGCTGACGTCATAATCGGCATGGTTAATAGAAATCTGAATCTATTTGACCTTCTGCTTTCAGGATCTCAAGGAAGCGTTTATAAGCGGTTTCGTCAAGTTCTAACAAATCAGCTAATAAATTTTCTTTAATTAACGCCCAATGATAAATACCATATGCATTATTATGAAAATATACTGTCATAAAATTTATATTAGTATCAATAACCTTTACTTCTTCAGCCTTATAAGCTCTCAGGCCACCATAATTCCTTGGTAATCCGAGAAAGAATTGTTCTTTGCCAAACCAATAAATAGCGTAAATATCCGCTATATCCTGATCTTCCTCTCTTATTTTCATTTAATAACATCCTTAATAGAATCAACCACTTTAGATGGGTCATTGATATTTCTTTGAGGCGTAGTAATTTTCATATCATAAGCCTTACCCGTATATGAGTTATACTGATAATGTATTGTTATTGCTGATTTATCTGGTAATTTATGTACCACTTCCATTTTCTGGAATCCGGCTGATGTAGGGAACCTAGGATCATTGTTTAAATCTAATTTTGTTCCACTGGCTGGATTGGCTTTAACTTGATTCCATAATACCTTCTCATTCAAATCCCTTGGGAATGGATTTTGTATACCTTTAGCTGTCGTTATATATTCAGCATTCTTGATTAACTGTTCCTGTTCTCTAGTTAATGGCGAAGCATTAGCATTTCCACTTGAAGGTTTTTCAACCGTTAATCCATAGATAACACCGGCCAAAACACCTTTGAAAATATTATTTTGGTGTAACTCTGGATTATTAACCACTGGCTCTAGTTCAGAGATAGAGTAATTAACCAGCTCTTGGCATTGCCCCACACAGTCTGCCAAAGCTGCAAGCTGCTTCAGTTTATCTAATTCCGCTCTTTGTTCATTCAACGGAATACCCGTTGCTAGGGCTTGGCGCTGCCGATCTTTATCTAGCTGACTGAGTTCAGCTTTAAGCTGTTCTCTTTCTTCATCTGTCTTAGCATTCGCATATTTTTCAGTAAACGTGGTGATATCTTCTGTACTCAGATAGTTATTGACCGCCGCGTTGTACCCAGCATTAGCAGAAGTGACAGCCGATTCAGTACTATCTCCAGCCACACCACCAACCGCGCCCGCCGCTATCATCGACAATGCAGCCACCGTCTGGCGTTCCGCTTCCGTCAAGTCTTTCGGCTTTCTACCATCGTACAACTTCTCGGTAATCAACTGCGCCATCAGCTCACCGCTGGCAGCACCAATAGCCCCGGAAGCGGCACTGTTACCGCTGGCCTGTGCCACAGCGGCACCAACAATGGCGTGTGCGATGGCGTTAATGGCCTTGTCCTTCATCTCCGGCCCTTCGGTCAGTACTTTCACGCCCTGAGCCAGATAAGGTGCCGAAGCCGCTGCCGCTGCATTCCCCGCACTACCACCACCCATCGCTACCGTCAGCGCTGCACCCGCTGCCTGAATAGCTCGTTGTACATCACTGCCAGTACCGAACTCCTTCATCTGCTTTTCATTGGCAATCGTAAACTCTCGTTGATACACCACATCATAGGTGGCTTTGTTGAGGTCTTCCTGAGTTGGGTTTTCGTTACCCGCCTTTTTCAGATTAGCTCTCGCTTCTGCCAAAATAGCCGGGTCATTCGCCGCCGCATCCTTTTGTGCATCCGCTTTAGCATGCGCCTCATCCTGCGCCGCCTTCACCCCAATATTGGTGGCAATCGTCGTCACCTGCTGCACTATCTGCCCCGCCAGACCAATCGCCTCCAGATTGCGCATCTCCTCTTCAGCATTGAAGATTTTATCCAGCGGATTCGCCGCATTCGCCGTGTCATTACTGAGTTTAGCAATATCCTGCTGCTGACCATCCTTATCCCGAATAGTAATCGCCCCATCCGCTATCGCCGCATGGGTGGTGCTACTGGCGCTGTCACCATAGGCCACCACAATCGGTGTTCCCGGTACCCCCGGGAACCCAAACGGCGCACCGCCGCCCGAGCCGATACTCATCGATACATGGCTGACGTCATACTCTGCCTTATTCTTAATATCACTCCAGCCTAACGTACCGGTGTCCAGACTGTTTTTATCCGGCGTAGCTTCAGACGCAATCACCGCACCGTCTAACTGCGTATGCTTACCGACAGTAATGTCATAACCGCCAAGACCTGCATAAATCCCGCTCTGCTCATTCACGCTGGCCCAGGTGCTGTCCATCTTGTCCATGGTGAAACCCAGACTGCCGTCAAAGCCGGTGCCGTAGCTGCCCGCAATATTAAGTGAGTACTGCTCATAGCTGTAATCATCGGTATCCTGCAACGAACGCACGGTCAGGTCACGACCTACGTCCATCAGCACGGAATCACCTTTCGCCAGTGCACCAATCAGGTTGGTATCCCGGCCGCTGATGATGGTCAGGTTGTTACCCGCCTCTAACTGGCTCTCAGTCCAGTACAGACCGTCTGCATGCATATTCCCTTGCGAGAAGTTAGCATCAGCAAAGAAACGCAAACCGGTTTTACCGCCACCGATGCCAAAGCTGACTCCGGCATTGCCGCCATAGCTCTTATTCTCACTGTCGGTCTTTTGTGTATTCGCTGCCGCCAGCAGGTTAACGTCCCGGTTGGCGTCCAGAATCATGTTATTACCGGCATTAATGGCAGAGCCTTTAATGGTGATATCGCCATCAACGCCCTTCTCACCGTTACCGGTGGCGGTAATGGACAGATTATTCCCTGCCGCAATGGTAGAACCCTGAGCCGCCCGAATTTTGGTATCGGTGGTGGACTCGGTATGCTGAGTACCGCCGGAAATACTGATACCCACAAACCCTTCACTGCTGTCAGGCAAGTCCATCATACCGGCCTGCACAGCTTGTACCGCCGACAACGCCGCTTTGATTTCCTGTAGCGCTTTGATTTTACTGTCCTGAGTGTCCTGCGCCTGTTTGGCTTCGGTTACCGCTGCATTCAGGGCGCTACCGGCTGCGCCGGATAACGCAACTGTCATACCTGATTGGGTACGCTCATATTTGTCATGAATGCTGGTCTGGTTTTCCACTGACTCAACGGTCACGTTTTTACCCGTCAGGCTGATATCCTGTTGGGCAATAACGTCAGAGCCTTTGATGGATAAGTCATTACCGGCAACTAACGATACGCTGCCCTCAGTACTGCCGACGGTGCTGCCGAGATGACTAGTCCGATGAGTGGTCTGAGTGGATTTTTCATCAATAGTCCCTACCGTAACGCCGATCCCGCCAGAGCCCATAACGCCAGACTTGGTTTTCTGACTGAAATACCGGTCGTCTTCGGTTTCCTGAGCAGCCGTCACCGTCAGATTATTCCCTGCCGCCAGAGCCACATCATGGGTACCAACCACCTGGCTACCGGATACCAGCAGGTCATTTCCCGCTTTCAGACTGACGGAATCACCACTCAGGCTACTGGACTCTGCGTTGTGATGGTTGAGGGTAATCTCCCTCACCTCTGTCACTTTCGCCATACCGCTGCCGCTGGTACCGCTGATCTTGGTTTTTTCATCCAGACTCACGGTAGACTCACCGGCTAAAATCTGAATGTCATGTCCGGCACTGACCTGAAGATGTCCTCCGGCTTCAACGTTAGCCGCTTTTGCCACGATATCGTTATCGGCCAAAAGGGTGACGTTTCCTGCTGCGGAAATCTGAGTACCAACATCCTGAGCATGGGTGAGGGTATAGTCGTTATCACCATCAAACCGGGCACTGCGGCTGTCAGATACGTTAACCGTATTGAGATTCAGGTCATGTCCGGCACTGATAACCGTTTGTCCGTCCTGACCGTTATTAATCACCTGAGCCGCGGTCAGATTAATATCATTACCGGCCTTCATGGTCAGAAGACCGCCATCATTGTGTACTACCGCACCGGCAACCTGATTAATTATCGTCCCACTGACGTTACTACGGGTGGTGGTCAGCAGGTTGATATCATTACCGGCCTGAAGCCTCAGGCGGTCATTGCCTTGCATCAGACCGCCGATATTATTGATATCATTATTGGCCAGCAGCGCCACGTTATTACCGCTGATGCTACCGCCCATATTCTGAATATTCTGCGCCAGCACGTTCAGCTTATCGCCGGCCAGAATTCTGCCCTGATTCACTAAATCGCTGGTCAGTTGTAGATTTACCTGTTTTCCGGACAATAAAGCACCGCTGCCGTCAATATCCTGCGGCCTGACCATGGCATACACTTGCGGCACCAGAACCGTCTGAACGGAGCCATCCGGCAGCGTCACATCGCGGCTAACCAGCCAGACAATATCGGAGGTCAGGTTAGCCATTTGCTCTGGCGTCAGGGCAACACCTAATGACAGGTGATATTTCTGAGCAAATTCAACGCCGCTGTTCATCAGCGCCATATATTGCTCTTCATCATTGGCGTAGCCATTTAAAAAACGCATACCCGTCAGGTTAATCACCTGTTCGCGAATCAGCGTCTGCTCATAGTAGCCATCGCCCAGGCGCTTATGCACATTATTTGGGTCGGCCTGTAAGCGGCTGTACATATAGTCCGAACCCAGCCAGGTTTTATATTGGGTGAATTTCGGATCGGTTTCGATTAAATAACGACCACCGACTACCGGATTAATTTTATACAGGCTGGCGTTGGGTAATGTCAGGTTCAGGCTCGGTGGGCGCGTCACCACGCTGACATCCTGCATGCCATCCACACCAGCCACCTGAATATTCACCCGTTCAATATTGATACCATTGATAGCGCTACTCGGTGCGTTACCCTCCTGACGAGCATTAATCAGTACCCCGCTACCTTCTGGTTGAACATAACTGAGCGTTTCAGACGGTTTGAGGGTAATCGACTGAATTTGCGTTGGCGGCTCATAATCCGACTCGCTCGTTTTTTGAGAATCAGTGCCTTTTTCTTTCTTGCGGGAATACTTTATCTCTGTACCCACATCATTAATAAAGCGCTCTCCAATAACCTCTATATTATTCAGCGTATTCGCCTCAATATTCAGAACATTACCCGCTACTATCTGACTTTTATCATTAGTTACGGTATCTGCGGTAATCAACAGGTTCCCACCCGCTAAAATTTTAGCCGGGTCGGTTTCCGTAATCACCGTTTCATCGATAGTGCGGATATAGTCATAGGAGTAATAGGTATCTTTACCTTTGGCATTTTCCGGTGTAATGATGTGGGGGATTTCATCTTTATAAAAAGAAACCTCATCAGGACGGTAGTAATTTACACCTCCCTCGACCCGGTATTGATAGATGCTCTCGGTAGAAATACGCTGAACTTCGGTTTTGAAGTTATCATTAACGTTATTCACCTGCCCCATCGACAGCCGTAAATCCCCCAGCGCTTCAATCGTCGCACTGTGGTTATTCAACACGCCGCCCATACCGGTAGCATTGCCGTTCTCATCCAGTAATCGACCGATGGACATATTGCCACCGCTGAATATCAGCGAATGGGTGTAGTTGTTTAAGGTACCCACCCCCATATCCAGCGTTTCACGCCCGGCGATGGTGGCGGCGGTGCCGTCCTCTTCCCGGTTATTAATCACATCGGCCTGTAAGCCCAGCCAGGTTCCGTAAATACGACCGGTGCCGTAGTTATCAATTTGACTGGCCTGTAAACGGGTCAACAGCCCGTCAATCAGCCCTCTGTTGCTTAAAAGCCCATTCAACGTGAGGTTGGTGGATTGGGCACTAATAACCCCTGCCGCATCGTTGGTCAGCGATCCGGCATTAAGATGCAGTTCACCGGCGTACAGCTGACCGCCAAGGTTGCTCCAGTGACCGGTGGTTTGTGCATTGAAGGCATTGTTAATGTAAAGCTGGGCACGATCGGTGTTTATCTCACCGCTATGCCCCTGCAAATTCGCCGCCCCGGCACTCACCAGACCATCAGCCAGATTAATGCCGCCAGCATCCACATTCAGGGCGCCGGAAGCCAGCGTTTGTCCCTGTAAATCCACAGACTGTGTACTGAGGAGGGTGATATCTCCGGCATTGGCCAGTTGACCACTGCTTTGTACGCCAGCTGCCAACAGGGCATTGCTGCCGTTGCTGAAATAATGGGTGGAAAGGACAATATCGTTTAGCGCTGCCAGCGTTGAGGTATTGCTGATATCTCCGATGGCATGCAGGTTAAGTGATCCACCGCTGTAAAGCTGGGCATGATTATCAATGCGCTGTCCTGCACTGAAATCAAGCCCGGCAAAGGCATAGATATCCGCTTCATTGAGAATATTTCCGCTGGCATCCACTGACAGGGTATCTTCGCTGCGCAGCAGGCGGTTGTTGGTAAAGTTGCCATAGGTAAGGTATTTCCCCATGCCCTGACTGTACAACGTACCGTTATTAAGGATATCGCCACCGGCGCTAAGCGTCAGGTTACGGTCAGCGCCCAGTGTGCCGTCATTGGTCATTGCCCCGGCAACATTAAGGGAGGCATGACCTTTGGCATAAATCGTATTGCCGTTATACAGCGCATTTTGGGTAGTCAGGGATAAATCGCTGCTGCTATTGATGGTACCGCTATTGGTGACCTGGCCGCTGGCGGCTAGCGCCATCGCTCCACCGCTGTACAGAGTGCCGGTATTGAGTAGCCAGCCCGGAGTAGTCAGAGACAAACGGCTGTCAGAACCTATCACGCCATGGTTGGTGACATCACCACCGGTATTAAGGATTGTCTGACCTTTACCGTACAGCATCTGATTATTAAACAGCGCCCCGTGAGTATTCAGATTCAGTTCACCGTCGGCACCGATAGAGCCATAGCTGCTCACCGACTGGTCTGCGGTTAATGACAGATTACCTTTACTGTACATCGTGCCGTTGTTGTACAACGCACCCGGCGTAGTCAGCGTCAGAAAACCGTCTGCTGCCAGTGTGCCGTTATTACTGACTGTGCTACCCGCGGTTAAGCTGGCATTGCCTTTGGCATAAATCGTATTGTTACTGGAGAACTCACCCGCCGCATTCAGGGTGATATCCCGGTCAGCGCC
This sequence comes from Limnobaculum eriocheiris, assembly GCF_021010575.1. Taxonomy (GTDB): domain Bacteria; phylum Pseudomonadota; class Gammaproteobacteria; order Enterobacterales; family Enterobacteriaceae; genus Limnobaculum; species Limnobaculum eriocheiris. The sequence goes on along the minus strand of NZ_JAJNAG010000007.1, from coordinate 107,535 downwards.
CAGAGTTCCACTATTGAGCAGGCTACTGCGACTTTGTGCCTGTATATCGCCACCGGCGTAAATCGCCCCGCTGTTATTGATATGGCTGGCGGACAGGGTCAGTCCCAGTCCGGTATCAATAGTTCCACCGTTTAACAGCGCATTTTGAATACCAAGGGAAGCAGCGTCTGCGGAATAAATGCTGCCGTAACTGGTCATCCAGTCGCCGCTATCGATACTTAAAAAGCCGCCGCTGCTAATTTTTCCGCTGGCAGTCTGATTGATATATCCCGGTGTGCTGATGGTTGTGCGCCCTTTGCCCTGCAAAGTACCGCTGTTATCAATACTGCTGGCCGATACCTGAAGTGACTGACCGGAAGAGAGCGTACCGCCGTTATTCAGTTTACGACGACTGCTCACCGTGGTGTTACCGTCTGCCGCCATCACACCCTGGTTGGTCAGGTTGCCCTGAGTGGTAACATCAAGTTGCCCGTTGGCCCCTATTTGCCCGGAGCCGGTGTTAACCATATCTCCCTGAGCGCTGAGCTGAACCTGATTTTTACCAAACAGCGTACCGCTGTTGGTCAGCCCTTGCTGAGTGGTCATCGTCAGGTTTTGTCCGCTGCTTATCGTACCGCTATTTTCGATACGGCCATCGGCGGTCAGCACTACCGAACCGGCCTGCGTACCAATATGTCCGGCATTGCGAACACCTACACCGTTTTCTGTTCCCACCATGCGAATAGTATTGGCGTACATGCCACCCAGTGCCGCCACATCCACCGAAAACTGCGGGCTGGCTGCATCATTACTACCCTGCTTTTCAATCTGGCTGGCATCGACGCTGACCTTGTTCTTGCCTGTAACCACATTAAGCTCATTGGCCCACACTCCGGCATTCACATTCACTGACTGGGCGATAATATCGGTATAGCTCTGCTGACTACTGTCCATTCCTTTGCCCTGAATGGTCACATTGCCCTGCTGGACGTTGTAGCCCTCCAGTTGACCATTCACCAGATTTGGCGTGCCGGTCGTCAGGGTGGCGCGATTGGCGTTAATAAAACCACAGCCATCACAGGTAATACCCGATGGGTTGGCGATGACCACTTGAGCTTTCTGCCCGGCCACTTCCACATAGCCGTTTAGCTGACTCGGATTACGGGAATTAACTTCATTAAGAATGATTTTAGCCCCGCCGCGTATAACCTGCGGGTTGCCGTCAACATAACCCCCCAGTTGAGTTTGTACCGGTGCGGCTGAGTTATTAAGAATGGCACCACGGTTATCCACATCAAACTGGCTGTAGGTATTGCGCGATACGCCTGCGGCGCTCGGTGTCTGGATATTCACCTGCGGCGTGCCATTAGCACTGCTGATAACCGTTGGCTGCTGGTTGCCCGGTGCGCTGTGGTCTGCCACGATATCCGCCTGTACCGGCAGGCTGATAGCCAATAACCCCAACGCCATACTGGTCAACAACGTCAGGGGATTAAGGCCAGCAATCAGCTGGCTTAAGGTATGTCCGGCTCCGGATGAAGCTCGGGTACTTCCTCCAGCAGAATGTGCACCGGCAATCTCCGGCACCACCATTAACTGACCACGGGCCCGGTTAAAAATAACCCGGTATAAATTCTTGTTCATGAGTGAAATCCTTTTACTGTTCTTTTTTTAGTTATTCACATCTGCCAGAGACAGGGTTACTGATTTAACTTTTGAGCTAACAGAGCCAGTGCCATCTCGTCTTTAATAACCGGATGCTCCCTGTACCACTGTTCTCGTTCCTGTCGTCGGGTATTCTTGCCATACCAGGTTTTGGTCTGATAATTTTTGGTTTTGTGATAAATCATGCGGCCAAAGTGTTCAGGGAAAATAATGTCGGTGACAATTCGCTTCATCGCTATCGAATGGCCAAATGGCGCTATCCAGTCGTGGATCCATAAACGTTCACCACTGGTCCAGTCCTCTTCCCGGAACATTAAGGCATCTTCAGTAAAGTAGCGGCATTCAGCCTGCTCATTCATCCACGCCCATGACAGAAAAAACACAGGCTGATTACCTTCACTGACTAAAACAAACTGCTGGTTTTTAATAATGGGCAGCAACAGGGTCGGTAGCGTATTCAATGAGGCGGTATTGTGCTGCGGGGAGTGCATCCATAACCAGACCGATGCCCCCAGAACCTCCGCTTCGTTTATCTCACCACCCAGCATCAACGGGGCGGTGATATGAAAGTTTCCGTATTTCATCTCGCGCCGCCTTAATACTGCCAGTTCAGGTTAAAGCCTAACGTTACCGGATCGGTTTTAAAGCCATCCGGTTTTGAGGTAGGAATACCGGCAAACAGGTCATAGCTGGTATTGTAGGCATAACCTCTTAATCCCAGAACTGCACCCGCCAGATGTTTCCCCAGCAGGTACTCACTACCCCGACCACCCACTTCGCCGTAGTCCAACCCGACATAGAGCTCCTGAGACGGTAGCGGCGTTTGCCATGCCAGTTCATTGCGGGTGAACCAACCCCGATCCGCTGACAGGCTCAGTTCACCGTCATAACCTCTCACCGTATAGCGGCCGCCAATGGAGAAGCGGTCCTGTGAAGTCAGGCTGGTGGATGAAGGAAGCTGGCGCTGGTACTGGCTGCGAAAGCTGAATTTCTGTTCAAACAGGCTGAAAGGCACGTCCAGATTGGCGGAAATCTGAGCTATTTTACTCAGGGCCGTTGCCAGACCGGTATACTCTTCCGGTGCAGGCTGGGCACCAAACCAGCGGGTACCCTGCTGATAGCTTATTCCGGCATCCAGAGTGGCGGCGTAAATATAGTGGCGATGCTGTAAACCCAGACGCCAGGCTGAAGTATTGCGGCGCTGAACCTCTACTTCCGTATCATTAATATAGTTACGGGTCGATTTCAGCAGCACATCGTAAGTCAGAGTAGTTTTTTGTGAGGCATCGCGATGCAGCAAACGACTCAGTCCAAAGGTCAGGTTATTGCTGTCACCGCTGTAGTCGTAATTCTCAATCAGGCCCGCTACTTTTTGGTTGTAGCTGTAAGCACTGGTAGTGACATTGAATCCCCAGTAGCCATAAGGCACGGAATAGTGAGCGGTATAGTTATGGCTACCCCGATCATTCTTCCATTGCAGGTCATGACCGCCGGAAATATAGAAAGTATCGCTAAGGGAAAGTGGGTTATCCACATACAGCGTCAATCCCCCCTGATAGCGACCGGTACTGGTGGTGCCGGAATCGTCCAGTGATGCGCCCAGCCGCCAGTGGCGATCCTGTTTCCAACTGATGGCTAAATCGGTTTCTCCCGGCTCGGCGCCCGGCAGCATATTGACATCCGCCTGCGCAGTGGGAACCCGTCGCAGGTTCTCTATTCCCTGTTCAATATCCCGCAGGTTGAGTAAATCCCCTTCAGATACCGGTAGGGTATTAAACGACTGAATATAGCCGCCGCTTTCAGGGGTAAACAGAATATGACTGACTTTACCTTCCAGTATTTGCAGTTTCAACTCACCGCTGTTCACATCCTGCGGTGGCGCTAATACCCGACTGGTGATATAGCCACGATCCACTAACCGATTTTGAATGGCACTCATCAGCAAATTGATGCCGTTGCCACCGATACATTGCCCTTTGGCCTGATCGGCTACCCGCTGTAGCAGCAACCAGTTAGTTAAGTAGTCGCTGCCGCTTAACGTCACCTGATTGATGGTGATGCAGTTCGCTTCCTGTGGGAATTGGGCAATCGCTGAGCTACCGGCAGGCAGTTTTATACGCACATCAGGCTGCTCTGGCGCAAGCTGTTCTTCCAGCGCCTTTTGACGCTCTTGCTGATTGATGATTTGCTGGTTATTAATGCTGTTCAACTCAGGCGCTGAATGGGCATAAAAGGCAAATGGCAGTAGCGCCGCTGGCCCCCAGACACGCAGAAAAATTCGTTTCCGATGAGCGAAACTGAGATTGGTTTTAAAAGGCATACCTTATCCGTGGTAATTTATCCGTTATGAGAAGCCAAATAATAAATGAAGTTAGATAACTTCATTTATTACAATATTACAGCTGGATAGTTACAGTTGGTTATTGTTATGATTTTTTTACTTATAAACTGTTCAATTATACAAGATGTAACCACAGTCTCTCTACCTGTCAAAAATACCAGTTTTTGTATCTTTGCGTTAAGGCTTTAAATTTCACTGAGCTGAGCGGTTGGAGCCCAGTGACATTAGCTAAACGATTAGTCTGTACGACTAAAAAATTAGGCTTTAATAGAGAAGAAACCATTTATACAAACGCCCTACTACTCTGTTCAGCCGATGCCAGTTCAATTAACGCAGCACTTAAAAAGAAAGGTTTTAACAATATAAAAGAACTCATTAAGTGTTCAATGGAGTTCTTCGCTGAAGTCACCATTCCGTTGTCTCAACCAGAGCTGATTATTGCTTACAGCAATGGAAATACTTCACCCTCAGCCGCAAAGATCTTCCTTGATACTTTCGGTCTGGAAGAAACTTTTTATCAACAGGACTCATCACGTTACAAAACCACCTATAGCTTTATCGCCAAAATTGGTGATTTGCATGTACCCGTTGTCGGAATCAGGCATATGTCCCGATTTAAACCAGATATTAATAACATAAGATCTGCATGGGACGTTCAAAAAACAAAGCTACAACAGCTTAATTTGTGATATTTCGTGAGTGCAATTTAAAACTTTAAACCTGTATGATGTTGCCCGTCTTAGGGTGACATTTAAAGCCCCTTATACCTATTTTAAACCGTTACAATCCCCATACCTCGCCCACACCCCCCAAATAAGTTAAAATCGCCGAATACGCACCATTTACTCTTATAACGGCAGCCCCTTTGATTCACATACGTAACCTGAATAAACATTATGCCCACCGGCAAATATTGCGGGATATCAATCTGGATATTGCTCGGGGTGAAATTCATGGGCTTTTAGGCGTCAGTGGCGCGGGCAAGTCGACGCTGTTGCGCTGTATCAACGGTCTTGAGTCATTTGATGATAACGGCAGTTTGGTTATTAATGGCGTAGAGATAAACCAATTACCGGCTCAAAAGCTGCGTGAGTTCAGAAAGAAGATCGGCATGATTTTTCAAGACTTTGCATTGTTACAGAGAAAGACCGTCATTGAGAATGTGATGCTGCCAATGCAGTGCTGGCGACAGGATATGCGGAATATCCCCCAACAAGCCAAAGCATTGCTAAAGCTGGTTGGCATTGAAGATAAAGCCGACTTTCGCCCACAACAGCTATCGGGCGGACAAAAGCAGCGGGTAGCTATCGCCAGAGCACTGGCGCTGGAACCGCAAGTTCTGCTGTGTGATGAAGCAACCTCGGCGCTCGACCCGGTAACCACCAAATCAATACTGGATTTATTAAAAGAAATTAACCAACGGCTAAATATCACTATTGTGATAGTTACTCATCAAATGGAGGTGGTAAAAGCCACCTGCGACAGGCTTTCTATTATTGAGGATGGAGAGCTGATTGCCACCAATAGTGTCGACCAAATTTTTATTGAAAAACCACCGGCCCTGCAAAGGATCACCGGAGATATTGCCATGAGCACTATGCCGGGGCAGGTTGGCTTTAAGATCACATTACCTTCCATTGAGCAGAGCACATCGATTCTGTTAGGCCTGGCCACCGTGGTTAATCAGGCATTTACTATTTTCTATACGCAAACCGACTATTGCAAAACCGGCGCTATCGTTCATTACTACATTACGACTGAACATCAATACCACCAGCAGATTATCGCCTACCTGAATAGTAATTCAGTCACCTTTCAGGAATTAGCCTCACCAATAAGCGCCATGTAGCATAACTAAAAAACTATCAAAGGGTACGCATGTTTCTCGATCTGTCCATGACTCGTCTGTTTGAATATCTGCCCAGAATTATCTGGCCAGCTATAGTCGCAACGTTAAAAATGTTGTCGGCATCCCTGATTATTGGTGCGTTGGTGGGCCTGATTATAGCCATTATTCTGGTGCTCACCAATCCATCCGGCCTGTCACCGAATAAGTTTATCTACCGCTGTTTAAACGGTATTGTGGATGCCATTCGCTCATTTCCCGCCATTATCCTAATTGTTGCTCTCACTCCGCTAACTCGTTTTATCATTGGCACCTCCGTTGGTTGGGTTGCCGCCGTTGTTCCGCTGACGATTGCGGCATTTCCCGCCATTGCCCGCTTAATTGAACATTCACTGTTAGAGGTTGATAAGAATGTCATTTTAGCGGCAAAGTCGTTCGGAGCGAGCAATGGACAGATTATTTTTAAGGTTATGTTTGTTGAAGCCACCCCCTCAATCGTGTCAAATATGACTTTCGCGTCCATTCAACTGTTAGCCAATACCACGCTGGCAGGAGCGGTTGGCGCCGGAGGATTGGGGGCTGTTGCATTAACCTACGGCTATCAAAGATTCGATGATGCCATGATGTATGCCATCGTCTTTATTCTGTCAATCATGGTTCTTGCCCTACAGTTTTTAGGCCGGAGCATTTATCGCAGTCTTAAGTAAGTCACTCACTGTCAGCAGAGGAAAAAATTGAGAAATGATAATTTGTGGTTAAGCGTTATGCTGGATTTAAAACGCTCACCCGTTGGTATACGATTCTTATTTAGTGAACAGGATTATAACGCCTGCCCCACACCTGAAATAAAGGCACCCTTACCTTATTGTGCAGCGGTCAAAAACGCCTCTGCCGGTACCCCCTGTAAATTAAATCTCAAAAACACCGCCTGCCTTTCCGGTGCCCGTGCTTTAGGATTACTAAAACCTCAGGATGATATTGTTGATCCCAATGAGATTATTTCAGGTCAGCGCCATCATAAAATGGGGCTATACGCCGACTATTCCGTCAGCCGCCAAATCGCCAAAGATATGGTTTATTGTACCCATCAGGTCTATGGCATTGAGATTGCGGAACTGGCCTTATATACCGACTATAACCCCGATTTAGTGATTATTATGGCCGATGCCACAAACGCAATGCGGGTTATACAGGGGTACTCCTACCACTTTGGTCAGTTAAAAAATGTGAAAGTCACCGGTAATCAGGCTGTTTGCCAGGAGTGTACCTCTTACCCCTTTGAGATGAATCAGGTCAATCTATCCCTTCTTTGTGCCGGAACTCGCCAGGTGGCGAAATGGGAAGCCGATGAAATGGGAATTGGTATTCCATTTAATCAATTGGATAAGATCGTTGATGGTATTCGCAAAACATCCAACCCGATGGATAGCAATAAAACCAAAAAAGCTATTTTAGATAAAGCCAAAGCGATGGGCGTTGAAGAGCAGGCTGGAATCGAAATGAGCAGTAATTACTATACCGGTGGTTATGGCACGATTGACTATCATAAACGTAAAAAAGCGCAGTCAAATACATAAATTTTTAGGTTCCATTAAGGAAGTAGTATGAAAAAACTATGGGCAGGTCTGTCTTGTTTTTTGATTATATTGGGTTTAACCGCGTGCGATAACGCAGATAAGGCATCCGGGGCTAAATTAAAAATCGCCTGTAACGAAGTCTCTTGCAAAATTATTGAGCCGGGACTGAGCTGGATTGCGAAACATGGACTAAACGTCGAGTTGGTGATGATGGACAATAACGTCAATATTATCAAATCGGTTAACGACGGCAGCGTTGATGCCGGAGTCGGTGTTCACAGCAAGTTTATGGAAAGCTTTAATAAAAAGAATAATGGTAAATTAGTCATGGTTACCCCCTATCCATTTACTACGGGTATTGGCCTCTATTCTGAACGTTATAACTCTTTAGATGCTCTTCCGGAACACGCTAAAATTGCAATTATGAATGATGCCATGAATATGGATCGTGGTTTACGCATGCTGCAAAGCGCAGGGTTGATAGAGCTGAATCAAAAAAATAATGATAGCTACAGCCTGTTAGATATCACCAAAAACCCGAAAAATATTGAATTTATCGATATGGATCAAACCCAAACCGTGCGTTCGCTGCAGGACGTTGATGGTGCGGTTGTTTTCTTTACCCATATGCGTAATGCAAACAAAGATTTCCGTTCATATCTTATTCGTGACAAGAATGCCGACGAGTTCCCAATGGGGTTAGTAGTTCGTCAGGACAATGCCAAACAGCCTTGGGCAGGCACGCTGGCTGAAGCCTTGAGATCGGAAGCGGTTCGACAGGGCATTAAACAAAATTTTGACGGCGTGTTTGAATATTTAGATTAATACGATCATCAGTCAGTTAAGAATGGTGCTGGGTAGTTTTTTACTTCAGCATCATTTTTTATTTCGACGGCCCGCAGGCACTGTAATAATAATTACCCCATTCTCAAACTTTTGCGATCCTCCCCGACATTTCCAAATATCCCCTCCCACCTCCATTGACCCCTTCCCTGTACAACTATACCGTGTGGTGATTACCCGTAATTTTGCGGGTAATTAAAAAAGCGAAACCCCGCAGTGCGCTAACACTAACGGGGTCTCTGACCACAACGTTATTAGGAGTAACATCATGGCTGTCGTGAAGCATACCCAAACTCGCCCCAATTTTATATATCACCCGGGATCCATTTTCAGATCAGGATCGAAAAAACGATCCCCTGTTTCAGCAAGTTACCTGAGAATTTTGGGGTCCCGTCATGCTTAATCTTATCGACTCAACCCCCGGCGATCCGCTGGAGCTGGCAGAACAGTGCCTTGCTCTGGCTACTGCGGTACTCAAAATCAATGAAGCAGCGGTAAAAGAGTCATTGCAGTTTATTCTGCATGAAAAAATGGAATCCCTGTTCCATGCGCTTTATAACGCAGAAGGATCGGTTTAATTGTTCGGCAGGTAAATAGCATCAATTAGAGGAAGAGCCAATCCTTCGGGACCACGTTTTATGTTGTCCCGAAGGGTTTCGCCATTGAATACCGACAGGTCGATTTTCAAATCAGGCTATGACTAAACGCATCAACCGCCAGTATGGCATTAGCCACATCTTCACCGGTTAAATTGGGGTTAAGATTCTTTAAAGTATCGCCATCACTGTTCGCCAACGTGCCTACTTTCACTAAATTATCCCAACTTTCATTTTCAAGATGCAGATCTTTGAGCGTGGTTGGCATTTTAATTGAGCGATAGAAGCGAATATATTTGGCAATTTCCTCATCCGAACGCTGCTCTAACACCATATGGGTCAGGGTACCATAAGCCACCTTTTCACCATGGCTTAAATGGTGAATATCCCCCTGAATGGCGGTAAACCCATTATGGATGGCATGAGCTCCCGCCAGACCAGCGTTTTCAAAACCCAGCCCCGAAAGTAAAGTACAGGCTTCCACCACCGCCTCAACCGCTGGCGTCACTACTTTTTGAGCAACCGACAGATAAGCACTATAGCCATAGGTTAATAAGGTTTTTTCACAGGCTTCCGCAATAGCCATTGCCGCCACCGTAGGATCGCCACCGACCATCGATTTGGCATGAGAACGTTTAACTGCAAGGGCTTCTGCATAAGTCGCTAAACCATCTGCAATACCGGAAGCAAACAGACGAACCGGAGCCTGTACACAAACACCGGTATCCACCAGCACCAAATCCGGATTTTTAGTGTAGAAGCGGTAGCTATCAAATACACCGTCATCGGTATAAATAACCGATAACGCGCTGCAAGGCGCGTCCGTTGATGCCACGGTTGGTACAATAACTACCGGCTGCTTAAGCTCATCGGCAACCGCCTTTACTGTATCAAGGGTTTTTCCACCGCCCAGACCAACGACCAGCCCGGTTCCGGCTTTGCGGGCTAAATCTGTCAGCCGACGAATTTCAGTACCGGAGGACTCACCGTTAAAACGCTCATAATGAAAGGTAATTTTTGCGGAATCTAAAGAGGATTTAACTTCAGTACCAATAAGCCCCCAGACAATATCATCTGCCACTAAAAAGGCGTTCTGTCCAAGCTCCGCAATATAGCTACCCAGCTCTTTCATCACCCCCATACCCTGCACATATTTGCGTGGTGAAGAGAAAACAAATTTACTCATGATTCAGCTCCATTTACATCAATGTATCCCGGCGGCCGGTCATAAGAATTTTATGGCCATAGCCCTGTTATCTGATTGAGAGATTGATACTTTTTGATACTCTCACTATCAGAGTGAAAGTGAACTAAATGAACCAAGCCAGTCCTGTTCAAATTTGTCGATTGCCGCGTCTACCGCTGGTGCCGCAAGGAACTGCTGAACAACATCCAGCGGCAGCGTAATAGCCCCACAGCCAATTAGCATACAGTCGAGCGCCTGACGTGGCGTTTTAAAACTGGCGGCTAATACTTTTGCATGAGGAGCATGAAGCTGCAACAAGGTTTGAAGCTCATTCACCATCTGAATGCCATCCCCCCCCTGAGCGTCTAACCGGTTAACATAAGGCGCAACATAGACCGCACCGGCTAATGCCGCCAACAGCCCCTGCGCTGCGCTGTATACCGCTGTGCCTAAAGTTGGAATACCTAAAACCTTTAACTGTTTAATCGCGGCTAAACCTTCCACTGTAACCGGAACCTTAACCACAATACCGGGAGTATGTGCCGACAGCCGCTGCGCTTCGGCAACCATCTCATCAGCGCTGCGCGCCATCACTTGGGCAAACAGGGTACTGCTTTCTCCCAACACGGCACGTAACTGAGTAAGAACCTCCCATACGGGTACTCCCCCTTTGGCTATGATACTGGGATTGGTTGTTACCCCCTGCACGGGATATATACGTACAAGGCGCTTAACTTCAGCCACATCCGCCGTATCTAAATAAAGCTCCATGTCGATTTCCTCTGTTAAAGATTAAAGTTCAAGTTCGCGAGTTAATAGGGTAACAATCTCGTTTGCCGCTTTGGCATTCATCAGGGATGCCCGGAATTCTTCGTGCATAATGCGTCGGGCCAGACGAGAGAATATACGCATATGCTGATCCCCGGCCGCGTGTTTATTCAGAGTTAGCATAATCACGAACTGTACCTCTTCATCCCCCCATGCCACCGCCTGAGGCAGACGGGCGACGCTGATGGTTGATTGTTCTATATGTTCAGATTTGGTGTGTGGAATAGCGAACCCAAAACCCAGGCTGGTGGCGAATACCGCTTCACGCGCCCATATATCCGCTTCTAATTTGCGAGGATAACGACAGCGCCCGGTTAACAGCAGGTTATCTGTCATTCCTTTAATAACTTCCTCTTTGCTCTGCCAGTCGTTGCAAATAGAGATGCATCCCTCGTTAATCAGCGGGGCATCCTGCTGCGTCATTCTGAATTGCGCCAGCAGATGCTCCACTTCCAGAGAGGTTCGGCAGTTCATCGCCTTATTTAATAGCTGACGGCATGCTTTGGTATCCAACTGTGCCAACCGCGCTTTGGTTGCCGGAATGGAAGGCGCACTCATACTGAGCTCATCCAACCCCATGCCAACTAAAAGAGGCAGAACTGACCCTTTAGCCCCTAATTCGCCGCATAAACCAATCCATTTCCCCTGACGATGTACCATTTGAACTGCATAATCCAGAGCGCGTAAAAACGCCGGATTCAGGCTGTTGTAATGTTTGGTCACTTTAGCGTTATCGCGATCCACCGCTAATAGGTATTGCGTCAGGTCGTTACTTCCAATGCTAAAGAAATCAATCTCTTCACAGCACTGATCAATAATAAACATCACCGAAGGCACTTCCAGCATGATGCCAAGCTGGATCTTTTCATTAAAAGGCACCTGCTCTGAACGCAGTTTTTGTTTCACTTCCGCTAATTGATCTTTGACCCACAGAATCTCTTCCATCGAGGAGATCATGGGAACCATGATTTTTAACGCACCGTGGGCGGACGCCCGCAGAATAGAGCGAAGTTGAGTGTGGAAAAGGGATAAAAACTCCTGATAAATACGTACCGCACGATAGCCAAGGAACGGGTTATTTTCCGCCGGAATCTTCAGATATTCGACGGGTTTATCTCCGCCAATATCCATGGTGCGTACAATAATAGTGCGCCCGTCCGCGTGCTCTAACGCCTGGCAGTATATATTATAAAGTTCTTCTTCCGATGGGGCATGGGAGCGATCCATATACAGCATTTCGGTACGAAACAACCCAACCGCTTCAGCACCGTTGGCAAAAGCCGGAGCGGCTTCCACGGAATGGGCAATGTTGGCGGCAATTTCCAGCCGAATCCCGTCTGCGCTGCACCCCGGTCGATCAAGATAGGCCTGCTGTTGCTCCCTTATACGTTGTTGTACCGCCGCTTCCTGTCGGTAATAACGTTGTACCAGCCCGCTAAGTTCAACCACCACCAGCCCCAAATCGCCATCGATTTGTACCTGCTGTTTAAGATAAGCTGTCAGTTGACTGACATCGACGCCAACCAACGTAGGAATATTAAAGGAGCGGGCCAGAATCACGGTGTGAGAAGTGCTTCCGCCACTGCTTAACAATAACCCTTTAAGCCGTTTTTTATCCAACTCAAGAAACTGGCTGGGGGTTAGCTCATCCGCCATACAAATGCTGTCATGCTCAAGCTGCCCCTGTGATGGAAATCGGGTCGTGCCGTAAATCTGCTGTAACAGCTGAAAACTGACATCGCGCACATCCAGCGCCCGTTCCCGCAGGTAGTCACTGGAAGAATGAGCAAACTGCTGACAAAAATGGTTAGCCCCGTTGATGATGGCTTGCGCACAGCCAATACCCGATGAAATATGCTGATTAATCTCATTATGCAGGGAGACATCAGTAACCAGAGAGCGATGGGCTTCCAGTACCGCAGTGGTTGTCCCACTATTTTCCAGCAGCTGAATATTGATTGATTTCAATAAATTACTCAGCCCTTTTTCCAATAACTGTTGCTCGATTTTAACATTCCCCGCCTCCGGCAGCTCGCCGGGATGGGCGAAATCAAACGCCTTCAGGTGGATCAACGCTCCTTGCGCAATGCCCGGGCTTACCGCGCGGGCACGAATAAGATGCGGATGCAAATTAGTCAGGGAAACCGGTAGTTCCACTACAGTATCAGCCTCAACCTTTGGCAAAGGGGCATCACAATGGGGGAACTCTTGAGTAATAAATGTGGATAAACGGTCGAATGCTGTCTGAGAATCACTCCCCAAAATAGAGATATGGCATTCATCTCCCATCAGGGTATCAGTGCCTATGATGGCTAACGCACTTTTAGCATCACCACGGCGATTGGTACGCAAGTTATGCCATTCAATATGAGCAGAAAACTGATTGCATAATGCTTCGACCAGACTCGCGGGGCGAGCATGTACACCATTCGGCAATTCACAGCAAAACTTCACAATTTGTGGCATCACACCTTCTCCTGAACCAAAGCCTTTATTGGTTAAAGAATAAAAGTATGTCGATAGCGGCGACTATAAGATAAAACTACCAAAAACTGGATAAATGTAGCCTGCTAAGGAAAATGAGACACTGCTCACAAATAGCCTGAAGGTCGGTGATTTCTGAGTTTGGTGAAGAATTTTGAGGCGGATCGCATTTTGAGATGGGACTTACAAAAATCCAGTAAATGGCATTTTTCTCTCCTGTCTGTGCGGTAATGAATTCCTTATTGTGGTGCGAAATCCATACTCAGGTAACCCGTTATGGGGCAGGAGTTCTTAATGAAAGAGCTGGTTCAAATACTTAAGCATACCCGACAGCACTTAATGACCGGTGTATCGCATATGATTCCTTTTGTGGTTTCGGGAGGCGTCCTGCTTGCCGTTTCTATCATGCTATATGGTAAAGGCGCAGTGCCGGATGCCCTCACCGACCCTAATTTAAAAAAGCTATTTGATATTGGTGTTGCTGGCCTGACGCTGATGGTGCCCTTTCTGGCTGCCTATATTGGTTATTCCATCGCGGACCGTTCTGCCCTCGCCCCCTGTGCTATTGGGGCCTGGATAGGTAACTCATATGGCGCGGGCTTTTTTGGGGCCATTATTGCCGGGCTAATCGGTGGCATCATCGTGTTTTACCTCAAGAAAATCCCCGTTCCTAAAATATTACGTTCGGTGATGCCAATCTTTGTTATCCCGGTGATTGGAACCATCTTAACCGCCGGCATTATGATGTGGGGGCTCGGTGAACCGATCGGAATTCTGACCACGGCACTAACCACCTGGCTTCAGGGTATGCAGCAAGGGAGCATTATTGTGCTGGCCATTATTATCGGACTAATGCTGGCCTTTGATATGGGCGGGCCGGTAAACAAAGTAGCTTATGCCTTTATGCTTATCTGCGTTGCTCAGGGAGTGTATACCGTGGTCGCCATTGCCGCCGTAGGTATCGCCACACCGGCCACCGGTATGGGGCTTGCTACCCTGATTGGTCGTAAATACTACACGGCAGAAGAGCGTGAAGCCGGTAAAGCCTCACTCTTAATGGGCTGTGTAGGCGTAACGGAAGGAGCCATTCCTTTTGCTGCCGCAGACCCTCTGCGGGTAATGGTGAGGTATAGTCGGTGGTCAGTACGAACTCATCCGATGCACTGCCGGTGTTACCGGCTACATCGGTCGCTTTAGCAGTAAACTTATGTTCACCTTCGGTCAGCGGGGTGGTTGGTGTAAATGTCCAGGCGCCGTTGCCGTCAGCCAGAACGCTACCCAGCAGCTTGCCGTCATCATAGATACTGATCAGACTGTCTTTTTCTGCGGTTCCTTTCAGCGTCGGATTAGCATCATCAGTGATACTGTGGTTAGCTAAATCCCCGCGCTTATCGCCCACATCGTCATAGACAGAGCTAATCACCGGTTTGGCCGGTGCAATGGTATCTACGGTAAACTCAACCGCCGGTGACGTAGTTGCATTGCCCGCGGCATCGGTTGCCGTGGCGGTAATGCTGTGTTCACCTTCACCCAGCGGTGCACTCGGTGTAAAGCTCCAGCTACCGTCCGGATTTACCGTGGTGGTGCCCAGCACTTTATCACCATATTTGATGGTCACGGTGCTGCCCGGTTTACCTTCACCGGTGATTTCCGGCTGTGCATCATCGGTCACCGTGCCATTTTGCATATTGCCGGTGATGGAACCCTGGTCATCAATGACCGAGCCAATACTGACTTCTACCGGTGAGGTATCGACATTGATCACCACCGGCGCAGTTGGCGCGCTGGTATTGCCTGCCGGATCGGTTACCGTGGTGCTGATTTCATGTGGACCGTCGGTCAGAGGGGTTTCCGGGGTGTAGCTCCAGTTACCTTTATCGTCCACTTTGGCAGTACCAATCACTTCACCGTTATCGATGATATTAACCGTGCTGCCCGGCTCGGCTTTACCATCCAGCGTTGGTGAAGCATCATCGGTCGTGTCACCGCTGTTTACCGGACCGGTTTTATCACCGACGTTATCGGTAATGCTGATATTGGTAGCCGGTGCCGGAGGGGTGGTATCCACCACAATCACAAACTCACCGCTTGGCTGGCTGCTGTTGCCGGCTGCATCGGTGGCAATCACTTTCAGAGTGTGGCTGGCATCGCTCAGTGGTGTGGCTGGCGTAAATTCCCAACGCCCCTTGCTATCAGCGGTAGTACTGCCAATGGCCTTGCCATTATCCAGAATGGTGACCACATCACCCGGTGCGGCAGTACCGTTCAGGGTCGGTGTGCTGTCATCGGTAACATCCCCTTTCTGCAGCGGTCCGGCAATTGGTGCAACGTTATCTATTATGCTGATGATTGATGGCGTTGTACCCACCGGAATAAACACGGAAACATCATAAGACGGAGTGGTTGGTACCGTTTTATTACCGGCGGCATCTTCAGCCACAATCGTCAGCTTATTACTACCTTCCAGTAATGCGCTCGCTGGCGTCATGCTCCACTTGCCATTGGCACCGGTGGTGGCACTGCCAATCAGATGATTGCCTGAAGTGTCTTTGCTGTAAACGTATACAACACTGCCCGCTTCCGCGATACCGCTGATAACCGGCTGGCTGTCGTCAGTAATACCACCTGATGTGATATTTCCAGTAAGGCCACCTACCCGATCTTCTACGCCGGTAATAGCCAAATGCTCAGGATCAACTAATGGTGAGGTATAGTCGGTGGTCAGTACAAACTCATCCGATGCACTGCTGGTGTTACCGGCTGCATCAGTCGCCTTAGCAGTAAATTTGTGTTCACTTTCACTCAACGCAGTAGTTGGAGTAAATTCCCAGGCACCATGGCTATCGGTTTTTACTGAACCCAGTAAAACACCATTATCATAGATAGTGACAATGCTATTTTTCTCAGCGGTTCCTTTTAGCGTAGGGTTAGCATCATCCGTTACGCTACCCGATATTAAATCACCGCGCTTATCGCCTACATCGTCATAGACTGTATTAATTACCGGTTTAGCTGGCGCTACAGTATCAACGTTAATAACAATGGGTGTTGATGGTGCACTGGTATTGCCGGTTGGATCGATGACCGTGGTGCTGATTTCATGTGGACCGTCAATAAACGGCGTTTCAGGAGTGTAGCTCCAGTTACCCTTTTCATCGACCTTAGCAGTGCCAATCACTTCACCGTTATCAATAATATTAACGGTGCTGCCTGATTCAGCCTTGCCATCGATGGTTGGTGACGCATCATCAGTGTTTTCACCGTTGGCTATCGGACCGGTTTTATCGCCTACGTTATCGGTGATAACGATATCAGTCGCTGGTGCGACAGGTGTAGTATCCACCACAATCACTACCGGAGTAGTAGGTTCGCTGGTGTTACCCGCGGGGTCGGTGACTGTGGTGCTGATTTCATGTGGACCGTCGATCAGTGGTGTTTCCGGGGTGTAGCTCCAGTTACCTTTATCGTCCACTTTGGCGGTACCAATCACTTCACCATTATCAATGATATTGACGGTACTTCCTGGTTCAGCCTTACCATCGATAGTTGGTGTAGCGTCATCGGTCTTTTCACCGCTGTTGACCGGACCAGTTTTATCACCCTCATTATCGGTGATAACAATATTGGTTGCTGACGCTGGAGGCGTAATATCAACTACAATCACAATTGGTTTGGAGGGTTCGCTCTCATTGCCGGCTGGATCTTTCTCTTTAACAGCCAGTTCATGTTTGCCTTCATCCAGTGGGGTTTCTGGCGTGAATGTCCAGGTGCCATTGTCATTAACCACGGTAGAACCAATAACTTCACCATTGTCTTCAATAATAATGGTATTACCCGGTTCACCCTTACCGTTCAACTCAGGTTGAGTATCATCCGTGGTGTCACCATCTTTCAATGGGCCAGTAACACTACCGATATTATCTAATATCTGATCGATACCTTGTTGAACAGGTGCAACGGTATCCACAATAAAATTACGAATATCAGATGAATCACTGACGAGGCCTTCGCTATCCGTTTGAATGACAGTGATGCTATGCGCGCCATCAGCCAGTGCGGTTTCTGGTTTGAAGAACCAGCGACCATCTTCATTAACTTCGGTTTGACCAATAACAACGCCATTGTCATAGAGAGTAATTTTACAACCGGCCTGACCGGTGCCGGTGAGTTCAGGATGAGCATCATCCGTTTTATCGCCGTTATGGATAGTGCCGGTAATGCTACCGATTTTATCCATCACGTGTTCAATCGTTGGTATCGCTGGAGCTTGCTTTGGCTCAGGTGTCGGAGCCGGAGGGGTATCATGATCATCATGACCGCGGTTATTGTATGCAATTACAGCACCGGTACCAATAGCAGCGGCACCAAATAACCAGCCAAGAAGACCAAACAACGAATCATTATCGTCATCAGCAGCAGCAAAAATATCGCTTCCCAAACCCAGCGGTTCACCGCCTAATGCAACGGGAGATAACTCACCCTCTGCGATAATATAACCGGTTTCATAACCCTCCCCGGACAAAGGGACATAGCTATATAATTGTCCGTCTTCTGCCATCCCTAACAGGACTGGATTATCTTCACCATTATTAAAATAGTCTTCGATAATAATGCCAGGATTTGTCTCTCCTTCCTGAATGACATGCAGCTCATTACCAACGCGTTTCAAGGTAATATTTTCAGGTGCAAAATCATCATCTACATTTTTTAATACGTATTTATTACCTTTAATAAGCTTTACTTTAACTGCTTTATTTGAGTCAGCAGTTAAAAGGCGAGTACTGCCTTCTCCGCTATTAACTGCTAAAACTATTGCTTTATCCATCATGTGTATAACTCCAAGCATCATGCTATTTGGTAGCATCCTGTCTTCACTTTATCCATCATCGAATTCCTTACAGGAAAACCGTTTCTCGTAAGGGCTACCTTACGTTAACACTAAATATTCACTCAAAATATATGAAGCAAAAGCGTTGAAAAACCATTAATAAAGCGATATAGGAAACACCCGATAAAAACAGAAAAACAGATGGTGCAATCATATGTTTTACCTGTAATTTTTATGGATAAGAATAAATTAGAATATGTTGCCAAGGAATTGACTTAATTTTAGTAAGTAAAAATAAGTATTTCCTGATTTTAAATAGAAATTATGCATCAGTGAGGGATTTATATGTAAGCGGGGGAATAATGTATAAGAAGGTGGGACGAATATGCCAACTAAAGAATATCAGCCGAATAACATCCCTGACAGGATGAGATTAGTATGACTGACTCTTTACATTGGCATTTCGTTGAGATCCAAGACTCTTTTATATGTATACAGCCCGATGATATCAACACTGTACTAACTAATTATGCTGTTGCTCAACAAGACTTTAGCCATTTCTGAATGACAGTTCAGGAAGACGTTTAACACCAATTTTACGTAATATATTCGATTTATGTGCGCTGATGGTCTTTTCACTACGGGATAACTTGACTGAAATTTCTTTATTGGTACTGCCTTTAAGGTACATTTTCAGTATCTCCATTTCACGGCTTGTCAGCCCTGCAGATGAATAATACTCTTCGTTAAATAACATGGAATTATTCACTGAAGACATATTCCATGAATAGCAATATCCTCCATGACTAATGACGTTAATGGCATTCAAAAAGAAGGCTACATCGCTTTCACAATCGATAACACCGCGTACGTTCTCCATTTGATTAAGGTACTGATGCCAGGGCTGTTCGTTCTTTGCCAAAATGAGTAGAGGGAAATTCAATAATCGTGAGATTTTTTTAATATTATGAGTTTGAACAATACTCAATATCTTAGCATCGATAATACCGATATCATAAGATTCACAAAACTCCTCCTTCATCATTTCTTCCATATTTTTCAATATAATAGTTACTTGTGAATAGCTAGTTTCAAGAATTCGAATAATACCTAAACTACCAATGCTTTTATCACCCAGATACAAAACATTCATACGGTCCCCTTCTATTATTATTTCCTATAAGCGTGTTCAAATGCCAATATTTACACATGGTTAACAACCTGTGGAAAGATAAGCAAAAACACTAACCTTTATTATTAAACCAACCTTACGCTATAACCATTTGATATTTTGTTGAAAAATGATGAAAACCAAAGGTATAAAGAAAAAATACATAATGGTTACTCATCAATCTTCTTCCTGACAATAGCAATCCCAGACGTTCCCTCAAATGCTATTGACGGCAAGTTATAGCCTATAATTTATAAATTCAGAGAAAAAATTTCAAACAATATAAAACCCAAAGCGTACCTTCTAAATAAAGCAAAAATAATCACACTAAAAATGTAGATATCAAACGCGTTGTTTTTATCACTTTCAAAACTAAAATGACAGATAAAGAAATAACATTAAGCAGAAATAATAAAGATAATAATGAAAGGAATTATATTGAAGTAAATTTTAACATGTGAAGTTACGAATATCTTATCATTGTAACTTAATATTATTTAATTTACATAGGGGTGGTTTAACAGAATGAAAATGAATTGTTAATGCTAATATAAAATAAGTTATTTATTATGACAATTAAAAAAGAATAGCACAAAAAGAAAGTAAATACACATTCAGACAATTTGATCACATATTTTCATTTTTACATTACGAACAATGTTCAGAGTAAGAATTATCACACTCACTCCATTTACCAGCACATTCAATGTAAGTTAGTACCCACTATAAAAAATCAGACTATTTATGCTAAATGTATAACGCTCTACAATCCATCAACCAACAAAATTGCAACAGAGCAACATAGATTAAACTCCACACGATTTTACATTATCTCGCCAGCACCATTAAATCATCAAGAGTGATAAACGCTCGTAAAGAGCCTGATAACCGGAATAATGAATAGCTAACCGACCCCTCCGCAAATTAAGCTTGTCCTGTAACCCTCTCCCTGTCACTAACAACAAATTACCGTTATCCATAATACAAAAATTCACCCACAATTTATCGGATTAATTTTGTATTTAACGATTGATTTGATAGCAGTTTAATGAAAACAGCCACGCCAAGAAGTAATAATTCAGTCAATTAATCTTTAAATGAGACACCCAACAGATGGAATAATCAAAAAACAAACAACTACAACAACATCAACTGGTTATATTATATAAAACAACAAAAAAGCGCGTTTACACGCGCCTTCTTCGTTATGATTTACCCAACGGGTATTAACTTATTATTTCTTAGAAAATCTACGTCTAACCACCACAAAGAATACAGGGACCAGGAATATAGCAAGAAGCGTTGCGGCAATCATTCCTCCCATAACCCCTGTACCAACAGCATTTTGTGCACCTGACCCTGCTCCGTGGCTGACCACCAGAGGTAATACCCCCAGAATAAAGGCCAGTGATGTCATCAATATTGGCCTTAAGCGCATTCTTACCGCTTCGAGCGTCGCCTGAATCAGGTCTTTGGCAAACTCGACGATTAGAATCGCGTTTTTCGCCGATAATCCAATTGTGGTCAGTAACCCCACTTGGAAATAAACATCGTTGTTTAATCCACGCATTGATGCCGCCAATAGTGCACCAACAACCCCCAGAGGAACCACCAGCATAACGGAGATTGGTATCGACCAGCTTTCATACAGTGCCGCCAGACATAAAAAAACGATCACCAGAGATATCGCATAAAGCGCGGGAGCCTGATTGCCAGAAAGACGTTCCTGATAGGACATTCCTGTCCAGTCATAGCCGATACCCGGTGAGAGTTTTCCGGCCAGCTCTTCCATTAACGTCATCGCTTCACCGGTACTTTTTCCCTCTGCGGCCTCGCCCTGGATTTCAAGGGAAGGAAGCCCATTATAACGTTCCAGACGAGGTGAACCGTAAGTCCAGATTGAGGATGCAAAAGAAGAGAAAGGCACCATCTCGCCATTGTTACTGCGGACATACCAGTTGGTTATATCCTCTGGCAGCATCCTATAGGGAGCATCAGCTTGAACATAAACCTTTTTTACCCTTCCACGATCGACAAAGTCGTTAACATAACTTCCCCCCAGGGCTGTACTTATGGTCTGGTTAATATTGGAGATAGATACCCCCAGCGCACGTGCTTTACTCTGATCGATCACAATTTTATATTGAGGTGTATCTTCCAAACCGTTAGGCCGAACGTTTTTCAAGATTTCAGGATGTTTCGCCACCATACCCAATAGCTGGTTACGGGCCTGCATCAGTTTTTCATGCCCAAGGTTACCCTTATCCGTTAACTCAAAGTCAAACCCGGTTGCGGTACCCAGTTCGATAATCGCCGGTAGGTTAAAAGGAATCACAATGGCACTTTTAATTTTTCTGAATTCAAGAAATGCCCGCCCAATAATGGCCTGAGCGCTGTTTTCCGATCCACGTCGCTCATCCCAGGACTTCAGACTAATAAACGCTATCCCCGCATTCTGCCCCTGACCACTAAAGCTAAAGCCATTAACGGTGAACACCGACTCAACGTTATCTTTTTCATTAGTAAGAAAGTAATCGGTTAACTGATCGAGAACCACCTGAGTTTGTGGCTGGGTCTGACCAACCGGCAACTGTACCATGGTCATAAAGACGCCCTGATCTTCATCAGGAAGAAAGGAGGTTGGTAATTTAATAAATAGCGTCACCATACCAATAAAAATGAACAGATAAATAAGGATAAAGCGCCCTGAACGGTTTAAAACCCGACCAACGCTGTCGGTATAATGGTCAGCACTCTTTTCAAATAGCCGGTTAAACCAGGTAAAAAAAGCATGTTCTTTATGCTTCTCATCGTGGCTTTTTAGTAATGTGGCACATAACGCCGGGGTCAGTATTAAAGCGACAAATACGGATAGTACCATGGCGGAAATAATAGTGACGGAAAATTGACGGTAAATCGCCCCGGTTGAACCACTAAAGAAGGCCATGGGGAAAAATACCGCAGACAACACCAGGGCAATACCCACCAATGCACCCTGAATTTGTCCCATCGATTTGCGCGTGGCTTCTTTAGGCGGCAGCCCTTCTTCCTCCATCACCCGTTCGACGTTTTCAACCACCACGATAGCATCATCCACCAACAATCCAATCGCCAGCACCATCGCAAACATAGTTAAGGTGTTAATAGAATAATTGAAGGCGGCCAGTACAGCAAAAGTACCTAATAGCACTACAGGTACCGCAATGGTTGGAATAAACGTCGCTCTGATGTTTTGCAGAAAAATATACATCACCAAAAATACCAGAACGATGGCTTCAAATAGCGTTTTAATTACCTCAAAAATAGATATCTTAACAAATGGCGTAGTGTCATAAGGGTAGACGGTTTTCATTCCGACCGGAAAAAAGGGCTGTAGTTCGGCCAGCCGCGTTTTTACTGCCGCTGCGGTATTCAGCGCGTTAGCACCGGTTGCAAGCTTAATACCCAAACCAGCGGCTGGTTTACCATTAATTTTCCCCAGAGTGTTATAGTTTTCACTACCCAGCTCGATTTTGGCAACGTCTTTCAATAAGACCTGTGAACCATCGGAATTCACCTTTATCAGAATCTTAGAAAATTCATCCGGAGAAGTCAGTCGGGTTTGGGCAATAATCGAAACGTTCAGCTTTTGATTATCTACCAATGGTGTACCACCAAGCTGCCCTGCGGCAATCTGTGCATTCTGCTCTTTTAAAGCATTAACAATATCAATGGGCGTTAACTGAAATTTATTCAACTTATTTGGGTCCAGCCAAATACGCATCGCATATTGAGCACCAAACAGCTGAACGCTTCCTACACCGCTGGTCCGGCTGAGTTCATCTTTAATATTTGAAGAAACATAGTCAGACAGATCGGCGTCCGTCAGGTTGATATTATCTGAAACGAATCCGGCAACCAGCAAATAGCTACTGCTGGACTTCTCTACGCTAATCCCCTGTTGCTGAACTTCCTGAGGCAGTAACGGCATGGCTCCCTGTAACTTATTTTGCACCTGCACCTGCGCAATATCCGGATCGGTTTCAGAGCTAAAAGTTAATGTGATGGTCACTCCGCCAGCGGAATCACTGGTTGAGGACATATACATTAAGTTATCCACTCCGTTCATATTTTGCTCGATAACCTGGGTTACCGAATCCTGCACGGTTTGAGCATCAGCACCGGGATAAGTGGCAGAAACGGCAATGGCGGGAGGGGCAACCGTCGGGTATTGCGCAATGGGAAGCTTCAGAACTGCTAAGGCACCACCCAAAATCACGATAATTGCCAAAACCCAGGCAAATATTGGCCGTTCAATAAAGAAATTAGACATACTTATTTTGCCTTAATCATAATAATGAAATCCGTCTCACTTAAACTATTTGTGAAGAGAGCGTTCTGTGGCAGATACCGTCATTCCTGGTCTGATTTTTTGAAGATTACTGACGACCACTTTGTCGCCCTCTTTTAATCCATCGGAAATCAACCACTGTTCCCCAATGGCCCGGGTTGCGTTCACTTGTTTAATTTCAAGCTTGTTGGTTCCGTCAACGATCATGACGGTCGCCATGCCTTTTGGATCGCGCATTACCCCTTCCTGCGGTACCAATATGGCACTCTTAAGCGTGCCTTCATCGATAATCGCCCGAGTGTACATGCCAGGAAGTAACTCATAATTTGGATTAGGGAATATGGCTCTCAACGTGATGGAGCCGGTGTCTTTATCTACGGTAATATCAGAAAATTCGAGGTGGCCTTTCAGGCTATAGCGGGTTCCATCATCCATCAGTAGAGCCACATCATCGTTCTGCTGTGAGCTCTGCATTTCCCCATTGGATATAGCCCGTTTTAAACTCAGATAGCTATCGCTGGATTGGGTGACATCAACATAAATAGGATCAAGCTGCTGTACCGTGACCATGGCATCCTGCTGGTTGGTTGTCAGAAGTGCACCAACCGTTACCGACGATTTACCGGCCCGACCACTGATAGGAGAGATAACTTTGGTATAGTTCAGCTTAATGTTAGCAGTGTCGACCGCCGCACGGGAAACCTGCACCTGAGCATCGGCCTGGCTCGCGGTAGCGACAGCACTGTCATAGTCTTGCTGGCTGACATAATGATTTTTCTTCAGAGGGGTATAGCGTTTTACCGTTAAACGCGCCAACTCTGCCGCAGCAACTGATTTAGCTAAATCGGCTTTTGCCTGATCGAGATCCGCCTGATAAGTCGCCGGGTCAATCTGGTAAAGCGACTCTCCCGCTTTAACATCCCTGCCTTCAGCAAAATAGCGATGAAGCAAAATACCACCAACCTGAGGACGAACTTCAGCAGTACGATAAGCGGAGATACGTCCGGGTAGCTCAGTTGTAACAGGAAGCGATACTCCTTTTACCGTAACAACATCAACGGGAAGCACCACCTCTTTAGCACCTGTATTTTTTTCATCATTACAGCCGGTAATAGCAAGTGCTATTGTCAATCCAATAATACACAGGAATAAAGCAGATTTATTTTGACTTTTCATTATATCCTCAAAGAAAACATCTTAACTAAAATATATTCGGCAGTCTTATGGCCAGAAAAACAAAAATAGAAGCTTTAATTACGCGACAAAGAATTCTGAATGCCGCACTGGAGATATTTTCCAGCAAGGGATTCACATCAACTTCTCTTTCTGATATTTCCACATTGGCAAATGTGACCAGAGGCGCTATCTATTGGCACTTCGAAAATAAAGACGACATTCTTCATGAAATCTTCTGCGATTTTGAGGTGATGAAATCTGAACATATAAAACCTTTTCATGTAATGCTAAACACAAATCCGCTTATTGCTCTAAAGGAAGCTCTGATTAAAACATTAGATATCATTTATCATGATAAAAAACAGGCAAAGATTATGTCGTTAATATTTTTCGATCGCGAACTGGCGTACAAAAATAACTCCGTCAGGAATATTCGTAAAAACATCCTATTTAATGATGGTGATATTGAGTCCGCACTCACCAAATGCAAAGAATCAGGAATTTATCAGGAAAGCTTTGATATACAAAAGAATGCAACCATGATCAGAATATTTGTTATTGGTATTATTGAGTGCTGGCTAACCGAACCTGATAAGTTCAATCTGTTCCAGGACGGTGAAAAGGCTATCGCCAGATTTCTTGATACCACCCCAATAATATAGGCAAAAACATTTCTATTATGTGTTCAATTCTTCCCTGATTTTATAAAGAGCTACAGCCTTCCTGCCACCCACAATCTTGACAATATACAGTAACAAACAGAAAAGTAACGGTGTAAAAATACACTAACACATCATCTTATTATGTGTATGCCGATAACTTAAATTGATATTCTGAAGAGTATTTCAATAGTTTTATTCGCTATTCAGATTAATAAATTAACGCCTGGATTATACCCCCTTCACTTCACTGTATAACACACTCAAAAAAAACATAATTAGCCTGAAATAAAAAATCTAAAAATAGACAAAATAGAATTTGAAATAATAAATAAGCAACACAATAATGACTGTTTGACGGGGATGATAAAAACAACACATTTTTTGTACTTAAATTTATCACCTGTTTATATACCATAGTCAAACATGTAATTATTTCCATTTCACAACAAAATTAATATCAAAACAGAGATATTAAGCATGGTTGAAGAACCTATAACAGGATGTTTAAACTTACTTAATACCCGCTTGCGGAAAAAACCAATGAAATATTCAAAATAAGAAATAGTAAAAATTTAAGCATACTCGAATGGAGAACGAGAATGGATTTGCCATTAAGTAGCGTAAATAAACCAATAGATGCCATTCAACAATTACTTGACGCACTACACCCCCACGCACTTCAACAAGTTAGCCCGCCACATAAAAAGTTTTGTTATATTGAACAATGCTATTTGATTCAGGATGGTTATGTACAACTACACCGGGTTCAGGATGGTCTGGTTATGTATTCGGCAAGTGCACCAACAATTTTAGGTTTAAGCAGTAGTTTAATTCCGGGAGCAGAAAACTTTTTCTTTACGACCCAAACGACCGTAACCCTCTCAACCCTTCCCACCGCTAAGGCTACTCAAATTATCGAGTGCGAAAACCTGTGGGAAAATGTATCCATTTTTCAGTCATATGTCATACGTCGTATGCATGAAACTAACTCAAAGATAACTGCACTCAGTGCCTATGAAATCACGAGAAATCAATTGATTAATCTGATTAATGAACCTGAGGAGATCAGAAATAATATTACGGCTGTTCAGTATATTCAGGACCATACAAGGTTATCACGCAGTGGCGTAATGAAGATGTTGTCACAATTAAAAACGGGAAACTACATTGAGCTAAATAAGGGATGTTTGATTAAAATCAATAAGATACCGTTGCGTTATTAACGTTATCTCCCGGCAGAAAAGATAGTGAGTAACTCACTATAAAAAATAAGGAAAATTATTTGGCTCAAATAATTTTCCTTTCTCTTATACAAGCCGTAATGACTATATCAAATTATTTCTTACCGTGGTCGGCGGTAATCTTCACCAGGTCGGTATAGGTTACCTGTACACTTTCACCGACTTTCAGATCTTTCATACGAGCCTGAATATTAGGATCTTTAACGGATACAACTTTATTGCGGCCAGTTGGACCTTCAAAGGTAATTCGATGTTTCTTCAGATCGATATGGTTAATTTTCAACGATAAGTTCACCTGACGTAATGCGTTTGCATTTGGAGTTGGATTATCTTTGGTCGCCTTACTGACTTCTTCTTTAGTCAGCATGGTTGGCGCAGCCTTATTTACGTCGGTTTCCAGCGCAACAGCAATGGAACGTTTTACGGTTGCTTTAATCATGTCACCGGCTTTTAAATGCTCCAGATCTTTTGCCCGATCGGTCAGTTGAAAGCTGATGTTTTCGCCATCTTTACCCGCCAGTACAACAACATGATTGCTCTGGTCTACTGAAACCACCTCAGCAACAAGAAGTTCTGTTTGTACATTTCTGGATAAAGGAATGGTATCGGCCTGAGCCGAAAAAATAGTGGCAGTTAAGAAGGAAAGCGCAGCGGTCGTTTTGATCAATTTACTAAGTAACGTCATGATTCTTCATCTCCATGTGGTTCACAATAAGTAATAAAAATTCAATTACGCTAAACAATCTATCTGCTTAGATTCATCAATTTATACTTAACGATCGCAGCATCACAATCACTGATGAGATTATTAGCACACTTCCTAAATGATTCAGGTTGTGGTTGTGGGATATCAGAAACTGAGCTTCTTTTTACTGATTTCAGAAAGTTTACCGTTTTCACTCATCTTATAGAATAGAGCCAGCCAGCTAGCCAACCCGGGTTATACAGAATGAATGCGGCAGACGTGGTGTGATAAATAAAATCGCCTCAAAGCAAAATATCATCACTTCATACCACGTCTTTTAACCAGCCAATAAATGCATCAATTTTGGGATCCCGACGTTCCGGCAATGTTGCAATGTAATAACGCTGTTCGCACATCACTTCCATCTCCGGAAACGGCGTTACCAGCTCATTATTAGCCAGACGCTTATTCACCAGCTTCTTTCTGCCCATTGCCACACCCGCATGGTTAATCGCCGCGATAATTGCCAAATCAGAACGATCAAACCCCATACTGTGTCGATCGGCTTCTAACGTCAGGTTAAAATGTTGAGCCCAGAAGCTCCATTCATCGGTATCTGAATCATAACTCCATGCCTGCCGGTCGTGCAGCAGCGTACAATGTTTCAGATTATGAATATTTCCCTGTAGCTGATGCTGCCGGGCATACTCCGGGCTGCATACCGGTACCATAGACTCATCCATCAGATGCTGACAGGCCAGCTTTTCTGGCGTTTTATCATCAAAATAGATCGCCAGATCGATACCGTAACCGCGGAAATTGACGTTTTCGTTACCAGTCAGAATATTTAAACTGATAGAAGGATACTGGCGGCCAAAATCCGCTAGCTTAGGCACCAGCCAGCACTGGGCGATGGAGGGACGAGAGTAAACCGTCAGGTTACCCGATAGCTCCTGATTTTTAATCTCCAGAATCTCCTGATTCAGATACTCCAGCGATGACTTTAACGCCCAGTAAACCCGCTGACCTTCTGCCGTCAGCTCAATTTTACGGTGGAAACGTTGAAACAGCTTAATGCCCAGCTCTTCTTCCAGGCCATTAATCCGATGGCTAACCGCACTGGGGCTAAGGCTGAGTTCATCTGCTGCCATGGCGAAAGAACTGTGACGCGCCGCAGCTTCAAAGGTGTGAAGTTTTGATAACTGGTAACTGTTTAACAGTCGATTTCTGGCAAGGTAGCTATCTTCGGTGTACATAAGTCTCAAACCTGATAGTAACGCGTTAAATCAGTATACCCAAGGGCGAGCCTTAACAGGCTTTTAGCATGAATTTATGTGATTCAAAGCACAAACGACAATGTTTTTTTGATGAATATCACCTGTTTGATTCAATTGAATTCATCTAAAGCGTTATTTTTATCGTTTGTCAGGAAACGCCGGTTCTTATCCAATATAAGCGGGATTTATTATTATAAAACGAGGTCGGATATGGACTCACATCTCTGGGTTATCGGTACTTTACTGACAAGTATCATTTTGATTGTTTTTACCATTGTAAAATTAAAGATTCACCCGTTCCTGGCGCTGCTATTGGCAAGCTTCTATGTCGGCGCACTAATGGGTATGAACCCGCTGGACATGGTTAACGCCATTGAAGGTGGTATCGGCGGCACGCTGGGTTTTCTGGCAGCAGTGATTGGTCTGGGAACCATTCTGGGTAAGATGATGGAAATATCCGGTGCGGCAGAACGCATTGGTATCACGCTGCAACGGTGCCGCTGGCTTTCACCCGATGTCATCATGGTGCTGGTTGGTCTGGTTTGTGGTATCACGCTGTTTGTGGAAGTCGGTGTGGTATTGCTTATTCCTCTGGCGTTCTCTATTGCTAAAAAGACCAATACTTCTTTATTAAAACTGGCTATTCCTCTGTGTACCGCGCTGATGGCGGTGCACTGTATTGTTCCTCCACATCCGGCGGCGCTGTATGTTACCAATAAACTGGGTGCCGATATTGGCTCGGTGATTGTATACGGCCTGATTGTTGGTCTGTTTGCTTCGCTGATTGGTGGTCCGCTGTTCCTGAAATTTTTGGGCAATCGCCTGCCGTTTAAACCGGTTCCGGCTGAGTTCTCCGATATCGAAGTGCGTAAAGAGGAAGATTTACCTTCGCTGGGCGCCACCTTATTTACCGTTTTGCTGCCTATCGTACTGATGCTGATAAAAACCGCCGCAGAACTGAATATGACCAAGGGCACCACCCTGTACACCGTACTGGAGTTTGTTGGTAACCCTATTACCGCCATGTTTATTGCGGCGTTCGTGGCTTATTACATTCTGGGGATTAAACGCAATATGGGTATGAGTACCCTACTGGTGAAAACCGAAGAGTGCTTTGGTTCCATTGCTAACATCCTGTTAATCATCGGTGCTGGCGGTGCGTTTAACGGTATTTTGAAAGGCAGCGGCCTGAGCGATACGCTGGCAATTATTCTGTCGAATCTGGATATGCATCCAATTCTGCTGGCCTGGCTGGTCGCCATCATCCTGCATGCGGCGGTAGGTTCTGCTACCGTGGCCATGATGGGCGCAACGGCAATTGTTTCACCATTACTGCCAATGTATCCGGATATCAGCCCTGAAATCATAACGTTAGCAATCGGTTCTGGTGCTATCGGCTGTACCATTGTTACCGACTCTCTGTTCTGGTTGGTGAAACAGTATTGCGGCGCAACCTTAAATGAAACCTTCAAGTATTACACCACAGCGACCTTTATCGCCTCGCTGATTGCCCTGGCTGGCACATTCCTCCTTTCTTACGTGGTTTAATTGAAAAAGAGATACATTATGAAAAGCACAGATATTCAACAATTAATCAACGAGTTTCCTCTGGTTAAACGCCTGATTGATTTAGAGGAAGTAAGCTGGTTTAACCCACGAGCCACTACGCTGAAAGAAGGTCTGCCATACGTTGGATTAAATACCAGCGATGTACAGCAGGCAGAAGCCCGCCTGAAGCGCTTTGCCCCTTATTTATGCAAAGCCTTTCCGGAAACTCAGGTAACTAACGGCATTATTGAATCGGAAGTGATGGCAATCCCCGCCATGCAGAAAACTCTGAACCAGCGCTATGGCGTTGAAGTTACGGGGAAAATGCTGCTGAAAAAAGACAGTCACTTACCTATTTCCGGCTCAATTAAAGCACGCGGTGGTATTTATGAAGTGCTGACTCACGCCGAGAAACTGGCAATGCAGGCAGGACTACTAAAAGAGAGCGACGACTACAGCAAGTTGTTCTCCGAAGCGTTTAAGCAGTTTTTCAGTCAATACAGCATTGCAGTGGGATCAACGGGCAATCTCGGTATGTCGATTGGCATCATGAGCGCCAAACTGGGCTTTAGCGTCAGCGTTCATATGTCCGCCGATGCCCGCGAATGGAAAAAACAGAAGCTTCGCTCCCACGGTGTGAACGTGGTGGAATACGAGCAGGACTATGGTGTGGCGGTAGAACAGGGACGTAAAGAGGCGGAGTCCGATCCTAACTGTTTCTTTATTGATGATGAAAACTCTCAAACCCTGTTCCTCGGTTATTCCGTGGCGGGAGGCCGATTAAAGGCTCAGTTCGAGCAGATGAATATTGTGGTAGATGAAAATCATCCGCTCTTTGTCTACCTGCCCTGCGGCGTAGGCGGCGGCCCCGGTGGTGTTGCCTTTGGTCTGAAACTGGCTTTTGGTGATAACGTTCACTGTATCTTTGCTGAACCAACCCACTCCCCTTGTATGCTGTTGGGCGTACATACCGGTTTGCACGATGGCATTTCAGTACAGGATATTGGTATTGATAACGTCACTGCCGCAGACGGCCTGGCGGTAGGTCGCGCCTCCGGTTTTGTTGGTCGGGCAATGGAGCACCTGCTGGACGGTTACTACACCCTGAGCGATCAGGAAATGTATGACCTGCTAGGGCTGATGAATCGCGATGAAGGCATTCAACTGGAACCTTCCGCACTGGCAGGCATACCGGGCCCATCCCGCGTCACCGCCGATAAAGATTATCTGGCAAGCCAGCAACTGACCGCTGATAAGATGCGTAACGCTACCCATCTGGTATGGGCCACCGGCGGCGGCATGGTACCGGAAGTCGAAATGGCGAAATATCTGGCGACAGCCAAAATATAAACGATTAGTTAACCGCAAGATAAGTAAATATTCTCCGGCATAGCCGGAGGATATTTATTTTTTAAATTGGCGCAAAAGCTTACTCACTTTTTCCGGCTGGTATGTCATGCCAACAAGCGAGCCTCTGCCCGTTAATAGCCTTACATACATCCGGCGCAGCTACCGCAGCGCCAGTCCTGCGGGTTAACCGCCTGATAGAAAAACCGAATATGCGCTTCATCAATGGGCAGACCATTATCCACTAAACAGTCTGCCAGCCAGTCAATGTTTTCCAGGATCCAGTCATCTTCATCCCGCCCCTCGGCAAACAGCTCGTTTTCCGGATCGATAATGTAATAGATCCCGTAGGTTCCCATATCCTTATCCCTCCGGTTTTCCGGCAGCATAAATGGTCTTTCAAGATAGGTAATGTGCCACTCGCCGTGGCACAATAAATTACCGGAGCGCCCCCAGCGGGCGACAAATGGGTTTGTATTCATTGTATGGTGCATATGGAATAAATAACCCGGCAGATAGCCGGGTTTTTAAGATGCGATATTATGACTAAATCAATTACCAACAAGATAGAGACAATTGCCCAACATCTTTTTTCTTAGTGGCGATTTCTTACTAATTGGTAGCGGCGGGTCAGGTATTCCACCGGAACACTCCAGATATGAACCAGACGGCTGAACGGGAACAAGACAAAGAGTGTCATTCCCAAAACCAGATGGACCTTAAACACCAGAGCAACCCCTTCCAGATGGGCCGATGCACCACCGTGGAAAGTAACGACGCTTTGTGCCCATCCCACCAGTTTCATCATTTCACTGCCGTCCATATGTTGAGCGGAGAATGGGATGGTCAGTAAACCTAATGTCACCTGCACCAGCAGCAGGGTCAGCACCAGAATATCCATGGTGGTGGTCGTAGCGCGAATGCGAGGGTTAGTTAAACGACGTTTTAGCAGTGCCACGCCGCCAATCAGCATTAGCAGACCACTGGTTCCGCCGCCAATCATCGCCATCTTCTGTTTTACTTCCAGCGGCAGAAATGACTCATACATCCAGTGTGGCGTTAACATACCGAGAAAGTGACCGGCAAAAATCCCCAGAATACCGAGATGAAACAGGTTCGATGCCCAAAGCATGTTTTTCTTATCCAGCATCTGGCTGGAACCGGCACGCCAACTGTACTGTCCATAGTCATAGCGGATCCAACTACCGATCAGAAAAATGGTCCCTGCCATGTAGGGATAAATATCAAAAAAGAACATGTTTACGTAATTCATACAGGGTTTCCTCCGGTACGTGCCGAGGCTGATTCAACACTCAGATATTGCGGAGCAACGGCGCCGGCAAAACGCCGCTGATGAGCCTGCTGTGCAGAATTGCCGCACTCATTTTGGCTTTGTGCATCAATAAACTTCACCTGCTCCTCTTCCCATACCGCATCAAGCGCTTGTGGGGTATCGTCCCGGGCTTCTGCCGAAACGGTTTCTTTCAGGTTTGCGCTGCGAGCTTCGCTACCGGAAATATCGGTTAACAGATCAAACAGTGCCCCATAGCCACTCTCACGTTGATGCAGGCGAGCCCCTAACAGCGCAAGAATAGCCGCAATATCCTGTAACCAACCTCGCGCCTGA
Organism: Limnobaculum eriocheiris; assembly: GCF_021010575.1. GTDB lineage: Bacteria > Pseudomonadota > Gammaproteobacteria > Enterobacterales > Enterobacteriaceae > Limnobaculum > Limnobaculum eriocheiris. The sequence continues at coordinate 74,298 of NZ_JAJNAG010000007.1, read as the reverse complement.
GACTCATCTAAAACCGACAAAAACTCGAGAAACAGTGGTAAATGGTCTGGCAGTTCACAGCTGTCAATTTGTAAACCCGCCTGCTTGTACTGATCCAGTAGATCCACCATGGCCTGACCGCGATCCCGTGATTCGCCGTGCACATGTTCAAACAGTAATAGTGACGTTGCTCTGCCTCGATCGAACAGGCTACTGTACTCTTCCTGAGCATCCAGCAAATTACCCTGACAGCGCCAGTGGATAAGTGCCGTGAGCGCGCTTTTCTGCTCTGCCGTCAGTTCATCTGCTTCGGCCGTTGCGGCCAGCAGCTCATCGGCTGCTTGCCACAGTGCCGGATCCGGATACTCCAGCAGATAAGAGAGTATTTTTAGGCTAATCATCACTCCTGTCCTCCCACATCTTTTGGCGTTTTCGCGGTTACATCAATAGAAGCAATTCGTTTGGTATTAAACAGATTGAATTTGCTGTCGCTGCCGTGGCAACCATCACCAAAACTGAAACCACAGCCTTTGGCTTCCGGAAAAGCTTCACGGGCAATTTCCCGATGGCTGGATGGGATCACAAATCGATCTTCGTAGTTGGCAATAGCCAGATAACGATACATCTCCTGTGCCTGAGCTTCTGTCAGCCCGACTTCTTCCAGCGCCCGCAGATCTTTTTCGCCTTCTACCGTTTCGGCGCGCTTATAGTGACGCATTGCCATCATGCGTTTCAGCGCCAACAGCACCGGTTTGGTATCTCCGGCGGTCAACAGATTTGCCAGATATTCCACCGGGATACGCAGGCTTTCAACGTCCGGCAAGATACCGGTGTGCGGCAGGTAGCCCGCATCAGCAACGGACTGAATGGGTGATAATGGCGGTACATACCACACCATCGGTAAGGTTCGGTATTCCGGATGCAGCGGCAGCGCCAGCTTCCAGTCCACCGCCATTTTATATACCGGTGATTGTTGAGCCGCTTCAATGACGCTTAAAGGAATACCGTCTTTTAGCGCCTGCTCTATCACTTCAGGATCGTTAGGATCGAGAAACACATCCAACTGACTTTGGTACAGATCTTTCTCATCTTCTACCGATGCCGCTTTCTCGATCATATCGGCGTCATACAGCAGTACGCCGAGGTAGCGAATACGTCCTACGCAGGTTTCTGAACAGACCGTTGGTTGACCACTCTCAATACGCGGGTAGCAGAAAGTACATTTTTCTGACTTACCGCTCTTCCAGTTAAAATAGATTTTTTTGTACGGGCAGCCAGTGACGCACATACGCCATCCCCGGCACTTATCCTGATCGATCAACACGATACCGTCTTCCGCACGTTTATAAATAGCACCGCTTGGACAGGTTGCACCACAGGCAGGGTTCAGACAGTGTTCGCACAGCCGTGGTAAATACATCATGAAGGTATTTTCAAACTGGCCGTACATCTCCTTCTGCATGTTTTCGAAGTTTTGATCTTTGGCCCGTTTTTCAAACTCACCGCCCAGCAGTTCACCCCAGTTGGCGCTGCCTTCGATTTTGTCCATGCGTTGACCGGTGATCAACGAGCGTGGACGGGCAATCGGCTGTGCTTTTCCCTCTTTTGCGGTTTGCAAATGCTGGTAGTCATAATCAAACGGCTCGTAATACTCATCTAACTGAGGCAGATGAGGGTTAGCAAAGATCTTGGCTAACAGACCGACTTTTCCCCCCATGCGCGGCACCAGCTTGCCGTTGATCTTACGGATCCAGCCGCCTTTCCATTTTTCCTGATCTTCCCAGTCGTTGGGATAACCGATTCCCGGGCGAGTCTCCACATTATTAAACCAGCCATACTCGATGCCTTCCCGGCTGGTCCAGACGTTTTTACAGGTTACTGAACAGGTATGACAGCCGATACACTTGTCCAGATTCAGCACCATCCCGACTTGTGAACGAATTTTCATTGGGCTTTCTCCCGTTTAGTATCCTGTTGAACCTGATCGTGGCCTTCGTCATCCAACCAGTTAATGTTTTTCATTTTACGAACCACCACAAACTCATCGCGGTTAGAGCCCACGGTGCCGTAGTAGTTAAATCCGTATGCCAGTTGGGCATAGCCGCCAATCATATGGGTTGGTTTTGGGCTAACCCGAGTAACTGAGTTATGAATACCGGCTCGTTGTCCGGTAATTTCTGAACCCGGTAGATTAACAATGCGCTCCTGAGCGTGGTACATCATGGTCATCCCTGATGGAATCCGCTGGCTCACTACCGCTCTGGCGCTAAGTGAACCATTGCTGTTAAAGGCTTCAATCCAGTCGTTATCTTCAATGCCAAGCGATTTGGCATCCTCTTCGCTAATCCAAACAATCGGACCACCGCGGGACAGGGTCAGCATCAGCAGGTTATCGCTATAGGTGGAGTGAATTCCCCATTTCTGGTGCGGCGTCAGGAAATTCAGCGCCTTTTCCGGATAGCCATTAGGTTTGGCATTCAGTAATGGTTTAGCCGCTCGGGTATCGATGGGTGGGCGATACACCAGCAAACTTTCACCAAAGGCACGCATCCATTCATGATCCTGATACAACTGCTGACGACCACTAATGGTGCGCCATGGGATCAGTTCATGAACGTTGGTATAGCCTGCACTATAGGAGACGTGTTCATCTTCCAGGCCCGACCAGGTTGGGCTGGAGATAATTTTGCGCGGCTGCGCCTGAATATCGCGAAAATGGATCTTTTCATCTTCTTTATTCAGCGCCAGATGCCGGTGGTCACGACCGGTGATGTGGCCCAGCGCTTCCCAGGCTTTAACCGCCACCTGACCGTTGGTTTCCGGCGCCAGAGACAGCACCACTTCTGCTGCATCAATCGCGGTTTCAATTTTAGGCCGCCCTGCGGCTACGCCATCAGTCTGAACGTAGTTAAGCTTTTTCAGGAATTCCACTTCGGTTTGGGTATTCCAGCTAATGCCTTTACCGCCGTTGCCCAGCTTGTCCATTAACGGCCCCAGTGCGGTATAACGGGCATAAGTATTTGGATAGTCGCGTTCTACCACCATAATATGCGGTGCCGTTTTTCCCGGGATCAGGTCGCACTCGCCTTTTTTCCAGTCCTTCACCCCATAAGGCTGCGCCAGCTCGGCAGCAGAATCGTGTTGAATCGGCAGCGTCACCACATCGGTTTCCACTCCCAGATGACCAACCGCCACTTCGGAGAACTTTTTAGCGATACCTTTATAAATCTCCCAGTCGCTTTTCGACTCCCAGGCAGGGTCTACCGCCGCAGATAGCGGATGGATAAACGGATGCATATCCGAGGTATTCATATCGTCTTTTTCGTACCAGGTGGCGGTTGGTAACACGATATCGGAATAGAGACAGGTGCTGGACATACGGAAATCCAGCGTTACCACTAAGTCCAGCTTGCCCTCTCCGGCATCGTCACGCCACTGCACCTCTTCAGGTTTCTCAGCGCCTTGCTGCCCCAGGTCCATCCCCTGAATACCATGTTCGGTACCCAGCAGATATTTCAGCATATACTCATGCCCCTTGCCGGAAGAACCCAGTAAGTTAGAACGCCAGATAAACAGGTTACGCGGGAAGTTCTGCGGGTTATCCGGATCTTCAGCGGCGAAACTCAGGTTGCCGTTTTTCAGGCTGTCTACCGTATAATCCAGCGGGCTCTGGCCTGCGGCGCGGGCCATCTCTGCAATGTTTAACGGGTTAGTATTAAGCTGAGGTGCTGAAGGCAACCAGCCCATACGTTCAGCCCGCACGTTAAAGTCGATCAGATTACCGCTAAAGCGGGATTTATCCGCCAGCGGAGACAACAGCTCTTCCGTTGCCAGCGTTTCATAACGCCACTGGCTGGAATGGTTATAAATAAATGATGTGGTATTCATATGGCGCGGTGGACGCTGCCAGTCGAGGGCAAACGCCAGCGGCAACCAGCCGGTTTGTGGACGCAGCTTCTCTTGCCCTACATAGTGAGCCCAGCCACCGCCGCTCTTACCGATACAGCCGCAGAAAATCAGCATATTGATTAAGCCGCGATACTGCATATCCATGTGGTACCAGTGGTTTAAACCGGCACCCACAATAACCATTGAGCGACCGTGAGTCTTATCCGCATTATCAGCAAATTCACGGGCGATGCGGATGATGTCCTGACGATTAACACCGGTGATTTGCTCTGCCCACGCCGGGGTATAGGCTTTAATATCGTCATAATCTTTAGCGCAATTTTCATCTTTCAGGCCGCGTTCGATGCCGTAGTTAGCCATCATCAAATCATAAACGCTGGTCACTAATACACTGCTGCCGTCCGCCAGTTGCAGGCGTTTAACCGGCAATTGATGATGAAGCACTTCCTGTAGCTCAACGCGGTTAAAGTTTTCGTTTTCAATACCGCCAAAGTAAGGGAAACCAACGGTCGCCACTTCATCATGCTGTCCCAGCAGGCTGAGCTGTAGTGCTATCTCCTGCTGATCTTTACCGTCTTTCTGTTCCAGATTCCATTTGCCTTTCTCGCCCCAGCGAAAACCAATAGAGCCCTGCGGCGCTGTCAGTTCACCGGTAGTTTGATTGATGGCAACGGTTTTCCATTCAGGGTTATTGTCCTGACCCAGTTTTCCAACCAGATCGTCAGCACGCAACAAGCGCCCGGCGGCGTAGTTACCATCTTCGCGAGGTTCTAACATCACCAGCATGGGTAAGTCGGTGTAACGACGTACATAGTCCGTGAAATAGTCACTTGGCTTATCCAGATGGAACTCTTTCAAAATCACATGACCCATCGCCAGTGAAATAGCGCTGTCAGTACCCTGCTTCGGACTCAACCACTGGTCGCACAGTTTGGCGATTTCAGAATAGTCCGGGGTAATGGCAATAGTTTTGGTACCTTTGTAACGAACCTCGGTAAAAAAGTGCGCGTCCGGCGTTCGGGTTTGGGGTACGTTTGAACCCCAGGCAATAATATAAGAGGAGTTATACCAGTCGGCAGACTCAGGAACGTCGGTCTGCTCTCCCCAGGTCATCGGTGAAGCCGGAGGTAAATCGCAATACCAGTCGTAAAAGCTCAGATTAATACCGCCAATCAGCGCCAGATAGCGCGTTCCTGCGGCATAAGAGACCATCGACATAGCGGGAATGGGTGAGAAACCAACAATCCGGTCCGGACCATATTTTTTGGCGGTATAAACGTTAGCGGCAGCAATCAGCTCATTCACTTCCTGCCAGTCAGAACGAACAAAGCCACCGCGACCGCGAATCTGCTTATAGTTTTTAGTTTTTTCCGCATCTTCAACAATTGAACTCCAGGCTTCTACCGGATCGCTGTATTGTTTTTTCGCTTCACGCCACAGCGTAATCAGGCGCTTACGCATCAAAGGGTATTTCAGGCGGTTAGCGCTATACAGATACCATGAATAGCTGGCACCCCGTGGGCAACCTCGAGGTTCATGGTTAGGCAGGTCGGGGCGGGTACGAGGATAGTCGGTTTGCTGAGTTTCCCAAGTAACCAGACCATTTTTGACATAGATCTTCCAGCTACAGGAACCCGTGCAGTTAACACCGTGGGTAGAACGAACAATCTTGTCATGCTGCCAGCGTGAACGATAACCATCTTCCCAATCGCGATTAACATTTAACGCCTGACCATGCCCATCGGCGAAGGTATCACCCAATTGCTTAAAATAGCGGAACCTATCGAGAAATTTACTCATCCGGGACTCTCCTGCAACACAGCCTGAAGTCGCTGCCGTTATAATAAAAATGCAGAACGCATTACTTATGGAATGAGCCCATCTTATCCGTGTCGATTTGAGTAAAATTGACTTTAATCAATCCTGCCTGACACTTAAAACGCTGAAAAAAGCGCAACTACCACCAAAGTGGCACGGAGGATTATAAAGCTAATATATTGATATTTAATCAAAATTAAACACTCATTAACAAAAACAAGATGCTTAATTTCACAGTGAACTATTTGTGGGTAGAAGGGGAAAGGAGAGGCATCGTTAACGCCAAAAATAGAAAATCGCTGTCAGACAGACTGCTGACAAATCTAAAACATCAGCCCCTGTAAATATTCAACCGCTCCCGGTACTAATATCAGCATCGGAAGCGGTCGATAAATCATCGGTAATCAGCTACGGGGCGCGCGTTGGGTCTGGTTGGAACACCTTCTGAACTCAATCCCGTTACCCTTTACGTCTCCCGTACACGCTCCACGTAATCACCACACAAACAAGATAAAACACCAAAAACAGATCCAAAGCCCCAACCGCCGACCCCGTCATATGCAGTGAGGTACCAAACGCTTTAGGAATAAAAAAACCACCCACGGCACCAATGGCAGAAATAAACCCTAACGCCGCCGCTGAATCTGTCGCTGCTTCACGCTGTGCTTCCTGATCGCTACCGCCGCGCGCCTTTACCTTTTGTACCGTAATCAAACGGAAAATTACCGAAATCATCTGAAAAGTAGAGCCACTGCCCAAACCCGCGGTCAGAAACAGTCCCATAAACACCGCAAAGAAAGCCATAAACGAACCTGATTTCCCTTCTCCCGGTAAGGTGGTAAACAGTAAAGCCACAAAGATCGCCATAAAGATAAAGTTAATCAGCGTAACCCGGGTACCACGAAAGCGGTCAGACAACATACCACCAACCGGACGGGCCAGAGCACCGAACAGCGGTCCAAAAAATGCAAAATGCAGAATATTCACATCGGGAAACTGAGTTTTTGACAACATGGCAAAACCGGCGGAAAAACCGATAAATGAACCAAAAGTTGCCAGATATAACAGGCTCATTAGCCACAGATGGCCACTCTTCAAGACCGGCAGTTGATCTTTTAACGATGCCTTAGCGGTCGACAGATCGTTCATACCAAACCAGGCCGCCAGCGTAAAAATTAGCAGTAACGGGATCCAGACAAATGCCGCATTTTGCAGCCACAGCGTTTCACCACCATCAATTGCCTGACCAGTACCACCAAAAACCGCTAAGGTAACCACTAACGGAGCAACCAGTTGCATTACGCTAACCCCAAGATTACCTAAACCGCCGTTAATTCCTAATGCACCACCCTGACGCTCTTTGGGAAAGAAAAAGCTGATATTCGCCATACTGGAAGCAAAATTAGCGCCACCAAAGCCGCACAGCAAAGAGATCAACACAAAGGTATTATAGGAAGTGGACAGATCCTGCACCGCAATCCCTAACCAAATGCAGGGGATCACCAAAATCACCGTGCTAAAAGCGGTCCAACGGCGTCCACCAAAAATAGGGATCACAAAAGAGTAAGGCACCCGCAATATGGCTCCGGAAATAGAAGGTAACGCCGTCAACATAAACAGCTGGTCTGTATTGAACTGAAACCCGACTTTATTCAGATTAATGGTTACCGCACTGAATAACATCCAGACACAGAACCCCAATAACAAACAGGGAACGGAAATCCATAAGTTGCGTTGCGCAATTTTTTGACCTGTTGTTCGCCAAAATTTCGGATCCTCCGGTTTCCAGTCCTGAATCAATGCCCGATTTCTGGGAGATTGAGTGACAGATTGGTTATTCATATAGGCCTCTTTAGTTGAATCTGATGCAAAAATTCGCAAGCTGTTTAGCCGCTACCCTAGTACCAATTTGTCAGTTATATTTGATGCACATCAAAGGGGAGACAGTAATATTTAAGCCTGAAAAACCCCGCACCCCCTTAGTGGGCACACTGTCATTCAAATAAAACCCGTTATTTATCAATACATTGAACGCTTAAGCATGTGATGGCTCATACGATTTTCATCCAACCGACTATTTGGGGGTAATCCCATATAGGTATGTGGTTTGGTGGACATTTGGTCTAAAAAGAAGCAGTAGAGATCCATTAAGGAATGATTGCCTTGTGATAAAACGTTGCCCTGTTCCCTTTTCCATTGTGAATCAGGTTATTTTACTGCTGCTAATGCTTGGCCTGCTGGGCATCGTTAGTATGTCAATTTCCAGCTGGAGAGCGGAAGCTATTCAGGGGCATGCCCACGCCATCAATAAAGCAGGCTCGCTACGAATGCAGAGCTATCGTATTCTGACTATGGTGCCGCTAAACGGTGAGAGTAAACGCTATCTGGATGAGTTAGAGCAGGATCAAAACAGCCCAATGCTCGAACAAACGGTAGAAAAGGAACAGTTAACCGCTCAACTCACCGCACTTAAAAACTACTGGCATCAGCAGCTACGCCCACAACTGGAACGCGCTCCCGGCCCTGAACAGGCCACCGCTCAGGTTATTCAGTATGTTCATCAGTTAGACGAATTAGTGCTGGCCATTGACCATAAAACAGAACAAAGCCTGATAGCGATTCGCCATCAACAAATTGCCTTTATTCTTGTTATGCTGCTGGTGATGGCTATTGCCGTTTACTATTTGCGTAACCGTTTTTTACAGCCGTGGAGCAAGCTACTGTCCATGTCTGAGTCTATCGGCCATGGCGATTTTACCCAACGTTTTAATGCCACCAGTGTCGATGAGATGGGAGTGCTCGGTGCAACGCTGAATACCATGTCTGACGAACTTTCGCAGATCTATTCCAGCCTTGAAACGCGCGTTCAAGAGAAGACCATCGAACTGCAAAATAAAAACCAAACGCTGTCATTTCTCTATCACACCAGTCAGCAACTACATACTAATCAGCCGCTCTGCTCAAGGTTGTTGTCGGTGTTGAACCAGTTTCAGAACATGACACCGTTATATAACCTGCAAATCCGACTGTATGAGAATAACGATCTCAATTATTTTCAACAGATTAGTAATGATGAACTTATTCGTCCGGAGCACTGTCAGCAGGAAAGTTGCTATGCCTGTATGACCAAACATCCCCGCTATAATGGCCCTCGCCAGACGCTCAGTTGGCGTTTAGCCGATCAACATGGGCAGTATGGGCTGATATTAGCGGAGCGCCCCATTGATATTGCCTTAACTGACGAACACCAGCAGTTGCTCAATATGCTCATTGACCAGTTGACCAGTACGCTGACGCTGGAACGGCAATCACATCAACGACAGCAACTACTATTAATGGAGGAACGTTCAGCTATCGCCAGAGAACTGCATGACTCTATTGCCCAATCCCTCTCTTTCCTGAAAATTCAGGTCAGTTGCCTGCAAATGGAAAACGCGTTTCCGGAAGAGAGCAGCACCAGACGTCTGACGGAAATGCGCAACGAACTGAACAGCGCTTATCAACTGTTGCGGGAATTACTCACCACCTTCCGCTTGCAGCTACCGGAAGCGGGGCTGCTGGCGGCACTCCAGGCTACGATTCAGGAATTCAGTGAAAAATTACACTTTCCGATCGCCCTGAATTACCGTTTGTCGTTACATCAGGTTCCCAGCCATCAGGCAATTCATTTAATACAGATAGCGCGTGAAGCACTCAATAATATCTATAAACATGCCAAAGCCACTCAGGTCAACCTTAGCCTTGAACAGCATCAGGGCAATATTCGGATGCTTATCAGTGATGATGGATGCGGGCTACCGGAAGATCACGTAAGACAGAATCATTACGGGTTAATTATCATGCGTGACCGGGCCAAAAGCCTGAACGGCAAGTTTGAAATTTACAATCGACCGCAGGGTGGAACTGAAGTCAACGTTGAGTTTACCCCCCAGCCTGCCGGGATGAGATTACCAGGAGCAACTAATGACTAACCAGACCGCCTCTATTCTATTAATTGACGATCATCCAATGATCCGCAATGGTGTAAAACAGCTGATTAGCATGGATACTTCCCTGAACGTTATCGCAGAAGCCAATAATGGTGAACAAGGCGTAGAGCTGGCGGAACAGTACGATCCGGACCTAATTCTGCTCGATTTAAATATGCCCGGTTTAAATGGCCTGGAAACGCTGGATTTGCTACGTAAACGGGAGTTATCCGGCCGTATTGTTGTGTTTACCGTCTCCAATCATGAAGATGACATTGTCTCCGCGTTAAAACGCGGTGCTGATGGCTATTTGCTCAAAGATATGGAACCCGAAGATCTGCTGGAGGCACTACGTCAGGCGGCTACCGGCCAGATGGTTTTAAGTGAAAAGTTAACGCCCATTCTGGCCGCCAGCCTGCGCACGGCTCAGCCCTCCGGCGAGCGAGACATACAGCAGTTGACTCCTCGCGAGCAGGGAATTTTAAAACTGATTGCTCAGGGGCTATCCAATAAACTTATCGCCCGTAAGCTGGATATTGCTGAAAGTACGGTAAAAGTACATGTGAAGCATCTGCTGAGAAAGATGAAGTTTAAATCCCGGGTTGAGGCAGCGGTATGGGTGTTGCAGGAGAAGGTGTTTTGATTGTATAGATTGAGTCCCAGGGATAACTAAAATAGTTATCCCTGAGATTTTAAGAAAATTAATATTAAAAGCCAGAACAGTCCAATATTTAATAAATAAAAAGCCTATCAGTAAAAAGGTAAAAATTTGTATTGCGGCATTAAATTAGCCAAAAAACTCATAATGCTAATAGAATAAAAAATATAACACACGATAAATACAGGAGATGATTTTAATACAGGCTTAATAGACTTTCGATATCCTTCTACCTGTTCTAATTCATATAGTCTGGCCATTCTGGTATCCCCTGTCAGATGATCATTAATGTCCTTTTCTATTTCTTCTTTTATCTTATAAAATTCCCTTTTATCACCAATATCTTTATTAACAAGAAATACAAAAATAAATAATAATAAAACTGCTGCAATTAGCTGAATTACAGGAACGCTCACGCTCCAACACCCCAAAGTAGAAGTGAATAACCAAATTCCTTGAATATTCGCTTGAGATCTAAACTCATTTATATGTTTACTGTAATTTTCAATATCTCTAGATAAGATATCACTTTTATTCAAATCCACAGCCATCTCCTTAACCGTAAAATAATCAATTGAATCATATCATTACGATTAATAAAAATAAAATCCATAAAAATAACAAATTATAGAACCAATATATTAATTCAGTAACCCTTCACGAAAAAGAGAAATAACTACATCAGCCTGACTATTATATGTTAAGGACTTACCCCTCTCTTTTTCATATAGCCGATGAAGCTCCTTTGGAGATAAAGTCAAGTTTCCTTTAAGAAGACGATATAAAGAAAGCGCATAAATCTTATTTTCATTATTTGAATTCGGGCAGGTCCCTTTGGGTATCCCGATAACTAAACCAGCTTCACACAATCCTAAAAATGCATGTTTAGGACATGGTTTCTTGATACTACTTTCTGAACAAGTATATTTTCTAATCTGATTATTCCATGCTATACACAAATCCTGTCCATTCAAATAATTGTTAACAACATCAATTGCTGTTTTTCCATAATTACCCATTATTGAAATTTCCATTTTAGATATGCCTGAATTTCGAATATATCAAAATAAAATTTTCAACTCTAAATATTATTCTTTTCTGTGATATGTATATCAACTGTTGTTCTAATGTAACTTATTCTTCATTTTCAACCGTATTGCGAGCTTTCTCCAAAAATTCTAAATAAACCCGATAATTATCTCATACTCCCATTGACCCTATCTCGGTACAAATATACCGTACCTTTGCTACCCGAAAACTTACGAGCAGTAAAAAAGCGAACGCCCCCACGATTCCTGACTAATCTACGACTTATAGCGCAGCGCCTCAATCAGCAGCGAAAAGGCAGTAGTATGCTGCCGACGGCTGGGATAATAGAGATAATAACCGGAGAAAGGCGCACACCATTCATCCAGTACCCTGACCAGACTGCCGTTAGCAATTTCATATTTCACGGAATCTTCCGGTACAAAAGAGATCCCCAAACCAATAACCGCCGCTTCAATACGCTGACGCAGGGCAGAGGTATACGGCCCCTATACCAATGAAGAGCTATTAGGAGAAGCCCTGTCACCACTGCGGAACAACGTCGTGATTGCAACTAAATTCGGTTTTCAGCCGGACCCTAACGGCGGACCACGATGGATAGGCCTTAACAGCCGACCTGAACACATTAAAAAAGTGGCGGAAGCCTCGCTTAACCGCCTGAAAACCGAGGTTATCGATCTGTTCTATCAACATCGGGTTGACCCGAATGTCCCTATTGAAGATGTTGCGGGTGCGGTTCAGGACCTGATTAAAGAAGGTAAAGTGAAACACTTTGGCCTGTCAGAAGCCGGCGCCGACACCATCCGCCGCGCCCATGCCGTTCAACCGGTAGCTGCATTGCAGAGTGAATACTCGCTGTGGTGGAGAAAACCGGAGCTGGAAATTCTGCCGCTGCTGGAAGAATTAGGTATCGGACTGGTGCCATACAGCCCGCTGGGCAAAGGCTATCTCACTGGAAAAATCAATGAAAGCACACCGTTTGATAGCACCGATTTTCGCAATACGCTGCCTCGTTTTACCCCTCAGGCACTGAAGGCCAATCAGGTGCTGATCGCGCTGATACATAATACAGGACCCGATGTCATGACTGGCCTGGTGCCTGATTAAACACAAAACCCCGCAGATTGGACTGCACCCCAAAAGTTGGACACCCAACTGAGTAAGGTGCAGTTTTTTATGGCACGCTATCTATTCGCTAATCCAGACGTGGCGTAACCCTAACCGGTTGCCCGCCCTGATTTATCATCTGAGATTTCCAGTAAAAACGCGGAGGTAAGTCAGAAGTCAGGGTAAACGAAGCCTGCTTCAGGAAGGTATGAACAAATCCCGCCAGCTCAACTAAAGCGAAATCTTTGCCTCCGCATATGCGAGGCCCGTGGCTAAACGAGATGCCTATACCGCTCTCTTTATCGTTAAGAGGTGAATAATCCTCATCTCTGAGGTTCAATTCAGCCGGATTTGGGTAGACATTTTTATTACGCATAATCCCAATAAACGAAATAATGATATTTTGCCGCGCGCTGATTGCGTCATTACCTATCTTATCCGCACCGATTGCCTGTCGGATAATGATCGGTATGGGGGGATACAGACGTAACGCTTCAGAAATAAAGGTCATTAACCCCGGCATTTGACTAAGCTGTTGCCAGTTAGTCGGATGAGGATGCATCATCACTTCTTGATAAAGCCGCTCCTGCTGCTCAGGGTGATTGGCTAACAGATAGCAAACCCAGCTCATGGTTGCCGCCGTTGATTCTGAGCCTGCAGCTAAAAACGCCATCAGTTCCTCTTCCAGCACGACCTGGCTGCCCGGTTCGGCTTCCGCATTGAGAATGCGCGCCAGTAACGGGTTGATACGTTCAGGATCTCTGAATATTTTTAGATCCGCGTTAACCTGACGGCGCAGTGCCCGTAGCTTAACCAACCTTCTCCGGTGTTGAGTGTTCAAGATACCCGCCGGTATAAAAGAGAACTCTGAACTGAACTCCATCAGTTCTGCAATGTTATCAATATTAATACCGGACTCTTCCAGCGAAACCTGAAAGAAATTCTCAATAAATACCGCCATAGCCATCTTACGGAATATGCCGTCATCCAGCGTTGGCTGACCAGCACAACTATCATCAATTAGCTGTGCCACCCCCTGCTGTGCATGGTGAATGGAGAGTTTGACCGTTTGCTGGTCGTCAAAACGATTTAAGAATGGCTGAGTTAAATTTTTATGCAGTTTCCAAATCTGACCATTTTCAAAAAAGCGTGATGTACCCAAAGCCTGCTTAAACCAGGCCATGTTCTTTTCATAGTTCTCATAATTACGGCGTAAAACATACTCGGCATCCTCCCTGTTTTGTACAATCAAAGTGGATACCCCATTGAGCTCAAGGGAAACGTTATTACCATTCTGCTCATCGGCTAACGAGTATAAATAATGACAAATATCCGTACTTAAGTGATGCATCTTGCCTCTTTCTTCAATAACCATATTAAATGCAGGATTAAGGATATCGACTGGCGATACCTGATGAATTGAGTCATAACGATTTTATTAATCACAGAATAGCACCCACTTCATTAGTGAAAAAGGATGATAACTCAATCTGTTTGCATATTAATAAACCATAATCATGGGATATTTTAGTTATAACAGATCAAATAAAATTCGATTAACGATAAAAATCCACTCATTTTAATCACTCTGATAACCGCCAAATGAAATCATCGCAATAAAATTGTGGCTAAAATTTAATATAAGCAAAAAATAATTTAAAAAAACCAATAAATACAATTAGATAATCAAAATAAAATATATGAAAAAACACCATTAAATCAAAGGATATTCTCAAAATATATATATCAACCCAATACTTAACGCTGTATTTATTTACTATATAGTTTCTATTAATCAGTAGTGAAAATTAATCAACCCCATTAATACCGTCGGTAATTCACAGGTCAGGTTTAATCAATTTCGTTTCTGTTTATTCGGATATCTGTCATACCGCACGACGGTCGGTAATTCATCACTATTTAAAGACGGATACGTCTGACAAGCTCATCTATTCGATTCACGTACAGAAATTAGCTTTCTATACGTGAATCGGGTTAGTTAAGATTTAGAAGTCAATTTTCAACTTAGCGTAAACACCATTTGAGGTGATATCGCTGTTGTAGGCTCCGGTATATGACACGCCAAATGATGCAGATTTGGTCACTTGCGCTTCAATACCCAGAGCGGCTCCTGCCATAGTGGAAAGCTTACCGCCCTTGATGTTAGCCACACCTGAATCCGCGAGATACATGGTTGCTTCGGCGGTATTATCTCCGGCGAAGTGCATTCCATAAAGATCTGCCTTCACGGTCATCGGCAGTTCACCAACGGTAAACGGCAAGCCACCGCGAACACCAAAGGTCGTTACCAGCAGGTTCTGATCGTCAACTTTGGTTTTGAATGCCATATCGCTAACGGTTTCAGTGTAATCATCCGATTTAATATGCATCCAGCTAAAGCCCAGATGCGGCTCAATGGAGTAACTATTGGTATTCAGCCCCAGATAAGCGGCTTCCGTGAAGATCTGGGCAATATCGGCATCCGCAGAAACTGAATTACTGCCAATATCATTCACCACTACCAGATTACGTTTGGCATCAGCATCCTGATGGGTATACATCAAACCATAACTCAGTGAAGCTACCTCGGCGAAATTGGTTATACCGTAAAGGCCCAGGTGCATATCGTTACTGTCCACTTTGTCATGCACACCGCCCTTAAACTTAGTGGAACCGGCGCCGAAGAACATTCCCATCTTAGTGCTGGCCGCAATATCTGCTTCCACACCAACCAGAGCCGCATAAAAATCCACATCCATATTGGACTGGCCATAATCCACTTCAGACCAACTGCCAATACCGGCCATCCACAGACGAGCTGAACCATCGGCCATCTCCACCTTACGGCCATTGCCTGAGCCTGCTGCCTGATCCTTAACTACCTGAGTGGTGGTCATCGAGTTAACAATGCTGGCGTTGCGTGTGTTCAGGTACATATCGCTGCCAAGAGAGTTAAAGGTATTGCGTACTTCATCTTTGGTGGCGGTTAACAGTTTATCGTAGAGGCCGCCGGAACTCAGCGCTGCGGCACTCACCGAACGCGCCAGCACTGGCGTAGTGCCCGAGGCTTCAATAGCCCGTGCAATGGCCCGACCGTTGCGGTGATTACCATAGCTGGCAAATGAAACATCATTATTGCGGCCAAAGGTGGCGGTAATGGTGTTATCGGCAATCGCCAGATCGGTTTTAAAGAAAGCATAGTCCGGAGTCACTATCGCTTTATCCGCGTCGGTTAAGGTATCCGCCGTAACGCTCCCCGTTGCGGTAATGCCATGCAGGTATGCATCGTTAAATACGTCTCTGCGGGTGGAACCCACGGTAATCATTGAGCCGTCGTTAAAGGTCAGTGCACCTACGTTGACATCTTCCCCGGCGCTGACCACATAGGTACCACCGGCGTTCACTTCAATATTGGCTTTATGACTCTCCGTTGACGCCAGCTCGCCTTTTAGCGTAAAGGCGTCGTTATAGCTGGAAATAACGCCAAACTGGCCGCCATTTACCCTCACTTTGCCATCGCCAAACGATTCGGTGAAGCCATACAATGAGCCACCTTCGACAGTAGTGCCACCGGCATAGGTATTATCACCGGTCATCACCAGCGTACCTGAGCCCTGTTTCACCAGTGAAGCAATATAGGAACCCGCATCAATTTTGGCCTGAATCGCGGCGGCGCGTTTATCGTAGTACTCCTGACGCCATTTTTCTGCATCCGCCAGATCGATAATGTGATCCGTTGGATCGTTATTACCGTCGCTGACAACAAAATCATCCCCCAACTCATAGTCGCCACCGGCAGCAATTCCGTTGGCCTGATAGGCTTGCAGCCACGCCAGATCCTCTTGCTGGCGAGCATCCAGTCCGGTTTGGCTAATGTCGTTACTCCAGACATCTAACGGGGTAGTCGCCATGTTGTACTCAAATTTACTCAGGAACTGACCCGGACCGTACATACCCTTATCCAGATCCGGAATACCCCAGCCGTAACGGACATCAGGTACACCCTCTGCTGCGGTCCAGCCATTTAATACACTGCCGTCCGGATTCAGATGATTAGCGGTGGTAAACATCACATCACGTACCTGAAGCGCACTCATGTCCTGATAGCGGGAAAGCAGAACCCCCATTGCCCCGGCAACATGAGGGGCTGACATAGAGGTACCGGATGAATTTCCCCAACCGGCGGCACCGGTAGCAGAATCCACCGTAGTGGAATATATCACGCTGCCCGGAGCCACTACGGTCCACCATTTGGCATCACCAGCTTCGTTCCAGGTATAGGAGAGAGCGTAGTTATCGGTTCCGGTTACGCGCTGTAAACCGGCCACCGCAATCCAGTGCTGTTCAGCCTCCGGATTAAAATAGGGGTAAAGTGCACGATAGAATGGGTTAGCATAATCACGGTTGCCGGTGGTAAATATTTGCACTACCGTAGTGTCTTTCACCGCATCATAAGCGGCATCAACAAATGATGGGTTATCACCGTACATTTTGTTGAAGTAGAAATACTCATATTCTGACTGATTGATATTATTCGCTGGCAGGTGAACGCCGGTATTTCCGTTGTCGCTCCCGGTGGTTTTCCGGTCAACAATGCGAATATTGGTACCCCAGCTGTTATTGATGACTTCAGCACCGGCATCCACCATCGCTTTCCAGCCGGTATAGAAGTACTGGTAATCCTGGAATGGGCCATAGTTATTACTATCAGTGCCCCCGTTGTTACCGACATAAATATCGGAACCCCAGGCAACGCCATGCATACCTTCACCATCCCTGTTGGCACCGACAGTGCCGGTTACATGAGTACCGTGTCCATCATTCAGGCCCAATACCCATTCACCGGTGATATCAAAGGCTTCACCTTTTACATAAGCGCCCTGCTGGCCTCCTGTTGCCACCTGTGGATAGCGTAAACCAGAAGATCCATATACCCCGGAGGCATGAACCGCATGAAAGCGCTCGCCATTCAAATCAGAATGTTTAAACAACAGCGCCCCGGAGTCCATTACGCCAACTCTGACACCCTGCCCGTAATAACCTAAGGCATAGGCACTTGACGCTTTCATCGCCTTCAGTCCCCAGTCTTTAGCGTATTCCTCGGTTTCCCAACTGGCTTTATCACCAATTTGTCCGGGTTCGATATAGGCTGCCGTTGCCCCTCCCGTCATTGATAAGGTTGCCGCAGCAATAGCTAAAGCAACCGCAGACTTGGTTAACCCTGTGGTTTTTTCCTGTTTTTTATTAGTTGTAAACGATTTTTGGTGAGCACTATCAAAAAATGTCTCGAACATCGTATTCATATAAAAATTCCTTCAAGCGAGGCTTATATAAACGTTTCTGGTTAATGGCAGCTGTGCCACTTTCTATTTTGATTAAACGCGGTACCAAACTACGGCGATAAGTTTGCCCACTTATTGATTGGTTACATATTGATAAATATCAACATACTTTTTTACACTTTACGGATAGTTTCAATTTTGTGATGTGCTTCTTGTATTGAAATTTACGATATTTATATTGATGATTTTGTTTTTTATTGGTTATTTTGTTTGGTTATTCATTACCAAATGGGATATATCACGATAGAAATGTGTTGTTTTTAAGTAACAGGAGTGGAATTCAGAGTGAGTAGGTTTTGTGTGTAAATGATGTTGTGCTGTACTCAATTATTGTGCGACGGGCGAGCACCTTTAACACCGCTGTGCCTTCACACCCAAACAAGCGAAGTGACTGCGATAAATTAAAATATTCCCTGTTTATTACGGGAGAGCTGGCAAATCTGACAGCTGATTATTATCAAATGCTTATGCCATAACATACCTTTTCATACGAGGAAGATGATTATGGTCAGAGCTAAACGTAATAATATGATGATCGCCCTTATTGTTATTGTCGTTGTTGGTTTCATCTTTAAATCAGAGAAACCAACCACTTCAGATAAATCATCACCTCATACCACAGCCACTGCTTTATTATCGCGGCCAAACCACTTCAGCACCGCCTGAAATTCAGTTAGTTACGCAATATGTCAGTGCCAAAAAACTTAATGTGCGCAGTTCCCCAAATGGGAAAGTTATTGCTTCGCTGAAACAAGACCAGAAAGTATTGATTCATGAGCAAAGAGATAGTTGGTCAAGGATAACGCCGGATACAGAACCCGCCAGATGGGTACCCTCTTCTTTACTGTGCAATACTGATAACTGTTATATCAACAATAAAAAACCAACCATCGCACCTGCTGTTTATCGTTTCTGGTCAGGGTCACTGCCCGTCGTCAGACCGATTAACTATTCAGACAGCGGATGCCCCTGTTCCTCAGGACGGATTTGTATCGGGCCTCGCGGTGGGCGCTATTGCATCACTTCCGGAGGAAATAAGAGATATGGCGTTTAGCGGCTATAAAAAAACAGCGTGCCACGAATGACACGCTGTTCCGGACTATATGATCGTTAAGGCTAATTAAAACGCGTAACGAACATTAATACCACCCTGCATACTGTGATAACCATTGTTACCAACCTGACCGCCTACGCTTACTGTGGTACTCCAGTTATTATCAAACTCGCTCTGAAGACCCAGTTTCAGCTCTGCACGATTCTTCGGCATATCTTGCTTAACGGTATTCTGGTCTAACTTAACGGAAGCGCCATCCTGAGCATACCACCAGTTCACCTCAGCAAACGGACGATGGGTATAACTCTCACCTTTGATTTTGCCCGCAATGCGAGAACCTAAACGCGTGCTCCAGTTATCATTCTTCTGACCATCAACCTTGGTCTTGCCAGAATCAACAAAACTGTTGGCTGAGTAGTCGTTATAAACAACCTGAGCCTGTGGAATTAAACGCCACTCGTTCATGGTATTGTCGTTAAGTACAAAGCTGTAACCGGCTTCCAGTGATGAAGTCATCGACGTAGAGTCATACTTGTCTGTAGACATTGACTCACCGCTGGCGCTGTTGTTATACCAACCGTATTGAGACCAACCATCAAGGTAAGCGCCTTTCTGATCTTTAGCATCAGCAAACCAGGTCGCATAAACACCCAGACTGAAGCCTTCAACCGTACCGGTAGCACTATACTGTTTACCCTTCTTATTGGCTTTGCTGCTGGCATCGGAGTCCACATCGCCCCAGCTTCCCATCACACCAACCACCGTACCGGAATCACCCGTGGTATAGTTCAGTAAATCACCACCCACCTGAATCAACGTATAATCGCTGTTCATATCCAGGCCACCATTACCGGCTTTATTGTCAACACGACCACCGATAATACGACCCCAGGCGCTGCTGTCAGCACTTCTGAACTGGCTACCCTGACGGTCAAACAGTGTCAGAGATTGTAATACGCTGGCCATAGACTGGTTGCTTAAATAGATACCCGCTTCAGGACGCAACTGTGGTTTATTCTCTGGTCCAACAGAACGCAGATACCAGTTACCGTTGGCTTCATATGGAAGTCCCTGATACAGGCTATATTCATAAGCACCCGCCACGATACGGTTAGCCAATGTGAACTGACCGTTTGACTGTCCGCCTACGCTAATAATCTCGATACCCTTCTTAGTTTGAGCACCTTCGCCACCGGCATTGTTCACCACGACGTTAGTAGTACCAGAAGTATCACCGGAGATAATCAGCTTATCGGTAATAGAGTTATCGCCACCCAGCACGGTACTCAGCGTTAACAGACCGTTATTACCAATGTAGTTACCTTTAACGATGGTTTGGCTACGTGGGTCCGGGCTGGCCATACGGATTTCACCGTTGTTAGTGAAGTTACCACCAATCGTGAAGTTACCCGCAGGTTCTGCTGCATAACCGTTAGCGGCATCAGCCGTTGCCAGTAAGCCATCGTTGATAACGCTGCCATTTACGCCACCGTAACCGCCCAGCTCTGCTCCTTTAGCAATAGTCACGTTGCTACTGTTCAGCACTGCGTTATTCAGCAGGGTCATGTAGCCCGCATTAATGTTGGTAGTACCCAGATAGGTTTGGCTGTTAGTGATAGTTAACTGACCCTTACCTTCCTGAACAAAGTTACCCGCACCGCCGATCACACCACTAAAGGTATTATTGACATCGTTAGTGGTAGTTAAGGTTGCGCTGCCTAATGTAACGTTACCGGCTCCGTTCAGGTTATTAACGTGCTGATCAAAGTTATTCAGATCAAAGGTTCCGCCATTTGCTACGGTTAACTGTGAACTCTTGGCAATAATATCTGCACTTCCGGCACGTAATGTACCTGCGTTAATCAGCGTTGCGCCGGTGTAAGTATTAACGCCAGACAGTTGAAGTGTACCTTCGCCTGCTTTAGTCAGCGTTTTACCATCCCAGCCGGTTGCCGCATTGGCCGCTTTATCCGCCAGAACTGCACCCAGATCGAAGAACTCTTTCTGATCAACCAGAGTAAAAGTACCCTGTGCTTTTGCAGGCGCTTTAGACTCAGCCGCATACCAGGAGAGGCCCAGGCCAATACTGTAATTTTGCTTGTCATTCGTTGGGGTCAGAACCAGATAATCAACTTCACTGGCTGCGCCACCGACAGAAACCGCTTTGAAATCACCTGTCAGCTTACCCGCGGCTGAAGTGGTGATAACACGGAAATCATTACTACCCAGCTCTTTGCTGCTCATCGTGGCTGGAACGTTATAACCAGACAGGTTAAGGGTTGCAGCACTACCGATTTCAGCAGATTTTGCCGTCACAACAGAAGCCGCATTACCAGCAACCACATCAAACTTACCGTCGGTCTTAAACTGTTCTGCAACCGCCAGCGTCGCATTTGCCGCCATCGATAAGGTGGCTTCTGCGCTGTTAGTTACGTTAGCCGCGTTAAAATCGCCCGTTTGTTCGAAACGTAACGCGCCCGCCTTCACATTCACATCACCCTGGCTGGAGCCATTATGGGTTAATGTGGCTTTACCGCTGCCGGTTTTGTTTAGCGTACCGGTGCCAGACAGTGCATTAGCTAACGCTTCATCTTTGGCAAAATCGAGCTGCAATGTGCCATTGTTGACAATATCACCGCTGCTTAACGCTTTAGTTTGTGTTGCTACTAAAGTGCCAGCCTTAACATTAGTACCACCCTGATAGGTATTTTCAGCCGTCAGCGTCAGTGAACCTGAACCATCTTTAGTCAGGCTACCGTTGCCGCTGATAATGCCATCATAGGTAGTGGTATCTGTGTCTTTAACCGTTAAGTTACCGGTACCCATAGTAATAGAGCCGGTGCCACTCAGGCTTTTTACCGTTTGATCAAAGTTATTCAGATCAAAGGCGCCTGCGGTCATTTTCAGGCCGGAGCTGGCAGCAATAATATCGACGATATTAGCCTTCAGCGTACCGCCATCAATGGTGGTCGCACCGGTAAAGGTGTTAGTCTTGGTCAATACCAGCGTACCGTCGCCTGATTTATTGAATGAACCTGCATCCTGCAACAGCGCATCCATCACCAGCTCTTTACCAGACTCAATATTGGCAACGGTTGTGTTAGCCGCACTATTGCTTAAAGAAATTACTGGGGCAACAAGGGTACCGGAACCGGTGAACAGGCCCGCGGTTGAAATCACATTGTTAGCACCGGCAGTCAAATTAAAGATGCCGCCATTAACCAGAACGGTACCGCCTGAGTTAATGTTAATGCCTTTCGCCGTCAGCGTCGTTTTATCACCGCCCTGAAGGGTTGCTTTATCATTAACGGCAAAAGTACCAAACTCAATATTACCGTAGCTAACGCCGTCTACCAGCGTGAATTTACCGCCGTTAACATTGGTATTGTTTTTGATATCCGAGTTATACAGCGCATCGCCCGGATTGCTGCTGTTACCATGGAAAATCACTTCACCGTCACCGGTTTTGTTAATTTCCATGGTTGCACTGGAGATAGAGGCAATTGGATCATAGAAATGAATCAGGTTACCCGCAGCCACGTCCATATTCAGGCTGCCTGAACCGCCCAGATAAATAGCGTTAGGATCGCCAGTACCGGCTACCGGTGCATAGATACCATCACCAATATCGGTAAAGGTTGCTCCCTGACGGTTACCCTGGAATACAATATCGCCACCGTTAGCATTCAGATTGATGGTTCCACCTTGCAGATAGATAGCACCGCCCTGAGTTTTCGCTACGTTGTTGGTCACTTTTGAGCCTGGGCCCAGGTTTAATACTGCATTAGGACCTGCATCGTAATAAATCGCACCGCCGTAAGCATCGCCGGTTAATGAATAAACGTAGTTACCATCAAAAGTAGTCGCTCCGTTAAAGTTCATCAGGTAGTTATAGTTACCGCCGTAAGCGCTGACTGCACCGCCTAATGCGTTATATCTGTCTTTAGCTTCAATAACAAAGTTATCTTTAAATACCGTATCGTTATTAAATACCAGATTAACGCTGCTGGAACCCGGGTTCAGATAACCAATATTGATAGCGCCACCGCGGGAGTACTGACCATTGGTATGGACAGGGCTTTCATATGTGCTGTTTGCTGTACCATAGACATAGTTACCAGTGAAGTTAGTTTTACCGTTAAACGTCAGATCGGCACTACCTCCCCACAGGTCGATTGCACCACCAAACACGGCCGCATGGTTATTGATGAAATTGGTTTCACCATTAAAATTCACTACGTTGCCACCGGATTGATATATGGTTACCGCACCACCATAGTTAGCGGTCCAGTTACTATCAAAAGTGACTTTACCGTTAAAGTTCATGGTGTTGGCGGTATCGATACCGATTACCCCCGGCTGGTCCCACTGTCCGTGGTTACCTTCAAACACGACGCCTTCAACACCACCATCAATGTTCATTACGGAACCTGTGCCACCGCGAACAGAGATGATCGGACCATAATCTGCAACACCGCCTGAGTTATAGTCGGTTGGCCCGATATCCAGGAAGGTGGTTCCTTCCAGATCGAGGTTAACGGTAGTTTTGGATGTTTCCAGCTTAATCAGGGCATAACGCGCACCGGCAAACGGATCGGCAGTAATCGTGGCGTCATTAATAGCAATTGAGTTCTGCGTTTCATAGATATTAAACAGACGCTGCCCATTATAGGTACTAATGTTGATAACATTGCCATCACCATCAATAGCGATAGTAGATTTTGCGGCGGAGTTAATCGTAAACGCCGTATTCCAGGTGACATCACCATCCAACACTAAATCGTATGCGCCTGCATTCAAACCGTTAGCATAGATATCCTGACCGTCAACCAGCGTTTGTGCTCCGGTGGCGTTCATTGAAACGCCTAAATATAACGCAGGGAAGGAAAATACGATGGCTTTTTGCAAAGAATTAAACCTGTATTTACCGTTGGTGAACTTGTCGAGTCTTTTTTTCATCCTAATAATCCTAATTAAATCGTCCTTTTCGACACTTTATTAAATACAGCTAATAGCTGCATTTATTTGTCTGATATAAAACAAAAACATTAATACGCCGCCCGGAAATAACATCCATCATAAAGATAAGTGCTATTCAGACATTAATTATAAAAATAATAAATAACGATATTTCATATATAAAAGAGAAATAGCTAATTATTATTCACTACTAACACTGCAATAACCAAATATAGGTAAAAACAAAAAAACAATAAATTTTAATATATTAGAATCATCTTTTAATGAGATGTTTTCCAAAATTATTATGACTACTAATCAGTGTATACATGGCCCTCCCGTGCCGTCCCGGAAGTACCAGTGACCAGTACAATACTGGTGATAGTTTTATAGTGAGAATAAAACATACTCAAAATAATCCCTGATTTTATATTAAAGTTTCATGGCAAATTTATTAATTGAGCAATAACTCAATAATAAAAATACAATTAATGACAATATAATAAAAGTAAAAGCAAGCTAATTCAACAAAATTAAGCGATAAGAAATATTATCATAAGCTTTTTAATACGCTCAAGCAGGAATTTACTTATACCCTTAACTGACTATTGCAATGTATTCAATTAGCAACACATCCTGCTTAAATAGATAAAAATAATATGCCGAATAATAGACAACGCATCATCACTAACTTATTGAATACATTTTTGTAATATATAAACAACAGTGGTCCCCAGGATTTATTGAATAATGGCGGGAGCTGTATCTATATTTTATTGGACAATCGCAAATATTGTCTCTATAGCGGGCTATTTCAGTTTAAAATTTGTTCTTCTTATTCGTTTCAGATCCTATAACAGCAAAAATCGGTGTGCTGCTAGCAACACACCGGTTTTGATGAAATGACTAAGCCGGTTTACTACCAAACATAGCGAACACCAATACCTCCGCCTATGTTGTGATAATCATCAGCGCCACTTTGAACGCCCAGATTAACCCAGGTACTCCACTTATTATCAAACTCACTTTGTATGCCCACTTTCAGTTCAGCCCGATTATTGGGCATATCCTGATCGATTCGCATACCATCAAAAGTCACCGAGGCATCTTGTTTGCTATACCACCAGTTAACCTCCGCAAATGGATGATGAGTGTAACCTTTACCCTGTATATTCCCCGTCACTCTGGTACCCAGACGAGTGTTCCATACATCGTTATTCTGCCCGTCAATTTTGGTGTTGCTGGAATCAACAAAACTATCGGCGGAATATTTGTTATATACCACCTGAGCCTGAGGAATAAGCCGCCACTGATTCAGAGGATTACTATTGAGAATAAAGCTGTATCCCGTCTCCAGCGATGCGGCAAATGGGCGAGAATCATAGCTGTCTGTTGTCATGCCTTCACCGCTGACGTGGTTATCGTACCAGCCATATTGATACCAGTTATCAATATAAGCCCCTGTTTGCTCTTTCGCATCGGCAAACCAGGTGGCATAAACCCCCAGATTAAAGCCCTCAACGGTACCGGTCGCACTATGATGTGTTCCATTCAGATCGGCATTGCCGGTGGAGTCGGTATCCACATCGCCCCAACTGCCCATAACCCCAGCAACTAACCCTGAATCGCCAAGGTTATAGTTCAGTAAATCGCTACCAATCTGAATCAGCGTATAGTCACTGCTCATATCGATATTATGACCCGCGGCTTTACTATCAACCCGACCACCGATAATACGTCCCCAGCTACTGTTATCAGCACTCCTGAACTGGCTACCCTGACGGTCAAACAGCGTTTGCATTTGCAACTGGCTGGCTATTGACTGATTCCCCAGGTAGATACCGGCTTCCGGACGCCATTGAGGCGTTTCCCCTGGCCCCTGCGAACGTAAATACCAGTTTCCGTTAACTGCACTTGGTAATCCCTGATACAGACTGTATTCATAAGCACCCGCCACAACCCGATTAGCCAAAGTAAACTGGCCGTTGGATTGACCGGCAACGCTAACAACTTCAATACCGTTAACCGTTTGCGCTCCCGCACCGCCTGAATTATTCACCACCAGACGCGTAGTACCAGAGGTATCGCCAGCCACCACCAATTTATCCGTAGCGGAGTTATCATCCCCCAGAATAGTACTGATGGTAAGCAGCCCATTATTTCCAATATAGTTGCCTTTAACGATTAACTGACTGCGAGGATCCGGGCTGGACATGCGGATTTCACCTGCATTCGTTATATTACCGCCAATGGTAAAATTGCCCGCCGGTGCATTAACAAATCCTACCGCCGCATCCGCTACCGCCAATAACCCGTTATTAATAACGCTACCGTTAACACCGCCGTAGCCCCCCAGTTCAGCACCCGCCGCAACCGAGACGGTATTTACGCTGGTTAACAATGATTCTTTAAGCAGAACCAGCGCTCCGGCATTAACGTCTGTGGTTCCCTGGTAGGTCTGGTTATTATTCATAAACAGTGTACCAGAGCCCTGTTGAACCACATTGCCGGTGCCGCTAATTACATCGTTATACAAATGGCCATTGCTACGGTCGAAAACTAATGTTCCATTATCAGCAATATTGCCAATGACGCTACCACTGGTGCCGCCATTACCCAATTGCAGCGTTCCGCTGGTAATAGTGGTGCCTCCTGCATAGATATTATCTCCGGTTAACAGCAAGACCCCATTTCCGGTTTTATTCAGACTACCCGCACCGCTAATCACACCGCTGAAGGTAGTATCTGTACTGTGATTGGTGGTCAGCACCGCATCGCCCAACACCACATTACCGCCGCCGCTAAGGTTATTTATCCGTTGGTCAAAATTGTTCAGATTAAAGGTAGCGCCTGCGGCTATGGCAAGTTGTGAACTATTGGCAATCACATTGGCATTCCCGGCCAGTAAGGTACCGCCGTTAATCAATGTAGCGCCGCTATAGCTATTGGCTTTAGAGAGTTGCAGCGTACCTTCACCTGCTTTAGTCAGGGTTTTACCATCCCAGCCGGTTGTGGCATTTGCGACTTCATCCGCCAACACGACATCCAGATCGAAATACTCATTAGCACCGTTTAACGTAAAGGTTCCGTGAGCACTATCGGGCGTTACGCTATATGCGCCATACCAGGCCAGCGCCAAACCAATACTGTAGTTCTGGCCATCATGGATGGCGGTCATCGACAGATAATCTACCGGACTGGTCGCGCCACCTAAATTAAATGAGGCAAAGTTGCCGGTCAGATTACCCGGTGCCGAAGTGTTAATAACCATAAACTGGTTATAGGCCAGTTGACTGGCGCTGGTGGTTTCCGGTGCCGAGTAGCCCGACAGATTAAATACGGCGTTACTACCCAGCGCTGCCGTATCCGCTGTTACCACAGGTGAAGTATTACCGGCTACCACCGCCAGCGTACCATCTGACTTAAACTGATTGGCGACTACCAGCGCGGCATTAGCCGCCATGGAAGTGGTTGCACCATCAGACGTATGATAATCATCGGCGTTAAATGCGCCGGTTTGCGCCAGTTTAAGCGTTCCACCATCAACCGAAACGCTACCCTGAGATGATCCACCGTGAATCAGGGTAGCTATTCCCGCACCGGTTTTAATCAGTTCCCCACTGCCGGTTAACTGGTTGATCAGCGTGCTGTCCTGGGCAAATGCCAGCTCCAGTTCAGCATTATTGTTAATATCTGACAGGCCGAGGGACAATCCACGGGTACCCACCAAACGCCCCTGATTTATCGTGGTAGAACCACTGTAGAAATTAACGCCGGTCAGAGTGAAAGTCTCTGTACCGGTTTTAATTAAACCACCATTACCGCTGATGGAACCGGCAAACGTCGTAGCCGCCAGACTGTTAACCGTTAAATCACTATTGCCTAACAGGACACCACCATTACCGCTCAGGTTATTGGCTGACTGTTCGAAACTATTCAAACTCAGAATGCCATTGTTATGAATAATCACGTTGCCACTGTCAGCAAACGCATTAGCAATGCCCGTCTGTAAGGTACCATTGTTGATTAATGTATCGCCGGTATAGGTATTAGCGGATGACAATATCAGCGTACCGCTACCCTCTTTCGTCAGGCTCTGACCATTCCACCCGGTACTCGATCCGGCCTGATCCGCCAACACAATATCTACATTAAACTTGTCATTCGCGTTGGTTAAGGTAAAGGTACCATTCGCCAGAGTCGTACCGGCTAACCAGGTCAATCCATAACCGACGTTGTAATCCTTATTGTCCACGCTTTTTCCCGCGCTGACCGTCAGATAATCCACGGCGCTGGAGACGCCGTTCAGGTCAATATTGGTAAAATCACCGGTAATGCCGTTGGTGGTATGAATAATAGTAAATTCGGTATTTGGCAGATCGCTGGCCTTGGTTGGATTAGTATCGCCATCAATACCGATGACTTTTAGTGTTCCACTCAAGGTAGAAGTATCAGCCTGAATCACCGGTTGAGTCGTACCCAACAGAACAGACAGTGTTGAACCACTATTCTGAACCAGTGAACCACTGAGGTTTAGCGTGCTGTCTTCAGCCAGTGCCGTTGTAGCCCCATCGCTGGTGGTCAAACTACTGCCATTAAAGTCACCGACCTGAGCAAAGTTCAGCGTGCCCTGATTGACGTTAATCACCCCCTGAGTTGAGCCCGCTCCGGTCAGGGTGGCAACACCCGCTCCGGTTTTATTCAGGTTACCGCTGCCGGTTAACAGGTTACTTAAGGTACTGTCGCTGGCGAAGTTCAGTTCCAGCGTTGCGCCATTATCAATGCTGCCGGTTCCCAGTGCGCTGCCCTGAGTGGCAATCAGCGTACCACCGCTCAGGGTACTGCCGCCCTGGTAGGTATTCACCCCGCTTAAAGTCAGGGTGCCGGTACCGGTTTTCGTCAGGCTGCCGCTGCCACTCATCACGCCGCTAAAGCTGGTATCTGCATTATTGTTGGCGGTTAACACCGCACTGCCCAACAGAATGCTGCCCGCCCCGGACAGGTTATTGGCCTGTTGAGCAAAGCTATTCAGGTCCAGCGTAGCGCCGCTGGCAACGGTCACATCGCTGCTGGTGGCAAAGGCATTGGCGATACCGGTTTGCAGGGTTCCGGCATTAACTAACGTGCTGCCGGTGTAGGTATTGACCGCAGAAAGTTGCAGGGTACCGGCTCCGGCTTTGGTCAGGCTCTTACCGTCCCAGCTGCTGGTAAACGGCCCGGTTTGATCTGCCAGCACCACGTCCACATTAAACAGGTCACCGGCATTGGTCAGAGTAAAGGTGCCGTTGCCCAATGCGGTGCCCGCCAGCCAGGTCAGACCAAAGCCTACGTTGTAGTCGGTATTGTTTACCACCCGGCCGGCTAAGGTCAGGTAATCCACACTGCTGGCCGCGCCGCCTAAATCCACGGCGGTAAAGTCACCGGTAATACCGCTGGTGGTATGAATGACATTAAATTCAGTATTAATTAACGCACTGGCGTTAGTCGGGGCACTGGCAGTAAAGCCGGTAATATTCAGAGTACCGTCTAACGCTGCCGTATCCGCGGCGATCGCTGGCTGAACGCTGCCCACCGCCACATTCAATACAGACGTCGCGTTTTGCGTTAGCGCCCCCGTCAGGCTCAGTGACGCATCGGCGGCCACGGAAGTGATGGCATCATTGGCGGTTGTCAGGCTGCTGCCGTTAAATACCCCGCTCTGGGCAAAGTTCAGCGTGCCCTGATTAACGTTAATCGCGCCCTGAGTTGAGCCCGCTCCGGTCAGGGTGGCAACACCCGCTCCGGTTTTATTCAGGTTGCCGCTGCCGGTTAACAGGTTACTTAAGGTACTGTCGCTGGCGAAGTTCAGTTCCAGCGTTGCGCCATTATCAATGCTGCCGGTTCCCAGTGCGCTGCCCTGAGTGGCAATCAGCGTACCGCCGCTCAGGGTACTGCCGCCCTGATAGGTATTCACCCCGCTTAAAGTCAGGGTGCCGGTACCGGTTTTCGTCAGGCTGCCGCTGCCGCTCATCACGCCGCTAAAGCTGGTATCTGCATTATTGTTGGCGGTTAACACCGCGCTGCCCAACAGAATGCTGCCCGCCCCGGACAGGTTATTGGCCTGTTGAGCAAAGCTATTCAGGTCCAGCGTAGCGCCGCTGGCAACGGTCACATCGCTGCTGGTGGCAAAGGCATTGGCGATACCGGTTTGCAGGGTTCCGGCATTAACCAGCGTGCTGCCGGTGTAGGTATTGACCGCAGAAAGTTGCAGGGTACCGGCTCCGGCTTTGGTCAGGCTCTTACCGTCCCAGTTGCTGGTAAAGGATCCGGTTTGATCCGCCAGCACCACGTCCACATTAAACAGATCACCGGCATTGGTCAGAGTAAAGGTGCCGTTGCCCAATGCGGTGCCCGCCAGCCAGGTCAGACCAAAGCCTACGTTGTAGTCGGTATTGTTTACCACCCGACCGGCTAAAGTCAGGTAATCCACACTGCTGGCCGCGCCGCCTAAATCCACGGCGGTAAAGTCACCGGTAATACCGCCGGAACCGGTGGTATGAATAACGGTAAACTCGGTATTGGTTAAATCGCTGGCGCTGGTTGGTGCGGTGGTGCTAAAACCGGTGATATTTAACGTACCGTCTAATGCGGCACTGTCTGCAACAATCGCCGGATTGGCACTGCCCACCGCCACATTCAATACAGACGTCGTGTTTTGCGTCAGTGCACCGCTCAGATTCAGCGTTGAATCAGCCGCCAACGAGGTGATGGCATCATTGGCGGTTGTCAGGCTGCTGCCGTTAAATACCCCGCTCTGGGCAAAGTTCAGCGTGCCCTGATTAACGTTAATCGCCCCCTGAGTTGAACCAACCCCGGTTAATGTAGCAGTCCCGGCACCGGTTTTGGTCAGAGTGCCATTGCCGCTTAACACATTACTTAAGGTATTGTCGCTGGCACTTAGTAAACTGCGTAATGTACTGCCGCTGGCAAAATTCAGCTCCAGCGTCGCTGTATTATTTATTGCCCCGGTTCCCAGTGCCCCCGCATTAGTGGCTACCAGCGTACCGTCACTAATGGTACTGCCGCCCTGATAGGTATTGTCACCGCTTAAGGTCAGGGTGCCGGTACCGATTTTCATCAGGCTGCCGGTGCCATCAATTACACCGCTAAAGGTGGTATCTGCACTGTTACTGGCGATTAATGCCGCACTGCCTAACAGAATACTGCCCGTACCGGACAGATTATTGGCCTGTTGAGCAAAGTTATTCAGGTCCAGCGTAGCGCCGCTGGCAACGGCCACATCGCTGCTGGTGGCAAAGGCATTGGCGATACCCGTCTGTAGTGTGCCAGCATTAACCAGCGTGCTGCCGGTGTAGGTATTGACCGCAGAAAGTTGCAATGTGCCCAACCCGGCTTTGGTCAGGCTCTTGCCGTCCCAGGCACTGGTAAAGGATCCGGTTTGATCTGCCAGTATGACATCCACATTAAACAGATCGTCCACATTAGTCAGGGTAAAGGTGCCATTGCCCAGTGAACTGCCTGCCAGCCATGTCAAACCCAGACCAACGTTATAATCTACACCACCAACAATTCGCCCGGCTAAGGTCAGGTAGTCCACGCTGCTGGCTGCACCGCCTAAATCCACGGTAGTAAAATCGCCGCTGATACCACCGGTTGTGTGGATGATAGTAGCGTTGTTTGCATCCAGATCGCTGGCGTTTACCGGGATAATGCTGGTATCAATACCAGATACTTTAAGTGAACCATCCAGTGCCGCAGTAACGGCACTTATTATTGGGTAATCAATTCCCAACGTAACGTCTAAAATTGCATTCGTATTTTGTGTTAATGCACCACTCAGGTTTAACGTGGCATTTGCTGCCAGCATGGTAGTGGCACCCGTAGCGGTAGTCAGATTATCCGCGGTAAACGCCCCGGTTTGAACAAAGTTTAACGTACCACTATTAACCGCTACATTACCCTGAGCAGCACCAACCGCATTCAGGGTTGCCATACCTGCGCCACTTTTAATCAGGGTTCCACTGCCTGACAGAAGGTTACTCAGGGTGCTATCCGTGAGGAAGTTAAGTTCCAGAGTGGCTGTGTTATTGATATTACCGGTTCCCAGTGCGTTACCCTGGGTTGCTACCAGTGTACCGGCACTGATATTGCTGCCGCCCTCATAAATACTTTCACCGCTCAGCGTCAAAGTACCTGTACCGGTTTTGCTCAGATTACCGGTGCCTTCAATGACACCGCTAAAGGCAGTATCTGCACTATTATTAGCGGTTAAGGTGGCGCTGCCTAACAGAATACTGCCTGCACCATTCAGGTTATTAGCCTGCTGATCAAAGTTATTCAGATCCAAGGTTGCGCCGCTGGCGACCGTGACATCACTACTGGTGGCAAAGGCATTGGCGATACCGGTTTGCAGGGTTCCTGTATTGATCAGGGTGCTGCCGGTATAGGTGTTAACCGCAGAGAGTTGCAATGTGCCCAATCCTGCTTTGGTCAGGGATTTGCCATCCCAACCGCTGGTAAACGGCCCGGTTTGATCTGCCAGCACCATATCCACATTAAACAGATCGCTGGCGTTGGTTAGCGTAAAGGTACCGTTGCCCTGTGAGTTTCCTGCCTGCCAGGTCAGACCAAAACCAACGTTATAGTCAACACCATTAACAATCTGACCCGCCAGCGTCAGATAATCCACATCACTTTCAGCACCGCCTAAATCCACCAGCGCAAAGTCATTGGTGATGCCATTGAGGGTATGAATTACGGTAAACTCAGTGTTGGTTAGTGCACTGGCGCTGTTTGGTATCGCGGTATTGAAACCGGTGATATTCAGGGTACCGCCTAAGGATGCGCTGTCGGCATTAATGGCGGTCAGACCGCTACCTACCTCGACGTTTAATATTGAGCTGCTGTTTTGCGTCAGCGCCCCACTCAGATTCAGAACCGCCTCGCCTTCCAGAGAAGTGGAGGCACCATCGGCAGTAGTCAGGCTGGTCGCACCAAATCCGCCATTTTGAGTGAAGTTTAATGTGCCCTGATTAACACTAATCGCTCCCTGATTTGAACCTGTGCTGCTTAATGAAGCAACGCCCGCTCCGGTTTTCACCAGACTACCGCTGCCGCTCAATAGATTCGCCATTTCGCTGTCGCTGGCAAAATTTAATTCCAGCGTAACGTTGTTCTCTATATCGCCAACGCCCAGCGCTAAACCATTGGTGGCAACCAAAGTACCGGCGCTGAGGGTGCTTCCTCCCTGATAGGTATTGATACCGCTTAAAGTCAGGGTACCAGTACCGGTTTTCATCAGGCTACCGGCCCCGCCGATTTCACCGTCAAAGGCGGTATCTGTACTGTTATTAGCCGTCAGTATCGCATTGCGTAGCGTGATGCTACCGGCACCACTCAGATTGTTAGCCAGTTGATCAAAGCCGTTCAGATTCAGCGTACCGCCGTTGGCCACCACCACATTACTGCTGCTGGCAAAGGCATTGGCAATGCCGGTTTCCAGCGTTCCCGCATTAACCAGGGTACTGCCGGTATAGGTATTCACCGAGGAGAGTTGCAGAGTACCCAAGCCTTCTTTAGTCAGGGATTTGCCATCCCAACCGCTGGTAAATGGCCCGGGTTGATCCGCCAGTACCACATCCACATTGAACAGACTGCTGGCATCACCCAGCGTGAAAGTCCCATTACCCAATGCATTACCGGTCAGCCAGGTTAACTGGAAGCCAATGTTATAATCCACGCCGTTAACCACCCGGCCGGACAGCGTCAGATAATCCACATCGCTTTGCGCACCACCCAGATCCACGGTAGTAAAATTATTAGTGATGCCATTAGCGGTATGGATAACGGTAAATTCAGTATTGGTTAACGCACTGGCGCTATCAGGCACATTGGCGTTAAAGTCGGTAATATTAAGCGTGCCGCCCAGCGAAGCGGTGTCCGCATTAATCGCCGTTTGGCCGGTTCCTACGCCAACATTTAACACCGAGGTGCTGTTTTGGGTTAATGCACCACTCAGATTCAGAATGGATTCTCCTGCCAGAGAGGTGGTTGCTCCATCGGCAGTGGTTAAGCTGCTGGCAGTAAATATGCCGTCCTGAGTAAAACTTAAGGTTCCCTGATTAACATTTACGGCTCCCTGCGTTGAACCCACTCCGCCTAACGAGGCAACACCCATTCCGGTTTTAGTCAGGGTACCGCTACCGCTCAGAAGGTTATTCAGCGAGCTATCGCTGGCAAAATTTAGCTCCAGCGTGGCGTTATTTTCAATATTGCCAACCCCCAGTGCTAAACCATTGGTGGCAATCAGGGTACCATCGCTGAGGGTACTTCCTCCCTGATAGGTATTGATACCGCTTAAAGTCAGAGCACCGGTACCGGTTTTAACCAGGCTACCGTCCCCGCCGATTTCGCCGTCAAAGGAGGTATCTGCACCGTTATTGGCCGTCAGTACTGCATTACGTAATGTGATACTACCGGCACCACTCAGATTGTTGGCCAGTTGATCAAAGCCGTTCAGATTCAGCGTACCGCCATTGGTCACCACCACATTACTGCTGGAGGCAAAGGCATTGGCGATACCGGCCTGTAGTGTGCCGCCATTAACCAATGTACTGCCGGTATAGGTATTTACTGAGGAGAGTTGCAGGATGCCCAGCCCTTCTTTGGTCAGGGTTTTACCATCCCAGCCGCTGGTAAAAGTGCCGGTTTGATCCACCAGCACCACATCGACATTAAACAGATCGCTGGCATCAGTCAGCGTAAAAATACCGTTGCCCAGCGCATCTCCTGCCTGCCAGGTTAAACCAAAGCCCAGATTATAATCCACCCCGTTAACGATCCGGCCCGCCAGCGTCAGATAATCCACATTGCTGGCTGCACCACCTAAATCGACAGAGGCAAAGTCACCGGTAATACCGTTAACGGTATGAATGAGAGTATATTCTGTACCGGGTAATGCACTGGCGCTGGCTGGAGCACTGGTGGTGAAACTGGTCACATTCAATGAGCCGCCCAGAGAGGCGGAACCCGCAGTAATGGCCGGTTGAGATGTTCCTGTATCAATATTTAATGTTGCAGTGCTGCTTTGGGTCAGTGTACCGCTCAGGTTAAGTGAAGCATCCTGAGCAAGGGAAAGCGTCGCATCATTAGCCGTAATCAGGCTGGTTCCGTTAAGTACCACGTTTTGAGCAAGATTTAGTGCACCCTGACTGACATTGATCGCTCCCTGAGTCGAACCAACACCGCTTAACGTGGCAATACCGGTGCCGGTTTTAGTCAGGCTACCGCTACCGCTTAATATATTATTCAGAGTGCTATCGGTGGTGAAGTTCAGTTCCAGTGCAGCGCTATTGTTAACGGTACCACTACCCAGCGCGTTGCCATTGGTGGCAACTAAAATACCGTCGCTGATAGTGGTATCACCCAGATAGGTATTCTCACCGCTTAAGGTCAGCGTGCCGGTACCGGTTTTAATCAGGCTACCGTCCCCGCCAATTTCACCGCTAAAGGTAGTACCTGCATTGTTATTCGCCGTTAGTGTTGCACTACCTAATTTGATATTACCTGCACCACTCAGATTATTGGCCAATTGATCAAAGTTATTCAGATTCAACAAGGTACTACTGTTCACCACCACGTTACTGCTGGAGGCAAAAGCATTGGCGATACCGGTTTCCAGCGTTCCCGCGTTAATCAGGGTATCGCCAGTGTAACTATTAGCCGAAGAGAGTATCAGTGTACCCAACCCCGCTTTGGTCAGGGTTTTGCCATCCCAGCCGCTGGTAAAAGTACCGGTTTGATCCGCCAGTGCCACATCCACATTAAACATGTCATCAGCATTGGCTAGTGTAAACAGACCGTTGCCCGATGCCGAACCCGCCAGCCAGGTGAGTCCCATGCCAACATGATAATCAACACCGTTAACCACGCGCCCGCCTAACGTCAGGTAATCGACCAGGCTGCCTGAACCATTAAAATCAATGCTGGAAAAATCACCGCTGATACCGTTATCAGTATGAATAATGGTGAACTCTGTATTCGGCAATACACTGGCGCTGGCTGGTGCATTAGCGGTAAAGCCCGAGACACTTAGTGCTCCGGCCAGCGATGCGGTATCCGCGGTAATAGATAGTTCAGCGGTACCTATATTGATATTTAGCGTTGACCCACTGTCTTGAGTCAGTGCACCGCTTAAATCAAGGGAAGAATTTGCCGCGACAGAGGTAGTGGCTCCGCTGCCAGTAGTCAGGCTGATGCCATTAAAGGCTCCACTCTGGGCAAAGCTTAAGGTTCCCTGATTGACATTAATGGCCCCCTGACTTGAGCCTGTACTGGTCAATGTGGCGATGCCCGATCCAGTTTTGATCAGGGTGCCACTTCCGCTTAACAGGTTATCTAATGTGCTATCACTGGCAAAATTCAGTTCCAGCGTGGCGTTATTGGTAATATCACCAACGCCCAGCGCTAAACCATTGGTGGCAACCAGAGTGCCGCCATTGAGAGTACTTCCTCCCTGATAGGTATTGATGCCGCTTAAGGTCAGGGCACCGGTACCGGTTTTAATCAGGCTGCCTGCGCCGCCGATTTCGCCATCAAAGGCAGTATCCGCACTGTTATTGGCCGTCAATACCGCATTGCGTAATGTGATACTACCGGCACCACTCAGATTGTTGGCCAGTTGATTAAAACCGTTAAGATTTAGCGTACCGCCATTGGCCACCACCACATTGCTGCTGGTGGCAAAAGCATTGGCAATGCCGGTTTCCAGCGTTCCCCCATTAATCAGCGTACTGCCGGTATAGGTATTTACCGAAGAGAGTTGCAGGATGCCCAGCCCGTCTTTGGTCAGGGTTTTACCATCCCAGCCGCTGATAAAAGGTCCCGCTTGATCGGCCAGTACCATATCCACATTAAACAGATTGCTGGGGTTACCCACGGTAAAAATACCGTTACCTAATAAAGCTCCGGCTTGCCAGGTTAAATAGAAGCCAACATTGTAATCCACACCGTTTACCACCCGACCAGACAGCGTCAGATAGTTCAAATCGCTTTGTGCGCCCCCCAGATCGACGCTGGAGAAATCATTTGTAATGCCATTGGTGGTATGGATAACGGTAAATTCGGTGCCGATAAGCGCACTGGCGTTATCCGGTACATCGGGGTTGAAATCAATAATATTTAGCGCGCCGCCCAGTGAAGCGGTATCCGCATTGATGGCCGTCTGACCCGTGCCGACCCCCACATTGAGTATTGCGTTGATGTTTTGGGTTAATGCACCGCTCAGGTTCAGCGTTGATGGGCCAGCTACATCGAGAGTAGCGCCATCGGCAGTAGTTAAACTACTGGCATTAAATATGCCGTTCTGAACAAAGGATAACGTCCCCTGGTTAACCGCAATATCACCCTGGGTTGAACCCAGTCTGTTCAGTACAGCGATACCGGCACCCGTTTTTACCAGATTACCGCTGCCGCTTAAGACATTATTTAATTGGCTGGTACTGGCAAAATTTAGCTCCAGCGATGCGCTATTATTAACGCTACCCGTTCCTAATGCTCCGCCCTGCGTAATGGTCAGAGTACCTGCGTTAACGGAAGTCCCCCCCTGATAGGTATTTGTGCCTCCCAGCGTCAAAGTACCGGTACCGGTTTTAGTCAAACTACCGGTGCCGTTAATCACACCATTGAAGGCACTGTCAGCACTGTTATTCGCCGTTAATACCGCACTGCCCAGCGTAATGCTTCCTTCACCGCTCAGATTGTTCGCCTGCTGATTAAAGCTGTTCAGGTCCAGCGTAGCACCACTGCCCACACTCACATTACTACTGCCCGCAAAAGCATTGGCAATGCCTGTTTGTAGTATGCCGCCATTAACAAATGTGCCGCCGGTGTAGGTATTGACCGAAGAGAGCTGCAAAGTGCCATCTCCTTCTTTGGTCAGCGTTTTACCATCCCAGCCGCTGGTAAATGGACCGGTTTGATCCGCCAGTACCACATCTACATTAAACAGATCGCTGGCATTACCCAGCGTAAAAGTACCGTTGCCTAATAAGGCACCAGCCAGCCATGTCAACTGAAGGCCGATGTTATAATCCACTCCGTTAACCACCCGGCCAGACAGCGTCAGATAATCCACATCACTTTGCGCCCCCCCCAAATCAACAGTGGAGAAATCATTTGTAATGCCATTGGTGGTATGGATAACGGTAAATTCGGTACCAATGAGCGCACTGGCGTTGTCCGGTACATTAGCATTGAAATCGGTGATATTGAGGGTTCCACCCAGCGAAGCGGTGTCTGCGTTAATGGCCGTCTGGCCCGTACCCACCCCAACATTCAGTATTGAGCCGCTGTTTTGGGTTAAAGCACCACTCAGGTTCAGCGTTGATGGGCCAGCCACATCGAGAGTTGCCCCATTCGCAGTGGTTAAGTTGCTGGCATTGAATATGCCGTTTTGAACGAAAGCTAAGGTTCCCTGATTAACCGAAATGCTACCCTGAGTAGAACCCAGACTGTCCAGCGTCGCAATACCGGCACCGGTTTTTACCAGATAGCCAACGCCATTTAAAACGTTACTAAATACGCTGTTATTGGCAAAATTTAACTCCAGGGTTGAGTTATTGTTAACAATACCCGTTCCCAGCACGTTTCCCTGAGTGGCAACCAGCGTACCAAAGTTGATTTGACTCCCTCCCTGATAGGTATTAGCACCACTCAGAGTCAAAGTCCCTGTTCCAAATTTTGACAGATAGCCGCTACCACTAATAATACCGGTATAGGATGAATCATTGCTGCGGTTAAAAGTAACCTGCCCGTTGTTGGTAATATTACCGGCATAATCACCGATAGTACCGCCATTACCAATTTGTAGATTCGAACCACTATTAATATTAGTGGTACCGGTATAGGTGTTATTACCAAGTAACAGCAGATCGCCACCCTGCAAAGTAAACTCACCGGCGTTACCGCTGATAACACCGTCAAAATCACCACCTCCGGTGATAGTTAAACCACCGGAATTCATATTCAGACCACCATCGCCGTGTAACAAACCAACCGTCTGAGTTTTACCATTCAGATCGGCGGTCGCCCCGCTATTAATAATAAAATCGCTGGTATTCCCCAGCGCATTATTACTGCCCAGAATCAGAGAGCCGGTGCCTACCGTGGTGGTGCCGCTATAATCATTCGATAGATTATTCAGAGTGATGCTGTTGGTTGCATTAATTAACAGATTGCCGGTACCGGTGATTTTGGCGTGCAGTTCATCCATGCCGGTTGGTGTTGTTGCATCGCCGGACAGTGTTAGCGTCTGCCCGTTTTGTAAATCCAACTGCGATAGTGAGTAGCGGGTATAAAGCCCGGTAGCATCGTTACCCAGCGCAAAATCATAAGAACCAATAGCAACGGTATTACCACCCTGAACCACATTCGCTGATTCCACGACCTGATTGCCAAGTAGATCCGTCAGGGTCAGATTCGCTGCACTACCGGATACGCTACCGGCAGTGATTAAACGAAAATCAACGCCATCATCCTGCCCCAGAATATTACCGCTAACATTGGTAATGGTATTGGGGTCAATGGCGATACTTCCCGACGTCAACGTCAGCGCTCCGGTGTTAATCACTCCGGTTGGCAGGTTATTAAAAATCAGTGAACCGCCGTTTAGTGTCAGCCCCCCAATATTCTGAGTTCCCGCACCGACAGTCGTCGTGCTGCCACTATCCAACTGTAAAATAGCGCTGGTTAGCGCAGTGGTATTATTGCCGGATAGCGCAAAACTGCTGTTACCCAACTGTACCGTACCGGCAAATGCGCTGCCCACCCCACCGCCAAACTGGAAGGTATTAGTGCCGCTAAGTAACCCTACCTGCAGTAAACCACTACCGGTCAGGGCATTATTAAAACTGTAATTGCCTGAAGAAGGTGTATCAACAAACATGGATGCACCAGAAGCAATATTCACACCGCCAGAACTCACGGTACCGGCTCCGGTCAGGCGTAATGTTCCACCGGACACACTGGTGCCGCCGGTGTAGGTATTAACACCGGTTAAGGTAAATATGCCGCTGCCACTTTTGGTCAACCTGCCAGTACCGCTAAATATATTACCGGTGGCAATATTAAAACCGTTAGAATCAATGGTGCCGCCGGTAGCGCCTAACACCAGATCTCCGGCAGCAAATTCGCTGATAAAATTAGCGTTGTCGCTTTTAGCCTGTAGGATACCGGCGTTAAAGTTGACCACTCCTGCTCTGCCGGTTCCTTTTTGCAGGCTATTGGTTAATAACACCCCTGAGTTATTCAGATTAAGTGTACCGCTCCCGGCACTATTTCCCACCAGCACTAAATTGGCATCCAGTAAGGTACCGGCACCGTTAACCAGTACGTTACCCTGTGAATTGTCCAGTGAACCTATATACAGGATATTGTTGATATGTGCCTGTGCACCGCTGTTAATGAAAAAAGTACTGTTACTGCTGGCTGAATTGCCCACATACAGGTCATTAAACTGAACGTTCGTACCGCTGTCACTCAGGTTTAGTGCAGCATTACTGTCAACGGTTCCTGTGGTAATTTGTGTCTGGCTACCACCACTAATATTCAGGCTACCGCCCGTTACCTGTAGCTCAGAGCCAGGGGCATTAAGCGTCACATTACCGGTTAAGGTTAGTCCTCCGGTACCTTGCTTAAGCAGATTACCGTTACCGCTGATAGTACCGGCATAGCTTGTCGTGCTGGTGCCGTTAACCGTTAATACACCAGTTCCGGTGGTAATGGCACCAGCGGTTCCACTCAGGCTTTTTAACGTTTGATTTAAGTTATTTAAATCAAATACTCCACCGGTCATATTAAGTCCGGAACTGGCAGCAATAATATTGGTGTTATTGGCCTGCAATGTGCCGTCGCTAATGCTGGTTGCGCCGGTATAGGTGTTAGTTTTGGTGAGAATCAGCGTACCTGCACCGCTCTTACTAAACGAACCCGCATTGGTTAATAAGCTGTCTAAGGTTAATGTGTTGTCCGTCGCGATATCCGCCGTTGAGACGTTAGCCGCGCTGGTGCTTAAAGAGATACCTGGCGCAACAATGGTACCAAATCCGCTAAATCGTCCTGCGGTTGATATCACACCGCCGGTACCCGCATTCAGGTTAAAGATCCCGCCATTGGCCGCTACCGTACCACCAGAGTTAATATTGATGGTTTTCGCTTCCAATATACTGTTGTTATTACCCTGAACCATACCGCCATTATTGACCGCAAAAATACCAAACCCGGAATTACCGTAGTTAACACCATCGGTCAGTGAAAAAGCACCGCCATTAACATTGGTATTGGTTTGAATATCGGAGTTATACAGCGGATCCCCGGGGTTGCTACTGTTACCATGAAACAGAACCTCTCCCGCCCCGGTTTTATTCACGGTAATGGTTGCGGTAGAAACAGAGGCTATGGGATCATAAAAATGAATAAAGTTACCATCAGAAACATCCAGATTCAGGCTGCCTGTGCCCCCCAGATAGATAGCATTAGGATTTCCTGAGCCAACCTCCGGGGCATAAAGCGGACCGCTGCCAATAAGTGCAAAACTTGCCCCCTGACGATTACCCTGAAAGAGAATATCGCCGCCATTCGCTTTCAGATTAATCGTCCCGGTTTTCAGGTAAATACCGCCACCCTGGGTTTTGGCGTAATTGTTAGTCACGCTGGAGCCCGGCCCCAAATTTAGCGTAGCCGCCGAACCCGCATCATAATAAATAGCCCCGCCGTAACCCGAGCCGGTTAATGAATAAACATAGTTGCCATCAAAGGTCGTGGCACCGTTAAAATTCATAAAATAGTTATAGTTACCGCCGTTACCATAAGCACTAACCGCACCGCCTAAAGCGTTGTAGTTATTTTTAGGTTCAATAACATAGTTACCGCTAAAGGTCGCGGTGTTATTAAAGTTCAGATTAAGGCCGCTGGCACCGGGGCTGAGGTAGCCAATATTAATGGCACCTCCACGGGTATGCTGGTCGTCAACATGGTCAGGATAATCAAAAGAGTTAGTAGTGGTACCGTAAACATAGTTACCGGTAAATGTCGCGGGGCCGTTAAAGTCCATCGCGGCGGAAGCGCCCCAGAAATCGATGGCTCCGCCAAATACCGAGGAGTGATTGTTAATAAAATTGGTTTCACCGGCAAAGCTCATCTTACTGCCAGCGACATCAAATACCGTTAATGCGCCGCCGTAGTTACCGGTCCAGTTACTGTCAAAGGTCACTTTGCCAGTAAAGTTCATGGTGTTGTTTGAATAAAGGCCGACCACACCGGGCTGGTCCGCTAAACCATGGTTTCCTTTAAACAGTACGCCTGTGGTCCCACCATCCACATTCATTACCGTACCGGTACTGCCACGAATAGATAAAATAGGTCCATAATCGGCGGAGGCATAAGTATTGTAATCCGTCGGTCCAATATCCAGGAAAGTGGTGCCTTCCAGATTAATATCGGCTTTATCATTAAGCTGATAGAGCCGAATTAATGAGCTACGAGCACCGGTAAAAGGCTTAGAGGTAATGGTGACATTAT
The DNA here is from genome assembly GCF_021010575.1 of Limnobaculum eriocheiris. Lineage (GTDB taxonomy): Bacteria > Pseudomonadota > Gammaproteobacteria > Enterobacterales > Enterobacteriaceae > Limnobaculum > Limnobaculum eriocheiris. The sequence goes on along the minus strand of NZ_JAJNAG010000007.1, from coordinate 31,881 downwards.
TAATTGAAATAGTGTTACTGGTTTGAGTAATATCCAACAAACGCTGAGAACTGCTACCATTAATGGTAATTGTATAGTCATTACCATTAATCGTTATCACCGTCTTGGATAAATTATTCATCGCAAACATGGTGTTCCATGTCACATTACCATCAAGCAATAAATCATAAGAACCGGTATTTAATCCGTTGGTGTAAATATCCTGCCCTTCTGTCAGCGTTGTTGCCGCATGGAGTGGAATGGACAAGCTTAAATAAAATGCAGGAAATGCGAGAACTATCGCTTTATGTAAAGAATTAAACCGGCGTTTGTCACTGTTTCTAATATCATGTTTTTTATTCATTTTGCTTACCCTGATAAGGACCTGTCTGATGGCGACACATTCCTGAAGAACAGTTCTACTCCCTGTATTTCTATGTAAAAAACAAAACTGGCATCCATCCATTCTTACTTATAATTCACACCAATAGCGTTGAAAAAACGCAATTGAAATAATTTTTTAAATAAAAATCAACATATTAAAAAAGGAGCGCATCCCCTGTAATACAAAAAAACATCTACTAATAAATATAGATTAGAAATGAAATAAAAAAAGTTCACAGCTTAGTGTATTGCGAATATTTTCATCAACGCATTAATCAAAAAATGTGGTAAACTTAAATTTAACGCATTGAATATGAAATAAATTCATAAATATGGCAAAATGATAAAAATCCTTCCCTGATGGCCGATTAAGAAAAGATAGCTACAACACTATGGAGAGGAGTAAATTGAGCTCAATTAGCTCACTACCAGAGAGATTATAAAGTTTAATTTACTGACCGGGACCATCGAAATAATTACTGCCCACTGAGGATAAGCTCTCTATCTATATGAGCCAGTAAGTTACAGGCTCATTCATAACCCCTCTCTATTTCTATTAGTGTAAAAACCATCACCCGCATAATGATATTTTCTTCACACACTCCTTATAAAAACACAACACAAAAACGAGTAAAAAGCGTTCTTAAAGAAAGAATATTACATCGGTAAAAAATAAAATCCTTCCAACAACATAATTAAATCAGAGTCATAATTAATAAAAGACAGTTATTTTTCTATAAAAAAACAAATTAACTTTCAAAGAAAAATCAAAAAAACAATATTAATCAATTGGATGATGAAAAAACCCTTCTGAGAATCCAGCGAAAGATAAATCCGCACTAAAACGGTGGCTTATAATTCTATAGCGACAAGGAAAATTTCAAACACTAAATCATATTAATATCAGCCGGAAAGCATTATAAATGATAAAAAATACAAATTATTACACTGATTTTAATTCACAATCGATAGAACCCACTCATCAGGTGACACAATGCTAAATATTCCTACCGACCTTAAAATGCATTTTGAATTACTGACTGATGCCTTTACTCAAAGCGATAAAGTCAAAAAACTTACCGTTAAAAAATGTAGTAAACATTATATTTCCAATAATATTTGCTGCTTTCAGGGAGGGCTATTCCCTATTTATATGAACAAAGAAGATCGTTTGCTGGCTTATGCAGAAGGGCTTACTATTCTTGGGCTAACAAATTTCCACACAAACACCGTCGATATTTATATTAAGCCAGCCCAAACCAGTATCATATTTACTTTGTCAGCAGAAGAAGCAAAAAAAATCATCAAAGAAAAAAATCTATATGAGTCAATAATCTATGTACTATCTAATAATATAGTCGAGTTTTTTCATACTTTTGAAAAAACCATTACTTCTAACAATTATTCTTTTATCCGCATTCTGCTTATGGACTTAAATCAGACCAGCGATGCGGTAAAAACCTCTGTCACGGTGGCATCTTACATTATGAAACGCTCAGGGCTATCGCGTAGCTATGTAATGATGGTGCTGTCAGAATTAAGAAAGGGCGACTATATCACCATGGAAGATGGCAAATTAATTTCAATAAATTCACTACCGGAGAAGTTCTAAGCAACAGCGTAGCTGACTACTGCTCTGCCAACGGTAGAAACTGACATAAGCTATCTAAACTTGCTGATAGTTGAACCAGAAAAATATCCGCTATTGTCAGAGTCGGCCAGCTAAACTCAACAACCATCAATCCTAATAATTATGCGCTAATTCGCACGCTATTAATGGACTTGAATCAGGCCGCCGATATGGTAAAAGCTTCTGTAATGGCAGTTTTTTTATTATTAAGCGTTCCGGGCTCTCTATCGCGCAGCTATGTCATGCTGGTGCTGTCAGAATTAAGAAAAGGTGGCTATGTCACAATAGAAAAAGGAAAACTGGTTTCAATGACTTCGTTGCCGGAAAAACTCTGACTCCCACCGGTTTGCTGGCCGGAATCTTAATAAAAATTAGAGAGAGACAGGCTATACTCCGCGCAGTTTTTTCTCCTATAGTTAATAAATAAATACAGGTTCAGGTATCAAATAATGGCAGACCAGTTTCCCGACTATAAAATTCATCTTCAACGGTTGATGGACGCGTTTACCCGGAGCGATAAAATTAAAGCCATTGCAGTGCCAAAGGGGAATTCTTATCTTACGACCGATGAGGTCTGCTGTATTCAAAAGGGAGTTTTCTCTGTGTATATGAATCAGGGAGAGCGCCTGCTGGCCTATTATGAAGGGCAGGCCATTATCGGTCTGACTAACTTTTACTCTGAACCCGTACAGTTTTATATTAAGCCGGGCAAAACCTGCACCATATCTACTCTGCCAACAGAAGAAGCACGAAAAATTATTAAAGAGAAAGATTTATATCAGTCAATAGGTTACGTATTAGCCAATAATACAACGGCTTTTTTTCATATGTATGAAAAAGTCATTAGCCCTAATAATTACACCTTTATTCGCCTGCTGATTATGGACTTAAACCGGGCCAGCGATGCAATAAAAGACTCCATAACGGTGGCTGCCTACATTATTAAACGCTCAGGGTTATCACGCAGCTACGTGATGATGGTGTTGTCAGAATTAAGAAAAGGCGGCTATATCACTATGGATGATGGTAAATTGATTTCAATAACCTCATTACCGGAGAGGTTCTAAACACTATATTTACTGGCTGATATTCTGACAAAAAACAGGACCGGGTTGGTTATCCTCCCTGACTGTTTTTATCTTATTGTTAACAGAATCCATTTACTCAGGTGCAAAAAATGACAGATAATCTTCCCGACTGTGATGCTCATCGTCAATGGTTGATGGATACCTTTATTCGCAGTGGTAAAACCCAGCAGCTTACCATTAAGAAAGGTAAGGTATATCCGATGACAGACGATATTTACTGCATACAGGAGGGTTTTTTCGGTATCTATATGAATGAAGAGCGTCTGCTAACTTTTTATGAAGGGCCTGCTCTTCTCGGCCTGACTAACCTTTATGCTCCCCCAACCTATTTTTATATTAAGCCGGGCCAAAATATCACCGTAAATGCCCTGACCATAGAAGATGCCCGCAAAGTCATTGCCGAAAAAGGCCTGTATGAATCAGTCAACTACGTACTGGCGAATAATATGACCGAATATTATCGTGTGTTTGCCAAAACCATTAACCCTAATAACTATGCTTTTATTCGCCTGTTGTTAATAGAATTAGCCCAGTCCAGTGACGAGATAAAAAACTCGGTGACCGTGGCCTCTTACATTATTAAACGGTCCTGGTTGTCACGCAGTTATGTGATGATGGTACTGTCAGAATTAAGAAAAGGTGACTATATCACTATGAATAATGGCAAACTGATGTCGATAACCACCTTGCCGGAGAGGTTTTGAATATCCGGTTAGTTAGCTGACGTTCCGGCAACAATATTCAGTTCAGGTTGATTATATCCAGTTCCCATTTTGTCCTATACACTGTCAGAGTTAAGAAAAAGCGGCTATCTCTTTATGAAGAATGGCAAATTGACTTCAGTCACATTATTGCCAGAGAAACTATAAGGTCAGGATGAAGTAATAGATGTTTTATCAAAATAGCGTTACCTCGCGGTGTAAACACGCGCGAGGCCTGAAATTAGCGTACCGCAGCAGGTAACAACACCCGGCGAGCACCAATATAGTGCTCCTGCCAGTAGTCCTCATCCAGTCGGCTAATCTGAATATCTTTACCGGTACGTGGCGCCTGAATAAACTCACCATCACCCAGATATACCCCAACGTGATCCGCATAACCACGGCTACGACTATGGGTACGGAAAAAGACCAGATCGCCACTATGCAGTTGCTCTTTTTCTATTTCCAGCGCCTGTTCAGCGGACATATGAAACATATTATTGGCGGTTCTTGGCAACATTGATTTCAAATGGTCCCGATAGGCATAGTTCACCAGACCACTACAATCAAATCCGGTACGTGGTGAAGTTCCTCCATAGTGATAGGGCTTACCCAGTTGCTTCATCAAGTTAGCAATCACTTCACGTTTCGCAGCCACCATGGTGTTTTTCTGAACCGTCGATATTTGAGGGTGCATACCTTCGCTAATTCGTAACTCATCAATGTTACGCTGACGGAATGGATTACTCCCTGCCAGAATCTCCTGTTGCTCATCAGACTGCTGATGGGCTTTACCGACGCCATTTAATGAAACTCGTTTACGTTTGGTGTTGCTTTTCATCACCACATGGGCTGCCAGCGGTAACTTTTTGCTAACCTGATGGTGGCCAGCGGCATTAGCATGAAAAGAGAGAAACAGCATAAAAATGCAGATAATCCCTCCAACGAAGGAACGAAACAGGCTATAGAGTGCGATAGGTATAATATGCGTCATAATAGTATGATTTAAATTTATATTTCGGTCTCAAACTGAAAGAGGAAAAGTGGAATCAGTCTATTCAGTTGTGCAAAGATTAAAACGTTTTTTTTGTAACCCGAACCTGTATAAAAATGACAAGATGTTTCAATGAGAAATAGATTGGCTGCTACCAGACCTAAAAACTGACTCCATTATCAGTCTGAAATAAAAAAACCGCCGTTTGGCGGTTTCTTTATTTTCATCCCATCTTAATCAGCAATAATCGGCGACGCGGGAATCGCGTCAGGCTGCTTTTTTGCTGTCCAGCCTTTGTAAGCCAGCGGCAGGAAAGCAACCGCAACCGCTAACAGGGATACAATTCCTACGTAATAAGCCGGAGCCATAGAGCTTTGCTGTAGCCATGCGCCGGTTATCATTGGGGTTAAACCACCAAATACCGCGTAAGCCAGGTTGTAAGCAAAAGACAAGCCGGAGAAACGAATAGCCGGTGGGAAGGCACGAACACCAACAATTGGCGTTGTGGCAATAGCACCAACAAACAGCCCCATCAAACCATAATTAAACATCAATTCCCCTGCGCCAATTCCCGGATGCAGCGAACTGTAAAAATGGTAAGCCGTAATTGCTAAACCACCCCAGGATGCCGCCATACAGACTCGGGTACCCAGCTTATCGCTAATCCATCCCCAGAAAATACAGCCCAGCGTTAACATGAGTGTAGCAACGCAGTTAGCCTCCAGCGAAATGGTTCTGTCGATCTGATACATCTTCTCTACCACAACAGAAGGCGTCATCAGAATGGTTACCACCACCGCCGTAGACAGAGACCAGGTCAAAATTGCGGTAATACCACAGGCCAGCTTATGGCTCTTAATAACCGTTTTAACCGGAAGCTCTTTTGCCAGAGCATGCTTTTCTGCCATCTCTTTAAAAATTGGGGTTTCCTGCAAGAATTTACGCATGTAAACCGAAATAAAACCAAACACGCCACCAAGAATAAACGGAATACGCCATGCATAATCGTTAATTTCTGTCGTGCTGTAGCTACGTTGAATAAAGATAGCCACAATGGAACCCAGCAGGATACCGCCAGTAATACCTGAGGTCAGGGTACCAATACCTAAACCATAACGCTGCTCAGGGGTGTGTTCTGCAATAAATACCCATGCGCCCGGCATTTCACCACCGATTGCTGCACCTTGCAGGATGCGCATCAGTAACAGAAGAATGGGTGCCATCACACCAATAGAAGCGTAAGTTGGCAGTAAACCAATCACCAGCGTTGGTAATGCCATCAGGAAAATACTTAGGGTGAACATGCGCTTACGGCCAATTTTATCGCCGTAGTGCGCCATAATAATCCCACCGAGCGGGCGAGCCAGATAACCGGCAGCAAAAATACCCAGGGTTTTCATTTGGGCAATAAACTCATTATCACCAGGGAAAAACAGTTGGGTTAATGTTCCGGTAAAGAAAACAAAGATAACGAAATCATAAAACTCCAGGGTTCCACCAAGGGAAGATAACCCTAAGGTCTTATAATCATTATTATTCAACGGTCGCGCTTTGGGCTGGCCTGTTATTGTAGGTGAAGACGCTGTCATTTACTTATAACCTGTTATCGAATTATTGTATTTGCGAAAATCTTGCCTAAAAATAGATTAATTAGGTTTCCAAAAGTGACCGACGCGAACACATTCCGTAGCCGGAAAATAAATCAGGAATGCATATATCGTTCAGAGATGTTCTGTCGCTGAAGGCACTCAATCCATTGATTCGCGGTCAGTACTGCGTAGCTGTATGAATGGTCACTTGTTACTAGTTATAGCAGTAAATTCGACATACTGTAAACCACACAACTGAAAATAGGTCATCATGCTTTATTTGTCAGCAAAACCCAGAATATTTATCTAAATAAATTCGTATTAAGAATGATTCATAACAAATATAGCCTGTCAGACCGTGTGTGACTGGTAAAAATCGAGCCTTTATACAACACTTCTGTTAAAAATAATTTTCTGTCAAAAGATAATCGCATGCCTTAAGGGAAAAAATAGAATAACCCCTCTGTTTTCTCCACCGGCAGGTTGATGGTTTTATATCCCAAATGGATAAAATACTCTTCCCAGGAGCCTGTCGATCAAACTCTGATATCAGAAAATGATTATCCTGACTCTCAATACATTGTTTTTTTTATTTTATATATAACAAAAAATTATCTAAATATAATTAAATAACGAATGATTTTATAATAATTTCAATATAACCACTTCAAAATTCAAGATATATTTATTATAATCAAAGCGTTTTTAATCATTATTAATTGACTTTAATAAAAATAAGACGAATTTAATGGCTAAAGAAATCATAGTGTGTGGCGCTACTATCAAAGTGCAAAATAGCGTTAGTATCTACAATCAAATTACCTCATTAAATTTAAATCAATCTTTATCCTCTTTAATTGATTACCTTGATGAAGATTTACTACAAATAGAATTCAGCAACGGCAATATTGTTGATATTGGTTGGTATCCCTCTTTTGACGATCAGGGGCAATTCGTTATCTATGCCATTTCTGACAATAACTGGGATGCACCCTGCGCAAAGTTTACCACCCGGGACGGTAGCGAACTGATTGCCCTACTCAAACAATCCATTGCTATTGCATCAAAGTAACTCCTGATAAATGTTCCTTATAGAAAACGTTTCCACTCACAGGTTTTGATTTCTGTTCACTGGTATTCTATACCTGAAACGATTTATGTAACAAATTTGATAATTAATTGTTATAAATAATTTAATTTTGAGCTATGGTCGACACTTTGCATCCCCCTGATGTTAACGGATTATGGATGTTATTGCTCAGGAGCGTTATGTCTGTCAGCCATCAGAAACAAGCAGTAACCTCTTCCGCCACTCGAGCTTTTATCGTCTTTCTGGCAGGAGTGAGTGCCGCATTACATATTTGGAAACTGCCTCCGGTGCTGCCTGTGTTGCAGGAAACGCTGGCGCTAACCCTGTCGCAGACGGGATGGTTAATTTCGGTATTTCAACTGGCGGGAATGCTACTGGGGCTGGTATTTGGTCTGTTTGTCCAGCGTATAGGACAAAAGCAAAGTATTCTTATTGGCCTGTTGGTCCTCTCCGCGGCATCATTTGCCGGTGCAACGGCCAACAACATCTCAATGCTACTGATATTTCGGATTATTGAAGGCTTTGCCTTATTAATGGTAACCATGTCTGCCCTGGCCTTAATCAGGCATATAGCCCCCAAAGCCCGATTAAGTTTCTTTGTTGCCTTATGGAGTGCCTATATACCAACGGCAACGGTATTTGCGCTATTTGCCGGTGCCTCCATGATCAACTATTTTGACTGGTCAGTGCTATGGGTAGGTTCGGGCATTATCACCCTGTTGATGGCGCTGCTGGTGTGGTTGCTAGTGAAGGAGAATAACTCAAGCCCCTCTCCTTCGAATAACCAGTTACATCAAGCCTGGTTGTCCATCAAACAAACCCTGACGACGAAAGAACCCTGGTTGGTGGCGGTCACCTTCTCCATGTATACCAGTCAGTGGGTGGCAATCATAAGTTTTCTTCCCATTATCTACCGTGAAGCAGGGATCTCCGGTGCACTAATGGGTACCTTCACAGCAATTGCCGCCGGGGTTAATATTGTTGGGAACTTATTGGCAGGAAAACTGTTACAACACAAGGTATCTGCTAATCTGCTGTTAAATATTGCTTTCATTACTATGATTCTGTCCGCTTTTATTGCCTTTGGACTCAACAGCTCCCCATGGATTCAATTTATCGCTATAACTCTGTTTTCTGCTGTCGGAGGGCTGGCCCCGGCGACTCTGTTTAATCTGGCCGTTAAAGTGACCCCATCAGCACAAAATATTCCCGTTACCATTGGTTGGTTACAACAGTGGATAAGCTTTGGGCAGTTTGCCGGCCCGATCATTGTTGCTTTGGTGGTGGAATATACTCAAGGTTGGGGGTCGGTATGGCTGTTAACCGGAGTCTGGGGTGTACTGGGAATTGTTTTAAGCTATTTATTATGTCGCACCGCGGTAGTTAAGTCATAAATTGGCCTACAGCAATCCGCTATGTGCGGCGCAGAATATCCATCATTTCTGGGATCTGTGATATCACCTGGTTTAGTTCGGGATCAATATCAGAGGTTTAACGCAATCTCCAACACACAAGCCTTTGTAAAACAGTGAACATAAAAGTAATAACGCACTACATGCGTGGGTACTGGAAAAGAAAGATTTGAAAAATACCAGGCGCCATGCGGTATTCCTGAAATAGAGTCGTAAAAAAACCAATAAATTGTAATTAAGTTACAGAAATAATAATAAGCTACCAAAGTAATGGATTCAAAACAGGGTTATTGATTGGCAAAGTGGGAAATGAAAAAATATTTTGTGATGAATATCTCATTTAATAAACAAACACCACTAACAAAAAAGCGATCTTGATCACATAAAATCCACTAAATCAGAACTTTTATTAACATTGTCGCTTTATTACAGCCCATTCTTGTGATTAATGTCACACATAAACATAGCGCAAGGGGGGTGACTGGGTGACATTGATCACAAAGTCCACCCCGGGGTACGCGAGATAAAAATGTCGTGATAGAGTCGGCCTGCATTGAAAAACGATTGACGGTTTTTGGCGAAACCGTCCCGACTACTACACGCGCACCACCATCTGCGCGTACCTCGAGGGGTGTTTTATGTTATCACCAAATATAAAGGTCAAGGTACAGAATTTTGGCCGTTTCCTCAGCAATATGGTGATGCCCAATATCGGCGCATTTATTGCCTGGGGGCTGATTACTGCACTGTTTATTCCTACTGGTTGGCTACCTAACGAAACGCTGGCTAAACTGGTTGGCCCAATGATTACCTATCTGCTGCCGCTGTTAATTGGCTACACCGGTGGGCGTCTGGTTGGTGACGAACGCGGTGGTGTGGTTGGGGCAATTACCACTATGGGAGTGATCATCGGTGCCGATATGCCGATGTTTATGGGCGCCATGATAGTCGGTCCTTTAGGTGGTTATGCCATTCGCCGCTTTGACCGTTGGGTTGATGGTAAAATCAAAAGCGGTTTTGAGATGTTAGTGAATAACTTCTCTGCCGGTATTATTGGTATGCTGCTGGCTATTCTGGCCTTTATGACTATTGGCCCTCTGGTTGAGTCACTGTCGAAAGTGATGGCCGCCGGGGTGAATATTATGGTGCAGAACAACCTGCTGCCATTGACTTCGATTTTTGTTGAACCGGCTAAAATCCTGTTTCTGAATAACGCCATCAACCACGGAATTTTCTCTCCCTTAGGGATCCAACAGGCCACAGAAACCGGCAAATCTATTTTCTTTCTGATTGAAGCTAACCCGGGTCCTGGTCTTGGCGTTCTGCTGGCCTATATGTTTTTTGGTAAGGGTAGTGCAAAACAGTCCGCTCCGGGTGCGGTCATCATCCACTTCTTTGGCGGCATTCATGAGATCTATTTCCCTTACGTTTTAATGAACCCGCGTTTAATTATAGCGGTGATTTTAGGCGGAATGACCGGGGTGTTTACCCTGACGCTGTTTAATGCAGGATTAGTTTCCCCGGCTTCTCCCGGTTCTATTTTTGCCGTACTGCTGATGACACCAAAGTCATCGCTAATTGGTGTCGTTCTGTCAATTCTGGCGTCGGGTATTGTCTCATTCCTGGTTTCTGCCGTAATGCTTAAACGCGCACCTGCCGGTGAAGAAGAGAATAACGGTCTGGCAGATGCCACTCGCCGTATGCAAGGTATGAAACAACCGGCCAAAGGCAATAAAGCCCAGGGCGGAGCAGCACAGCCTGCCATGAACAAAAACGATATGGTGACTATGTGCGCACCATTATAGTTGCCTGCGATGCCGGTATGGGCTCCAGCGCCATGGGTGCCGGTGTATTGCGTAAAAAAATAAAAGATGCAGGACTCAACCATATTTCTGTCGCCAACTGCGCGATTAACAGTCTGCCGGAAGGCGTGGATATGGTGATTACGCATCAGGACCTTACCCGTCGGGCGATGGACCATGCGCCTCATGCTATCCATATCTCGCTGAAAAACTTTCTCGACAGTCAGCTTTATAACGAATTAACGGCCCGGCTGCTGGCGGCCAAACATCCGCAGGCCGCCAACGACAGCAAATTGATTACTCAAACTATTGTCGCAGCTAATGATGAACATTTTGACCCGGCCCATCAGGAAGAAAATCTGTTTGAGCTGAGTGCCAATAATATCTTCCTCAACTTGCAGGCTGACAATAAAGAGCAGGCTATCCGCTTTGCCGGTCAGATGCTGGTTGATGGCGGCTATGTGGAGCCAGACTATATCGACGCAATGCTGGCCCGTGAAGCGTTAACCTCAACCTATCTTGGAGAATCCATTGCCGTTCCACACGGCACCGTAGAAGCCAAAGATCGCGTACTGAATACCGGCGTAGTGATTTGTCAATACCCACAGGGGGTCTGTTTCGGCGATAGCGCGGAAGAGACAGCCCATCTGGTCATTGGTATTGCGGCACGGAATAACCAGCATATTCAGGTTATTACCCGTTTAACCAATGCATTGGATGAAGACGGCATTATTGAACGCCTGGCAAAAACCACCAGCGTGCAGGAAGTATTAGACCTGCTGGCCGGTGAGCAAGCCGCTTAGTTGTACGTATTGCAAAGTATCTACTGCCGCAGTCATCATTTTAGCTGCTGATACTTTGTTATTAGGGGCTGGTCCCCAGCCCCTGATCTTTTTTTGCGGTTTAGATTTGAACACAGAATATTAAGGTTAAGCTTATGAAAGCAATACATTTTGGTGCGGGCAATATCGGGCGTGGATTTATCGGTAAACTCTTGGCGGATGCTCAGGCCGAACTCACCTTTGCCGATGTTAACCAACCGTTGGTTGATCAACTGGCACATCAGCAAAGCTATCAGGTTAATGTGGTTGGTAAAGATGCCAGAATAGAAAAAGTGAGCCATATTAGCGCAATCCACAGCGCCAGCCCGGACGCTATTCGTCAAATAGCGCAAGCCGATATCATCACTACGGCCGTTGGCCCACAAGTGCTGGAAAAGATTGCCGGTACTCTGGCCCAGGGATTAATCGCTCGCTACCAACAAGGTAACAATCAGCCGTTAAACATTATTGCCTGCGAGAATATGGTGCGTGGCACCAGCCAGCTTAAGCAGCATGTGATGCAACAGATTCCTGAAGAGATGCAGGGATGGATGGAGCAATGCATTGGTTTTGTCGATTCTGCCGTAGACCGTATTGTTCCTCCTGGCGAAGCAGCTAACGATCCATTGGATGTCACGGTTGAAACCTTTAGCGAGTGGATTGTAGACAGCACTCAATTTAAAGGAGAGCTACCCCATATTGAGGGTATGGAACCTACCGCTAATTTAATGGCCTATATAGAACGCAAGCTGTTCACCCTAAATACCGGGCACGCTATCACTGCCTATTTAGGTCAACAGGCGGGATGTAAAACCATTCGTGAGGCTATTCTCAATCCGGATATTCGTCAGATAGTAAAAGCTGCGATGGAAGAGAGCGGTGCTGTGTTGATTCGGCGTTACTCATTCGATCCTGAGCAGCATGCCGCCTATATTGATAAAATCCTGAGTCGTTTTGAGAACCCCTATTTGCATGATGACGTTGAGCGTGTAGGCCGTCAGCCATTGCGTAAGCTGAGTGAAGGGGATCGGTTAATTAAGCCGCTTCGTGGTACGCTGGAATACGGGTTACCACATCAAAATTTACTGATTGGTATCGCGGCGGCATTGAATTATCGCAGTGAACAGGATCCACAGGCGCAAGAGCTGGCAAATATGCTGGCCTCGAAAGGTATTGAACAAACCCTGCGGGATGCTTGTAACCTTCAGGATCAACCCAAAGTTGTGACTCAAATAACAAATGTGTATAACACCATGCAGCGTCAGGCTTAACAGATGTCTGTATAATGTGAGTATACACTTTTATGTAACAACATCGGGCAGCAATGTCTGCTATTCAGGTAAAAACGTTAGCTGGCAAAGTAAACTATGGCAACAATGGAAGAAACACAGGTATTTGAAAACCGCATTCTGGAACGTTTGAATGCCAGATTAACGGTGAAAGGCTTTATTGAGGCTGCTGTCAGCCTGTTAGCCGACGCCGTCGATCTGCTGATCCTGCAGGTATTCCGCAAAGATGATTATGCCGTCAAGTATGCCGTCGAGCCATTGCTGGAGGGTTCAGGCCCTCTGGCAGCACTTCCGGTACGCCTGAAGTTGATTTACGCCCTGGGAGTCATCACCCGGGATGAATATGAAGATGTTGAGCTGCTACTGGCACTCAATAATGAGCTGCTCAATATTCAGGGTAATCTCAGCTTTACCGATGATGAGGTGCTGGGTCCGTTACATATGTTGCATGGGATTGCCCTCCCCCCACCCCCGGTACTAAACCTGCCGGAAGAGGTGATTGATGACAAGCTGGTGGATATGCAGCTTCAGCGTTATCAGCAGGCTATCCGCTCGACGTTGGTGCTGTATATTACGGATTTGTTGTCGAGATTGGGGCATAAGAAGGCTTTCTAGAGTGAATATTCTGGCCGGAAGACCGTCTGTACTCGGTTACCGGGTGCGTCAGGTTTCGCCCTTCGCCCTTCGCCCTTCGCCCTTCGCCCTTCGCCCTTCGCCCTTCGCCCTTCGCCCTTCGCCCTTCGCCCTTCGCCCTTCGCCCTTCGCCCTTCGCCCTTCAGGTTAAAGCATCCGAATGTTGCCTCAGTCAATAAAAAAGTAGCACGACCAACATGGATGTTGGTCGAGGCGCAGCGACGTCTGGAGCGGCTCTGCGCCGGTGCGTCAGCTTTTTTATTGACTGAGGTTGCCGCCGCTACGCGGCGGTCAACAGTCGGCTGCGCAGGCGCGGGGAGTGCAGAGGGGCGTTCGCCCCAACGCCCCTTTGCTCGACGCAAGCACTACTGCCGGGATAAACACTACACCCAAAGCGGCGAAACTGACACCAGACCAAACAGTTAAACAGCGAGGCATGCAGATGTGGGAGTGCAGAGGGGCGTTCGCCCTAACGCCCCTTTGCTCGACGCAAGCTCCACTGCCGAAATAAACACAACATCCAAAGCGGCAAAACTGACACCAGACCAAATTAAACAACATCAAAACAACCTTCCCTTCCCCCACACAAAAAAAAACCGAACATCTAACTGTTCGGTTTTTTACCTTGTTAAATATCACCCTGCCACATCAAGACTCGACGCCGTCCTCACCTGCTGGATCAACTCTTCATTATGGTCCAGCATTTTGCGTAAAAACTGGTTATAGGATGCGCCTCGTTCAGAGTAGCGTCCCAGTTTATTCACCAGGTGCTCGGCCGTCACGGTATCACCCTGGCTTCTCAGCTCAGCCCGTGACTCACGCAGTTTGTTATAGGCTGCATGGGTGTTCATATTCAACAAATAGGCGGTAACGGAATCATCTACAGTGCTGTAGGACGAATACCCTTTTATTCCACCTTTGCTATTACAGCTTTTACTACCGCAGCGCATACCAAACAGGTTCTTGTTGGTTTGCGCCAGTTTAGAGGTTCCCCAACCCGACTCTGTTGCTGCCTGAGCAACCACTAAATGAGTCGGCAGAACATCAACGCGTTTTAACAGCTCATCCCATTTCACCTTCCTGGGATTTGAGTTGCACTCCATGCGATAACGACTACAGATTTGCTGTAGCTTCACGATGTCCTGCGAGCTCCAGCTCTGGGATGAACGCTTTTTTAATAGCCACTCGCGTTCCTGGCGAATTTGACTGTTTTGTTGGTCAATAATAGGTACAACTGCATTAAGAAATGCTTTTTTTCGTTGAGTGCCGGAAGGGTATTTTCGCAAATCAGGTAGGCTGTCAAGCTTATCATTGAGAGAATACTCTTGATGGATCATTGTCCCTGTTGATGCCCAACCGACCGATGAACTCACACTCAAAAAGAAAAACGCTGAACCCATTATTTTTAAAACAAGTGAAGGCATAAAAACTCCAAAACTAGTTCACAAAATAATCAGATTTCGATTTAAGATGGTCGATAATGCAGGAATAAATTAAAAGTAGCAAGTTGTAACAAAAAACGATTATCTCACCGAAATATCAATTCGACGTGTAATATTTGGATATAAAAGCATTTTTTCAGCATGAGATGTTACTGGCTGTTTAAAAAAATCATTTCTTCACTGATGGAAGTTACACAATTCTGTAGTTAACCTATGGGATATTCAATGACTTTAGCGCTGCGCTGATCTTTTCTTTGCAAAAAAAACTTTAAAATATATTAAGTTATCCGCCTGAAACTGAAACCACTCTTTCAGCCTTGCTGCCAACAACACTGTTACCAGATAATTCATCGCTGGTGAGGAAATTCACCCCCTATATGGTCTGCAACAATGTTACCTGGCTCAAGGTTTTCAAACAAAGGTATTGTAAAGGTATTATCAAGTGGTATTGTCGTGGTAAGCACTACCTAACCTACGCAGTATCATGAAAGGACTGAAACATGAATAAAACAATAGCAAAACTCTCATTCATGATGTTCATTGAATGGTTTATATGGGGAGCCTGGTTTGTACCTCTGTGGCTTTTCCTGAACTCAAGCGGCTTTACGCCAACAGAAATCGGCTGGTCCTACGCCTGTACGGCAATAGCCGCCATTCTCTCCCCTATTTTGGTGGGATCCATCACTGACCGCTTCTTCGCGGCACAGAAAGTACTGGCCGTATTGATGTTTGCCGGAGCCATACTAATGTGGCTGGCAGCACAACAAACCCAGTTCAGTACCTTCTTCCCGTTGCTGCTGGCCTATTCATTAACCTATATGCCAACAATTGCGCTCACCAACAGCATTGCGTTTTCTAACGTCGATGATGTAGAGCGTCAGTTCCCACGTATTCGGGTCATGGGCACTATCGGCTGGATTGCCTCTGGTCTGGTGTGTGGTTTCTTACCGGGAATGCTGGGCTATGGCGATATTTCTGCCAGCAATATTCCTCTGTTGATTACCGCTGCCAGCTCTGCGCTGCTGGGGGTATTTGCTCTGATGTTGCCAAATACGCCGCCGAAGAGTACCGGTAAGATGAGTATGAAGGTGATGCTGGGGCTGGATGCAATCGTTCTGTTGAAAGATCGCAACTTTCTGGTGTTCTTCTTCTGTTCATTCCTGTTCGCTATGCCGCTGGCTTTCTACTACATCTTTGCCAATGGTTACCTGACCGAAGTGGGTATGAAGAATGCCACCGGCTGGATGACGCTGGGCCAGTTCTCTGAAATCTTCTTTATGCTGGCGTTACCGTTTTTTACCAAGCGTTTTGGCATCAAAAAAGTGCTATTACTTGGCCTGATCACTGCGGCTATCCGCTATGGTTTCTTCGTTTATGGTGGTGCCGACCATATCTTCACTTATGGCCTGCTATTCCTCGGTATTCTGCTGCACGGTGTGAGCTACGACTTCTACTACGTCACCGCTTATATCTATGTTGATAAAAAAGCGCCGGTACATATGCGCGCCGCCGCTCAGGGGCTGATTACCCTTTGCTGTCAGGGCTTCGGCAGCCTGTTAGGCTACCGTTTAGGCGGTCAAATGATGGAAAAAATGTTTGCCTACGCCGAGCCGGTTAACGGACAAACGTTTAACTGGGCAGGCATGTGGGGCTTTGGAGCCATCATGATTGTGGTGATTACCATCCTGTTTATGCTGTTCTTCAGAGAATCCGACGGCGAAATCAAAACCATTGACGTCGTGGCACAAGACGCCAAATCAGCCGAAGCATAATAGATAGTGTTATCCGCCGCGGTCTTCAGCCAGTGAATTCCGCGGTACAGTAATAAAGTCAATATTAAGGGTTTATGATGAATAAAGAGAACCGCATTTTAGGTGCCTTCTATGGCCAGGCTTTGGGCGACGCAATGGGCATGCCCTCGGAGTTGTGGCCTCGTTCTCGGGTCAAATCCTATTTTGGCTGGATAGATCGTTTTTTACCGGGACCGGCAGAAAACAACGCCGCCTGCTACTTTAATACCGCCGAATTTACTGATGATACCTCAATGGCGCTGGCGCTGGCAGATGCCATCATTGAATGCAAAGGGGACATTGAGCCTGCGGTTATTGGTCGTAATATTATGAGCTGGGCAGAGAAGTTTGACGCCTTTAATAAAAACGTCCTGGGCCCAACCTCCAAGATTGCACTTAATGCCATTAAACAGGGCACGCCCATTGAGCAATTAGAGAATAATGGCGTCACCAACGGTGCCGCCATGCGGGTTTCGCCTCTTGGCTGCCTGCTACCAACCCATTCGCTGGATGATTTTATCGCCGATGTGGCCAAAGCCTCCAGCCCAACCCATAAGTCTGACGTGGCTATTGCCGGTGCCGTGGCCGTGGCTTGGGCAATTTCTAAGGCGATTGATGGTGCCAATTGGTCACAAATTTGCGATCAGCTTCCTGCGGTAGCCAAAGCGGCACAGGAAAAGCATATCACCACCTTTAGCGCTTCAATGGCGGCCAGAATCGAGCTGGCATTACACACCGCCAGGCGGGCAGAAGGCGTTGAGCAAGGGATGGAACAGATTTATCGGTTAGTCGGAGCCGGCACCAGTACCATTGAATCCGTACCTGCGGCTATCGCAATGGTTGAACTGGCGCAAACCGATCCTAACCGCTGCGCCATTCTGTGTGCCAACCTCGGCGGTGATACGGATACCATTGGTGCGATGGCAACCGCCATTTGCGGAGCCTTACACGGAATTGAGCGTATTGATCCGCAGTTAAAACAGCAGTTAGATCGGGCCAATCAGTTGGATTTCACTCACTACAGTCAGGCCTTTATCCAGCTTCGTCACCAAAGGGAGACCGCTTATGAACGCCGCTGAACTAAAAAATCGACTTCCATCGTTAATTAACCAGCGCCCAATTTGTGTGATTGGTGCCGCAGTGATTGATGTCATTGCCGATGCCTATTCACTGCCCCACCGTGGCAGTGATATTGAACTACACCAGCAAGGTGTCAATGTGGGGGGTTGTGCATTGAATATCGCCATCACCCTGCATCGATTAGGACTATCCTCCCTTAACGCTTTGCCGATGGGGCAAGGAATCTGGGCCGATATTATTCGTAAAACTCTGAATGAGAAAGGCATCGTTTCCGCACTGGAAACCGACAAAGGTGATAACGGCTGGTGCCTGGCATTAGTCGAACCCGACGGTGAACGCACCTTTCTGTCCGTCAGCGGTGTGGAAAACCAGTGGGACAGAGAAATTCTGAGTCGTCTTAAACTCCAGCCAGATACCTTAGTCTACCTCTCTGGCTACCAGTTAGCCTCTGTCACCGGAGAAGTGCTGGTTGACTGGCTGGAGTCATTGGAAAGCAGTATTAATCTGTTTATCGATTTTGGCCCGCGTATTGAAGATATATCAGAACAGCAACTGGCGCGCCTGATGGCCCTCAAGCCAATGGTCTCTCTCAATCGTCAGGAAGCCGAACTGATGAATGCCCGACTATCCGGCCATACTTCTGTTCTGAGTGCCGAAACGCTGACAGAAGACTGGTTCTGCCGCTACGGTTGTCCGTTAATTATTCGTGTCGATAAAGAGGGTGCCTGTTATCACGACGCTAAACAAAAAGGCTGGGTTAAACCGTTCGCCGCACAGGTAGTCGACACTATCGGCGCCGGCGACAGCCACGCAGGCGGAGTACTCGCCGCCCTGTCCTCTGGCTGGTCACTGCCTGACGCAGTCACCCTGGGCAATGCCGTTGCCTCTTACGTCGTCAGCCACCGCGGCGGCGACTGCGCACCATCGGTAGCCGAGTTATCGGAATATCTTAAACAATATATTTGATCAACAAAGCAGCCCTTTAGTCCTTAATCTTTGCTCTTCCCAAAGAGCACTGGAATTCAGTTGACGACTCAGAGAGGCCAGCACACCCCGCATGGACGCAGGGGGTGCAGGGGGCATTCGCCGTAATGCCTCCCTGCCCGGCCACTCGCACAGCTGTAAATCCAGACACTATAACTATTAGTGGACGAAATAAACACAGACCAAAAATCATTCTTCCGAAACAAAAACATACATATCACTACGGCACAAATTAATACTATACTCAATCAGCCGATTCAGATGATCAAACACCACCTGCTTAATCACCAGCACCGGTACCGCACTATCCAGCTTAATATGTGACTGAAATTCAACGTCCGGCATACGGGCACTGACTTTGCTTTTGGTGTGCTGAGGAATAATGTTCTGACTGCGAAAGTAGTCATACAGCGACATACCGATATCATCGGCATTTTTGATTAACTCTAGCGGAACGTAGGACTCTTCAATAGAAACCGGGTCTTCATCCACATAACGAATACGCTTAAGCATAAATACCTGGCTGTTAGCCGGAATTTTTAACTGTCCGGCAACCTCATCCGGGCAATCCACAATACTCTTATTAATCCACAGCGTATTTGGCCTTTTCCCTTGTAGTTCTATCTGTTGAGAAAAACCCTTAGCTTCTTTCAATGAATATTCAAACTTATCGCTAATTAGAGTACCAAAACCGCGGGAACGAATAACTACGCCCTGCTCATCCAGCGTCTCCATAGCTTTACGCACGGTGATTCGCGACACTCCGGTTAACTGACTTAAGTCACGCTCACCGGGCAGAATATTTCCCGGCGGCAAAATACCAGTACGCACTGCCATTTTGACCGTTTCAGCAAACTTCAGGTATAACGGCGTATTATCTGGCTCTGCAATACGCTCACAGAGTTGTTTAATCAACGTCGCGTGTGTGTTATTCATCTCAGTCAGCCCAGAGTAATTAGTTGAAAAATAATAAATTACTATTTTTTCAGTTGAAGTATCTCCATTATACTCACTCTGAATTTATCGGCATGCTTTTATTCACACACACCCCTGATTGAGAAAATGGTTTCATCGTGTTATTTCTGTCAGCCTATTGGATTATTGTCAGGGAAAGTTATGGAACTGGATGAATGAATACTCGCACCTCCGTATTAACTAAATACCTGCTCTTCCCCTATCGCCAACCAGATAAATCCGCGCTAAGTCACTATCTGCAAAACAAAACTATTCTGATTACCGGTGCCAGCTATGGCACAGGGGAAGCAGTGGCAGAGAGGCTGGCGGACTATCAGGTTCGATTAATTAAGCTATCCGGCTAACAAATGACGACAAAAACCAGCAATACCCAGCGATAACGCAGCAAAATCATCAAACGGGTGGGATTATCTGATTTGTGTCATAATAGCGTTCGATTTGCCAATGACAGAAGAGAAACAGGATTGAAAACTGATTTATCCACTATGGGGTTACGTACCCTGCTAATGCTGGCCTCAGTGGTAATTATTTTATCCGGTATTAAAGCAGCCTCTCAAATTGTGGTTCCTTTTTTGCTGGCACTTTTCTTGTCCATTGTTCTCTATCCTCTGGTACGCATGATGGCGCGCTGGCGAATACCTTCGGTACTTTCAGTGTTAATTATTATTGTTGCCATCATGATCGGTATGTTTATGGCCGTCAGCCTGTTGGGCTCTTCCCTGAATGAATTTACCCGTACCCTGCCCCAGTATCGCGGCCCAATTAGTGAACACTTACGTACCTTTCAGACCTATGCGGCACAGGTTAATATTCATATCTCTAATGAAGAGTTAATGCAGTATTTCGATCCCGGCGCGTTGGTTAGCTTTATTACCCGTATGTTGTCGGGTTTTTCCGGCATGATGACCAATATCTTTTTGTTGCTGATGACCGTGGTTTTTATGCTGCTGGAAGTTCAGACCCTTCCCGGCAAGTTAGGAAAAGCGCTGAATAATTCACAGCAAGGAATGTTGGGAATTCAGGCCGCACTGGATAGTATCAGTCGCTATATAACTATCAAGACTGCCACCAGTGTAGCAACCGGACTGATTATCTGGCTGTTTCTGTCAATTCTTGATGTTAAATATGCTCTGCTTTGGGGCGCTTTGGGCTTTTTGCTTAACTATATACCTAACATTGGTTCAGTGATTGCCGCCATTCCACCGGTGTTACAAACCCTGTTGTTCAGCGGACTGTCCGATGCGCTGATTGTAACCGCCTGCTTTACCATGGTTAATATCCTGATTGGTAATGTCGTCGAGCCGCGGGTCATGGGCCGGGGGTTGGGCTTGTCCACTTTAGTGGTTTTCCTTTCGCTCATATTTTGGGGTTGGTTACTGGGACCGGTAGGGATGCTACTCTCTGTTCCCCTGACCATTGTGGCGAAAATCATGCTGGAAGCGACCCCTTCAGGGCAGCGGCTGGCTGTTATGCTGGGAGATGGTAAATAAGGGCTTGTCCTTAGCTATTCCATCAAAAAGGTCTGCCCGACGTTTTGTCTTTACACCGTGGATTTTTTCCCCTGATTTTCCCGAGTCTGTTGTTTCCCCTGCCTCATTAATAACCCCACCGAACTTTACAAATGTTAATCAAATGTTGTGAAATATTTGTGTTATCTTTAATACAGCCAGGCAGCACTTCAAAAATAACGACTGGCGGATGCCAGCAATATCGGTAATTAATGGAGGAGCTATGTCATCTGATCTACGTCAACAGAGCCTTGATATCCTAACCGTCGGCCAACAGAAATATCACTATTACAGCCTGTTGAAAGCCGCGGCCCAATTAGGCGATATCCAGCGCCTGCCTAAATCTCTTAAAGTTCTATTAGAGAACCTACTGCGCTTTATCGACGGCGACACGGTACAGGAAGCCGATCTGGCTGAACTGGTTAAGTGGCTGGAGAGCGGCCATGCGGACCGTGAAATCGCCTATCGCCCGGCGCGGGTATTAATGCAGGATTTTACCGGCGTTCCGGCCATTGTCGATCTGGCCGCTATGCGGGAAGCCGTTCATCGCCTTGGGGGTGATGCCAGTAAGGTTAACCCTCTCTCACCCGCCGATCTGGTGATTGACCACTCGGTCACCGTGGATGATTACGCTAACGCCCGAGCCTTCACCACCAACGTTATGCTGGAAATGCAACGTAACCATGAGCGATACGCCTTTTTGCGCTGGGGGCAAAAAGCCTTCAATCGATTCCGCGTGGTGCCGCCGGGTACCGGCATTTGCCATCAGGTCAATCTGGAGTATCTGGGGCAAACGGTCTGGCAGGAGCAGCAGGACGACAAACTGATGGTCTATCCGGATACTCTGGTCGGTACCGACTCTCATACCACGATGATTAACGGTTTGGGTATTCTGGGCTGGGGCGTTGGCGGTATTGAAGCTGAAGCAGCCATGTTGGGCCAGCCGGTTTCAATGCTGATCCCTGATGTGGTTGGCTTCAAAATAACCGGACAGCTGCGTGAAGGCATTACCGCTACCGATCTGGTGCTAACCGTCACCCAAATGCTGCGCCAGCACGGTGTCGTGGGCAAATTTGTTGAATTCTATGGTGACGGGCTGGCGCGCCTGACGCTGGCAGACCGTGCCACCATCGGCAATATGTCACCGGAATTTGGTGCTACCTGTGGCTTCTTCCCGGTTGATGAAGAGACATTGCGCTATATGCGTCTGTCCGGTCGGGGTGAACAGCAAATTGCGCTGGTTGAAGCCTATTGTAAAGCGCAGGGGCTATGGCGCTATCCCGGTGATGAACCGGTATTCACCAGTACTCTGTCACTGGATTTATCCAGCGTAGAAGCCAGTCTGGCTGGCCCTAAACGCCCTCAGGACAGAGTAACATTAAGCGCCGTCAAACAGGCTTTTGCAGCCTACACTCAGTTAGACACCACTGCGCGAACGCCGCGTACCGAGCAGGTACCCGTCACCCTGAAGGAGAATACTTTTGCTCTGAAACAGGGAGCCGTCGCGATTGCCGCTATCACGTCCTGTACCAATACCTCCAACCCCGGCGTGATGCTGGCGGCCGGATTGCTGGCGAAAAAAGCGGTGGAGAAAGGTTTACAACGCCAGCCGTGGGTTAAATCCTCTCTGGCTCCCGGTTCTAAAGTGGTCACTGACTATCTGAATGCGGCAGGGCTGACGCCCTATCTGGAAACGCTGGGATTTAATCTGGTTGGCTATGGCTGTACTACCTGTATTGGTAACTCCGGCCCGCTGCTAGCGCCAATTGAAGAGGCGATCAAACAAGGGGATCTGACCGTTGGAGCCGTGCTGTCCGGTAACCGTAACTTTGAAGGCCGCATCCATCCGCTGGTGAAAACTAACTGGCTGGCCTCTCCACCACTGGTGGTGGCCTACGCGCTGGCGGGTAATATGAACGTTGATTTGTCTCAGGATCCGTTGGGACAGGATAAACAGGGAAATCCCGTCTATCTGAAAGATATCTGGCCCTCTTCCCATGAAATCGCTCAGGCGGTTGAAGGGGTTACCGCAGCGATGTTCCGCAAAGAGTATGCGGAAGTGTTTGATGGTGATGAAGAGTGGCAATCCATTAAAGTCGAAGCATCACAAACCTACCGCTGGCAGGAAGATTCAACTTACATACGTCATCCCCCATTCTTTACCACTATGCAGGCAACACCTGAAGCGGTACAGGATATTCATGATGCCCGCATTCTGGCGCTGCTGGGAGACTCCGTCACCACGGACCACATCTCTCCGGCAGGGAATATAAAGGCTAACAGCCCGGCGGGAATCTATCTTAACAATCACGGCATTGAGGCTAAAGACTTTAACTCTTACGGCTCACGCCGGGGTAATCACGAAGTGATGATGCGCGGCACTTTTGCCAATATTCGCATTCGCAATGAAATGGTACCCGGGGTTGAAGGGGGTTTTACCCGTTACGTTCCAACCAAAGAAACCCTGCCCATTTACGATGCCGCAATGCGTTACCAGCAAGACCATGTGCCGCTGGCAGTGATTGTTGGCAAAGAGTATGGTTCCGGCTCCAGCCGTGATTGGGCGGCAAAAGGGCCGATGCTGCTGGGTGTTCGTGTGGTCATTGCCGAATCTTTTGAACGTATCCACCGCTCTAACCTGATTGGTATGGGGATTTTACCGCTGGAGTTTGCGCCGGGCGTTACGCGTAAATCTTTGGGTTTAACCGGAGACGAAACGATCACCGTTACCGGATTGGCAACCCTACTACCGGGTCAAACCGTTACGGTCGTTATCACCCACTCCGATGGTCACCATGACATTATTAATACCCGCTGCCGTATTGATACCGGTAATGAACTTACCTATTACCAAAACGGCGGTATTTTGCATTATGTGATTAGAAAAATGCTGTAGTTACCGCAACCGAAAGCAGTACGAGCAACATGGATGTTGCTCCCCTTCCGTACCAACTAAAACTTTAGCTGACCATTTTATTGAGCAAATGAAATAATCGCACATACGACAATTCACACGCTTTAGAATCAATTCAACTTAAAAAAATTCTGACTTATAACCTTTCATTTTTTATCAGCGGATAAAAAAATCACAAAACCAGCACATTACAGATAGCACCAGCACGCCAGACTGATTTTTGTGAAATAACGTAGTTATAATTTTGAAACGATGTTTCATATTTACAAACAAAATATAATTTGTATGACTCAGATCACAGCTAACCACCATCATAATTAGCTAGGATTGCATCAACAAAAGCGGCACCTCGAAGCCAAATCAAAACAAAAAAATAAAATAAACCCTTTACTATCAATGGAATAATTTATTTCGAGAATTAAGTATCACAGAAAACATTAACCGATTTCATTTACTTTTAATTATTGGAACCAATAGCGCCATAAGGAGCCAACTACTCTTAACTAAAACCTATTCACTAATAGAAAAGATAAATCAGGCGGGTATAAACCCTGACTAAAACTGGGATATTCTCTGAAACTATCTTAAAAGAGCAGTCGCAACTACTTAAATTAAAAAATATTGAGCCACACAATAATACTCACTGTAATTATTGCGTGATCACAGGATACTTTTTGTTTTATTCAGCAACGATATCAATTATGCACTTATCGTTATTGGAAATAACTTACTGACTAGGTGGAAATAATATGAAAATCAAACAGGCA
The DNA here is from genome assembly GCF_021010575.1 of Limnobaculum eriocheiris. Lineage (GTDB taxonomy): Bacteria > Pseudomonadota > Gammaproteobacteria > Enterobacterales > Enterobacteriaceae > Limnobaculum > Limnobaculum eriocheiris. Next base: position 7,009 of record NZ_JAJNAG010000007.1, on the reverse strand, counting down.
ATTGACAAAATCCCTGGCGGATTGATGCTGGTTCCTCTGTTCTTAGGTGCTATTTGCCATACCCTGTCTCCTGGCGCGGGTAAATATTTTGGTTCATTTACTAACGGTTTAATCACAGGTACCGTGCCAATTCTGGCTGTCTGGTTCTTCTGTATGGGGGCATCCATACAACTGAGCGCAACGGGCACCGTATTACGTAAGTCCGGTACACTGGTTATTACGAAAATTGCTACCGCCTGGGTGGTTGCAGCTATTGCATCACAAATCATTCCTGAATACGGTGTTGAAGTAGGCTTTTTCGCCGGTATGTCTACGCTGGCATTGGTTGCCGCGATGGATATGACTAACGGTGGCCTGTACGCCTCTATCATGCAGCAGTATGGCTCAAAGGAAGAAGCCGGTGCATTCGTACTGATGTCCATTGAATCGGGTCCGTTAATGACCATGATTATTCTGGGTACCGCAGGTATTGCTTCATTCGAACCACAAGCTTTCGTTGGTGCGGTTCTGCCATTCCTGATTGGCTTCGCGCTGGGTAACCTGGATCCTGAACTGCGTGAATTCTTCAGCAAAGCGGTACACACGCTGATTCCATTCTTTGCCTTCGCCTTAGGTAACACCATTAATCTGGGCGTGATTCTGGAAACCGGTCTGTTAGGTATTCTGTTAGGCGTAGGGGTTATTATTGTCACCGGTATTCCACTGATTATTGCCGACAAGTTTATCGGTGGGGGTAACGGAACCGCCGGGGTTGCGGCTTCAAGTACCGCAGGTGCTGCGGTTGCCACGCCGGTACTGATTGCAGAAATGCTACCTCAATTTAAGCCTGTTGCTCCTGCTGCCACCGCACTGGTCGCAACTTCAGTTATCGTGACTTCGGTTCTGGTGCCAATTATTACCGCCATGTGGGCAAAACGCATGGGTAATAAGACTGCAACACAAAAAGCTGAAGCCGAAACCACAGCCATTACCGACAAAGCTTAAGATTTACGCACTATCTACGTTGTTTTGAACTCTGGGTTATTTAATCAAGGATACGGGATAAGAAACATGAAAAAAATACTAGGTGCAGCACTGTTCTCATTGTTAATCAGCGGTACATGCTTTGCTCAAAGTACCGATGTTACAGCCGTAAATAATGCGGTCGAGAATATGCGTCAGGCGATGTTAAGCGCTAAGAAATCCGAGCTGGAAAAAGTAGGCGCGCCAAACCTCAGTTACGGCCACTCCAGCGGTCGCGTTGAGAATAATGCCGAATTTGTCGACGCTATTGTTACCGGCAAATCCAGCTTTGTGACGCTAAACCTGAATGACCAGACGGTTAACGTAGATGGTGATGTCGCAGTGGTTCGACACATTTTTGAAGCCAAAACCAACGACAGCGGTAAGCCCGGTGAAGTTAAAATTGGCGTCATGCAGGTATGGAAAAAGGATAAAGCCGGCGACTGGAAACTGTTAGCCCGCCAGGCTTATAAACTTCCACAGCCACAATAAGCATGACAGGGGGCCGCCATGGTTTTAAATGGCGGCTACACTAACAGGATTGATTCCTGATAAAGACAGTGGATTAGCCTTCGCATGGCGGAGATGAGACAGATAATCCTTGTTATTCATTTTGTTAAAGAGGTTCTGATATGCAAGTTCGTCAAAGTATTCACAGCGATCACGCTAAAAAACTGGATACCACTGAACTACGCCGCGAATTCCTGATTGAGAAAATCTTTGAAGCGGACCAATACACCATGACTTATAGCCACATCGATCGCATCATCGTCGGTGGCATCATGCCGGTCAGCAAGAGCGTGACTATCGGTACTGAAGTGGGTAAACAACTGGGTGTGAGTTACTTCCTTGAGCGCCGTGAATTTGGTGCGATTAACATCGGTGGCACAGGGGTTATTACCGTTGACGGTACCCGTTATGAAATAGGTAATGAAGAAGCTATCTATATTGGTAAAGGCGCAAAAGAGGTGATTTTCAACAGTGTTGATGCCGCTAAACCAGCCAAGTTCTACTATAACTGTGCACCGGCCCATATGGCTTATCCTACCAAACTGATCACCCGCGCCGATGTCACCCCAATGACTGTAGGTAGCCCGGAAACCAGTAACCTGCGTACCATTAACAAATACCTGATCCCTGAAGTAGTAGAAACCTGTCAGTTAAGCATGGGTTTAACCAAGCTGGCGGAAGGTAGCTTATGGAACACGATGCCAACTCATACCCATGAGCGTCGTATGGAAGCCTATTTCTACTTCAATATTGACGAAGAAAATGCCGTATTCCACATGATGGGCCAGCCACAAGAAACCCGTCATATTCTGGTACACAACGAGCAGGCCGTACTTTCACCAAGCTGGTCAATTCACTCCGGCGTGGGTACGAAAAACTATACCTTCATCTGGGGCATGATTGGTGAAAACCAAACCTATGATGATATGGACCATGTGAAGATCAAAGATATCCGTTAATTCATCTGTTATCAGCCGGTGATGCCGGCCGCTTCTATATCAAAATGGGCAACCTTAAGGCTGCCCACCAGGGAGATATTGTCATGATTTTAGATTCTTTCAATTTGAAAGGTAAAATAGCGATGGTAACCGGTTGTGATACCGGTTTGGGTCAGGGTATGGCGTTAGGTCTGGCACAGGCTGGCTGTGACATCGTTGGTGTAAACATCACCGAACCAACCGAAACTATCGAGAAAGTAAAAGCACTGGGTCGTCGTTTCTTAAGCCTGACAGCCGATCTGAGTAGCATTGAATGCATTCCCGGCCTGCTGGAAAAAGCGCTGGCCGAATACGGTAAAATCGACATTCTGGTTAACAATGCCGGTATTATTCGTCGTGAAGATGCCATCGATTTCACCGAAAAGAACTGGGACGATGTGATGAACCTCAACATCAAAACCGTCTTCTTTATGTCACAGGCGGTTGCCCGCCAATTTATCAAGCAGGGCCACGGTGGAAAAATCATCAATATCGCATCAATGCTCTCTTATCAGGGTGGTATTCGCGTTCCTTCTTATACTGCATCGAAAAGTGCCGTAATGGGAGTGACCCGTCTGCTGGCTAACGAGTGGGCAAAACACGGTATTAACGTTAACGCCATCGCGCCTGGCTATATGGCAACCAACAATACTCAGCAGTTACGTGCGGACGAAAGCCGTAGCGCTGAAATTCTGGACCGTATCCCTGCTGGTCGTTGGGGCTTACCTGACGATCTGATGGGCCCGGCGGTATTCCTCTCTTCCCCTGCTTCTGACTATATCAATGGCTACACTATTGCCGTTGATGGCGGCTGGTTAGCGCGCTAAGTTCCACCTTCTCTCTGTAGGATTTTGGGGTGCACCAGCACCCCTTTTTTATTGGCGAAGGTGATATTCTTTCTTGCCCCTTTTCTCCTGTATTTTTGTCCCCTAAAATCTCCCACCCTTTCTATTCAACCCGACACAATGCTGAAATCATCATGCTAAGAATCTTCTTATTGGCCTTACTACTGGCAACACCCGCTTTATGGCAAAAAACACTGGCAACGGAGCAGACCGTTTTTGATCGGTTTAATACCAACGCCTGTCGTGTCGGCAAGCCACACTTTCAGGTATCCGCTCTCTGTAATCAGGAAATAACGATGTTAACCAGTATGGCTATTTCATTAATGTCTTAAAGTTAACAGACTGAAATATTTATATAAACTCACCAACACATTAACTTACAACATATTGTTATTAATAATAAAAAATTTAATTGCACGAATTTTTCTATACACTGTTTGACCATAACAAAACTAACCTGATGAGCCAAACCGATACATCAACTTTATGAACAGACTCAAAACGCTATCACAACAAAAAATATCTTTAATATTAGCCATTTATATTGGTATATTTCTTAACCTTTCAGTATTTTACCGTCGTTTCAGCCATAGCTTAAGTTTTGATAAAGTCATCGAAGCCGCTACCGAAATTCTGGTTATCGTTCTTTTTACCTTTTTCCTTATGCGTCTGCTATCGCTGGGGGGAAAACTGTTTTATCGCATAACAGCTACGTTGTTTGTATTAATATCCGTTGCGGCCAGCTACTACATGATTTTCTTCAATGTGGTCATTGGCTATGGTGTCGTGATATCAGTGCTCACCACCGATATGGATATGAACAAAGAGTCCATTGGCTGGCATTTAATTTTATGGATGGTACTGGTTAGCGCCCTACCGCTGTTGCTGATCTGGAAAAATAACTTACACCATACTCTGATGGAGCAGCTCAAAACGCCCGGCCAGCGCAGGAAACCATTAGCGATCTTGCTGATAGCCGCGGTGTTAGTCTGGTTACCGCTTCATCTGCAAGGCTATGTGCAAAAAAACGAAGAAACACAGTCAAATACGGACCTGCCAAGCTATGGTGGCATAGTGGCACACTCTTACCTTCCTTCTAACTGGCTGGCAGCGCTCGGTTTATTTGCTTATACCAAAGTTGAGGGCAATCAGAATACACAGGATCTGTTCGATCCCGCTAAACAATTCACCTATGTTCCTCCGGCTGATATCGACAGTACCTATGTGGTGTTTATCATCGGAGAAACCACCCGCTGGGATCATATGGGTATGTTGGGTTACTACCGTCAGACCACCCCTAAAATGGAGAAAGAAAATAATCTCCTGATGTTTAAAGGTAAGTCTTGCGATACGGCAACCAAGCTCTCTTTACTCTGCATGTTTGTACGTGAAGGAGGAACTAAAGATAATGCCCAGCGCACATTACAAGAGAAAAACGTCTTTTCAGTAATGAAGTCATTAGGTTTTACCTCTGAGCTTTTCGCTATGCAAAGTGAACTGTGGTTTTATAACGATACCAATGTTAACGACTATCAGTTCCGTGAAACCATCGCCTCAGAGAAGCGCAACAATGGCAAACCCGTTGACGATATGCTGTTAGTCAATGAGCTACAAAAATCACTACAGCGCTACCCTAACGGTAAGCATCTGGTGATTCTGCATACTAAAGGCTCCCACTATCTTTATTCTCAGCGTTACCCCGCCAGTTTTGCGCGCTATACGCCTGAATGTATGGGTATTGACCGTTCATGTACCAAAGCGCAGTTAATTAACTCCTTTGATAACAGCGTGCTGTATGTTGATACCTTTATTACTAATGTGATTGAACAAATGCGGGATAAAAATGCGCTGGTGTTCTATGCTGCCGATCACGGTGAATCCATCAGTAATAATGCACACTTCCACGCAACCCCACGTGAAATGGCACCACCAGAGCAATTCCGGGTGCCAATTATGGTTTGGGCTTCTGACAGTTTTTTAAAACAGCCAGAACGTTATGATGCTTTTGAAAGACTGAGAGCCAAACAACGTACCGGTGCGACGCTAAACCACAAAGAGATCTTTGACTCAATGCTTGGTTGCCTGGGTTATAGTTCGCCGAATGGCGGAATTAAACAGGCGAATAACTGGTGTAGCCAATAACCTTGCGTCTGTTTTAATTTCAGAGAATATTCCGGCCGGATACCATGTGTACCTATAAACATAGTATCCGGCCGGAAGTACATCAGTGGTTAAAGTAATCCGTTATTGAATCTTTATTACCCTACTTATCCTCAACCATCTCTTCTGTATTGCCTCTCGTGCTCTGAGCATCGCCACTCAGTACATCTTCTAAGGCTTCCAGATATAGGTGAGTAAGAAACAGGCGATCCACAGTGAAAAAGTGCCTACCGCCATGGCCATACCACGAATGCGGTTAGGAAAAATCTCCGACAGTAATACCCAAGTCACCGGAGCCAGCGTCAATGCGGTAAATTACAAACTCATCAAAGTTACCGGCAATGGCGGAAAAGTGGCAGAATCATCACAACTGTCAGGATTTCTGCGTCATTAATGTTGATTACGGTATTGGCTCATCATTTGTGATTAACCACCAGATCTATCGGGGAAGCCTTTATGGTAGTGGGCAAATAGGACACACCATTATCGACCCTGATGGCAGCCAGTGTGATTGTGGTCGTTATGGCTGTCTGGAGACTATCGCTTCTCTTTCCGCCCTAAAGAAAATGGCTCGTAAGGTGCGCAAAGTTTATGTCCGGAATACTCAGGAGCAGAATTCGTCAGCAACCCCCACCACAGAATGGTTGATTACACATTATCATCAGCGAAATGAAGAAGTGCGGAGTATGGTAAATAAAGCCGCCCGCGCCATTGGGCTTAGCCTGTACAATTTTCTAAATATATTAAATATCAATCAAATATACCTATACGGACGCAGTTGTGGATTTGGTAAAGAGTGGTTACAGCTGATTCAGGAACAAACCGGTTTTAATCCTTTTGATCAAACGGATACCGTATTTATTAACGCCACGAATATTAGCTTTGGTCAGCTTTCTCGCCAACAGCAGGTGATGGGCATTGCTTACCTATATGTGGAACAAGCGCTGAAAGAAATGAACGATTAACGTCTGGTGAGTATTTTCTGGTTGATGAAAAGATGCGATCACCTGGTTATTTTTCATCCAAAAAAAAGAATAAGCTTATAGATTAATATGTTATCGGAATTTCATTTTCCGACTTAAAAATAACAAATCAGTAGTGAAAAAAGGATACCTGACACTAATGTCGGGATAATTATATAAATCAATAAAATAGAATTTTTGAATTCCCTTTTATTCCGGGAAGAATGTAATTGTGCTCTGCTGAAATACAAAGCATATCATTAGAAATCATAATGATAAGGAGCAGGATTTCATACTTTATTTCCCCTACCAAAACCACCAACTGACTTGCTTATATTTTACACAACAACTTTAATACCCCAAATACTCTGTTTATCTATAGCTAACTTAATTTAGTAAATTTAACTCAATCGCTTTCTTTATTGCGGTCGTGACGCATATTTAGTGTTGTGGTATTCTTCGCCCTTTGGATGATTGATGGCAAAGATTGATGTAGTTTGTCCCCGCTGTTCTGAAACGAGTGATGTGATCCGAAACGGTCATTCCACCTCCG
>NZ_JAJNAG010000079.1 GCF_021010575.1 Limnobaculum eriocheiris | reverse complement strand
ATCAAAATAACTATTTTTGAACCGTCCCGTATTAATCGTAATATCACCGTCATAGGTCTCAATCGTCCCTGAACGGTTCAGCACCAGACTGTTGGCATTCCCTGCCGCATCCTTCTGCATCCACAGGCTATTACCCGCAAGAATATCCCCTTTCAGGTTGCTGATGTTGTCAGCAAACAACCGCATATCCCCTGCGGCATACAGCAGGGAGCTGTTGGTAATGTTGTTGACCGCGCTCAGCAGTAAATCACCACCCGCACCGGTAAAACCACTGTGTACAATCGAGTTCTGGCTGGTTATCTCAATATTGCCGCCGGACTGAAGATTACTGTTGTCCCCCAGTACAATGTCCGCACCGCTTAACTTAAGAACCCCCGTACCGGCAGCAATATTTCCCTGACTGGTCAACAGGCCGCCACTGCTCAGACTGACGCTTTGCCCCTGCAAAGTACCGTTTTGCGTCAGTGCACCTGAGGTACTAAGAGAAAGTGAATTGCCCGCCGCGATGGTGCTGTTGTGGGTGAAATCCTGATTAAGACCAACCGAGATATCCGTTAATGCCAGTATCTGACCGGCGTGGTTTAACACATCGCTGATTAATGTCAGATTACCGCCGCTGAACAGCCTGCCGCTGCTCTGGTTATCGGTCAGTTGGGTATTAATATCCAGTTGATTCAGCGCCAGCACCGTGCCGCTGTTGGTGAGGGTCTGCCCGTTAATCGTAACGGTTTGCCCCTGCAATGTGCCCTGCTGCTGAATGGTGGTGCCGTTAAGTGTCAGCCCGGCATCAGACTGCATGATGCCCAGTTGATTAATATTCGCGCTGGTTAAGGTCAGGCCGCCACCGGAAGCCAGTGTCCCCTGCAATAACGCACTCTGACTGGCATTCAGAATCATACCCTGACGCGCCTGAATATGGGCCGTCTCCAACGCCGTTAATAACGGTGAATCCAGCGAGAAGGTACCCCCGGTAGAAATCAGTCCGGCTAAGGTGCTGGCAGAAGCCATCACCGCAATATGGCCATCACTTAACAGCTGACTTCCCGCGAGGGTATTCAGGGTGGTGCTATTCACCCGGATATCATTCTGAGCTTTAACCGAACCCGCCAAATCAATGCGCGCAGACTCAAGGGTCATTCTGCCATCGCTGAGCAACAGGCCCGATGGTTCAACCTTCAGCCACTGACGTGCGGTCAGGTTCAATGTCTGCTGTGACCCCAGGCTACCGGACAGCGTGACGTTATCCGCCGTCAGCGTTGTCTGAGCACCGGACAGCATGATGCCGCCGTTATTTACCGTTCCGGCGGTGATATTCTGTGAGCCCTGAGCCTGAATTTTGCCCTGATTGTTCAGTGAAGTAACATTAATGGTGCTGTTGCCGTTGGTGGCAAACAGCGCCTGATTGACCCATTCAGCGGTGGATAATGACAGGGTATTGCCGGAACTCATCTCACCCAGACTGTCAACCCGTTCCGTGGTTACCACATTCAGATTTTGCTGAGCCTGAATTTTTGACTGTGCGCCGGTTTGCAGACGGGTTCCACTCAACGCGATATTCTGTCCGGCGCTGACGTTACCATCCAGCGCCAGATGGCCACCCTCAAGACTGACGTTGGTCAAACCGGTTACACGGGAAGCAGCATCCTGCTGTATGGTCTGCTGGCCTCTGGCCTTTACCTGACCGGCAGAAATCTGGCTGTTGTTCCATAACTGATGCTGTGCATCCAGTTGGACTGTACCCTGACTGCCGACCATACCCTGTGCGTCCACCCCTGCCGCCACGCTGGCATTGGTCAGTTGCAGGCTCTGCTGGCTGCTCAGGTTAACGTTATTACCGGCAGCTACAGTGCCATTGCCAACCGTTATCTGCCCCTGACTGTTAAGCGTGACGTTACCCGCCGATGAGACTGCCCCTTGCCTGATGTCAGTCTGACCACGGCTGGTTAAGCGGATATCGCCCCCCGCTTTATGATTGCCCTGTAGCGCCAGCTCATCGGCCTGCACCGTCAGGTTGCCCTGAGACAGCGTATGATTCAGCGTCAGTTTACCGTTAGCATCCAGTTGGATATCGCCCTGTCGGGCATTCAGATTACCCAGGTTAACCCCGACGCCCTTTTCGCTGGACACCATATGAATACGGTTGGCGTACATGCCGCCTAATGCGCCGGTATCAATCGCCACTCTCGGTGCTGCACCGTCTCCGGCAATCGGGGTAATACTCCCGTCACTACCTACCCGGTTACTGCCGCTGATAACGCTTAAATCTTTCGCATAGACCGCCGCATTGACTTCGGTGGCACGGGAGATAATCGCCAGTGAACTGCTGTTGCTGGCATCCAGCCCCTGCCCTTCAATGGTAATCGTGCCCTTACTGACTTCCAGGGCCTGCACATTGCCCTGCGCATCCAGCACCGGTTTACCGGTGGTCAGCGTGACATTTGGCGTATTGATAAACCCGCAGCCGTTACAGGTGATACCGTACGGGTTAGCCACCATCACATTGGCCTGTTTACCCGCCACTTCGGTATACCCCTGGAGCTGCGAACGATTGGCACCCACCACCTCATTGATAATGGCGTTCGCTTCCTGTCCGGCTTTCAGGTTGGGGTTATTCTGAATCAGTCCGCCCAGTTGAGTCTGATTCAGTGCCTCTGTGGCATTGTTTAGAATCAGCCCTTCTTTACCGACGTTAAAGTTCTGATACTGGTTATGAGAGACACCAGCGCCGTTTGGCGTGGCGATATTCACCACCGGTACACCGTTAGCCGCATTATCCGTTGAGGTATTGCCACCGGCGACATCTATCCCTGCCGCCAGTGCCGGGGCCATTGGCTGAATACACAACAGCACGCTAATCAGATAGCTCAGTACACGGCGGCGAGTTGAAACTGGTAACACTTCCATGTTGTTTTTCATTGTTGTTATCCCGTGTGTTTAATTAAAACATCAGTCCAATGCGGTAATAGACGGAGTACCGGTCTGGTTCCAGCCAGTCCGGATATTTCAATGGCTTTGATACAGTAAAACTGCTGGAAACATGGCGATGAGCCGTAGACAATCCCACTGCCGCCCCCCACAGGGTACCGGAGGCATATTTATCCAGACTGTCGTGATGCAGGTAACCACCATCCACCGCGGTCACCAGGCTCACCTGCCCCATGACCGGCATAGTAAACAGGTAGGTATTCAGTTCATTTCGCAAGTAGCCACCGCTGTCACCCGCCAGATACTGCTCTTTAAACCCTCTGACCGAGCTTTCTCCGCCAATGGTTAAGCGTTCACTGCCGTACAACCGGTCCGGGGTCCACTGACCGTATACGCTGCTTAACCAGGTAACCCGCTCGCTTAACGGAAAATAGTAACTGCCGGACAGGCTCCATTTAGAGAATTCTGCTTTAGGTGCACCGGAAGGTTTTCCGTCATCATCTTCAGCCCCCAGCCATGGCACACCCTGACTGTAAGCCGGATTGAGCGTGGCAAAACCACCCCATAATTTTTGACCGTGGTTAATACCCACAGTGACACTGGAGAGCTTGCGGCTGCTGCTTTGTAACAGCACATCATTAAGATAGTTACGGCTGATGCGATGGGTGATGCCTAAGGAAAGCCCCGTTTTAATATCCCCGTCGCGATACAGCGTCCAGCTGCTGTTGAGACGATGGGTCTGGGTATCCCCCCGCGAACGCCAGTAATAGCCACGGTTATCAATACTGCTCAGGTAGTCACTCCAGGAGTAACTGTAATCAAACAGGGCGTAACCATAAGGTACGCTGAGGCTGGCCTGTAAGCTTTGAGCATCGTGGCTGTTAGACAAATCACTGCTTTTGGCACCGTTAACGAACCACTTATCGGCTATTCCCAGTAGATTATTGCCGGTAACTGAGCTGTTCATCTGCCCGGTACCGGTACTTTTCTGGCCGCTGTTATCAAAGCCCAGTGTGAAACTCAGCGGAAATTCCGGGGTAGCCGACAGATTCACCACCGAAAGCCCCTGCTCGCTGCCCGGTAAGATTTCAATCTGTACCGGAACGGTACGCACCCGGTTAATCTGCTCCATCCCCTGCTCTATATCCCGCAGGTTAAAAATATTCCCTTCCAGACCGGGAAATGCCATACGAAGGGCGGTGGTGGATTCACCTTCCAGCAGTACTTTTTCCAGTTTGCCCTCCAGCACCCGGATATTTAGTTCGCCGGAAGAGAGGTCCTGTTCGGTTAAAAAAGCCCGACTGGTAATGTAGCCACGGCTGATATACCACTCTGAAATATCTTCAACCAGTTTGGATATTTGTGAGATGCCAATGCATTGGTTGATATAAGGTTGAACCAGTTGATTTTTTTCTTTTTCCGGCAAATGCATTGCCTGTTCAATATTGATTTGAGAAATAAGGAAGCGGGGACCTTGTACTTCTGGTGTTGATATTGATATTTGTGGTGAGGTGCGTAGTTCTGCATTACGTTCTAAATCTTCTCGTTGCTGCTGGTTTTGCAACAGGATGTCGCGTTGTTGTAGTTCGATATCCCCTCGTTCTGCAGGACTTAATGGTTCGCTATAAACAGACAAAGAAAAACTCAAAAGACCAAGAGCACTTAATGAGAAAATAATTGTTCTAATTGTAGGTAAACACGTTGATGAATATAAGTAGGTAAAACATTTCCACACGTAACTTTCTTTTAAAGACATACCTTATCCATGGTGGTTAGCAGAGCAATAAATATTCAACTAATTACTTTGCACTTGATTATAATAAATTATTAAGAAGCTCAATGCTAATTGTAAAGATATTATCGCTTAATTCATACCTAGTAAAATTACCAGTTATTTGTCTGAGAATGGCTATGGGATAAATGTCAATTCTTGATACAAACGCATGACTGAATATTTTTAAACTCAGCAACAATACGATGAAACCGAAAACTGAAGGTTCATACTGTTTATATATAAAAATGAATGATCGTTAAAACCGATCAATTCCAACAATCACGATCGAAACAAACGATCAATACAACACCAATAAACTGGTAGATTAAAATTAAAAAATAATAAATCTTCAATCGATTCAGGACTAAGTTTCATGGCGTTCAGTATCTATGTTCCGATCATTCGTAATAATGGCGAAGGGTTTGTAAGCACACCCATTTTAGTACCACATACTTTTTGAGATTTCTGGGTTTTCAGCCATCAGCCGGTATTCTTCCGGTGTCAGGTTATTCAGGGATTCATGGGGCCGCTCACTGTTGTATTCATTCA
>NZ_JAJNAG010000078.1 GCF_021010575.1 Limnobaculum eriocheiris | reverse complement strand
AGGTGGAATGACCGTTTCGGATCACATCACTCGTTTCAGAACAGCGGGGACAAACTACATCAATCTTTGCCATCAATCATCCAAAGGGCGAAGAATACCACAACACTAAATATGCGTCACGACCAGATTTCCGATAATACATGTAAGCGTGATCTATATAATATTTGGGTTCACCAATTGCTAATTCAATATTAGTATCCAATATATGATCGTCGGGGTCTTTACTATCTAATTCAGTTGTTAATTGTTCATGAAAGTTTAAGGCAGTCATAGATGGCTCATAAGTTATGCCATCAATATAGAGAATTACACATTCTTCAAAATCCTTTATAAACCTTTCACTATACTTAAAAAAAATCTCATCGAACTTTTCAATTTCAATTAGTTCAGATTGCATCATAGGCCTTCCTTAGAAGTACATAAGTTTAGAATTCAATCAAGTTTATCGTTAATCTAGATCCAGTAATGTTAGGTGTATCTATTTAAAGTACATTGAAATATTCGTTAGTATCAATACTACCTATATAATGCTGTCCACTATCCTACTGAAGAAAACACATAATTTGCCCATGTTTGCATCATTGAACGGCGTTCATCTAACAGATCAGTACGATGATAGGCTGCTTCAGATTTGTTCTTGATAGTGTGCGCAAGGGCTCGTTCAGCTATATCGTGAGAATAGTGATGTTCACTACACCAGTCTCTAAAGCTAGAACGAAATCCATGGGCGACAGCATAACGGCCAGGAGTATCACTGATAGCCTTGGTTCTGCGTAAAAAAGAAGTCAAAACCATATCAGTTAGCACTATTTGTTTTCGTGGTGAGGGAAAGACTAACTCCTCATGTAACCCCCTCATTTGAGAAAGTATTTCAACAGCTTGGCTAGATAGCGGTATCCGATGCCTTATACCACTTTTCATGCGTTCAGGCGGGATCGTCCAGATATTGCGTTTAAAATCAATCTCGGTCCAACACATGGCTCGGGCCTCTCCTGAACGGCTGGCGGTCAGGAGAGTGAACAGTAACAATGCGCGGGTAACATTATAGCGCTCGTGACTATAGACGCGAGAGGCTACATATAACGGTATGACCTTCCATGGCATGGCCGGTTGATGCTCAGTGCGTATACTAACGCTGACCTGCTGAGGAAGAAGATGGTCAACAACGTCAACAGGGTTAGCAGAACAATGTCCGTGAGCCCATGCCCATTGCATGACTTTATGGATACGTTGCTTAACTCGACCCGCGGTTTCAGGGATCGTCATCCAGAAAGGGCGTAGTACGTCAGCCACATTTGCTGGCGTGATTTCGTTAAGATACACCGGCCCTAAGATGGGAAATATGTGCTGCTCAAGTGTGGATATCCATTGTTTACCATGTTTCTGATTACGCCATCCAGGTAGCAATTCAGTGTGGACTTGTCTGGCGGCTTCTTCAAAGGTGGGAATAATAACTTTTGTGGTTTTTGCTTTTTTGAGCTCTAGTGGGTCATCACCATACGCTAATTGTTCGCGCATGGTTTGCGCCAATCTGGCAGCTTCAGCAATGGTTATTTCAGGGTAACTACCTAGACCGGCATTTCGACGTTTTTGGGTCACAGGGCTGACATAACGAAGAACCCATTTTCCGCGGCCTTTTGTAGCGGAAGGATGAAGAGCTAAGCCCGTGACCCCACCATGTGGAACGGGCTTGTCATCAGGCTTGATGTGACGAGCTTTAGTATCAGTAAGTAGTGCCATGAGCTGAAAATTCCACTATTTTAAGTATGCCATTTAGTATGCCATTAACAAGCGGCTGAGTTAAGATAAGGTTAAGTTGTATTGGACAGGAAATTGGGTAAGATGGCTGCATAGCTGGGATTTGTACGATGGGGTTGGTTTGTGTTGGACTCATGTATGGCAGACGTCCGTTCCGCCACTAATTTCAATCCCTTGAGCTAAACGCTCAGGGGATTTTTTTCGTCTCTGGTTTTTTCTTGGCTGCATTTCTCTTTATATACCGGTTTCTATTCTCCTTCATCTTCCTGTAAATTAACCTGATAGCCAGTTGTCCGATTTGAAGGTATTTATGTGGTTTTTAAAGTTATTGTTCAAAAAGCGCTTTGATGCTGAATTTGTTACCCGCTTTTTTCAGGCGTTGTCTGAACATATTCCTGATATTGAACTGGTCTGGAAAAAAGGGGGGAGCGAAGTCGCTCAAAGTTCAGCGTCTTCAGCGGTCATTAAACAAGGGAAAAAAGTTCTCTATTCTCAAGGCAGCCGTTTTGGATGGATTGATCCGTTCTCTGCCGGAGAATATCGCCCAAACTTAATGAAAGTGGCCGAACAGTTTCAACTGGGACGGGAAAAGCCAAATTATTGGTTGAGCCTTGTTTGCATTGTTGCTTATCTGGTGATTGTTTTCGGTGCAATGGGGGCCGGGGAGCATTCAGTCAATTTATTTTATACTGGCGGTGTTGCTGCTGCGTTGCTTACCAGTATATTGATGGTATTCAGCTATCGTGCTGATTGGTCTCATAATCTTCGCAGTTTATGTACTACATTATGGATACTGGCAATGATTGCGGGTGCTATTTCATCTGTTTTGTTATTGCCAATCATTTGGACGGAAAACCGCCAGCAACTGGCACGAATGTATCATTAAATGGCGACTGAATGGCTGAGAAATAGGCTATTTGCACAGAAGATAGCGTTTATGGCACTTCTCGCTACTATTGCTATCCGTTACACTGATCGAAACTGATTCACTACACTTTATCTACAAAGAGGTTTTTCATGTATCAGGATTTAATCCGCAGCGAGCTTAATGAAGCCGCTCAGGTATTACAAAAGTTCCTCAGTGACGACGCTAATATTGAATCTGTACAGCGTGCCGCTTTGCTGTTAGCCAGTTCGTTTAAAGCCGGTGGTAAGGTGCTCTCTTGTGGTAACGGCGGCTCACATTGTGATGCTATGCATTTTGCGGAGGAGTTGACCGGGCGTTATCGTGAAAACCGTCCAGGCTATCCGGCTATTGCTATTTCTGATCCAAGTCATATTTCCTGTGTGAGTAACGATTTTGGTTATGACTATGTTTTTTCCCGTTATCTGGAAGCGGTGGGGCGTGAAGGGGATGTTCTGTTTGGATTATCCACATCCGGTAATTCGGCCAATATTTTAAGAGCCATTGACGCTGCCCGCGAAAAAGGCATGAAAGTGATTGTGCTGACGGGAAAAGACGGCGGGAAAATGGATGGTCTGGCTGACGTTGAAATTCGCGTTCCTCATTTTGGCTATGCGGACCGTATTCAGGAAGTGCATATTAAAGTGATCCATATTCTGATGCTGTTAGTTGAAAAAGAGATGGCAAAATAACAGCATCTGATTAGTGTGTTGATGAGAGGTCGGTATGTGTGAATTACTTGGAATGAGTGCCAATGTGCCGACCGATATCTGTTTCAGCTTTACCGGGCTGATACAGCGCGGTGGTCGTACTGGCCCACATAAAGATGGTTGGGGCATTACCTTTTATGAAGGGAAAGGATGCCGAACGTTTCGCGATCCGCAACCCAGCTATAACTCACCTATTGCTAAACTGGTACAAGAGTACCCAATTAAGTCATGTGCGGTAATTTCCCATATTCGCCAGGCTAATCGGGGAGCGGTAGCGTTAGAAAATACGCATCCATTTACGCGTGAGCTTTGGGGTCGTAACTGGACCTTTGCCCACAATGGCCAGTTAAAAGGTTATCGAAGCCTGAAAATGCCGTTTTTTCAGCCGATTGGTGAAACGGATAGTGAATATGCTTTTTGCTGGATCCTGCAACAACTTAAACAACGCTATCCGCGTCGGCCATCTAACTGGCCGGCGGTATTTCGCTTTATTGCTACATGTGCCGATCAACTGAAGAAGAAGGGAGTGTTTAATATGCTGCTTTCTGATGGTCATTATGTCATGGCATATTGTTCAACCAATCTGTACTGGTTAACGCGGCGGGCACCTTTCGGTAAAGCAACATTGTTAGACGAAGATGTGGAGATCGACTTTCAGCGAGAAACTACACCAAATGATATTGTTACTCTGGTGGCTACTCAACCATTAACCGGCAATGAACAGTGGCAAAAAATCCCTGAAGGAGAATTTGCCCTGTTTCATTTTGGTAAACGTATTATCTGATGTCTTTTAGCGAGCGAAAGGGTTCGCCGGATTAGATTTTTGTGGATTGTTAGCCAATAATCCCTGTGGAGCAAGATTGTAGCGCCCATTACTGACAATCATATTTGGCGGTTGATGGGTCTTTTCAAAAAAGTCATAGCCCACTTTTAACTGCTGCCAGAACTCATAATGTACAGAGTGGCTGTAACTGTTCAATTTATTGTTGGTCATACGGAATGGGAAGATGTTAACTTCCACCTGAGGTTGCCCATTGATCAGCGCATATTCAATAAATTGATAAATCTCGGAAATCTGCTGGTTATTCATCGCATAACAGCCGGTAGATACACAGTCACCGTGTACCATCAGATGCTTACCGGTAAACCCGTGCTCCTGATCGTATTGATTAGGATAGCCAAGATTAAATGAACGATAGAATTTACTGTTTGGGTTCAGGCTTTGCATTGTCACCTGATAAAAACCTTCAGGGCTTTTAAAATCTCCCTGATAGCGCTTAGGCCCAAGACCACCGGAATAGTTACAGATAGGATAGGTCTGTACCAGTTGATAAGTGCCCTGATTTTTAACAAACAGCTCCAGAACTTTATCTTCTTTAATTATGCGAACATAAACCGGTAAACCCAGTAGCCGCTGTTTTTCTGGTTGCATAGTAGATTGTTGTTCAGTCAGCGGCTGAACGGACTGCGCATTGGAATAGAATGACACTGGCGACAGTAGTAATACGCTGAGCATGAATAGGGATTTGCTCATTTTTCTTCCCGTTGTTAAAAACATATATCCGTGGCTAATTAATTTAAACTTGTTGTATTTATAGTCTATTTTATGCCGGGTAGTGTAAGTCAGATAATAAAAAAAGAATAATTATTTTTATAGTGAAATATCATTTTGTGTGGTACCGCAAAAAGCTTGTTTTGGGAAGGGGTACAGGAGCAGTGAAATTCAGTGTAACAATATGATATTATTGTGATTATAGGTGGCGGCTAAACGGCCAGAAATATACAGTTATCGTTCTGACCGTTCAGATTGGTATTATCCTTTTTAGCGATAGCTAAATTTACCAATAAATTCCTCAGTATTTCTGGGAAGATTATTAGCATACATATGCTGAGTTTGTGGTAAAGCGCATAGCGGCCATCAACAACGGAAATGTTCGGGGGCTGATGGGTAGCTTCAAAATAGTCATAGCCCGTTTTTAGCTGCAACCAGAAATCCTGATATTCGGAATCTTTATGGCGCCGCATATTTTCGTTAGTCATACGGAACGGGAAAATATTGATACTCACTTGCTGCTGACCGTTTTTCATTGCAGCTTCGACAAATTGATAAATTTCGGCAATTTGTTCATCGGTCATGGCGTAACAACCGGCTGAAACACAGGCACCATGTACCATTAGATAGTTGCCGGTAAAACCATGGGCTCTGTCATATTGGTTAGGGTAACCAATATTAAAGGCGCGATAAAATTTACTATTAGGATTCAAACTATTGGCGGTTATTTGATAGAATCCTTCCGGACTTTTATAATCGCCCTGACGCTTTTTAGGTCCTAATCCACCAGAGTAGCTACAAATTAAGTAGGTTCTAATGTGTTGATAGCTATTTTGGTTTTTAACAAATAGCTCAAGTTTAGGTCGTGACGCATATTTAGTGTTGTGGTATTCTTCGCCCTTTGGATGATTGATGGCAAAGATTGATGTAGTTTGTCCCCGCTGTTCTGAAACGAGTGATGTGATCCGAAACGGTCATTCCACCT
>NZ_JAJNAG010000077.1 GCF_021010575.1 Limnobaculum eriocheiris | reverse complement strand
AACCCATCTTAAACGGTTGACCCGCAAGACTATCTGCTTCTCAAAGTCAGAAGAAATGCACGATAAGATCATCGGATGGTATCTGACGATCAATCATTACCACTAAATCTGCGTCACGACCGAATTTACTCTCATATATCATTGTTTTATATACTTCTTTTATTTAAGTGAATATTAAAGGTATACTCTCTGAATATTTCAGTGCGTCACCTAATGAGAAAACAGTAACCGCAACATGAAACAACAGGCAACCCCCATCCTTACGTCATTATTAGATACCGATGCCTATAAGCTGCACATGCAGCAAGCCGTTTTTCATCGCTATCGTAATACCACTGTGGTCGCGGAGTTTCGCTGTCGCAGCGAAGATCTTCTGGGTGAATATGCAGACGAAATTCGCCAACAGATATCATTGATTCGTGATTTGGCATTAACTGAAGATGAATACCAATATCTGGCCTCCCTGCCCTTTTTCCAGCAGGATTATCTCAACTGGTTAAAAACCTTTCGCTTCAATCCGGCTCAGGTGCAGGTCAGTAATGAGAAAGGACGATTGAAAGTTCGTATTACCGGCCTTTGGTATGAAGCCATTCTGTGGGAAGTTCCGCTGTTAGCGGTAATTAGCGAAACCATACACCGCCACAGAACGCCGGATATTGGCAGCGAACAGGCAATTTCGCATTTAAAAGAGAAACTAACCCGTTTCCGTCAGGATTATGCCGATACCGATCTGTCACAATTCAGAATTTCTGATTTTGGTACGCGCCGTCGCTATAGCAAAGCGGTTCAGCAAGACATCGTTGCGCTGTTACAGCAAGAGTTCTCTCCCTATATGGCAGGAACCAGCAATTACGACCTGGCTCGTCGCCTGAATCTTTCGCCAATAGGAACTCAGGCCCATGAGTGGTTTCAGGCTTTTCAACAGATAAGCCCGGTGCTGGCTAACAGCCAACGTGCTGCACTACAGGGCTGGCTGGATGAGTATCCGGATCTGTTAGGAATCGCGTTAACAGACTGCATTACTATGGATGCTTTCTTACGTGATTTTGCTATTCAGTTTGCCAGCCAGTATGAAGGTTTAAGGCATGATTCTGGCGATCCATTTGAATGGGGCGAAAAAGCCATCGCCCACTATCAGAATCTCGGCATCGATCCATTAACTAAAATGTTAGTGTTTTCTGATAACCTCAATTTGGATAAGGCTCTGGCGCTATACAAACGTTTTCATACCCGCATTAAGCTGGTTTTTGGTATTGGAACACGACTGACCTGCGACATACCCAATGTCAGCCCGCTGAATATCGTCATAAAACTGATTCAGTGTAATGGTAAACCAGTGGCTAAACTGTCAGACAGCCCGGGGAAAACCATCTGTCAGGATAAAGCGTTTGTCAAAGCATTACATAAAGCCTTCAATTTACCGCTGGTGAAACGTGATAGCTGATTTAGCAAATTAATACAGTAAATAAAAAGAAAAGCCGCCTTTCTATTGTAAAAAGGCGGCTTTTTTTAGTACCTTTATCAATTACCCCGACATTCAATAAGTCATCAGGTTAAAAGCACTTCTGTTTTTAACTGAATGACCGATGTGATGTGACGGAGATTGCTGTTTTCTGTCTGTCAGTTAATATGCAGCGCGTAATTAAGAGTCGGAATGCCACAAAAAGCGGCCCGAAATAAAATTCAGATAATTTAACATCATATAGAGAGAAATTTATGAGCGTAGTGCCTGTAGTCGACGTACTGCAAGGCCGTGCTGCGGTTGACAGCGAAGTCACCGTACGCGGTTGGGTACGTACCCGGCGTGATTCTAAAGCCGGTATATCCTTTCTGACCGTTTATGACGGTTCGTGCTTTAATCCATTACAGGCTGTCATCAATAATTCTCTGCCTAATTATCAGGATGAAGTGTTACGCCTGACTACCGGTTGTTCCGTCATTATTACCGGCAAAGTCACGGCATCACCGGGCGAAGGTCAATCTTTTGAATTGCAGGCGACTGACGTTCAGGTAACCGGCTGGATTGACGATCCGGACACTTATCCAATGGCGGCTAAACGTCATACCATTGAATATCTGCGTGAAGTTGCTCACCTACGCCCACGTACCAATATTATTGGTGCAGTAGCTCGCGTCAGACACACGCTTGCACAAGCGATTCACCGCTTCTTTGATGAGCAGGGGTATTTCTGGGTATCCACGCCTATTATTACCGCTGCCGATACGGAAGGTGCCGGTGAAATGTTCCGCGTTTCTACGCTGGATCTGGAAAACCTGCCGCGTAACGATAAAGGTTTGGTTGATTTCAATCAGGACTTCTTCGGCAGCGAGTCATTCCTGACGGTATCAGGTCAGTTAAACGGCGAAACCTACGCCTGTGCGTTATCCAAAATTTATACTTTTGGTCCGACGTTCCGCGCAGAAAACTCCAACACCAGTCGCCATCTGGCTGAATTCTGGATGGTTGAACCGGAAGTCGCTTTCGCAACCCTGAACGATATTGCCGCACTAGCCGAAAGTATGCTGAAGTATGTTTTCAAAGCGGTTTTAGAAGAGCGCGCTGATGATATGGCCTTCTTTGCGGAACGCGTAGACAGTGAAGCGATTTCTCGCCTGGAAAAATTTGTAACGTCTGACTTTGCTCAGGTTGACTATACCGATGCGATCGACATTCTGATTAACAGCGGTCAGAGCTTTGAAAACCCGGTAAGCTGGGGTATTGACCTCTCTTCTGAGCATGAGCGCTATTTGGCCGAGAAGCACTTCAAAGCGCCAGTAG
The DNA here is from genome assembly GCF_021010575.1 of Limnobaculum eriocheiris. Taxonomy (GTDB): domain Bacteria; phylum Pseudomonadota; class Gammaproteobacteria; order Enterobacterales; family Enterobacteriaceae; genus Limnobaculum; species Limnobaculum eriocheiris. Next base: position 3,817 of record NZ_JAJNAG010000077.1, on the reverse strand, counting down.
TAGTTAAAAACTATCCAAAAGATATTAAAGCTTTCTATATGCGTATGAATGAAGATGGTAAAACCGTTGCAGCAATGGACGTTTTGGCCCCTGGCATCGGCGAAATTATTGGTGGTTCTCAACGTGAAGAGCGTCTGGAACAGTTTGACCGCCGCCTGGCTGAATTAGGTATGAATAAAGAAGATTACAGCTGGTATCGTGACCTGCGCCGCTACGGCACAGTGCCACATGCAGGTTTTGGTTTAGGCTTTGAACGTTTAATTGCTTATGTGACCGGAGTACAAAACGTACGTGACGTTATTCCGTTCCCGAGAACGCCAAGAAACGTCTCTTTCTAAAACCTACAGAAATTGACTAAATTTCACTCAAAAAACAAAAGGCCAGCAATTTTGGCCTTTTGTTTTTTAAAAATTAGATGCTTCTCACAAAGTTCAATTGGATTCACATCTGGAAATACCTATTTTCCGCTTGTAACTTCTTTAGGATATTAGTAGCATTTAGAGGCTAGATTAACTGCCTTGCGAATGAAAAACTGCGGGTGGCTTAAAAAATGGCATCAACGTTTACCAACTATAAAGTTGGAAGCAGTGGCAGGTGTCAGACAATTCCAATGAGGGAAGTTAATAAAATGATGAAACGTAAAATTTTAGCAGTGGTCGTACCAGCTCTGTTAGTTGCTGGTGCAGCAAACGCAGCAGAAGTATATAACAAAGATGGTAACAAGTTAGACGTTACCGGCAAGATTCAGGGTTCTCACTATTTCACTGATAACAAAGGCAACGATGGCGACAAAACTTACGCTCGTTTCGGTCTGCGTGGTGAAACTCAAGTTAATGATCAATTAGTTGGTTATGGTTACTACCAAACCGAAATGTTTGCAGATAAATCTGAAAGCAGCGGTAAAAACTCACAGAAAACCCGTTATGCATATGCTGGCTTAAAGATGGGTGATGCAGGTTCTTTCGACTATGGTCGTAACAGCGGTGTTGTTTATGATATCGGTGCGTGGACCGATGTGCTGCCAGAACTTGGTGGCGATACATTCCAACACACTGATACATTCATGAACCAGCGTGCTGGTAACCTGGCTACTTATCGTAACAAAAACTTCTTTGGTTTGGTTGATGGCCTGAAATTTGCCGTTCAATACCAAGGCCGCAATGACGGTAGCGACCGTAATGCCGTTGACCGTAACGGTGATGGCTGGGGTATTTCTTCTGCTTATGAATTAGGCAATGGTCTGTCTCTTGGTGCAGCATATTCTTCATCTGACCGTACTGATACGCAAAGTGCTCCAACACCGGCAGGTTCTGGTTATGCTTCGGGTGACCGTGCTGATGCTGCTGTTGGCGGCATCAAATACGATGCTAACAACGTTTATTTAGCAGCTATGTATAGCCAAACTTATAACATGACCAAACATGGCAATGTTACTGCAAACAAAACTCAGAACGTTGAAGTTGTAGCTCAATACCTGTTCGATTTTGGCTTACAACCATCTTTAGCTTACCTGCAATCTAAAGGTAAAGATTTAGATTTCGTTGGTTATAATAACGAAGACCTGATGAAGTATGTTGATGTTGGTGCTACTTACTACTTCAACAAAAACATCTCCACTAAAGTTGACTACAAAATCAACCTGCTGGATGACAACGGCTTCACAACTGCTGCTGGCATCAACACTGATGACGTAGTAGCTGTAGGTATCGTTTACCAGTTCTAATTCATCTTATTTGATGATATGTAATAGGCACTCTTCGGAGTGCCTTTTTAATGCATAATATAAACTGTTCGATAAAATAACCCGTTTGATTATTAGATTTTTCAATATATCTACCGGCTTTATAGTTTTAATTACTTTTTCAGTCTAAACCATTGTCAAACCCAATTAATTAGCGTTAATCTGGCTATACTTCTGCTTTTCTCCATTAATCTGATTCATGGAAGTCATCAACTATGTTTGAACATATTAAAGCTGCGCCCGCTGACCCGATATTAGGATTGGGAGAGCTATATAACGCTGAAACCCGCCCAAGTAAAATCAACCTAGGTATTGGGGTATATAAAGACGAAACCGGCCAAACGCCGGTTCTTGAAAGCGTAAAAAAAGCAGAACAGTATCTGCTGGAAAATGAAAAAACCAAAAACTACCTTGGTATTGCAGGTATTCCGGCATTCGCCACCTGTACTCAGGAGTTATTATTTGGTGCAGGTAATTCAATTATCAGCGAGAAACGTGCTCGCACAGCTCAGGCCCTAGGCGGTACCGGTGCCTTACGTATTGCAGCAGACTTTATCGCTTCCAATACCAATGTGAAACGCGTCTGGATCAGTAATCCAACCTGGCCAAATCATAAAAATGTGTTTCAGGCTGCCGGATTAGAAACGCCAGAATATACTTACTACAATGCCGAAGAACACGCTTTAGATTTCGACGGTATGTTAGCCAGCTTAGATAAAGCTCAGGCGGGTGATGTGGTGCTGTTTCACGGCTGCTGCCATAACCCTACCGGAATAGATCCAACGGTTGAGCAATGGCAGAAACTGGCAGAGCTGTCTGCCGAGCGCGGTTGGTTACCACTGTTTGACTTCGCCTATCAGGGTTTTGCTAATGGCCTCGAAGAAGATGCTCAGGGTTTACGCCTGTTTGCCGCAACTCATTCAGAACTGATTGTTGCCAGTTCTTTCTCCAAAAACTTTGGTTTGTATAATGAGCGTGTAGGTGCTTTTACTCTGGTAGCGACAGATAGCGAAACCGCAGAACGTTCATTCAGTCAGGTGAAGTCGGTTATTCGCGCTAACTACTCTAACCCTCCTGCCCATGGTGCTTCTATTGTTGCCACCATTCTGAGCAACCCTACTCTGCGCGCTACCTGGGAGCAAGAACTGACAGATATGCGCCAGCGTATCCATCGTATGCGTCAGCTGTTTGTTAATACGCTACAGGAAAAAGGCGCTCAACAGGACTTTAGCTTTATTATTCAGCAAAACGGTATGTTCTCCTTCAGTGGTCTGACTCAAGAGCAGGTGCTGCGTTTGAGAAGCGATTATGCTATCTATGCAGTCAACTCTGGCCGGATTAACGTTGCCGGGATGACGCTGGATAATATGGCTCCACTGTGTGAGGCGATTGTTGCGGTGCTGTAGGCCGGAATAATGGTTTAATTGATTAATGGGACAGTTATTTTGATGACTGGCCCATTATTTATCTACCCTTTCAAACTCAGTTGCAAGTGGTATCAAGCGCTATAAATAAGGCTGTCATTTTCTCTTGCAGGATGAACTGTAGCGACTCTTTTACCGGGGCTTCATCCACTTTTACGACTGCCGTTATCAGGGCAAGGCACTGCTCTGCCAGTTCCAGTGGATCGTTTGCGCCAGGTTCGATTGAGTTAAGCATAAGAGATTACCTCGCTTAACGGAGAACCGGCTAAAACTGAGGATCGTTTACCCGATCCTGATCGAAAATTGGATCTGATGACAAGTATAAATTTAGGTTGAGTTTGGGTATGCTGTTTAGTAGCCATAATGTTACCTTTCTTAACGTTGTGGTTAGAAACCCCGTTAGTGTTACCGCACTGCGGGGTTTTGCTTTTTGGCAGCGAGTAAACCCGCCTGCCCTGCCACAGTATATTTATACAGCGATGGGGTCAATTGATGGGTAGGGGTTTTCGTGGGGGAATTTGGAATTTTGACTGCGCGCCGGTTTGCAGACGGGTTCCACTCAATGCGATATTCTGTCCGGCGCTGACGTTACCCTCCAGCGCCAGATGGCCTCCCTCAAGGCTGACGTCTGTTAAACCTGTTACACGGGAAG
>NZ_JAJNAG010000076.1 GCF_021010575.1 Limnobaculum eriocheiris | reverse complement strand
GTCTTGCGACACTCTCCGCTAATTTTAAGACGAACAGTACTCAGTACTGTTCTTAATCATCTCGCCAAAACCTACCAGAGTATGGTGTTGGTTTATTAGCGCTGATTTTGTGGGGATCCCTCAGCGCCGTAGCGGGATTCTGGTAACCGGTGGTTAATTAAGCCGGTTGTATTTGTGATAGCAGGAACGACACGATTTCGTCGCTGTTGATCATCTGCTTATCGCTTGCACGGCGGTGCTTATATTCAACTTCGTTATTATCCAGATTACGATCGCCAATAACCACCGTGTGCGGAACACCAATCAGCTCCATATCGGCAAACATTACGCCGGGACGCTCTTTGCGATCGTCCAGCAGTACATCAACACCTTTGGCGCGCAGAGTTTCATACAACTGCTCTGCCACTTCCTGAACGCGGAAAGATTTGTGCATGTTCATTGGTATAATAACCACAGAGAACGGAGCAATCGCATCTGGCCAGATAATACCGCGCTCGTCATGATTTTGCTCAATAGAAGCAGCTACCACACGGGTTACACCAATACCATAACAACCCATTGTCATGGTCAGATTACGGCCATCTTCGCCCTGTACGGTTGCTTTCATCGCTTCAGAATACTTAGTACCCAACTGGAAGATATGACCAACTTCGATACCACGTTTAATCAGTAAAGTCCCTTTACCATCCGGGCTTGGGTCACCAATCATGACGTTACGGATATCAGCGACCATAGTCGGCAGAGGCAGGTCCCGTTCCCAGTTAATGCCAAAGTAGTGTTTATGGTCGATATTGGCACCGGCGCCAAAATCGCTCATCACCGCCACTGAACGGTCAACGATCATCGGTACTGGCATTTTGATTGGGCCTAAAGAACCCGGGCCAGCGCCAATAGTCGCACGAATCTCTTCTTCTGAAGCAAATGTCAGCGGGCTGGCAACCAGCGGCTGGTTTTGTGCTTTCACTTCATTCAGCTCATGATCGCCACGAACTAAAAGTGCAATTAATTTATGACCACTCTCTTCTGCTGCATGAACCAGCAGAGTTTTAACTGTTTTCTCAACCGGCAAATTAAACTGTTCAACCAGTTCATTAATGGTTTTTGCATCAGGTGTATCCACCAGACGCAGTTCTTCGGCGGGTGCTGCGCGTCCTGCTGATGGTACGATGGCTTCTGCCAGCTCAATGTTGGCAGCATAATCAGAACCAGTAGAAAAAACGATATCATCTTCACCGCTACCGGCCAGTACCTGAAACTCATGGGAAGAACTACCGCCAATAGAGCCGGTATCAGCCAGCACCGGACGGAAATCCAGCCCCATACGGGTAAAGCTCTTACTATAGGCGTCGTACATCTTGTCATACGTCAACTGCAAAGACTCTTGCGTGGTATGAAATGAATAGGCATCTTTCATGATAAATTCCCGTGAGCGCATTACGCCAAAGCGAGGGCGAACTTCATCACGGAATTTAGTTTGAATCTGGAAGAAATTCAGCGGTAATTGCTTATAAGAGCTGATTTCATTGCGTACCAGATCGGTGATCACTTCTTCATGGGTCGGCCCCAATACAAATGGGCGTTCACCTCTGTCTACAAAGCGTAACAGTTCCGGACCATATTGCTCCCAGCGACCACTCTCTTGCCATAAGTCAGCGGGTTGAACTACCGGCATGGAGATCTCAATAGCACCGGCGTTGTTCATCTCTTCACGAATGATGGTTTCAACTTTTCTCAGAACGCGCAGACCGGTAGGCAACCAGGTATAAAGACCAGAAGCCAGTTTACGGATCATCCCGGCGCGAAGCATTAGCTGGTGGCTAATGACTTCAGCGTCAGCAGGTGTCTCTTTCAAAGTAGAGAGCAAATATTGACTAGTACGCATGTTGTAGTGCTTCCATTTAATCTTCAGATAATGGCAATTTTTCAGCGTTACCGATCAGTGAAGCGGAGCCTGATAAAGCAAACGCAGAATAAGCCTGATAAATAAAAAAGTGACTTAGTGTATCAGTGACTATCCTCTCTCAAAAGAGAGGAACAGGAATTTCTAACGTTTATCGATAGCAAAAACGGTTGCCTGCCCATTTTCCACGCGCCAGCGTACATTAAACGTCATTAAGTGTACGGCAAATTCCCTGACCTGTTGCTCATTTTTTCGATAGGCAGGGCGGGGGTCCTGAGCCAATACCTGAGTAATAAAACGGCGCAGATGGGGCAGAGCACGACTCTCATTTTGCAAAACGTGTTCAGCCTCAACAGAAAAAATGACGGGCATGTTGGCATCGGGGGCTAACTGAGCGAAACCTGCCTGAGCATCAGGGATACTTTCGGCAAAGGGCAAATAGGGTTTGATATCAACAACAGGAGTTCCATCAACTAAATCCAGGCTGCCAAGCTTCAGGATAATATCAGCCCCTTCCTGACGTATGCCCTTTAGTTCAATTAATGACATACCAATGGGATTGGGCCGAAAGGTAGAGCGGGTAGCGAAAACCCCCATCCGGGTATTTCCACCTAAACGGGGAGGTCGTACCGTTGGTCGCCAGCCGCCATCCTGAGTTTGATGAAATACAAACAGTAGCCAAATATGGCTGAACTGTTCCAGCCCACGTACTGCCTCTGCCTGATTATAGGGGGGCAACAGTAGCAATTCACCGCCCCCATCCTGCACTAAACCTGGCTGGCGGGGAACGGCAAATTTTTCTTTATAAGGCGAACGAATAACGCCTATGGGTTCGATATGCAGTGCGGTCATTTAAAAATTGATATGTAACGCAGTGCCTTCACAAACAGCAACCTGATAACAACCTGGAACAGAAGACATCATTTCACAGCGATGTAATAACACGGCATTGGCTTCTTTATAAGCTGCTCTTTTTTGCATACTCAGCATTGCTGAAGTAATGCTTGGCGGGCTGTCCTGAGCGGTAAACTGGCAGGAATCACCAGAAACTAATCCCATCTCTTTAAAAGAGGCACCGGAGAGTTCAGCTTCGGTCTTATAAAGTTTGACTGGCTCTACTTCTGGTGCTGAAGGTCCGGACTGGGCACAGCCACCCAGAAAAAGTGCAAACAGGCAAAGCGTAAGAATGCGCATTGGATATCCTTGATATAAAGGGAAAGACCTGTAATGAGAAGGCCAGTCGCTAAAATTAATTAAGAGTATAAATAAAAACAGGGTTAAGGATAAGATGAAAACTGGCGAATAAAAAGGGCAGATAAGAATATCTGCCCTTAAATATATTATTGAGAAATAGGGATAACGAATTAAAGGATTACCAACCCTTAATGGCGCCGCCCTTAAACTCTTTATCTGCTGCATTGAATACTTCGTCAGACTGGAAAGCCTGAACAAATTTCTTCACGTTTTCAGAATCTTTATTATCTTCACGAGAAACAATGATGTTTACGTAAGGAGAATCTTTATCTTCAACGAAGATGCCGTCTTTAGTTGGTGTTAAACCGATTTGGCTGGAGTAAGCGGTATTGATAATCGCCAGAGTTACCTGATTATCATCCAGAGAGCGTGGTAATTGTGGCGCTTCCAACTCAATGATTTTCAGATGTTTTGGATTCTCAATAATATCCAGTACGGTAGGCATCAGGCCAACGCCATCCTTCAGCTTAACCAGCCCCTGTTTTTGTAATAACAACAGAGAACGACCAAGGTTAGTAGGATCGTTTGGTATAGCGATTTGCGCGCCATCCTGAAGTTCGTCAATTGATTTGATTTTCTTGGAATAGGCAGCAATTGGATAAACAAAGGTATTGCCCACAACTGCCAGCTTGTAACCACGATCTTTAATTTGTTGATCTAAATAGGGCTTATGCTGGAAAGCATTCAGGTCAATATCGCCTTTGTTCAACGCTTCATTTGGTAGCACATAGTCATTAAATGATACCAGTTCTACATCCAGGCCATATTTGTCTTTAGCAATTTGTTTAGCGACTTCGGCAACCTTTAGTTCAGCTCCGACAATAACACCCACTTTAATGTGATTTGCTTTTTTTTCTTCCTGACCACATCCCGCGAGGGCGAGAGAGCCAATAACAGCAGCGACAGTAGCAAACGTCTTTAACTTCAATAACATATTTTTTCTCTCTATTATTTATGAGCTGTAAGCAACATCGTTATCAGTCCGCTATTTATGATTAACGGCTTTAACCAAACGATCCCCACAGAGCTGAATTAAATAAACCAGTATAATTAATAGCACAAGTACTGTATTCATGACGGTTGGGTCATATCGAACATAGCCATATTGATAGCCGAGTTGACCTAAACCACCGGCACTAACAGTACTACCTACAATTGCTGAATAACCAACCAGTGTAATCAGGGTAATTGATGCACTGTTGATTAAACCAGGCAATGATTCTGGTAATAATACTTTATAGATAATCTGAAGTGGTGTTGCTCCCATTGACCTTGCTGCTTCAATAAGACCCGTCGAGATTTCTAAAAGCGTATTTTCTACCATTCGAGCAATAAAAGGCGCAGCGCCAATACTTAATGGCACCAGAGCGGCTTTTAATCCAATAAATGTTCCCATAATAAGATCGGTAAATGGGATCATCCATACAATTAAAATAATAAAAGGCAAAGAACGGAAGACGTTAACAATAGCGGACATTCCCCGATAAATCACAGGATTATCCAAAATTTGTCCTGGTCTGGTGACATACAGTAATACGCCAGCGGGTAAACCAATAAGAAAACCAAAGAAACCTGAAGCAAAAGCCATGATAATGGTTTCCCAGGTTGATTTAGCCATCAATAATATCATTGCCTCAGACATAGCCTAATACCTCAACTTTTACATGGTGATCTTGAAGAAACTGGATTGCGGCGGCGGTCTCTTCCGGCGTACCGTGAATCTCAGTCAACATGACACCAAATTTTACCCCACCGGCATAATCCATCTGGGCACTGATAATGTTGTTATTAATGTTATAGTGACGCGCAACTTCCGATAGCAATGGTGCATCTACCGATTGGCCGGTAAATTCCAGACGTAATAATGGGTGAGTATTCTCTTTTTGTTCAGGATTCAGGCGTTCAGAGTAATCATCCGGAATATCCAAATGCAGTGTTGCCTGAATAAACTGTTGAGCTAATGGCGTTTTAGGGTGAGAGAACATCGCGCTAACGCTGTCTTGCTCAATCAGTTTACCATCGCTAATAACCGCAACCTGATCGCAAATGCGCTTTACCACATCCATTTCATGAGTAATTAACAGAATAGTCAGGCCTAAACGGCGGTTGATATCTTTTAATAATTCAAGAATCGAACGCGTGGTTGCCGGGTCCAGCGCACTGGTCGCTTCGTCACACAGCAGAACTTTAGGATTGCTGGCCAGTGCTCTGGCAATAGCTACCCGTTGCTTTTGTCCTCCGGACAGGTTGGCGGGATACGTATCATGTTTATCGCTAAGCCCAACTAAATCCAACAGTTCTACTACGCGCTTATTTCTCTCCGCTGATGGCATGCCATCCAGTTCTAATGGCAAAGCGACGTTACCCGACACAGTACGGGAAGAAAGTAAATTAAAGTGTTGAAATATCATGCCGATCTGACGGCGGGCTTTGGTTAGCCCCGCGGAATCAAGAGCGGTTAAATCCTGATTATCAACCAGCACTCGCCCCGAAGTTGGACGCTCAAGTAAATTCACACAGCGAATAAGCGTACTTTTACCGGCACCAGAAGCACCAATAACGCCATAGATTTGTCCGGCAGGAACATGGAGACTCACGTCAGACAGTGCTGTGATAGTCAGGTTCTTTTGCTGGAATATTTTTGTAATATTCTGAAGTTTAATCATATTTTTCTTGTGTTGTGACCGTTCCGATAACCATTCTTCATATGAAGAATAATGACCGTTAATAAAACAGAACTCAGCAAATACTGAGTGATTGAATGGATGCTAAGGCGTCTAGACGTCTAAGTCAACCAATTTTGGATCTATCGAAAGGTTCTTTCTGTGAGTACAATCATGGGATACTAATGACATCTTAATAGCCATCAGGGGTAATGACGTGGCGAATTCTATACCAGCAGTTTTTCTTGACCGGGATGGGACAATCAATATTGACCATGGGTATGTTCATGAAATAGATCAGTTTCAGTTTATTGATGGGGTAATTGAAGCCTGTGCTGAACTGAAAAAGATGGGTTTTGCTTTAGTTTTAGTCACCAATCAATCCGGCATCGCCAGAGGAAAATTCACGGAAGATCAGTTTATGACCCTGACGGAGTGGATGGACTGGTCGTTGGCGGATCGTGATGTGGATCTGGACGGTATCTATTATTGTCCACATCATCCGGAAGGTACCATTAGTGAGTTCGCACAAACTTGTGATTGTCGTAAGCCACAGCCAGGTATGCTGTTATCGGCACAGAAAGAGTTAAATATCGATATGGCCGTCTCTTATATGGTAGGGGATAAACCAGAAGATATGCAGGCAGCAATAAATGCTGGAGTAGGGCATAAAGTTCTGGTTAAAACAGGTAAACCTGTCACGCCAGAAGGGGAAGCCCTGGCAGATATGGTATTAGATAGTCTGGCAGCATTACCAAATGCTATTAAGTCGGGTCAATTTAGTCGATAATTAGTACAAATATAAATGTAATAGTAAAAAAGTTTATTTAACGCTTGCTATTCACATCAATGACTCTATAATGCGCCTCCACTGACCAGGCAACAGCCGCTTCAGTTCAGACGTTACCGTGCATAAATCTGTGATTTAACACTTGACTCTGACGCGGGATGGCGTAGTATACGCAGCCCGTGTTGCGGGAACTTTTTTCGCCGCAACATCGCTCT
>NZ_JAJNAG010000075.1 GCF_021010575.1 Limnobaculum eriocheiris | reverse complement strand
TTAAGGACGGCGATTATCTGGTGCTCTGTGAATCGGATTTTACGCATGGTGATCTCCTCAGGGGACATAATCAGTATGTCAGAAGATCTCTAAAAGTGAATGGGTCGTTTTGATGGGATACTTACACTACTATCTCCCCCTTTATCAAATGGACGCATTAAAAAGCGGTAGTCTCTATACTATCACCATGTTAAACACGCTACCGAAAGATATTGACCCCAGCCCGGTAGCAGAGGAACAGCGAAAAATGAATCGCACCAATGGGAAACTGGGAAAGGAAAACGGTTGGATAGTCTGGCAATATAAGAAGTATGATGACAATTATATTCCATCAAAAAATAAAACTGGTGAGGATGAAAAGATCTTCCAATTTTACTGTTATATAGAGCTGAATCATGAGAAACGCAATAATCTGCTGAAGATAACCGATGAGCAATTAAAAGCTTATATTTCTCGCCCAACGGATCACAGTACATTACCTCAGGATGCGAGATTTATGAGCCGGGTGGCGGCTTATGATTTACCAATAGGTTTTGGCCGTAGCCTGGGTAAAATAAAAGATGAGCTAATTAAATTAGCTGACTGGACATTAAGTGATAGTGATTTTTATATGGAGAAGGGAATTTTGGCTCAGGAACCCGCAGCGGCTTCGCTTATTCCCGAGTATTTCCCTGGTCAGATCATACTACCCGTAACTATACCTTCTGGTATTAATACTGAAACGGTGAAGGACAAAGCCAATAATAGGGAGGTGGACACGTATTATTCTCCTTTCTAATAATTCAGGCAGGTTAAAAGATTAAAAGCATTGGAGTTCATTAATGAATTGGGCTACTCCTGAAATAAATAGACTAAAAGAGCATTCTCATTATACCTGCTGGGTCATTGGGTTATTAATATTTATCTGTATCGCCGTGGGTATTACTTATGTTATTATTAATACACCAATAGGGAAATTATATTCCCAGTCAGTTTTAGAATATGAAACAACTATTATTGGCACTCTGGTAGGTGTGTTTTTCGTATTATCAGCTTATGCTTTACCTGTTGAACATGAAAAGATTAAAACATCATTTATGGAACCGTTGGCGAGCCAGGGATTTACATGCATGACAGAGTTGGGCTTGTAATTACACCCATTTTAGAACCACGTACTTTTTGAGATTTCTGGTTTTTTAGTCATCCGCCGGTATTCTTCTGACGTCAGATTGTTTAAAGATTCATGGGGAACGTTCACTGTTATATTCGTTCAGCCAGTGCTCCATGCGAGATCGCATCCCTAAAAGGGTATTGATGAGGGCGGGTAATTAGATAATAAAGTATAAAAAACTTTAGATAACGTTACCTTATCTATATCTGTACTGAAAAACCGCCTTCCCCGAAGGCGGCATCAACTAAAACCTCAATTCCCATCACCCATAAATACCCTTCGCTCCACCATCTCCGCTGCCCGGAGTCGTGATTCTTCCTTTAAATTCGCGCCATAAATCTACTACGCGCTTCAGATCTTCCCGTGAAACATCCAAATGGGTGACCAGACGGGTGATTGGTCCGGCGTTGATCAAAATACCGCGCTGTTTCATCCACGGGCCGAGCTGGCTAACTTCGTTAGCGGGGAGGCGCAGGAACAGCATATTGGTTTGTGCTCCGGGTGAAACTACCTCTACACCTAAAGCTGCCAATTGTTCTGCCAGCCATTGTGCATTGTCGTGGTCTTCACGCAGTCGCTCGACATTATGGTGCAGGGCATACAGCGCCGCCTGAGCCAGTATTCCTGCCTGACGCATACCACCGCCCACCATTTTTCTCCAGCGTCGGGCCTGTTTAATATATTCCGCACTGCCACACAGCAGAGAGCCTACCGGTGCGCCAAGACCTTTTGACAGGCAAATAGTCAACGTATCGCAATATTGAGTTAAAGTGGTTAGAGGAACGCGCATGGCGACTGAGGCGTTAAAAATACGAGCCCCGTCTACGTGCAGCGCCAGTTTCTTTTTACGGGTAAATGCCCATGCCTGATGCAGATAGTCCAACGGCAGTACTTTACCGTTATGGGTATTTTCAATACAGAGCAGTCGGGTACGAGCAAAATGGATATCATCGGGCTTAATAACGCTGGCAATCACGTCTAACGGTAAGGTGCCGTCTTCTGCTGCATCAATAGGCTGAGGTTGAATGCTGCCTAAGACCGCCGCACCTCCGGCCTCAAACATATAGTTATGGGCCTTTTGCCCAACGATATATTCCTCACCGCGCTGACAATGGGTCAGCAGGGCCACCAGATTAGCCTGGGTTCCGGTTGGCAAAAACAGCGCTGCCTCTTTACCGGATAGTGCTGCGGCTTCTTGCTCCAACTGATTGACGCTGGGATCGTCACCATATACATCATCACCTACAGCAGCGTCCTCCATCGCTTGTCGCATGGCTTTTCCGGGCTTGGTTACGGTATCACTTCGCAGATCTATCATCTTGGGCACCTTACTGAACAATGAGGAATAAGGAAATTATAAGCTTCCTTTGTATCACGCTCATTGAGTAAGAAAAAAGATAAAAATGACGTGAGATTGTTTCTGTTGCTAATCACTTAGCAAAAAATGTGATTTTAACCTGACACTGAGTGACTTAATGATGAACCAGTAATAGCGTCTCTTCACCACTCGAAAATGGCCCTAAAACCGATTAATTACCAAAAGATGCCGGTTTAAGGGGTTAAACAGCACTGAAACCTTGTCTTTTCTCGTTTTTTAAGCTAATTATGAAAAAGTTATATGCATAAAATGTGGAGAAGAGAGTCCGATGCATTTACGATATCTATTGCTTCTGGTTTTGTTGGTGCTGGCTGGTTGTTCCAGTAATGCACCGCCGCCAAGCGGAAAACTTTCCGACCCTATCTTTGTACTGGCACAGTTGAAAGAGCAACATCGCGAATGGCGAGGTGCGCCTTATCGTTATGGCGGTTTGTCCCGTAGCGGTGTGGATTGCTCCGGTTTTGTGTATAAAACCTTCCACGACCGGTTTAATATCAATCTTCCCCGTACCACAAAACTACAGGCCGAAGTCGGCTCTAAAGTTTCCCGTGATGAGCTGATGCCGGGAGATTTAGTATTCTTTAAAACCGGTAGAGGAGAAAACGGCCTGCATGTCGGTATTTATGATGCGGATGGTGCGTTTTTACATGCATCAACCAGTAAAGGGGTGATGACATCTTCTCTGGATAACCCTTACTGGAAGAGCGCCTATTGGCAATCCCGCCGACTGTAATGTGTCAGCGTCCGCTTATTATTATGTTGCAGTAAGAGAGAAGAGGTTATTTTGTCCCGTTCAGAACGCCTGCTTCAACTGCTGCAACTTCTGCGTAATCATCGTTATCCCGTCAGCGGTGCCGATCTGGCATCTCAACTTAATATAAGTTTACGTACTTTGTATCGTGATATTCGCAGCCTGCAAGCTCAGGGTGCGCAAATCGAAGGGGAAACGGGGCTTGGTTATGTTCTGCGTGAAGGCTTCGTTTTACCGCCGTTGATGTTTACTCCGGAAGAGATTGAAGCTTTAGTGCTGGGTGCCCGCTGGGTGTCAGAGCGAACGGATAGCGAACTGGCGGGTTCCGCCAGACAGGCGTTAGCCAAAATATCAGCCATCGTTACTCCGGCGTTACGTTATCGGTTAGATGAGTCTCCATTATTGGTTGGACCGACAGATTCATCGTTACTTTGTCAGCAGTTAGTGCTGGATATTCGTCAGGCGATTGAAGCAGAGCGTAAACTGGTGATCCACTATGGTGACCAGAATGGACGACAAACGGAACGTACCATTTGGCCTTTTGCCATTGGCTTTTTCGATCAAATACGTCTGTTGGTAGCCTGGTGTGAATTAAGAAAAGAGATTCGAAACTTTCGGCTGGATCGCATTACCCATCTGCAAACCACCGACAATAAATACCCCCGGCGTCGTCAGACGCTATTAAATGAGTGGTATCGTCAAAATAATATTTCCCGCCAATAAACTCTACTGACATAAATTGTCACTGACCTTACTTAGGATGTATGCATCACCGCTGAACTAGAATTAGACAGCATTGATTTCACCAATCTTAAGGAGAGTAAAATGTTAGATGCCAATATGTTTATCTTTTATGTGGATAACCCAACCGCCAGTAAAGACTTCTATCAGAATTTGTTGAATCAACCGGCAGTGGAATCTTCACCGACGTTTGCTATGTTCCGTTTTTCTTCAGGCGTCTTGTTAGGATTATGGTCTAAGCATACGGTAGAGCCTAAGGCCGGTGAAATTACCGCCAGTGGAGAGTTAGGTTTCGCCGTTGCTTCTAATCAAATGGTGGATGATTATTATCAACAGTGGAAACAAAAGGGCGTATCTATCCTACAGGTTCCTCAGATGATGGATTTTGGGTATACCTTTACCGCAGAAGATCCTGATGGTCACCGACTGCGAGTTTTTGCCGTGAGTGAATAGCTAGTCTGATGATTAAGCGGGAATTTTCCCGCTTAATCACACGAAACAGCGTTATCCATGTTAAGATTAATTATCTTATTACCGGATGGATAATGTTTATGTCTTCTTTGCGTTTGCTTATCTCTGATTCTTACGATCCCTGGTTTAATCTGGCGGTGGAAGAGTGCATTTTTCGTCAAATGCCCGCCACCCAGCGAGTGCTGTTTTTATGGCGTAATGCGGATACGGTAGTTATTGGACGGGCGCAGAATCCCTGGAAAGAGTGCAATACTCGCCGTATGGAAGAAGATAAGGTTAAGCTGGCCCGACGCAGCAGCGGTGGTGGCGCGGTATTCCACGATTTAGGTAATACTTGTTTTACCTTTATGGCGGGAAAACCTGAATATGACAAAACCATTTCTACTGCCATTGTGGTAAACGCTTTAAACTCGTTGAGTATTGAAGCAACCGCCTCGGGGCGTAACGATCTGGTGGTAAACACCGCTGAAGGCGAACGTAAAGTCTCCGGCTCGGCCTATCGGGAAACCATGGATCGGGGATTCCACCACGGAACCTTGCTGCTGGATGCGGATTTAACCCGGCTGGCAAATTATCTTAATCCGGATATTAAGAAATTACAGGCCAAAGGTATCACCTCTGTCAGAGGCCGGGTAACTAACCTGAAACAGCTTTTACCAACTATTACTCATCAACAAATTTGTGACGCTGTCACCAAATCATTTTTTGAACATTATGGCGAACAGGTTGTTGCTGAACATATTTCTCCGGATGCGTTACCCGATTTACCAAACTTTGTGGATACTTTCACCCGCCAGAGCAGTTGGGAGTGGAACTTTGGTCAGGCTCCTGCGTTTACCCACCTGCTGGACCAGCGCTTTGTCTGGGGTGGCGTAGAGCTGCATTTTGATGTAGAAAAAGGCCACATTACCCGTACTCAAATATTTACCGACAGCTTGACCCCGGCACCGCTGGAAGCACTGGCAGAAAATCTACAGGGCTCCATCTACCACAGCGACTCACTAAAACAACAATGCCTCGACCTGATAAAACAGTTCCCCGAACAAGAAAAAGAACTCACCGAACTGGGCAACTGGATTGCGGAGATAGTCAGATAACAACAATAGTGATTGACGGTCTTCCGGCCGGGCACGATAGCAATAAACGCTCGTTGTGCTTACGGCCGGAGTATTCACAGAAATTGATAAAGACAAGTTTGTTGTCAGCTAATCACTAAAGTCGATTTAAAAATCTCAAAACAAAAAGACTTAACTAAACCTCGATTCTACCGCCGCTGCCAGACTCTCCAGCATCTTCTCCGTATCACCCCAACTCAAACAAGGATCGGTAATCGACTGGCCGTAGGTAAGAGGCTGACCGGCCTGAAGCTTTTGGGTTCCTTCAATCAGGAAACTCTCGGCCATTACACCGGCAACCGCCATAGAACCGGCTTTTATCTGCTCACAAATATTCTCGCATACGTCTAACTGACGACGATGCAACTTCTCACAGTTACCGTGGCTAAAGTCCACGACCAGATGCTCTGGCAGATCGAACTGACGTAAATTGTCACAGGCGCCAGCAATATCAGCGGCATGGTAATTTGGTGTCTTACCACCACGTAGAATGATATGGGCGTAAGGGTTACCGCTGGTGCGATAAATACTCATCTGGCCTGATTTATCCGGTGACAGGAACATATGGCTGGAACGTGCGGCACGAATAGCATCAATCGCAATTTTGGTACTGCCATCGGTACCGTTCTTAAAACCAACCGGACAAGAGAGTGCCGACGCCATTTCGCGATGGATTTGGCTTTCAGTGGTGCGTGCACCAATCGCGCCCCAGCTAATCAGATCGGCAATATACTGTCCGATCACCATATCTAAAAATTCGGTGGCGGTTGGCATACCCAACTGATTGATTTTTAGCAGAAGTTTGCGAGCCTGTTGCAGCCCCTGATTAACCTGATAAGAACAGTCCAGATTAGGATCGGAAATCATACCTTTCCAACCCACCACGGTACGCGGCTTTTCAAAATAAGTGCGCATCACGATTTCTAAGCGATGCTGATAACGGTCACGCAAAACGGTTAACCGTTCGGCGTAATCCATTGCCGCATCCACATCGTGAATGGAACAGGGGCCAACAATAACCAACAATCGACGGTCTTCACCGTGGATAATTTTTTCAATACGCTGACGCGACCGGGTGATATTAGTGCTGATTTCTTCAGTAATTGGAAACAGCTGTGCCAGTCGCTCAGGAGTTACCAGGCTGTCGATCAGCGAGGTGCGGAGCTCATCAGTTTTATTCATGGATTGTCTTTCTCTAAATCTTATCTTCTCGTCGGTGAGATACCGGGAAGTGATGGATATCACAATAACGGAAACAGGAAGGGTTGCAAATAGTTGATTAAATTAATTCGCTGCTATTGATTAAATATTGGGTCGTGACGCAGATTTAGTGGTAATGATTGATCGTCAGATACCATCCGATGATCTTATCGTGCATTTCTTCTGACTTTGAGAAGCAGATAGTCTTGCGGGTCAACCGTTTAAGATGGGTTCG
>NZ_JAJNAG010000074.1 GCF_021010575.1 Limnobaculum eriocheiris | reverse complement strand
GGTCTGAATGGTCGTATTGTTGGCATGCGCAGCTTTGGTGAATCCGCACCGGCAGAACAACTGTTTGCCGAGTTTGGCTTTACCGTTGATAACGTCGTGGCGAACGCCCGTGAGTTGTTGAAGTAAATTTGCATGACCAAAGCCCCGGAAGCTTTCCGGGGCTTGAATAATAAACCAATTTATTTTTCCTTCAGTGAATATTCCGGATGTAAAAGCCCGGTACCCATATTACTAATGAGCCCGGCCGGAAGACAATCTGTACTCACCTATCACTCTATTTCACGCTATACTACCAACCGGTGATGGCGTTCCACCGTTAACCTCCCGGTTATAAACCGCCTGATATTAAAGGCTGATGACACCTGACAACGATGACTCCATCATGGAGGTCTGTGTGCGTCAGGTGTTTTTATTGCCCACTCAGTACCTCCGAGAGCCATCTAAATCCAATTCAATAAACTAAATCTGTGCAACCATTGGCTTGCATAGCAGGAGAAAAAAATGAGCTACGGCATAACATTATTGATCGTTGCCTTTGGTGGGGCCGTTGGGGCAATGAGCCGCTTTCAGATTACTAACTGGTTTGTTCAATGGTTTGGCAATAGTTTTCCCTACGCCACTCTTGCGGTAAACATAGGTGGTTCTTTCATCATGGGGGCACTTATGTCAGCCCTGACTCATGGCTCATTGATTTCCCCCCACTGGCGCCCTTTAATTGGTGTCGGTTTCCTGGGAGCGTTAACCACTTTCTCCACTTTTTCGTTCGATACTCTGGTGTTATTTACTCAGGGAGAGTGGTTAAAAGCGGCGCTGAATATCATCGCTAATGTACTGCTGTGCCTATTTGCCGTGGCTATTGGTTATCAATTATTGATAAAGGCCCAGTGAATTAATCGGTTTTTGGTCTCCATCAATAATAGTACTTTCAGAGCGTGATAATCTTCAGCCTGTTTTTCTGTAAAGATGTTAAAAGAATCCTCAGAAACAGCGGAAGTCCTGATTTTTTGCTGTTTCGACATAGTGAACTTTGTTAGAGTGGCAATATTATTTTCTCCCTGTTTTTTGGACAAAAGAGAAAAATCAGTGAAGGCAGCAAATAGTCCAACACATGTTGACTAAACTGATATCAGAAGCCCGAACATTCCAAAGGCTTCACCAATTTAGCTGTAGATTACTTAGCGTCGAAAGAAGTCTGTAGATGTTCAGGGCACACGCCAGATACCAGCCTTACTTTAGCAGCAGAGATCTCTGGCAAACCATTTAATCCCCGGGGACATATTCCGGTTGCACCGATGTTTAGGAATACGAAATGGATGTAATACAAACGCTCTGGCAAGCGCTCTGGCACCACGATATAGCAATGCTGACTAATCCGTCCCTTACCTGGACGCTATACGGCATACTTTTCACTATCCTGTTGCTGGAAAACGGGGTTCTTCCTGCGGCATTTTTGCCGGGAGACAGCCTGTTGCTGTTAGTGGGTGTTTTAGTCGCTAAAGGCGCAATCAATTATCCGCTGGCGATTGTGATTCTTACCGCCGGTGCCAGTATTGGCAGTTGGGTTGGCTTTCTACAGGGACGATGGCTGGGTAATACTGCGCTGGTACAAAACTGGCTTTCCCATATTCCACCTCATTACCATCAGCGTGCCCATAACCTGTTCCATCGCCATGGTTTAGCAGCGCTGTTTATCGGTCGTTTTCTGGCTTTCGTTCGTACTCTGTTACCTACTCTGGCAGGCGTTTCCGGCCTGGACAGCAAACGCTTCCAGTTTTTCAGTTGGATGAGCGGTTTTCTATGGGTGACGATTTTAACCAGCCTGGGCTATGCGCTGGGCAGCACCAAAATTTTCGACCGCTATGAAAACGAATTAATGAAATGCCTGGTGTTATTACCTATCGTACTGTTAGTTGCTGGTCTGATTGGTTCGATCATTGTTATCTGGCGCAAAAAACGCGCTCATAACGCCAATAAGGGCCTGTAATTCCTCAATCCTCAACCCGAAACGAAATTCTCAGCCGAAATGCGCCGTCATTTCGGCTTTTATTTTGTTGATTCTCAGATAGAAACTTAGGTGTCATTTTGACCAGTTTCCTTTCACTTCCTGACAAAACCGCACAATTTCTCCTTTAATAACATTGAATAATGGTCTATGGTTAGTACTATAATTCGCTCATATTTTAAGGAGTAGATCCAATGGCACAGCAAAAAGAAAGTACTTCAGAACAACTTCGTGAAGAGCTCGAAACACTGGCAAATACGTTGGAAGAGATTCTGCACCCCTCTGGCGATAAACCTAAAGCTGAACTGGATAAAATACGCGCTAAAGCTGAAGGATTGCTAAAAGATACCCGCACCCGCTTAACCGAAACCAGCGGCAAAATGGTTGACCAAACCAAAGAAATTGCTGATAAAGCTGACACCTATGTGCATGAAAAACCATGGGCTGGCGTAGGCATCGGTGCAGCCGTTGGCCTGGTACTTGGCGTACTGTTAACTCGTCGCTAATCATGTCAAATAGCACCTCTGCTCAGGGCCCCGGCAAGGGTGCCCTGGTGACTATCCAGCGAATTTTCACCTTGCTGCATCGCATGGTGCAAACCCGTCTGGAACTGATCGCTGTAGAACTGGAAGAAGAGAAGGCCAATCTGCTTCAATTATTGATGCTGGTTGGTCTGACGCTGGTGTTTACCGGTTTCTGTCTGATGGGCCTGTTTATTTTGGTTTGTCTGGCGATCGATCCAGTTAATCGGGTGTTGGCTTTATCTCTTATCACCGGAATCCTGTTCCTGTTGGCAGTTATCACCGGAGTTTGGGCTATGGTTCGGGTTAAACGCTCTACCTTTCTGAAGGAAACCCGTAATCAATTGAAGCTGGACCGCATCCTGCTTGAGGACGATAAGTGAATAAGCAGCAACGGGAAATTAAAAAGAGCCTGCTGCTGCAAAATATTGCCCGGCAGCGTTCAGATTTAGCTCAATATCGTCAGGACTGGCTGGAGCAAACCCAGTCTTTTGATCGGGGCTGGCTGGCACTGACCCGCTATCCTGTCATCACCGCCACCGGACTGGGCGTCGCAGTAGTGTATGGTTTACGCCATCCTGGTAAATTAATACTGTGGAGCCGTCGTGCCCTTGGCATCTGGAGTAGCGTGAATTTTGTCAAAAATAGTCTAAACTCGAAATAACCTTTTTCTATCCGGATTTTCCCGCCTGTTTCATACTGCTGATTAATTCAACAATAATTCTGATCTTATGCTTCGGGAATTAATGTACTCGTCTTATCATATATATAATTTCGTTATATATCATAACCATTAAGTGCACACACTCATTCAGATTTTTTGAATTAATTATGCAATTCTTCTCGCTAACAACTTTCTGTCACCTGAACTAGGATAAGCACATCGAAACGAAACAATGTTTGTACGTTACCACTACGGGCAAACAGATCATTATCAAACTGTGTTCAGGAGTTAGAGTAGACATGAAAAATTTAAATAGCGTTGCATTACTAATCGCCCGTATTTTAATGCCAATCCTGTTTATTGTGGCTGGTTACGGTAAGTTAGGTGATGCTTACGCCGGAACACAACAATATATGCAAGCCATGGGCGTACCGGGCTTCCTGCTGCCGTTGACAATCTTACTTGAACTGGGTGGTGGTCTGGCGGTGCTGTTTGGGTTACTGACTCGCACCACCGCAATTTTCACCGCGCTGTTTACCCTGTTAACTGCCTTTATTTTCCACAGCAACTTTGCTGAAGGCGTAAACCAGTTAATGTTTATGAAAAACCTGACTATTGCCGGTGGTTATCTGTTACTGGCAGTAAGTGGTCCTGGCGCATTCAGTATCGATAGAATGTTAAACAAAAAATGGTAATCCACCCATAAACCGAAAGCTGCGCTCTGAAGGCGCAGTTTTTCATTTTCTATTTTTTCATATAGTTAAACATATAGGAAAAGCCTTTCACTCAAAATTGAGCTATACCTGTTATAACCAACTTATCTGCGGAGGTAACAATGGGACAGTTAGTTAATGGAATCTGGCAGGATGTTTGGTACGACACAAAATCAAGTAATGGCCATTTTAAACGAACCGCACCTCAGTTTCGTCACTGGGTGACTGCTGACGGCCAGCCTGGCCCAACCGGAGAAGGCGGTTTTAAGGCAGAAGCCGGACGCTATCATCTGTATGTCTCCCTTGCCTGCCCCTGGGCTCATCGCACCCTGTTGATGCGTAAGCTAAAAGGGCTGGAGCACATAATTTCAGTTTCTGTAGTACATCCTCTGATGCTGGAGCACGGTTGGACCTTTGCCACCGACTTTGAAGCCGCTACCGGCGATAAGATTTTTGGGCTGGATTATTTGTATCAGCTCTATCTGAAAGCTATTCCTGACTATACTGGTCGGGTAACGGTACCCGTACTGTGGGATACGCAAAAGAACACCATTGTCAGCAATGAATCTTCAGAAATTATTCGTATGTTCAATAGCGCATTCGATAATCTGGGGGCCACTCCAGCAGATTATTATCCGGAACCATTGCGTGAAGAGATCGATCGGTTAAACGATTGGATCTATCCAAATGTTAACAATGGTGTTTATAAAGCAGGTTTTGCCACCCAACAGAATGCCTACCGTGAAGAAGTGGCTAATGTTTTCAATGCGCTGGATAAGCTGGAGGATATTCTTAGCTCACGGCGCTATCTGACTGGCAGCCAGCTAACCGAAGCCGATCTAAGACTCTGGACGACCTTAGTTCGCTTCGATCCGGTGTATGTCACCCACTTTAAGTGTGACTATCAGAGGATCAGCGATTATCCAAACCTGTATGGCTTTTTGCGGGATATCTATCAGCTTCCGGGCATTCATGAGACGGTTAACTTCCCGCATATCCGCAACCACTATTATCGCAGCCATAAAACCATTAACCCGACAGGAATTATCTCCATCGGGCCAAAACAGGATCTCAATGCTCCACACCATCGCGATCGGCGTTTTGGTGAATAAGTAAGGAGAAAGTGATGAGCAATCAACAATATCGAGCTATTCACCAGATATTTCCGGCAATGGCAACTCAGGACGGTGCAGGGGTTAGCCTCAAACGCGCTTTAGGCCAGAGTGACAGCCAGAGAATGGACCCTTATCTGATGATGGATGTGTTCTTTTCCGACGATCCACAAGACTATATCGCCGGTTTTCCTGACCATCCACACCGTGGTTTTGAAACCATTACTTATATGCTGGAAGGCAATATGCTGCACGAAGACCATGTTGGTCATCGCGGTGAATTGAAAACCGGCGGAATTCAGTGGATGACCGCAGGCCGAGGGATTATTCACTCTGAAATGCCACAGCAGGTGGATGGCGAAATGCGGGGCTTCCAGATTTGGCTCAATCTGCCAGCAGTCGATAAGATGAAAGATCCCAGCTATCAAAATTTCGATGCTGAACAACTGCCTGATATTTCACTGCTTGAAGAGGGGCAAATCATTCTGATTGCCGGTTCTCTGACGCTGGACGGCGATACCTACACCAGTCCGGTACAGGCACATGCCACCCAACCATTGATCGCTGATATTCGTCTGGAACCTAATGGTGAAGTGCATATTCCGGTTCCTGCCGGACTTAACGCCCTGCTCTATCTGTTTGAAGGTGAAATTCAGGTGGGGAATGAAGCGTTGCAGTTTGACCAGACGGCGATTCTTACCGATGGTGATATGCTGCACTTAAAAGCCGATATTCTGGGTGGGCGAGCCATGCTATTGGCAGGTAAACCACTGAATGAGCCGGTGGTGCAGTATGGTCCCTTTGTGATGAATACCATCGATGAAATTAAGCAGGCAATCAATGACTATAACAGCGGAAAGTTTACCGTTTAGTCTTATTGTATAAGGGCTTCAGGGTGAAGGCGGGCTACCAACTTTCACCCTGTTAACTAGCCGATTTTTGTCGGGTAGACTAGGCTACGGCAAAAATAATCAGTGCGCCGGGGGCACATTCCCTGCCAGGGCAAACGACGGGATTTCACCAATAATAACGAAAGGGAGAGAACGGCAAACAGGGCCCGGCCAAATACCAATACGGCAACACCGCTGATAATTAACTTGCCGAAAATACCGGAAATGCCAAACAGAACGGCAGCGGCATGCATTTGCCACAAAGCGGTACTACGGGTCATAATGTTGCCAAACAGAGAAAAACTGAGGCTTACAGCGGTCAGGCAGAAAACAGTTTAGGTATTTCACGCAGTAACCAGGCTTTTGCTTTACCAATTTGATCCCGCCGCCATGCCATGATGATCTCCACCTCACTACCCGGATCGTCACCAATGACTTTCAGTCTGCCATTTTTTAGATCGTCCTGAATCATGTTAACGGGCATGGTGGCGATGCCTAACCCGGCCAACAGTGCTTTATGTTTATCTTCCAGCGAACTAACGGTTAAACGATGCTGCTTCTCCAGCACTTTTACGGTCAAAATCGGACGTTCTTTGGCGGTATCCGCGATGGCGATACCACGATATTTCAGACGAGTGCTATCATCTAACGGATTCTGTTCCTGATGAATAGGATGGTCTGGTGCAGCCACATATAAACTGGTGACGTTATACAGACGAACTGAATTAATTTCAGAAGATTGGCGCAGATAGTCAGAAGGACCAATGACAATATCCGCTTTCCCCTGTTCCAGACACTCCCAGGCACCGGCCAGTACCTCTGTGGTAATAGCAATTTGGGTATCTGACTTTTCAGCCAGCCGGTTAACCAGAGGGAACAGGCTCCAGGCGGGCACCAGCACTTCGGTGACAATAGTAATATTGGTTTCCCAACCGCGGGATAAGGCTTCTGCATCGGAGGTCAGCTTATCTGCCGCCTCCAGCAGAATACGCCCACGCTCCAGCAACAAACGGCCAACCGGAGTAAACTTGGTACGGTGGCCTGAACGGTCAAACAACACCACATCCAGTTCTTCCTCCAGCTTTTGCATCGTATAGCTTAATGCTGAAGGAACCCGACCAAGCTCTTCTGCGGCAGCCGCAAAGCTACGACGGCGCTCAATCGCATCCATGACTCTTAACGCTTCGAGTGTTAGTGCCCTGTCTTTATTCATAATAATCGCTGAATGATTGGCCGGATTGTTGATAACAATATTGTGTGTCAGACTAACCCGCGAATTGAAAATCGTCCAGTAGCAATCAACCTTACCGCCTGTTATTTATGCCATACCTCACATCAATATTCATGAAATACATTATCCAGTACTCAGCATTATCGATAAAAACCAGCGCGATTATATTTATTATCAATAATCGGTCGTGACGCATATTTAGTGTTGTGGTATTCTTCGCCCTTTGGATGATTGATGGCAAAGATTGATGTAGTTTGTCCCCGCTGTTCTGAAACGAGTGATGTGATCCGAAACGGTCATTCCACCTC
>NZ_JAJNAG010000073.1 GCF_021010575.1 Limnobaculum eriocheiris | reverse complement strand
TCAGACGTAGAGCCGGTATAACGGAAGGCAAAGCGGCGGTGATCAACGGTATCATGGTGCTGTTGCAAATGCTGAGCTTCAATGAAAACCGTAAGCTGCTTCAACAGCAACAGTTACCTAAGGCACAACACGATAAGATTGTTGCCAGTATGGCAAAGGCGTTGTTGACCTCCGGGATAATGGTAAGCCAGATGGGAGCACAGCTGGTTAAAATTGTTGGTTTGTTACGCCAGGGGGGAATCTTTTCGCAAATGATCCCGGGGGCCAGCTCTTTTATAAAGGGGACTGGGGTTATTTTAGCCGGGGTGGCGATATTGGATGGGATTATAGATGTATGCTCGGGGATTAGGATGATTGCGAGAGGGGATGGGAATGATGGAGTGTTAGTATTTTTAGGAGGTGTATTAGGAATACTGTCAGGTAGTATATTGTTATATTTTGCCGTTTTTGTCGGCGCTACGCCAATCGGTTGGTTATTGTTTGCGATAGGTTTAGCACTGTTAGGTGCATATCTAGTCGTCACTGGTTCAGAATCAGATAACTGGTCACCCATTGAGCTATGGTTTAATCGCTGCCTGTTTGGTAATCAAGCACATCCAGAAAAGGGTGCCCCCTATCAGGCAACGGAAGTTGATGTAGGTAAGGCTATCAATGATTATTTTGCCTGTATTTCCGGCAGCTATTTATTTATTGTCAACAATATGTCAGAGAAAAAGCTAGTCAATGCAATCTATCCGAAGGTTCCCTGGTACGCAAGGGTATCTGATCCGATGAGTAGTTTAGGCAATCCGGCAACCGCAAGCGCTATGAGTCGAGATTTTTATGGATCTCTTTATCTGTTAGCTGGTTTATCACAGTATACTGAAAAGAGCACCTTTGAAGGGGAAGTGATTATAGAGTGTTATCAAGGGGGGCCTATTCGCTTGAAAATAGAAAAAGCGTCGGACCGAGTTCACTTTATCCCTGTTAATAATATACCCGGCGGCAGCAAACTGTTGTTAGCAAAAGAAGTATCGGATGCAGAGAAACATACTTATGGTGTTAGTGAAAAAAACAAGGGTACAGGAATATTTACTATTGAGCAGAAAATTGGCGAAATATCTGGCTTAAAGCAGCTACACTGTTTCCTTAATTACTGGGCAGAAGGTAAAGAGGCTAATCCGATGCCAATGCGTTTAGAATACCAACAGCAGGGATAATAATATGCCATCAAAATATACACCTCAGCTCTCTATGTGGCGGGAAGACTTATATAAAGGAATTTATAGCCGAAGTGAGCGATTAACCAGTAATAAAAGACTGCGTTTTTATAATGATGATTATTGTGAGTTATCACGGCGTACCCCAGGTATGGGATATGGTAATTATTTTGCTTATGCACTTTTAGGTTCTATGTTGTTTTTTTGTTTTTTTGTTTTTTTGATTGGGTTTTATATTTTAATAACGAATATATTTCAGTTAGGTACATATAATCCGAATACATGGCAAGATGAATATGTATCGGTTAATGTTTTATCGGGGGCAGTAATACTAACTGGAGCCTGTTTTTTTTATTTTTTTGCCACTTTACTCAATTACTCTATTTTTGCGCCCAAAGATTGCCCTATCCGGTTAAATCGTAAAACCGGGAAGGTATATATCTATGACTATATTTTATTAAATTTAAGTACCAAAGGGCTTTTTACCTCGCCTTTTTTTCGGGTAACCCGACCGGTACAAAAAGAGTTTAACTGGCAGGATATACAGGCGGTGCTGACCTCCATGGCCGCACCGGTCAGCACCGGCGGGATGCTTCGCAGCTATGTGATCCGCTGTGTGGTGTGTAAGCCAGGCACCACGGAAATGGTCGATCACTTTTGCCTGACGGCGGACAGCTCGCTGAGTTATGACGAATGGATGTGGATCAACAGCTATATGGCCTTTAGTGACGGCAATCTGGATTTCACCACATTCGAGAAAGATAATGTACCGGGTAAAGCCATTACCTGGAAGCCTGAATATGATGAAAAAGCGAAAGTGAGTTCGATGGAAGAGTATCAGTCAGTCGCAGCACATTACTCAAACTAAATAATATTATTTTACTGTCTGCCAGATAAACGTATCAGGGGGAAGGTGATACAAAATATACGGCCTCTTTTATTATCTTCTGCGCGGTTTTTTATAAGGTTGCCATCTGGATGGATTGGGTCAGATAAACTTATTCAGGCTGAAGCAATTCTCAGCCCCCATTATTTGTGATTACCCCCGCTTTTCTAATTAATCATAACTTCTCCCTGACAGAACGTCTCGCTTCTGACAGAATATGGCACCCGTTGTTAAAAAATGGACCTATTCTCAGATGTCAGCAAAGATTATTGATGGTAAGGCAATCGCTCAACAACTCAGAACTGAAATTGCCGTAAGTGTTCAACAACGCCTTCAGGCAGGCAAACGCGCTCCGGGTTTGGCGGTTATTCTGGTTGGTGAAAACCCCGCCTCTCAGATCTATGTCAACAGTAAACGCCGCGCCTGTGAAGAGGTTGGTTTTTTGTCTCGTTCATTCAATCTGGATATGACCTGTACTGAGAATGAACTGCTCGAACTGATTGATTCCCTGAATAACGATCCGCTAATTGATGGAATTTTGGTTCAATTACCGCTGCCGCAAGGATTTGATAACATCAAGATTCTGGAACGTATTTCTCCGGAAAAAGATGTTGACGGTTTCCATCCTTATAATATCGGTCGCCTGTGCCAACGCACGCCGAAGCTTCGCCCTTGTACGCCTCACGGTGTTATTACCATGCTGCAACGCTGTGAAATCAATACCTATGGTCTGGACGCTCTGGTTATTGGCGCTTCCAATATTGTTGGCCGTCCAATGGGACTGGAGTTACTGCTTGCTGGCTGTACCACTACCATTACTCATCGCTTTACAACCAATATGGAAAAGAAAGTCAGAGACGCTGATTTGATTGTTGCCGCCGTTGGTCGCCCCGGATTTGTACGTGGAGAGTGGATTAAGCCCGGCGCTATTGTTATCGATGTGGGTATCAACCGGTTAGAAAGCGGAAAAGTCGTCGGTGATGTGGAATATGAAGCGGCAGCCGAACGTGCCAGTTGGATCACGCCGGTTCCCGGTGGTGTTGGCCCAATGACGGTGGCAACGCTGATGCAGAATACCTTACAGGCCTGCGAGCTTTATCACGATCCAATGTGATGTTATCAGACAGCTGGCAAACCAGATACGTTAGCATCAATGAATATTCCGGTCGTAAAATCTAAAGTGCTTATATTGGCTTTGTGCCCGACCGGAAGACCATCTGTACTAAATTTCAGTGCATGTCGGGCCTGGCCCACGGCAGCCCCTCCCGACAATTGGCTATTTTAAAACACCAAACCGAATAAATCAGACTTTATCATCAATGCCTGATGGCTTTGATGATAAATGAATGATTTATTTGCGGCGCCAAACCGTTCCCTGTGGACCATCTTCCAGAATAATCCCCATCTCGGTTAAACGGTTACGAGCCACATCCGCCATGGCCCAATCTTTTGTCTGACGGGCATCGTTACGTTGCTTAATCAGTGCTTCTATCTCTGCAACTTCGCTGTCATCCGCATTCTGGCCTGCGCCTTGCAGGAAAGATTCCGGAGATTGCTCTAACAGACCTAACACCCCGGATAAACGACGCAGCTCCGCAGCCAGTTGATTGGCTGCTGCCATATCTTCAGCTTTCAACCGATTGATTTCTCTCGCCATATCAAACAGCACCGAATAGGCTTCCGGGGTATTAAAATCATCATCCATGGCTTCACGGAATCGGGCCTCAAACTCAGTGTTGCCCCGGGCTTTTACCGCTTCATCCGTACCCCGTAACGAA
Source organism: Limnobaculum eriocheiris (assembly GCF_021010575.1). Lineage (GTDB taxonomy): Bacteria > Pseudomonadota > Gammaproteobacteria > Enterobacterales > Enterobacteriaceae > Limnobaculum > Limnobaculum eriocheiris. Next base: position 4,190 of record NZ_JAJNAG010000073.1, on the reverse strand, counting down.
GTATACAGACGCTCAAGCGCGGTTCTTGCCTGCTTAAGATTTTCTTCACTGTAATTCAGTTGGCTACGATAGTGGCCGGACATCAGAAAATAGCGCACGGTTTCAGCATCATAGTGTTTCAACACATCACGAATAGTGAAAAAATTACCCAGTGACTTAGACATTTTTTCACGATCCACCATCACCATACCGGAATGCATCCAGTAGTTAACGTAAGGACCATCGTGAGCACAGGTTGACTGAGCAATTTCATTTTCATGATGTGGGAACATCAAATCAGAGCCGCCGCCATGAATATCAAAGTGTTCACCTAATTGTTTGCAGTTCATCGCGGAACACTCAATATGCCAGCCCGGACGGCCCTCTCCCCATGGCGATGCCCAGCTTGGTTCACCCGGTTTAGACATTTTCCACAACACGAAATCCATTGGATTACGTTTTACATCCGCCACTTCAACACGGGCACCCGCCTGAAGCTGCTCTAAATCCTGACGGGATAACAAACCATAATCAGCGTCAGTATCTACCGCAAACATCACATCGCCGTTATCCGCCACATAGGCATGATTGCGTTGCAACAATAACTCGACCAGCTCAATAATCTCAGGGATATGGTGAGTGGCGCGCGGCTCTAAATCAGGACGGGCCAGATTCAACGCATCAAAGTCTGCATGCATCTCTGCCAGCATACGAGTGGTTAGCTGTTCACAACTCTCTTTATTTTCGGTCGCCCGACGAATAATTTTATCGTCTACATCCGTCACGTTTCTTACATAAGTCAGGTTATAACCCAAAAAACGCAGGTAGCGAGATACAACATCAAAGGCAACAAAAGTACGTCCATGCCCGATATGACACAGGTCATAAATGGTTACCCCGCACACATACATGCCGACTTTATCCGCATGAATGGGTTTAAATTCCTCTTTTTGTCTGCTCAGGGTATTAAAGATCTTTAGCATTGGAAGCCTGTTACCGTTTGATAAGTTAATGGGAAAGATATATTGAAACCTGATTGTCAGGGCATTGCAAGAGGAACCCCATGATTCATGAGGTATATATCACTATGATGGATTACAGCAGAGGATAACCACCTCCGCTGCCAGCAGATTTAAACTTATTGGAAAAGCGTTATTTTACCGCAATTCCTTCAATCTCAATGGCTGCGCCAAGTGGGATTTTACCTACCTGCAAAGCCGTTCGTGCCGGAGGAGCCCCTTTAAACGCTTTAGCATAAATCTTGTTCATACTGGCGTAATCATCAATATTATTAAGGTAGACATTAACCTTAACCAGCTTATCCAGAGATGAGCCACTGGCTTCCAGCACCCTACGCAGGTTAGCAATCGCCTGCTCCGTTTGCGCTTCGATGCCTTCTACCATCTTGCCGGTAGCAGGATCGATAGGTAACTGGCCTGACGTAAATACAAAACCATTGGCTTCAATAGCCGGAGAGAACAGCGCTGAAGGTTTAGCCCCTTCAGGCATCACCACATTACGTTCAGCGGGCTGGGCAACACCAGCAGACAGCAATACGCTTGCCATCACAACAGACAGACAGGTTTTCTTCAGCATCAAAATATCCTTATCGGGTTATTTTCAGATTGATAATGAAAAAGCTGCCCGAACAGAATTGCCGGGCAGCTGCGTTATGACTACTCAGAACCAGGGAGATTGGCTCATTACACCACTATAGAACAGCATACGCCCACAAATAGCGGCAGAGAGCACCACCAGCATCAGCAATGTTGCTCCCGCTATGGAAATAGACGATTGCTTATACAGATAAGTGGCAACGCCGGTTCCGGTAATTAATCCACCGAAGATCAACCAACCTACCAGCCCGGAGCCTAATACAGCGATGGCGCTACTGACCATCTGACCTTGTCCATTCACACCATGGCTATACCACAACACCACCCACAGCATCAGTAACACACCCAGCAGAATACCGGTTAATAACAGCCCCGGGATCTTCTCCTGCTGTACACCCTGGCGATACTGGTAGACTGCAACCATCAGACTGATAGTGACAAATCCCAATAAGAGTGCCGTGGCAATAAAGCTGAGGTGGGTTATTAATGTATGCCACATTGGGTGGCTGGCCATTTGGTAATAAACCTGTGCCGAAACCAGTATCGCCGCAATACCCGCCAGAGAAGCAACAAAGCTAATGCTTTTCACCAGCGCGCGATGGCGATTAAAACGAAACATCACAGCGGCCCAGATAAATACCACCGCATTCAACAGGAAGAAGGCCACCACTTCACGACTTAACCATGAGTGCCCAATCCCCAAAATGGCGCGATAGGCTCCCATCGGAGAGCCCAGATGCAACAGCGACAAGAATGAACCAATAATATTGATAACTAAAATCACCAGCGCCATCGAACGCAACCGGTTAAAACGCGCCTCTTCATTCAACCATACCGGTTGAACCGTCATTAATGCCGTAATGGCAATAATGGAACCAATGGCCCACTGACACAGTACGGTGAAAAAGACTAAAGGAAGTTCATATTCAGACATGATGGTATCTCCTTATTCCTTATCACCAGCAGGGATGATCACAATATTCGGATGGCTGATACGGTGATCCGGCAGCTTATAGCGTGTTTCAATGCGTGATAAATCGGCGCTGTAACGTTTACGTAGCTCATCAATATCACCAAACTGCAATACACCAGCCGGACAAGACTCTACGCAACGAGGCTTCAATCCTTCATCCAAACGTTCTGCACACAGGTTGCACTTGCTGGTTTTTCCTTCCACCGGATCAAATACCGGCGCATTATAGGGGCAAGCCATAATACACATCCGACAGCCAATACATTTTTCATGATCCTGAACCACAATGCCGTCAGGTCGTTTACTGTAGGTATCCGCCGGACAAACTTTCATACACTGAGGATCGTCACAGTGGTTACAGGACATGCTGATAAAGGCCATGCCGTTAGGATCGTCAAAATTAAACTCTCTGACGCGACGCCATAAGACACCGGTAGGCGTCGCATTTTCTGACTTACAGGCCATTGAGCAGGTTTTGCAGCCATAGCAGCCGCGCATATCGATTAAAAACCCATATTGTCTGACCATGATTACGCCTCCGCTCTGACATCAACTAAGGTACTGTTACAGCAATGTCCTGTTCCCAGTACTTCAATCAAATCGTTAGTCACATGGCTACTGCTGCCCCCCTGCTGTTCCCACCAGCCGTTATCCAGACAGATCACTCCGCGTTTAATCTGGCGAGTCACTACGGCCAACGCGCGGTGTTCTCCCCGGTGATTAAACGCAATCGCCCATTCACCATTTCGAATATTACGGCTGGCCGCATCATCCGGATGAATCAAAAGATTGGGTTGATTACGCTGAACCTCGAGGATCCACTCATTCATGCCGTGGCTGGAGTGAATACTACGCGCCAGTTTGCGCTGAACCGCCATTAGTGGATACTTTTGGGCCAGCTCAGGTGAACCTTTCGGCGACTCTTTCACCTGCATATAGGTGACAATGGGGGCGAAGTCCTTCTTCTGCCACTCTTCAATAAAGAAGTGGGCCTTTTTGGTAGGGGTACGGAAGATACCGTCTTTAAATGGAATCCAGGGTGCATCAACGGGCTTAATTGGCCCCTTACGCAGTTGCTCAATGGTGATTCCGGTTTCTGCCAGGCAGTTTTCAATGTAGTGCTCAATAGGCTGGTTAAACACTTCACCAAAGCCAAAGCGTTCTGCCAGTCGGGCAAAGATCCAGTAGTCCGGCTTCGCTTCACCTACTGGCTCCACGGCTTTTTCCATCAGTTGAATATAGTGGCTACGAACCCCGGCCATCAGACTGACGTCTTCAAAAATGGTCGTCACCGGCAACACCAGGTCGGCATACAGCGTGGTTGAAGTCATCAGGTTATCGGCAACCACCACAAAAGGAACTTTCTTCAGCGCTTTTTTCACCATATTGGTGTTAGGCAACTGAGTCAGTACCCCCATGGTCATAATCCACCAGAAGTTAATAGGGTGTGGACGATCGTTCACAATCCAGTCGCCCACTTTTGAAACCGGAATAGGCGCTGAGGGATCCCCACAAAATCAGCGCTAATAAACCAACACCATACTCTGGTAGGTTTTGGCGATGTCAGATAAGAAATTACCCGCCGCGATTTAATACTGTTGGCCTGGTATCTCAGATGCAAC
>NZ_JAJNAG010000072.1 GCF_021010575.1 Limnobaculum eriocheiris | reverse complement strand
TGCGAACCCATCTTAAACGGTTGACCCGCAAGACTATCTGCTTCTCAAAGTCAGAAGAAATGCACGATAAGATCATCGGATGGTATCTGACGATCAATCATTACCACTAAATCTGCGTCACGACCCATAAACCAGCTACTCCTACATACGATAGGTTAATGCGATAAAAAATTAAATTACAGTCTCATCGACTACACCCAAAGTTACGTTCCCCGTCTCCATACAGCTTCGTTCTTCCTTTCAGCATATAACTAATGCGAGCTATCAGCTCTTGATAAACACCATCTTCCATCAACTTATTAGCATTCAGGTAATAACAGGGACGTTCAGGAAACTGTGCCAGAAAATGATGTTGTTCACCACTGACTCCGAGTGCACTCATCCAGGCCTGTCGAATAGTCAACGCTAAAGCACAACCGTATTGGCTGTAAGGACCCAGTCGATAATATGCATCTTTGTTCAACAGTAACAACACGTGGTAGTGCTTCTTACCGTTTTTAGGACCAAACTCCCTCACCCACGCATAACGCAATGAACAGGGATGAACCCGCTTTCCTTCCATCTTTTTCCTGTTTAAGTCAGCTTTAATCTTGGCTTTTAATGAGTCAATAAAGCGGGAAATAACGGCATGGTCTACCGAAGCTGAAGTATCGTCAGGAATATGCAGGTCTACTCTTATCGCCAGCGTTCTGGGATGTTCATTTAAGGCTTTTTCGAGAACGTTTTCTATGCTATCCAACCAATCGTGGTTATATTCCCCATAGCGCTCCTCCAGCTTGGAAATAATAGTTTTTGTATCTTGTCTTACCTGTGGTAAAGAAATCTCGATATTCATAACGTATACCCTATTTAAAATAATGGAATGAAATAGAGTTGGAATATATGACTATGTATAATAACTATAATAACAACCCGACAATTTAATTACGTTAAAAAGTCAATTTTACTAATGGTTTTTATTAAAATTTAATTTATTAATTCATTATTCCACTCTGGAATTAATTCATATTATAGGGCAGAGAAAGTAAGAAAATACGTATCTCACCAAGATGCTGAACCAATTTTTTTCAAACATAAATCATCACTACGACAACACCATCTAATATGGTGCTGTGTGCTTATTTGCCAATCAAGATTGCTTCATTTCGCTTATTTGGCCTTCCCTATCCGACCCTTCGTAATTTATGTTAAGGAAAATACCTTATGTCACTTCTCGCATCCCGACTCCACTCAGCACACTCTATCCAAAACGCATTGGACTGGGCCTATGACAAAGCCTTAAACGGTATGGCCGGTTTAGATTCAGCTCAGGAACTGGCTGATTCCTACTTATCAGAAAGTGATAATCTGCTCGATAATGTTAATGCTCTTATTCGCTGGCAAAACGCCAAGGCTGGAGTCAGCGGTTTTCTGACTGGATTAGGTGGGATGATAACGCTGCCTGTCGCTATTCCCGCCAATATTACCAGCATTATATTTATTCAAGTCAGAATGGCCGCAGCCATTGCGTATATGGGAGGACACGATCCCAGAGATGAGAAAGTCAAAACGTTCATTTACTTATGTCTATGTGGAAATGTTTCTAAAGACATACTGAAAGGGATTGGTATTAAGGTAACCGGGACTGTTTTAAATAAGCTTTCAGCAGAAGTGGTTAATGACATTAGCTTGTCAGTTAGTACCCGCTTCTTATCTCAACTGGGGCAACGAAGCAGTGTGAATCTGGTTAAATTTATTCCCTTTGCAGGAGGTTTGGTTAGCGGTCTGTTTGACAGTGTTTCTACCAATATCGTCGGTAATATAGCCAGAGATATCTTTATTCAATCAGAGATAAATCCCATGCTAATTCAAAATAAATGAATCCTGTATATCAACACCTTTAACTCTTCAGCCAATAGAAACAGGCTCACCAGCAATGGTTGAGCCTGTTTTTACTGTTTTGTTTCCACCGATTATTGAGAGTACGACTATGCAAGATAAAGTACGCGAAAAACGCATCATCAATATGGCATTACAACTATTAGAAAAGCAGATAAAAGTCAGGCCTTACTCTTTTACTTCATCAACCCAGACCAGAGACTATCTGCGCTTACAGTTGGAACGATTAGAAAAAGAAGTATTTATGGTTTTATACCTGGATAATCAGCATCGTCTTATCTCCAGTGATATAACAGCCATCGGTACCATTAGTGAAGCATCAGTGTATCCCAGAGAGATTGTTAAAGAATCGCTTACGTTCAATGCCGCTGCCGTTATACTTGCACATAATCATCCCTCCGGGGTTGCAGAACCTAGCCAGGCAGATCGCGCACTTACTGATAAATTGAAAGAAATTTTATCGCTGGTCGAAATAAAATTATTGGACCATTTTGTCGTTGGTCATGGAGAACTGGTATCATTTGCTGAAAGGGGATGGCTTTAAAACATAGGCAGAAGATTGAAAGACATCTTCCTTCCCTATCCTCCATTACAAATCACCTTCACGATTATCTTCTTACATGATGCGTCTGTTATTTTTGGTGAGCACGTTCATTTTTATGCACAATGCACGCAGAACATGATGTATTGATAAAGATCCGGAAATGATGACTGCACTGTAACAATATTCAAAAGAAATAATTGTCCGATTACTACTAATTGATTTCAAATAAAGCCAAACAACAATGGCATACTGGATGGCATACCCAAAAATCACAAAAATAAAAAGCCCATGTTAATTAATAACATGGGCCTAAATAGTGGCGGAACGGACGGGACTCGAACCCGCGACCCCCTGCGTGACAGGCAGGTATTCTAACCAACTGAACTACCGCTCCACATTGCTTTCATAAGAAAGCGGGATGATAGTAAGGTTCCCAGTGTCACGAGTCAATGAATTTTTGCTAAAACAGATTCAACTGCACATAAATTCAACGAAGTGCTTAAAAATGATTAATTTACCGTCTCGCCATCAGCCGCCGGACGCCAAAGACAAACGCCGCCTTTCTTACCGATCAGATCCAGACGAGCCTCGTGCGCTTCAACTTCTTTTTCACTGGCGTAGATGACTTTTAATGCGCTTTCTGCACGCACTACGCGTTGGATTTCTGCGCCCCGGCTCTGAGATTGCGTTTCACCCTCCATAGAAAATGACAGAGAAGTCTGCCCACCGGTCATGGTCAGATAAACTTCCGCCAGAATCTCGGCATCCAGTAAAGCGCCGTGCAGCGTTCTGCGGCTATTATCTATATCCAGGCGGCTACAGAGTGCGTCCAAACTGTTGCGCTTGCCCGGGAACATCTTACGGGCCATCATTAATGAGTCAGTCACCGTACAAAACGACTCTACTTTGGGATAATCGCTGCGCAACATGCGAAACTCATGATCCATAAAGCCAACGTCGAACGATGCGTTATGGATTACCAGCTCGGCACCATTGATAAAATCAAAGAAATCGTCGGCGATTTCAGCAAACGTTGGCTTATCCGCCAGAAATTCATCGCTGATACCGTGAACACCATAGGCTTCCGGATCCACCAGACGATCAGGTTTGATGTACACATGAAAATGTCTGCCAGTCAAACGACGGTTAATCACTTCAACCGCACCGATTTCAATAATCCGGTGACCTTCATAGTGCACGCCGACCATGTTCATACCGGTGGTTTCGGTATCAAGAACAATCTGTCGTGTAATTTCAGTGCTTATTGATTCCATTTTGTGTCAGACTTACCGTTTTAAACTTTAATGACGAGTCTACCAGATATGCTTAAACAGGTAGAGATATTCACCGATGGCTCTTGTCTGGGAAATCCAGGATCGGGAGGTTATGGTGCTATTTTACGCTATAAACAGCATGAGAAAACCCTTAGTGCAGGATATTTCCTTACCACCAATAACCGTATGGAACTATTAGCGGCAATTACCGCGTTAGAATCCCTGACGGCTTCTTGCCAGGTCTCGCTCAGTACAGATAGCCAATATGTGCGGCAAGGGATCATGAGCTGGATCCACAACTGGAAAAAACGCGGCTGGAAAACCGCAGATAAAAAACCGGTTAAAAATGTCGATTTATGGCAACGACTCGATCTGGCAATTACCCACCACAACGTTGAATGGCACTGGGTTAAAGGTCATGCCGGACACGAAGAAAATGAACGTTGTGATCAACTGGCTCGTACAGCGGCAGAACACCCAACATTAACGGATGAGGGTTACACCCCTGATAATAAACAGGCCTGACGATTAATCACCATTATGCATATTTTTAGTCGCCCCTACGGCCCCCGACCGCACTCGAAACCGCTTTTTAAAAGCCAAAAGCGGATTCATGGTTAACGGAATGGTTCGTTTACGGGCAACAATCAAAGTCTGACAGCCAAAAGCGGGAATATGCGAACTGAGAAAACCTTCACACAAGCCATTCCAGGGCATGTTCTGAAAACTGGTATGTTGCAACACTTCATAATTAAGCAGACTAAGCCAATCAATCATACGCATTCTGGTGAACATTCTACTGGTATAAGGATGCTTTCTCCTTACTACCGGAATGAGTTTACCCACACCAACCAGACTAAAAGGATTAAACCCACTAACGATTAGCCAACCGTCATCAACTAAAACTCTGTCCACTTCACGTAGAATACGGTGTGGATCTTCTGAATAGGCCAGAGTATCTGCCAGCAGGCAAGCATCTATAGACTTATCTAAAAAAGGAAGATTCAGGCTATCCGCATAAACCTGAATATTATTACCTGACTCTGAAGCGTTAACATGATGAGCAACTTGGCATTTGCCGGTATCAATTTCAGCGCTAAGATTTCCCAATTTCAGCAAATGAAGACCAAATAGTTTTGGCCACCAGGGTTCTAACTGTTGTTCCAGCGCGCGACGATAAGCATTACCATAAGATAAATCATTCCAAGATGCTGGCGATGTTACAATCTTCTCTATTCGGGCAGCTCTCATGACGTATTATCTCTTCTATAATATGAAACTAATCATCAGGGGACCATTATGCATCTTATCAGTATTCCCGCCTTTCAGGACAATTACATTTGGCTGCTAACTACTAAAGAACAAACGGGTATTATTGTCGATCCAGGCGAAGCTTTACCGGTTATCCAACAGTTAGAGCAAAAGCAAATAGTACCCACGGCAATTCTTTTAACCCATCACCATAATGACCATACGGGCGGTGTCACTGATTTGATTAGACATTATCCTGAGCTAAAAGTTTATGGTCCACAAGAAACGCAGAATAAAGGGGCGCAGTTTATTGTAAAAGAAGGCGATAATGTGGATATCAATGGTATAACTTTCAACGTCATCGACGTTCCCGGTCATACCGCCGGACATGTGGCATTCTATTGTTCCCCTTATCTGTTTTGTGGAGACACACTCTTCTCTGCCGGATGTGGACGAATTTTTGAAGGTACCGCTGAGCAAATGTATCAATCAATACAGAAATTAGCCACCCTGCCCGACACGACAAAAGTGTGCTGCGCTCACGAATATACAATTTCAAATTTACGTTTTGCAAATTATGTTTTACCAGAAAATATCGAAATAGAAACATATTTGAAACATATAGAGGGTATAAGGTCAAAAGGTCAGCCTTCTGTACCAACCGAGCTAAAATTTGAAAGAATAATTAACTTATTTCTTAAATGTCATCAGATTGATTTAAAAAGAAAGTTAGGCCTGGATGATCCAACTATACAACCCTGGCAAGTTTTTAAGCAATTAAGAGAGATGAAAGACAATTATTAACGCTTTTGATTGAGTTATTTAGTCAGCCAAAGTATTATCGGTCGACTTTTAATCAACGATGATATTGATATTCATGAAGGCAAAAGCGATCTTATTTGTTTCTGTATTGCTTGTCGGTTGCCAGGCCTCCAATAAGGATGCTTCCCAATCCGCAAGCAATCAGAACCCTCCTTCAGCCAATAGCCTCGCTGCTGCAGGCGATCTCGACTGGCTAATGGGCCCTGATGGTCAAACAGAGAGAGAGCTGTGGCAAGTCGTCAGTGAAGGGCTGGAAATGGATATCCCGGATAACGAGCGTATCCGTGAACAAAAAGAGTATTACCTCAATAATAAGGACTATCTCCAAAATGTAACATTACGGGCCGAACCCTATATGTACTGGATCATCAGCCAGATTAAAGATCGTCATTTGCCGATGGAACTGGTGCTATTACCTATTGTAGAGAGTGCTTTTAATCCTCATGCTACCTCATCAGCCAGCGCTGCTGGTATATGGCAATTTATTCCTACCACTGGCCGTTATTATGGTCTGAAACAAGATAAATGGTATGACGGACGTCGTGATGTTGCAGAATCCACAACCGCCGCACTGGATATGTTAGAACGTCTGAACATCATGTTTGAGGGTGACTGGCTACAGGCTATTGCCGCATATAACTGTGGTGAAGGTCGGGTTATGCGTGCCATAAAGGAAAATGAAGCCAAAGGATTACCTACCGACTATTGGTCATTGAATTTACCGCGTGAAACCCAGCTCTATGTGCCGAAGTTACTTGCACTGAGCGATATGGTTAAGCATAACGAGCGCTACGCTCTATCGCTACCAAGCAGTAATTTAGATCGCGCTTTAACCCGCGTTGAGGTTGGTCAGCAAATTGAACTGGCCCAGGCCGCTAAAATGTCAGGCGTGCCATTAACCAAGCTGCAAACATATAATGCTGGTTATAAGCATAATGTCACCTCACCAGATGGCCCCCATGCCATTATGTTACCTGCTTCTAATGCCAAACAGCTTGAAGAGTCATTAAACAATGGTGATATTGATCTGGTTAACTGGGGTGAACATAAAGTCGTTAACGGGGAAACTATTGAGATATTGGCCAGACGTTACGGTATTACTGTGGATTCTATCCGCCAGGCAAACAATCTAACCGCTCAGGTTAGTGCTGGTCAGGTAATCACCTTACCCATTTCCGGTGAATATATTAGCCAGATCGCGACCCAACAAACGCAGATCGCAAACAACAATAGCAGGTCCGTATCAACAGTTAGATATACCGTGCGTGCGGGAGACACGCTGGCTTCTATTGCTAAACGCTATAATGTTAAGTCCAGTGATATACAAAGCAGGAATAAGCTTGGCAAAAACAGCAAGCTGAAAGCAGGTCTGTCATTGCAATTGGCCAGCAATAGTGCAGGTAATAAGTCTGGCAACGTCAAAAATACCAGCATTGCCAAAAACAATAACCACAGTATCACCTATCGCATTCGCAAAGGTGATTCATTAGCCAGCATAGCCAAACGTCACAATGTAAATATTAATGATGTATTGAAGTGGAATAGCAAAGTAACAGCTAACAGACTCCAGCCAGGCAATACGCTAACACTATATAAACCTTAATGTCGCCTCTCCACGCTAGCCTGTTATGGGTTAGCGTGGAATCTTACCAAAAGCGGATTATGATCCGATGCCTGCGTCACTAAAACAGAAGCCTCTTCCACTTTTAATCCCCGATAAAAAATAAAATCCAGCGGTCGGCCAAATGCTTTTTTCCGCCAGTCATCTGAGAAACGTACTTCTTGTAATCCGGTTAGCGTAGAAAACCGATACAGTGAATGCAGACGCTGTCTGCTCCAGGCATTAAAATCACCGGCTAATATTACCGGCCCTTTGTGCTGTAAAATCTGTTCTCCAATAGGTTTTAATTGCTGTTGATAAATATCAACACCAATACTGAAATTAACCGCATGAATATTGGCTACCATCAACTGTCGTCCATCATCCAATGGATATACCGTCACCAGAGCCGATTTAGACAGCCGCAATAGGGGCTCTCTTTCGCGCAAAGGGCAACAATAGATTGGGTTAGCCGAAGCTAGCGTCATAACGCCTGAAGAGTATTGAGGCATGACAATGGCTGGTACCTGATCGGCTGCCAAATAGTTAGAGGTAGCAAAGTTAATTAACTCAGGCGTTGTCTGCGCTTCCTGCAATAAGACCAGTTGACTTTCCAGACCATGCTTTTTAAGCACATTAAGCCAGTTTGCTCGCTGTTGCTTAAAGATATTCCACACCATAACGCTTAAGGCACCATTAGTCGGTAATGCCTGTAATGGCGCTATAGTTTGGCTTAGCTCCCCCATTATGCCGGGAAAAATACGCTCTGCAGGCGAGCCAGCCGAGTACCTCATTGCAAAATTCTTTTTTCGCACGGTTAAAGCCTATGGTTATAAACGCAGTCCTTGCAATGACAAATTCGAATTTACGTCTCAACAAAACGGATGCTTCAGGTTGTTATAGGGATTAAATAGCAGAAACTCAATGACAAACAGAGAATAAAAACGTAAATATTAGTTATCATGCTTATCATATCACGCTAAATAAGTTTAGCGTGGAGAAATAACCATAGCAAAAAGGCCTGCATAAGCAGGCCTTTCATATTTAAGTGGCGGAACGGACGGGACTCGAACCCGCGACCCCCTGCGTGACAGGCAGGTATTCTAACCAACTGAACTACCGCTCCACCGATTCTTTTTCATTACAAGAACAAATCATCTTGTAATCTATAT
>NZ_JAJNAG010000071.1 GCF_021010575.1 Limnobaculum eriocheiris | reverse complement strand
TGGAATGACCGTTTCGGATCACATCACTCGTTTCAGAACAGCGGGGACAAACTACATCAATCTTTGCCATCAATCATCCAAAGGGCGAAGAATACCACAACACTAAATATGCGTCACGACCCAAATAACCTCCCTCTTATTGTGCTGATATGCCACAAATTGCCTGTGCTTATTGCATAACTATAAATTATAATTTCAGCAGCAGAACATCCTGTTCTATGTCGATAACTCAATTGAAGTCAGCAAACTATGCACAAAAAAATTCGATTTTCTCTATTGAGCTTGCTCATCCTGTCCTCCAGCGTTGTGGCTGTGCCTGAGGCTCTGGCTAAAAACAGTAAAGCTGCATCAACGACTTCATCACCACAGATTGGTCTTTCATCCCAAAGTGCGCTGGTTGTAGATATAAATACCCGAAAAGTTATTTACGCAATAAATCCAGACAAAGTTTCACCTATTGCTTCCATTACAAAATTAATGACTGCAATGGTAGTTCTTGATGCTAAACAATCTTTAACACAGGTGATTCCCGTCAGGATTAACCAAACATCAGAATTAAAAGGCGTTTACTCCAGAGTTAAAGTGGGTAGTGAGATTACCCGTAAAGATATGTTGCTGTTAGCGCTTATGTCATCAGAAAACCGGGCCGCTGCCAGCCTTGCACACAACTATCCCGGCGGATACAAAGCTTTTATCCGCGCTATGAATGCAAAAGCCAAATCGCTGGGAATGACCCACACCCGCTATGTTGAACCGACAGGGTTATCAGAGAAAAATGTGTCAACCGCTCGCGATCTGAGCAAACTGGTTATGGCCACTAAAAAATATCCGTTACTCAGTCAGCTTAGTACCACACCTGAGAAAACGGTCTCTTTTGAAAACCCCAGATATAACCTGGAGTTTCGCAATACTAACCATCTCATCCGCGATCAGGATTGGAATATTCAGTTAACTAAAACCGGTTTTACCAATAAAGCTGGTCATTGCCTGACGATGCGTACAGTTATTAGTAATCGTGAAGTCGCTTTAGTGATGTTAGATGCTTATGGTAAATACACCCATTTTGCCGATGCTAACCGACTGCGTAACTGGATAGAGACAACCCCATCCCTGCAAGTTGCCGACACCAGCAAAAGCAGTAAAAAGCAAAAGGTTCGTCAGGGGTAATACGGTTCAAATAATTAAAAGCTGGTTTGAATTAAACCAGCTTTTAATTTGTCGGATTTAATACAATTAATTACACATCCCCCCATAGGCGAAAAACGATAACCTCATTTATACTTCCCCCTATTGTTATCCCGGCTCTCTTTTTGAAATATAACTGGTCACTATGCGTATAAAACTTCATTATTCCCTGTTAGGTCTACTGTTATGCTCTTCGGGTACATTCTCATTGCCTCAGGCGTTGGCTAATTCTCCCTCATCTACGGTATCAACTGTTCTGTCTCAACCTGAAATTGCCTCCGGCAGCGCTTTAGTCATTGATATGAAAAATCGTCAGGTGATCTATTCAGCTGCGCCAAATAAGGTTGTTCCCATTGCTTCAATTACCAAATTAATGACGGCAATGGTCGTGCTGGATAAACAGCTACCGTTATCTGAAGTGATTCCTGTCACTATTAACCAAACTCATGAGTTAGAGGGCGTCTATTCCCGGGTCAAGGTGGGTAGCAAAATCTCCCGGGAGGATATGCTATTGCTGGCGCTGATGTCTTCCGAAAACCGGGCGGCAGCGGCATTAGCCCATAACTACCCGGGGGGATATGACGCTTTTATTCAGGCAATGAATGATAAAGCGAAAGCCCTGGGCATGACCCACACCCATTATGTAGAGCCAACCGGCCTGTCTGAACAAAATGTTTCTACTGCCAGCGATCTGACTAAACTCCTTTTTGCAACCCAAGGTTATCCTCTACTCAGTCAGTTAAGCACCACACAGGAAAAAACCGTTACCTTCCAAGACCCGCTTTATACTCTGGATTTTCGCAATACCAACCATCTGGTTAAAAAAGGCGATTGGGATATTCAGCTCACTAAAACGGGTTTTACTAATAAAGCCGGGCACTGTCTGGCAATGCGTACCACCATTGCCAATAAAGACGTAACGCTGGTCGTACTGGACGCATTTGGTAAATACACCCATTTTGCTGATGCTAACCGCCTGCGTAAATGGATGGAAACCGGAGAAGCACCACCGGTACCTGCCGCCGCCAAAAACTATAAAAAACAGAAATCGATGGAGACTACCCAAAGGTAGTTATTCAGAAGTTTTCTATAGGCAGCCAACATCCCATCAGGTAAGCTTTGCCTCCATAATGAGTAAGGGCACATTAATTTCCTTTTTCAGGAGTTTTTAAATTGGCAGGAAGTAGTTTACTCGCATTATTAGATGATATTGCCGCGGTCCTGGATGATGTTGCGCTGATGACAAAGGTTGCAGCCAAGAAAACTTCAGGTGTATTAGGTGATGATTTAGCCCTCAATGCTCAACAGGTGAGCGGCGTTCGAGCCGACAGAGAATTGCCAGTAGTATGGGCCGTGGCTAAAGGCTCATTTATGAATAAACTCATTCTGGTACCACTGGCATTAGCCATCAGCGCTTTTATTCCCTGGGCGGTTACCCCATTGCTCATGGTTGGCGGCGCATTTCTTTGTTATGAAGGATTTGAGAAGCTAGCCCATAAGTTTTTGCATCCTAAAACAGCAGAGACGAAAGGCGAGCATCAGGAAGCACCGGCGCTGTCCCCTGAAGAAATTGCGACTTATGAAAAGCAAAAGATTAAAGGCGCAATCAGAACCGATTTTATTTTATCCGCCGAGATTATCGCTATTACGCTGGGCACCGTTGCTCATGCCAGTTTTTTGCAGCAGGTTCTGGTGATATCCGGAATTGCGATTGTGATGACAATTGGGGTTTATGGCTTAGTGGCCGGTATTGTCAGACTGGATGATGTTGGTTTTTACCTGAGTCGCAAAAAAGCCAGCATCGCTCGTGCCATTGGCAATGGTTTAATCAATGTTACCCCCTATTTGATGAAAACCTTATCCATTGTTGGCACCGCTGCAATGTTTATGGTTGGTGGCGGTATTCTTACCCATGGATTACCAACGATTCACCATCTTATCGAAGGGGCATCAGCTTCAGTATTAACTTTACCTACCGTTGGCACTATTTTTAATATGCTAACGCCAACTATACTTAATATGTTGTTTGGCGTGGTGGCTGGTGCTGCGGTGTTACTGGTGGTTACCGTGCTGGGTAAACTAAAACCGAAAAAAACCGCAGAAAAAGCAAACTGATCCTTCTTCTTCAACCTGCCGTATCTTCGGCAGGTTGATATGTTTTGAAATATAATTATTTCCCCGGATTCCAACCTCTCTCCCCTTTGTTTATATACTTAATTGATGACCGTAGAAGAACCCGATCGCTCAAACCAGGTATCTTACCTGACGACATTCTCAGTAAGCCCGGAGGTGTCATATGATGTTCAATCATGTATGGGGACTTCTGGCCCATCCTGGCCGTGAATTCCAACAAATCAGTCAAGAAAAGGAGACCATTTCCCATCTCTATACCCGAAACCTTCTGGTGCTGGCAGCAATTCCGGTTGTCTGTTCATTTATCGGTACCACAAAGTTTGGCTGGATGATTGGGGATGAACAAAGTATAAAAGTATCGACGTTTACCGCGGCTTATATTGCTATTGTTTTTTATAGTATGTTGCTGGCTGCGGTTGCCGTAGTTGGAAAAATTATTCATCTGATGGCACGTCGCTACCCTCAGCACCCCAGCCTTGAACGCTGTATCATTTTTGCTGGCTATACCGCAACACCGATGTTTCTGAGTGGGTTAGTGGCGCTCTATCCATTAGTCTGGCTCTGCCTGCTGGCTGGCATTATTGGCCTGTGCTACTGCGCCTATCTTCTCTACTCCGGTATTCCAACTTTTCTGAATATCGACCACAGCGAAGGGTTCATTTTCTCCAGCTCAACCCTGGCATTAGGCATACTGGTGCTGGAAGCTTTATTAGCCCTCACCGTATTGATGTGGGGGTACGGTTCCCATTTCTGGTAATGGCTATTTTCTGTCGAAGGAAGGGGCGACTTTCGCCCCTTCCTTATTTTGTACACGTCTGGTTTCTGAATAATTCCTAATGCCGTTTTAAAACAGTTATCTATACTTAACAGGTAGCAAAATAATCACAATAAATTAAGTGAGCAATGTATGAGCAATGAACTGACAGAAAAAGGCTATCGCTGCTATACCGGCGAGAAAATTGATGTCTACTTTAATACTGCCATGTGTCAGCACTCGGGCAACTGCGTGCGGGGAAATGCCAATATTTTTAAACTATCACGGAAACCCTGGATTGTGCCGGATAACGCCAGCGTTGAAGAAGTTAAACGCGTCATTGATACCTGCCCAAGCGGTGCCCTGCAATACAGAGAGAAATAGTATGAAAATTAACATTCTTGAAGGTGAAAACCGTTTCTATGTGAATGATAACGATGGCAATATGCTGGCGGAAGTGGCCTTTGTTCCCACGGGAGAAAAGCTGACGATTATCGATCATACCTATGTTGATGAAAAGCTAAAGGGTCAGGATGTGGGAAAGAAACTGGTGTATAAAGTGGTCGAAAAAATGCGTGGCGAACATCGAAAAATTATTCCGTTATGTCCTTTCGCTAAACATGAGTTTGATACTACACCTGAGTATCAGGATATTCGCGCTTAACGCGGTAGTATTAATAATGACTATTCTGCAACATGCAGAATAGTCATCGGTTACACCAGCTTTAACACAAACGGCTGCTGTCTGAGCTTATGCTGAATGTCCGGGGTTAACCCTTTATCCGTTACAATATCCGTTAATGTATTCAACGGCGTTACGCAAAACAGAGAATAGGCCCCATACTTGCTGCTGTCTGCCAGCAAAACTCGCTTACGGCCATTGGCTGCTAAATCTTGCTTTAACCCGGCTTTCTCTTCCGTTGGCGTAGTAATCCCTCGTTCCAGACTCCAGGAGTTACAGCTGACAAATGCCACATCAGGATAGATATTTCGCAGCAGTCGACGTCCATGATCGCCAATACATGATTGGCTACTGTCATCTATTCTGCCGCCAATAATGGTGACCTCAATTTGCTTAAATGCAGACAGAAACAGCGCAATATGCAGATCGGTGGTGATCACCCGTAATGGCAGATGAGTTAAATGTCGCGCCAGCTCCATCATCGTAGTTCCGGCATCCAGTACAACGGAATCACCAGACTTCACCATACCCACAGCATACTGGGCAATGGCCTGCTTCTCATGCTGATTACGATGGATCTTTTCATTGGTAGTAGGCTGATCGGGGATAAAGCGGTCAAGAGTAACGCCACCATGGCTGCGAATAATCACGCCCTGCTTATCCAGTTTAATCAGATCGCGACGAATGGTTGCCGGTGAAGCATCAATCGCCGCAACTAACTGTTCAACGGTGACCAGATTATGACTTTTCAAATAGTCCATAATCTGGTCCAGACGACTTTGTCCTTTCATGGCACTCGTATATCAGGCAAGTTTCAGAGCTAACTCTATGGATATTCCCATGCTCTCAGATTTGGCTGTACCTGTCCACGCAATATCAAATGCGGTACCGTGATCGGCAGAAGTGCGAATAAACGGCAGTCCGGCGGTAATATTTACCCCATCATGGAAACCTAACAGCTTCAGCGGTATATGTCCCTGATCGTGATACATCGCCACAACCATGTCGTAGCGGCCTTCATTGGCCTGCAAAAACACGGTATCAGGAGCACAGGGACCATAAACATCAATACCTTTCGCTTTCATAGCTTCAATGGCAGGCGTTAATATTTTGATCTCTTCATCGCCAAACAGACCATTCTCTCCGGCATGTGGATTCACCCCGGCCACGGCAATACGCGGATAGTCAAAACCAACGCGTCTTAAGAAGGTATCCGCCATACCAATCACCGTTTCAACCCGGCCGCGGTTCAGCGTATCAAGGAACTTACGCAACGCAATATGGGTAGTCACATGAATTACTTTCAGAGTATCGGTATATAACACCATGGCGTAATCGCGGGTATTAGTTAACTTAGCCAACAGCTCGGTATGCCCCGGGTAGAGGTGACCAGCCGAATGCAGTGCTTCTTTATTCAATGGAGCTGTCGCAATTGCCTGCACTTCTCCTGCCAGCGCAAGGTCTGTTGCACGTTTGATACAGCGATAGGCTAAATCACCAGCCTGTGGCTGAACTTTACCCGGTACCAGCGCTTCCGGGTCGGCCAGAGGTTCATTCAGCACATGAATAACACCCGGTGCAAATTGCGCTTCCGATACGCTCTGAACTTCGCGCAGTTCCACCGCAGGAACGATGCCCAATGCCTGTACGCGACGTAAAGTATGCAGACAACCAATCACTACCGCCGGTGCGCCGGAGAGACTACCTTCTGTCAGCGCTTTGATAATAATTTCCGGACTGATCCCTGCCGGATCGCCCATAGTGACGGCAATGGTTTTACTTCCCATGATACATCTCCTCAATAAAATAAATGGCGTCGCTCAGGGCATTATCTGCACCAAATCCCCCTGCCTTGGTAATTACCGGCAAGTCATCAATTTCGCTGTTAACGAATGCGCCACAAGGGATACAAGGGGAAACCTCGGCGGAAATACGATAACCTTCGGCATTCAAAGCGCGGGCAACCGCGATGGCAATATCCCCACCGGTCAGGAATAACCCGCCAATTTGCGACAGGGCCAGCAGTTCAAGGGTTATCGCCCCCAGGGTTGAGCTAATTTTGTCACCTAACTGCTGACGGCTAAGTTGGTAGCATTTACACAGTTGGTCAATCTTCTGACGGGCGGCCTCATCCCTACAGGTACGTAACACACAGTGTTGGTGTTGACGCAATACCTCTGCCGCCTGCGTAATAATCTGTTTAGTTTCGTTCTGATTCTCTGCACCAAGCAGTTTTTCAACGTCTACATCAATAATTGCCAGAGACTTCTCCCTCTGGGCATACATAATCTGTTTACGGGTAGCTTCGCTCATTGAGCCTGCGACAACCAGTACCGGCAGTCGTTCCCGAGGTTTAAGGTAGAGCTCAGAAGGTAATGCACCGGCAAATCCGGCGGCACCCACCAATAGACAGGCCTGATCCAGAGTAATCAAGGTATCGGCAATGGCAGATAAATCACTTTCCACTTCCGCATCCAACACCACAATGCACTCAGGGCCCTGTGCCAGTTGTTTCACTACCTCAGCCAATTTGCCTGAACGCACCTGAGTCAGGAATACTTCATGAATGGGTAGTGCAGTTTGTTCGGCGATGATATCCCGAATGCGCGATGAGTGAATCGGCGTTTTAGGGTCGCTGGCAAATTCGGTCTCCACCAGCGGAATACGGTTTACCAGACATAATCCATTAAGCGTAACACGCCCCGCCGCAGGAATAGCAGCAGCCACCAGTGCAATCTTTGCACCACTGGCTTTCATGGCGGCCTCGATTTCGGCACCGACGTTACCACGAAAAGTGGAATCAATCTTTTTATACACTAACAGTGCTGAACTATCAGCGGAGAGCTGGGCATTGATAGCTCGGGTAACACTCTCCGCTGCCTGCCGGGCAGTTGCAGCTCGACTTTCCGTATTGATGACCAAAACATCTGCCTTATGGCTACGTAATGGTTTCTCATGCAACAGCACATCTGTCCGGGCACCTTTTTTAGCCAGTTGAACGCCCGTGTCGTTGGCTCCGGTAAAATCATCTGCAATGACCAGCATTTTCATCTTAGTTTTCTCCCGCTAAACGAGCGTTGCGTTTTGCCACCCAAGAGGTAAGAATTGGCACCAAAATAGCCGTGGTAATGACCGATGCAGCAATTAATGGCGCTGCCGCATTGGCTATCTCGGATAACGATGGATCGGCAGTCGCAATCGCTAACGGCGTTGCCACCGCATTACCTGCCGTACTGGATGCCGCCGCACCCGCCACCCCGGAGCCACCCACTAAACGGTCCGCTTTAATATTGAAGAAACCGCCAACCAGAGTTGTCAGAACACCTAGAGCAATCCCAGCCAGACCGCCTTTCAGCAACATATGCAGATCGATACCGGCACCTAATGCAAAGGCAAAGAAAGGAATCAGCAGAGGTCCACCTTTGGTCAGGAAATCACGCATTTGTGGATCAAGGTTACCCAGAATCATCCCCACAATCAGTGGAACCAGTACCGCCACCAGCGCTATCACTGGGATGTTGGCCATACCTGCCGCACCTAATGCGATCATGGTAAAAAAAGGACCATCGTTCAGAGACAGAATGGAGATAGCACCAACATCTCGCTCATTACCAAACTCCCCTACCAGCGCGGCATAAAGCCCACCATTTGAGTTACTCATCGCGGCGATAATGGCCAGTCCGGTTAAACCGAAAATACCATCCGCACCAAAGAAACGCTCAACGGCAAGACCAATTGCCACAGCAATCAGTAATTTCGTTAACGTAATAGTACCGCCCTGCAGCAAAGCACGAGGGGCCGCTTTAATGCTTATCCCCGCCCCCATACATAAAAGAAATGCGCCAATCAGTGGTGCTGCCCCGCCCTTAAACAGTGCAGTGGTAAACCCACCAATCTGAAGTGCTTCTGGAATAAATGTATTGATAATGGCACCCAAAACTAACGGGACCACCATCATGCCGCCAGGGATTTTCTCTATCGATTTTTTAATGTTCATTGTATCCTCAGCATAATGATTTATATTGGTCATTGATGATTATATTTAATCACAAACATTGTACTGTGACTCAGATAACACTTTCACTATTTTTGATCGAAGTTAGTCAATATTGAGTTAAATAAATCAAAAAAATTCGCAATAACCCCGGAAGATTCAATTATGTCACCATAATTCTGAAGATATTGTGACTAAAAATAATCATGAGAATTCAATCCATTTATTACGCCCAATAATTGCGTGGCATCAAAATTAAAAGGATTTGTCGGTCGTGACGCATATTTAGTGTTGTGGTATTCTTCGCCCTTTGGATGATTGATGGCAAAGATTGATGTAGTTTGTCCCCGCTGTTCTGAAACGAGTGATGTGATCCGAAACGGTCATTCCACCTC
>NZ_JAJNAG010000070.1 GCF_021010575.1 Limnobaculum eriocheiris | reverse complement strand
ATCTTTGTTTATTGTCGGACTGGGCGCTCCGGCCCCTGATTTAATACTGCCAGTTCAAATTGAACCCCAGCGTCACCGGATTAGTTTTAAAACCATCGGGTTTTGAGGTGGGAATACCAGCAAACAGAACGTATCCGATCGTCCAGCGCTTTTTGACGCTCTTGTTGATGGATGATTTGCTGGTTATTAATGCGATTCAACTCAGGGGCTGAATAAGCATAAAAGGCAAATGGCAGTAACGCCGCTGCCCCCCAAAAATGCAAAAAAGCGCGCTTCCGATGAGCGAGATTAGGATTGGTTTTAAAAGGCATATCCTGTCCGTGGTAATTTTATCCGTTATAAGAAATTAACAAGGTAATTTTAGAAAGCGCTTATTAAACGATAGTTACCATATAATAACAATGAATTATTATTCTAATTTAAACTTATATTACAGAGTATTATGTGAGATAGGTGTATTGTTTTTCTGACTACAAATTATACTTCGCAAGGAAAAAAGGGGCTCAGACGGAAGAAGAGGCGTTGCACCAAAAGATAACTATTTTAATTTGAAGCCTTCTAAATTATTAAATTCAGCTATTCACCCCGAATAATCTCTGAGATACCAAACAGGCGCTATTTAAAATATGACCCTCAGAAATGATAAATAGACAGCCCTTATGATGCCTATCTTCAGCCGAGAGGCGCTGAATGACACTGAGATTACGCCGTTCTCAATAACCGATTAACGCTGGCATAATAAAGAAAAAAGTCCGTTAGCCATATCAGGCACTAACGGACGAAGCACTACAGGGTGTAAAAATTCTGTTGGCAGAAGCAATCAGGCTTCTACTGTTAAATCAACTACCTTTGCGTCTGGCGCATTATTAGTAACGGAAGCAATACCGGCATCCCGTGACTGCTCAGAGGTATAGGTCTGACTGGTACCAATAACCTGACCGTTAGATGCTTTTAAATTGAAAGAAAACTTGTCATTAGAGGTCACTTTCTTTTCAAAATATTTGCTGTCCTGAGAGTGGGTTTTAACCGACTTGATACCATTCTGGCAGTTAGCTTTGGTGGTATAACCTTCACTACCAAGAATAATCTGCCCATTACCCGCTTTTAAGCGAAAATAAAATTCGTTGTTCTTACTCAGAAAAATTTCAAATTTTGCACTCATTGTCGACTCACCTTTTAGTTAATCCATCTTATTGATAGCGACTACATATCCTCATGCTGCGATCGGATAAGTTCCTTAAAAAGTGCTTCACAAACTAAAACTAAATGAAAGCGCTTTTTAACCGATACACAGTAAGCATAGTTGATGGTATTAGCTCTGGTGAGCAATACGAAAAGAAAAATGATTATTTTTTTCAATTAATTGATATGTATAAAAATAATCATCACGTAATGACAATTTAGCCAATTTATTCTCAATAATTAATTCAGATGTGTGGGGAAAACGTCTAATCGTTATTCCCTGTCACAATAAACGACACCACCACTGATGTTTACATGGTCAATTATTAATTTAATGTTAAGATTGCTATCTAACTGTGCTTTATACTGAATAAGTACGTAAAGAAACAGTTACAGTGAAAGACAAATAGTAACGATGCTGCATCCCATCAGTTTTCAATAATTACCCTATATCTATTCCGGGGTATCACGGCGTCGCCCTGTACCACCCTGAAAAGGACACGATAATGGACGAACAATTAAAACAAAGCGCTCTTGATTTCCACCAGTTTCCTGTTCCAGGAAAAATTAAAATAACGCCAACCAAACCACTGGCTACCCAACGCGATTTAGCACTGGCCTATTCGCCGGGCGTTGCTGCGCCCTGCTTAGAAATTGCCGCCGACCCTCAGGCTTCCTACAAATATACTGCCCGAGGCAATCTGGTCGCGGTAATCTCTAACGGTACAGCCGTACTCGGCCTGGGTAACATTGGAGCACTGGCAGGAAAACCCGTCATGGAAGGTAAAGGCGTTCTGTTTAAAAAGTTCGCCGGTATTGACGTATTTGATATTGAAGTTGACGAATCCGATCCGGATAAGCTGATTGATATTATTGCTTCTCTGGAACCAACCTTTGGCGGTATTAATCTGGAAGATATTAAAGCGCCGGAGTGTTTCCATATTGAAAAAGCGCTACGCAAGCGCATGAAAATTCCTGTATTTCATGACGATCAGCACGGTACTGCAATTATCTGTGCCTCCGCGGTATTAAACGGCCTGCGGGTAGTGGATAAAAAAATCAGCGAGGTCACGCTGGTGGTGTCCGGCGCAGGCGCTGCGGCTATTGCCTGTCTGAACTTGCTGGTTGCGCTGGGTATGACCAAAGAGAACATTACGGTTTGTGACTCACGCGGCGTTATCTATCAGGGCCGCGATCAGAATATGGAAGAAAATAAAGCGCTGTACGCGGTAAAAGACAGTGGTAAACGCAGTCTGGCCGATGTTATTGACGGTGCAGATATCTTCCTTGGCTGCTCTGGCCCGGGCGTGTTAACGCCAGAGATGGTGAAAGGCATGGCGAAGAATCCATTAATTCTGGCGCTGGCTAACCCGGAACCAGAAATTTTACCGCCGCTGGCTAAAGCGGTACGTCCGGACGCTATCGTCTGTACCGGCCGTTCAGATTATCCTAATCAGGTTAACAACGTTCTGTGTTTCCCGTTCCTGTTCCGTGGTGCATTGGATGTTGGTGCTACCGTCATCAATGAAGAGATGAAACTGGCAGCAGTGCAGGCTATCGCCGATCTGGCGTTGGCGGAGCAAAGTGATGTGGTCTCTTCTGCTTATGGCGATCAGGAGCTCTCTTTTGGGCCGGAATACCTGATTCCAAAACCATTCGATCCGCGTCTGATTGTAAAAATCGCACCGGCCGTCGCACAAGCAGCAATGGACTCCGGGGTTGCTGAACGTCCAATTACCGATATGGATGCTTACGTTGAACATCTGACCCAGTTTATCTATAAAACCAATCTGTTTATGAAACCAATCTTCTCTCAGGCGAAAAAAGCGCTGAAGCGGATTGTGATGGCAGAAGGGGAAGAAGAGCGCGTACTGCATGCTACGCAGGACATCGTTTCTCAGGGGCTGGCATATCCAATTCTGATTGGTCGCCCAAGCGTGATTGAAATGCGCATTAAGAAATTAGGTCTGCAACTTACTGCGGGCAAAGATTTTGAGATTGTGAATAACGAATCCGATCCGCGTTTCAACGAGTACTGGAATGAGTACTATCAGCTGATGAAACGTAAGGGCGTTTCACGGGAGCAGGCCCAACGCACGGTGATTGGTAACCCAACCCTGATTGGTACCATTATGGTTCAACGTGGTGAAGCCGATGGCCTGATTTGCGGTACCATCGGTAGCTATCATGAGCATTATGACGTGCTTAAAGGCGTATTTGGCTATCGCGACAGCGTGAATACCGCCTGTGCCATGAACGCCATTATTCTGCCAAGCGGCAATACCTTTATTGCCGACACCTATGTAAATGATGATCCAACGCCGGAACAGCTGGCAGAAATCACGCTGATGGCGGCAGAAACCGTGCGTCGTTTTGGCATCGAACCTAAGGTTGCGCTGCTGTCCCATTCCAGTTTTGGTACTTCTGACAGCCCAAGCGCTCGTAAAATGCGTCAGGTGCTGGAGCTGGTAAAACTGGCGTCTCCGGAGCTGGAAATTGATGGAGAGATGCACGGCGATGCCGCACTGGTAGAGAGCATCCGTAATGATGTCATGCCGGACAGTCCGCTGAAAGGCGCAGCAAATATCCTGATTATGCCCAATATGGAATCGGCTCGTATCAGCTATAACCTGCTACGCGTCTCTTCTTCGGAAGGTGTAACCGTTGGTCCGGTATTGATGGGCATTGCCAAACCGGTACATATTCTGACGCCGATAGCTTCCGTCAGACGTATTGTAAACATGGTGGCGCTGGCGGCGGCTGAGGCTCAAACCCAGCTATTGTAAGCGCTAAGATAGGGTCATTCTGGCCGCATTTATCTTAAACTGAAAGTCCGAAAACAACCCTGTTTTCGGACTTTTTACTGAGCCCCCCACTATCTGTCTTATCTGCCGTTACAACCATTATCACTTTTTTTACAGTTGGCTTATCCATACTGACGGAAGCCCTGCTCAATGCCTGCTAATCTTAATTCAGACGGTAAATCATTCAGATAAGGCTTTACACCATGAGTAAAAAACTCACTGTTATCATTCTGACAGCATTAATACCTTTGGTGCTGGGAGCGACTCCGGTGAATGCTGACCCCGGAGGCAATGGCAACGAGAATGGCCAGAAACAGCATGACCATAAAGACAAAGGCAACAAAGGTAATCAAAACAAGGGAAATGGGCATGATGATTACGATGACGTTAGCGTAACCATTACGTTCAATCAGGCCAGAGGAATGGCGGTCAACTACGGCATTATTGGCTATAAGCCTCTGCCTCCCGGTATTGCCAAAAATTTAGCCCGGGGGAAACCACTGCCTCCGGGAATCGCTAAAAAGAGGGTTCCGGTGACTATGCTAAACGGTCTGCCGCACTATCCTGGCTATGAATGGTATACCGTGGGAGACGATTTAGTGCTGGTGGCAGTAACCACTCTGATAGTGAACACTATTTTACAAGGAGTATTTAATTAGTGCCTGTTTCTGGCAACCAGTAAAAATAAAACCGGCCTGAACAATTGAACAGACCGGTTTTTTATCAGAGCGATAGCTTAATGGCTATCGCTCCATTGGGTTAGTGCATTACATCATGACATGCACGGTATTCTCTACCAGAACTTCAACGTTTGAAGCGGAGTTAGTCCAGACGTTATAGGTATTGCCAGCATATTGATGCTCATTTTGCGACATAACCCAAGGTTGGTCTGCTTTACCTATCGGGTTACCTTCGTTGCCATCCCAGGTCTGTGCGCTTCTCATTTCAAAGTGCAGCGTACTGCTGTCATCGCCGTTAACAACAATCGCCTTGTTATTACCCGCTATTGATAACTCTTCAGACCCCAGACGTAAGACATCTTCCAAATGAACTATCATGGTGTTATGACCGCCATCTTTCAGATCGAAGATCTCCACTGAACTTAACTTCTCTTCTAACGCGCCTAAGTTCAGCAGATTGTTATAACCACCCACAACTAACGTATCAATCCCCTCACCGCCAGAAATATATCCAGATTTCGCTGGCAGTAGATTAATGATGTCGTTACCTGCCCCGGCGATAACCTGATCTTCCGGGCCAGCGTAGAGGAAAATGTCATCATTCAGGCTACCCACTTTGTAAGTGGGTGCAACGTCAGCATCTAACACGGCAATATAAGGTGCGCTCGGTGCGGAGATATCACCCAGGGCGTTAACCTCAACGGCTGTCAGTTGGTTGCTACCATCCATTAGCAGTGTCGATTGCAGGCCCCATGTACCATCAGCCTCTACTGTCGTGTGACCAACCTCATGATTGCCCGTCGCGTCATTAGAGTAGACAATAACATTATCTCCCGCTGTACCCGTACCGCTGATAATTGGACGGCTGTCATCGGAGCTATCACCATTGATAACATGACCAGTCACGTCACCTTTCCGGTCATCTACACTGGTGATAGCCAAATTGTTGACATGAGAAGAAGAGAAATCAGTCATCAGGACAAAAGCCGCTGATGGTGCACTAATGTTGCCTGCTTTATCAATTGAAACCACCGTAAACTGATGACTTTCTTTATACAGCCTTGGTGTAAAGCTCCATTGCCCTGTTTCTACATCTGCCGTCACAAGACCCAATAATGTGCCACCGTCATAAACTTTAACCGTACTACCTTTCTCAGCATGACCGGTTAACGTTGGCGTTGAATCATCAGTCAGGCTACCGCTGATAAGTGCATTTTGAACCAGACCAACACCATCCAGTGCAAACTCAATTGTAGGAACAATTGGTGCAATGGTATCCACGACAAATTCAAATACCTGACTATGCAACATAACATCACGTATGGCATCTTTTTGGAAAGCCGTTATACGATGCACACCCTGGCTCAGATCGAAATCTGGCGTGAAGCTCCACTTATTACCAGCTTGCAGGTATGTTTCGCCCAACAAGGTTTCACCATCATAAATAGTAATGACATTACCAGTCCCTACAGTAGTACCAAACAGCGTTGGACGGGCATCATTCACTAAATAATCAGATGACAGCAGCTGACTATTGATATCATTAACAGCGAAAATATTGATCATCTGACCAACAAGATCCGGTTCAATATGTGCCACAACCAATAATGTTAAGCCTATGGCATTACTCTTAACACTGGTATTGCCAGCACTATCCGTTACCGTCGTGGTGAAAAGATGAGAACCGGCCATTGGCACTTCTGATGGAACAAATATCCAGCTACCGTCGGCGCCAACTTTAGACTCTCCCAACTTTGTCGTACCATCATAAACGGAAACGATACTGCCAGCCTCAGCTTTACCCTTAAAGACCAATGAATTGTATTCGTCAATGAAGAATGGCTCATCTGAATAACCAGTAAGATTGTTGTATTCACCATATTTAGTGGAGATAGTCATATCAACAACAGAATTTGGCGGGGTGGTATCTGGCACTTCCGGTGCAAATACCTGATTGCCGTCCTCCAGAACAAGCTCCGGCGTCTCGGTATCTAACCATATTCCGTAATAAGTAACTGCATATGGTGCACTCGTGCCAGTAACATTCCCTTGAGCATCTATTCCAACCACGAAAAGCTCATTATCATCCAGTTGTAAGCTGTTGATTAACTGAAGGCTCCACTTTCCGTTAGTATCTACCGTCGTACGCCCCAATTCAACGTGGTCATAATGTCCGTTGGAATACAGAACGATGACATCACCCGCGGTCCCCGTACCACTAATAAGAGGTTTGCCGTAACTAATGGCACCCCCATTTTCAATATCCCCAGTATACCTGGGTCCATTATTCATTACCTCTGCCGGGCCATCTGAGTGTACATTAGTGATTGTCAGATTAACGTTATTGTATTGATTGTATTCAATAATTAGACTAAAACTTTCTGACAGCTGACTATGATTACCTGCACTATCCATAGCCGTCACATGGAACTGATGTTCACCCCTGGTCAAATACGCTACCGGAGTAAAGCTCCAACCACCACTCTGACTATCTACTGCTACCGAACCTAACAGAACACTGCCATCATATACTTTCACGATACTACCAATGTCAGCTTTACCGGTCAGCGTTGGCGTTGAGTCATCAGTTATACTACCGCTGCTTAATAAACCCTGTATCACGCCCATATTATCTACGGCTGACTCAATCGTCGGTATCGCTGGTGCAACAGTATCTACCGGTTCCACAGGCGGAGGCATAATGCAAATATCAGCATCAATAACCACAACAAACCCAAGTGACTGAAAGCTCTGGTTACCGGCTACATCCATGGATACCACAGTAAAGATATGATCGCCAAAATCCAGATCGAATGACGGAGTGAAACTCCATTTACCCGTAATACTGTCTGCTTTGACCGAACCCAATATGACACCATTATCCAAAACTGTAACTAAATTTCCCTTCTCGGCTACACCATTTAGCTCTGGCGTAACGTCATTAGTGGCAGTGCCGCTACTCATGCCACTGCGGAAATCTGCAGAAACTGATTCAATGACTGGCATATCAGGTGGAGTCGTATCAACCACAAAGGTGAATAATAGTGGAGCAGAAAAATTAACATTGCCTTTAGAATCGGTCGCTACCACGATGATGTTGTGTTCACCCTGTCCCAAATCCATCGCTGGCGTAAAACACCAGTTGCCATCAGCGCCCACTACTGTTGAACCCAACAGCTCGTCAGCATCGTAGATGTTAACGATACTACCGATTTTGGCCTGACCAACGATTTGTGGGCGAGCATCATCCGTTACACCATTTAGCCCAATTTCACCAGTGATGCTACCAACATCATCAACCAGTTTCTCGATGATTGTCGGTATTTGCGGCTCAAAGTTACTGTCTGATACTTTAAATGATATCGTATCGGATGGTTCGCTGATATTCCCTGCCTTATCCGTCGCAGTGGCATAAGCATTGTGCTCACCGCCACCTAAGGCCGACTGTGGGATATATTTCCAACGCCCAGAGGCATCAACAAGAGTCTGTCCGATAACAATACCGTTATCGGTAATGGTAATCGTACTTCCCGGCTCACCCTTACCAATAAACCACAGGTTATCATTTTCAGGATCCTGATTATTCTGTGTCATATCCAGAGGAGCCACATCGGCGCGAATTATAACATCAAGACTAATCGATGGTTTTTCCGGTGCGGTAATATCCACTTCAAACTTCATCAGCTCTGACACTGAACTTCTGTGACCCGCACTATTTGTAGCAACCATAGTAATATGATGCGAACCTTCTGCCAAAGGACTATTCGGTGTGAAACGCCACTTACCGTCCGCCCCTACCACTACCTGGCCAATAACATGGCTATTGTCGGATACCACAACAGCACTATCCGCCATCAGTAAACGCTTACCACTGCTACTCATAACGATTTGTTTACTTACCGAAGCGTCATCCATAAAGGTAATAACGCTACCCGGTTCTCCTTCGCCAGAGAAGGTCGGCAAAGTACTGGCAATCGTTGTTCCCGACAAAATAGCGCCTGACTTGCTATCAACCACCAGACCGCTGGCTGCTGGTTAGGTAGGTGCAATGGTATTATAGGTAACATCACTACCTCCACCGGGAGTAGATACGGTCTCTGTCTGAAATTCTGATGGTGATGCTACTTCAGGTACGGGTTGAGCTTCTGATTGTGAAGCTGCGTCAGATACGGGTTGAGGTTCTGACTGAGTTGTTGGCTGCAATGAAGAAGATGAGTTGTCGTTATCGTCATCTTTATTATTGTTAATAGCATATCCAATACCACCAATCGTGGCAGCACCTAAAAACCATGGACATAATGACATCAGGCCATCGCCATACTCCACACTCTCAAATAAATAACTGCTATCACCCAGCGAAGAACCACCCAACGCAACGGAAGTTAGGCCTTCATCAGCCAATGCATAGCCGTCACCCACTGCATCAGTGGCCATGTAGGTATAGAGTTGTCCGTCTTCAGCAACCCCCAGTAATGATTGATGGTTACCTGAAATATAGTAATCATCAATAATAATGGCGGGATTCACTTCGTCCTCTAAAATAACCTGTAAATCATTACCATGACGTTTTAACGTTACATGTTCCGGGGAAAGGTCGGTCGTGACGCAGATTTAGTGGTAATGATTGATCGTCAGATACCATCCGATGATCTTATCGTGCATTTCTTCTGACTTTGAGAAGCAGATAGTCTTGCGGGTCAACCGTTTAAGATGGGTTCGCA
>NZ_JAJNAG010000006.1 GCF_021010575.1 Limnobaculum eriocheiris | reverse complement strand
GCAATGGTACTGTTGGGATTCGCTTCGGCAGCGGCAATGGCTGCACGAAGACCACCACCACCTGCTCCGATGATAGCAATGTCTGCGTTAAAGGTTTGCACTGCATTCCTCCAAATGTTCCAGTTTAATAATGAAAAGTAAGTCTTATACCAGCCAGTCAGATCTAAGCATTAGGAAAATCTGATGTTAACCTTTAGAACCACCGAAAATATTGGTGAATCCAGTATAGGACATCTATTCTACCTAATCTTATGTAGATGAATATTGACGAGATCGATTTTTTTTATAGTTAGTCAGCATAATCCATTCATTTTTTTTGAAAATGGTTATATTAATAAAATGTGATCAATATATTAAATAAATGTATTTTCATATTATTTCATTCCTAACTAACAGAATCTGTGCTGGCTGAAATCGGAAAACTGCGGGTAAATTTGTCTGTCGGAAGAGATAAGGGTAGACTGCCGGACTAAATTAATTTTGGAGTAGAGAAAATGAGCGACCTGGCCAGTTGGCAGCCCAGCGCTTCTATCGCTAAATTATTAAAACGTGCGAAAATTGTCAGTGAAATCAGACGGTTTTTCTCTGAGCGCGGCGTGTTGGAAGTGGAAACTCCGGCAATGAGTCAGGCAACGGTTACGGATATCCATCTGTTCCCTTTCCAGACGCGTTTTGTCGGACCGGGTGCTGCGGATGGTATGACGCTGTTTTTAATGACCAGTCCTGAGTTTCATATGAAGCGTCTGCTGGCTGCTGGCAGTGGTCCTATCTATCAGATGGGCAAAAGCTTCCGTAATGAAGAAGCGGGTCGTTATCATAACCCTGAATTCACCATGTTGGAGTGGTACCGCCCACACTTTGATATGTATCGTTTGATGAACGAGGTGGACGATCTGCTTCAACAGATTCTGGATTGTGAAGCCAGTGAAGTGGTTTCCTATCAACAGATCTTTATTCGTCATCTGGAAATTGACCCCCTTTCTGCGGATAAACCTCAGTTAAGAGCGGCTGCGGCTAAGTTGGATATGGAAGAGCTGGCCAATCGGGAAGAGGATCGCGACACCCTGTTGCAGATGTTGTTTGCGTTTGGCGTGGAGCCGCATATCGGTCAGGAAAAACCCACTTTTGTTTATCACTTTCCGGCATCACAAGCAGCATTGGCGGAAATTAGCTCTGAAGATCACCGCGTGGCGGAACGCTTTGAGGTCTATTATAAAGGTGTTGAGTTGGCAAACGGTTTTCGTGAGTTGACCGATGCAGGTGAGCAGCGTCAGCGCTTTGAGCAGGAAAACCGTAAGCGTGAAGCCCGTGGTCTGCTGGTTCATCCCATTGATGAGAACTTTTTGGCTGCTTTGGCTTACGGCATGCCAGAGTGTGCTGGCGTGGCGCTGGGCGTTGACCGTTTGATTATGATTGCGCTTTCAGCACAGTCGATTAGTGAGGTTATGGCGTTTCCGGTGGATAGAGCCTAATTATTGTTGTTCTTTTAGGTTGTTTAAATTTAGTTTGGAAGATATTCTGGCCGTAAAAACTAAGCACTAATATTGCTAATGTGCTCGGCCGGAAAGGCCTTTGTACTCAGCTACAGAGTGCATCGGGCCTAGTCCGCCTGGGGGCTGTTACAAAACACCTTCGGTGTTTTGCCCTTCGGGCCAGCGCTAGCGCTGTTCAAACAGGCTTTGCCTGTTTGTCCGGCAGCTAAAGCTGCTACGACCCCAACGGCGGCCTCTCCCGATGATTGACATTTGCTTGAATAGAAAAAGGCGCTTTAGGCGCCTTTTTGATGTCTGGATCAAACCTTTATCAGGTTAGATTTCTCCGGTTTTAAACCGGGGTTTGAGGCCGGCGCGGGAGAGGGCGTCGGCGCGCATCTGGAATGGTGGGAACGGCAGCGTCAGGTCGTGATCTGCATAGGCTTTGAGAATTAACGAATGCATTTCATGGCGTAACGGCATGCGCATGCCCATTTCAGCAGCAAATACCCGCAGTTCAAAGATTTGGATACCTTGCTGAATATCCACCAGGAAGGCATCCGGTGCCGGGGTTTCCAGTACGAACTGGCATTTGTGTGCGGCGTCTTCCAGTAGCTGTTTCACCAGATTTGGATCGGTATCCGCCGTTGCCGGAACGGTTAATACAATACGGGTGACGGAGTCAGACAGCGACCAGTTAACAAACTGTTCGGTAATAAATGCCTGATTTGGAACAATAATCTCTTTTCTGTCCCAGTCAACAATGGTGGTGGCTCGCGTATTGATTTTGGTAATCGAACCGGTTAGCTCACGTATTGTTACGGTATCGCCAATACGAATAGGTTTTTCAAACAGGATGATCAGGCCGGAGACAAAGTTGGCGAAGATCTGCTGTAAACCAAAACCAAGCCCCACACCGAGAGCTGCAACTAACCACTGAAGTTTGGACCAGTCGACACCAATCATCGAGAAGGCCACCATACCGCCAATCAGCATCAGAATATATTTGGTGATGGTGGTAATGGCATAACCGGTACCGGGGGTCAGATCTAAATGCTGAAGGATTGCCAGTTCCAGCAGTGCCGGTAAGTTACGAACTAACTGGGTGGTAACAATAAATACCAGAACGGCTATCAGCACGGAACCCAGGGTAATTGCCTGAATGCTCTCCGTTCCCTGCACTGATGAAGTCACATCCCATAAACGGATATTTTCCAGGAAGGCGAACGCCGAATGAATTTCCGACCAGAGAATGATAAGAGAAACCAGAGCAACCATGGTCAGAATGGAACGTACCAGCTGTAGCGACTGGGCACTAATGGCATCCAAATCGACCACCACTGAGTCATCATTTTCTGATGGCCCTTCAGTGCTGGTAGGCAGGCTCTCTTCTTCACCTTTTGCCCGTTGTGCCAGCCGCTCCGCACGACGCTGTTTGGCCCGATCAAATTCGATTCTGCGTCGCTGAATCAGCATCCAACGGCGGATGATATGGTAAATAACCAGCAGACCAAACCAAATGGCAACCGATGCTTCCAGCCGTAACAGCAGTGCTTGTGCAGTAGCCAGATAGCCAAAGCAGGCGGACAACGCCGCGGTAATCGGAGCGCAAATCAGGAAGGTCCATAACGCCTGATTAACCATATTCTCACCGGAACCTTTACGGTCAAGATAGAGCGGTATACCGGCTCGCCTCAGGTTGGTGGTCATCATGACTAACGCACCACATAACAGGAGGAAGCAAATGCGGCCTAATGTGCCGGAGAATTCACGATCGTTAAAGTTATCAAAGCTGATTGAGGCAATAATTAACGGCACGACCAGCCAGAGCGACAGGCGGTAATAACGCATAGCGCGTGCTACCCGGTTTTGCGACCAGCGAAAATGGGCGATAAATAACCCTTGCGGATGAGCAAAGCTGGCGCTGATCATAAATACCCACATCAGCGGTACGGTAGCGTTAACCCCTTCACCAATGGCTACAGCAATAGGGTACTGCCAGGCATGTTGCAGGCCATAGGCCAGCGCCCACCAGAGTACCGGTAGAGGTACTGCAACAATGACTGACCAAAATACGGTACGAATCGTTGATGAGAATTGGTCTTGAGTCACCTTACCAATACGTGATGCCACCCGTTCTAAAAATGACTGATAGTGGCGACGAGAACTAAAACTAAAGCCTACCAATACCAGTGCGGCCAAAATCAGCACCACGGATTCTTTAGTGGTGAGCATCATACCAAAGGCACCACTAAGTTCAGACAGCGTATCCAGCGATACCAGCTTATTCAGATCCTGCAAAACCTGAATCGGATAACTCAGGTTCAGTGAATTAATATCAGCCACCCAGAACAGATAACGATGGGAAGCGTCTTTTATTTCTACCAGTGCATCTATCAGCTGATTATTAGAGACTTTCAGCTTAGTCAGTTCAAGGATCAGTGAATCATCACCGGCGAGTAAGGATGACAACAGCTCTTGCTGCATTTTGACCTGTTGTTTGGCGAGCTCTTGTTGCGAGGCGGTAAGAGGCTGCCCATCATCCTGTAGCAGGGGAGCTATATGGGTCAGTTTGTCACGCTGTTCGTCCAGACTTAAACGCTGTACCCGAATTTCAGCCATTTCACTATCCAGCGGCTGGGGTTTTGGCATTTCCGGCAGGCGGGAAACCTGCATTCTTAAACTTTCGCCTAATGCGGTAGACATACCCAGCCACTGGGCCTGTTCACTAAGGGAACTTAACGCCTGACGAACCTGCAATATTTTAGAAATTGTTGCTCGTTGTTCTGTGGAGATCTCATCTAAGCGTATCGCCTGCTGGCTTAAGCGTTCAGACAGTTCCTGATTTTCTTGTAACAGCTTGCGGACGGAAAGTGGCAGATCCCCATGTTGTTCAGCCAACTGGGTTGTCTGCTCCAGCGTTTGCCGGGTTTCTAACTGGCGACGGGTGTTTAGCTGATTATTTATTAGTTGCAACAGGCTGTCAGTTTTAGCCTGTTTTTTCTTTACCACTTCAATCTGTAAGCGAGATATTTCTTGTCGGTTACTGGCAGAGAGCTGCTCTAATTCCAGCTCATCCGCTTTGGATTTGTAGAAAGCCAGCTCGGCCTGAAACAGCAGTGACTTGGCCTGATTAAGCGGAGTCGTTTGGTTGTTTTGTTCCGGCAGGCGACGTTCAAGATCGCCAAGTGCTTTACGAGTCGACGCCTGTTGTAACGGAAGCTGGGTTAGTGAGTTACTGATTTCGCGGGCGCGATCCTGCTCTTGCTGAAGCTGGCGGCTGAGTTCCAGCAGTTGGCTATTGGTCTGAATTGACAGCTGTTCCAGCTCGGCCAGCGTTAGATTTCCAGACGGTGGCTGTGCTTCATCATTATCGGTTTCCAACTGAGCACGCAGGGTTTTGGTGAGTTTAGGAAACTCATCAATGGCTTTGCGGTATTGCTGACTGCGCGAAAGAGATTCGGAGCGCTCAGTTACCCAATTGAGGGCATTTTGATAGGCGTCCAGAACCTCTTTCTGGTTTGGCATGTCTTTATCAGCTTCGACCAGTTTTATCTCCTGCTTGATCTGTCCGGCATCAAGCTGTGGAGCCGCTTGAAGTGGAGCCAGATATAGCAGGCTTATTAACAGTGCTAATAATAAACGGATCAGCTTCATCATTTACTCAGCTATTGATTAAGTTACAGAGGCCAGTGAAGTTCACCTTTATTGTTCACGGGCTTCCGCAAACAACTCTCCCATTCGGGTCGGCGTTTTGCACTGAAGAGCCGGTGAAAAAGTGATGCTGTTTTCAGTAAACAGGTTAATGACCGTAGAGCCTAATTTAAATCGGCCCATTTCATCGCCTTTTTTCAGTATAACCGCACCTTCGCCTTCGATTGGGTAAGTCCAGCGTTGCAGTACTCCCTGACGAGGCGGAGTAATGGTACCTGCCCATACGGTTTCAATGCTGCCAACAATGGTGGCACCAACCAGAATTTGTACCATCGGACCGAAATCCGTATCAAACAGGCAAATGACCCGTTCATTACGGGCAAACAGATTAGGAACATTTTCTGCGGTTAGTGGATTTACCGAGAACAGATCGCCAGGAACGTACAGCATTTCATGCAGCACGCCGTTGCATGGCATATGTACCCGATGGTAGTCGCGAGGAGAAAGATAGATAGTGGCAAATTGGCCATTACGGAATTTTTCTACCATCGACATATTGCAGGCCAGCAGGGCTTCCAGCGTATAGTCATGGCCTTTGGCCTGAAGTAATTTGCCTTCAGTAATTGGGCCTAACTGGCTGATGGCTCCATCGGCAGGCAGCGCCAGCTGGCGTTCGCCTTCAACGATAGGGCGGGCACCCTCTTTCAGCGGACGAACGAAGAAATCATTAAATGTGGCATAGGATTCAGGATCCGGCTGTTGAGCCTCCTGCATGTCCACGCGGTAATATTTGGCAAATCCTTTTACTACCAGACGGGTCAGCCATCCTGCCTGTTTACTGGCTCCCCAACCCGCCAGTTGAGTAAGCCCTTGCTTGGGGAGTAAATATTGTAACTGTACTTTTATACGATCCAGCACGGGGTATCCTCTTTGCGTTATCTGTCTGGCTGTTAAATCAAAGTTGCGCATTGTAGCGGGGCTGAAATATAAAGTCATTCACCTGCCGCATACCGCTATTAATTGTTTTTCATCCTGATTATGACCACAGCTAACTGGCAATGTTTCAGGTGATACATTCCCGGATTCTGTAAATAGTCAGACTCCGGGAATAATATGCCATTAATCTTTGGTTTCTAATGTGTTTTTACGAACTTTTACGTCTGCCATACTATCGAGAATTTTCAGATAGTTATCATAGCGTTCTTCGGTAATTTTTCCCTGCTCAACGGCTTCGCGGATGGCGCAACCGGGATCGTCAATATGTTTGCAGTCGCGAAACTTGCAGTGGCCCAGATAGTCGCGGAACTCAACATAGCCTTCTGTCACCTGTTCTGGTTCCAGATGCCAGAGCCCAAATTCGCGCACTCCCGGAGAATCAATAATGTCACCGCCATCAGGCAGGTGATACAGGCGAGATGCGGTAGTGGTATGCTGGCCAAGTCCGGAGTTATCTGATACTTCACCCACATGAATATTGGCTTCATCGGCAGGCAGCAGGGCGTTCAGCAGGCTGGATTTGCCCACACCGGACTGACCGGCAAAAATGCTAATGTGGTGGTCAAGGTGAGATTTTAACTCTGCCATGCCCTCACCGGTATAGCTGGAAACTTGCAGTACGGTATAGCCAATATGCTGATAAATTTGCATGGTTTGGTCGATAAACTCTCGACCTTCTTCATCCAGCAAATCGACTTTGTTCAATACAATGATGGGTTCAACTGACAGGGTTTCGCAAGCCACCAGATAGCGATCGATAATATTCAGGGAAAGCTCTGGCAATATTGCAGAGACGATAATAATTTGGTCGATATTGGCAGCGATGGGTTTTATGCCATCATAAAAATCGGGCCGGGTCAGGACCGAAACACGGTCGTGTACCGCTTCTATAATGCCTTTTGCCTGAGCGGTGATGGCCGCCCGCCACACCACCCGATCGCCGGTGACCAGTGAGCCAATGGTGCGGCGTATATTACAGCGGTGCAGGCTGGCATCCGGAGCTTCAACATCGGCGTGCTTACCAAAACGGCTAATGACGATGCCTTCCTGAGGCTCGCCAAACAGTGAATCGTCAGGCTTTGGCTTTTGATTTGTTGTCTGTAAACGTCGCTGATGGTTAGCAGCAACGCGTCGTTGTTGGCCTTTAGACAGTTTATTCTTACTCACAAAAATACCTTTTAGCAGCAGTGACAGTCGCCGGAAACGCCTCAAACGGCTATGATACACTGATGTTCAGTTAAACACGCAGGAAACATCATGTCCGGGAATGAGAATAACCTGATTTGGATCGATCTGGAAATGACCGGTTTAGATCCTGAAATCAATCGCATCATCGAAATCGCCACTATAGTGACGGATGCTAATCTGAATATTCTGGCTGAAGGGCCGGTTTTCGCGATTCATCAAACGGATGAACATATGTCGCTGATGGATGAGTGGAATACCACTACCCATACTGCAAGCGGGCTGGTGACACGGGTTAAACAAAGTATCTTTGATGAACAGGCGGCCGAGCAAAAAACCATTGAGTTTTTACAACAGTGGGTGCCTCAGGGATGTTCGCCTATTTGTGGTAACAGTATCGGTCAGGATCGCCGCTTCCTTTATCGCTATATGCCGGAACTGGAGCGCTATTTCCATTATCGTTATCTGGATGTCAGCACGTTGAAAGAGCTGGCACGCCGCTGGAAACCGGAAGTATTGGCCGGTATTACCAAGCAGAGTACTCATCAGGCGTTGGACGATATTCGTGATTCCATTGCCGAGTTGGCTTATTACCGTGA
Organism: Limnobaculum eriocheiris; assembly: GCF_021010575.1. Classification (GTDB taxonomy): domain Bacteria; phylum Pseudomonadota; class Gammaproteobacteria; order Enterobacterales; family Enterobacteriaceae; genus Limnobaculum; species Limnobaculum eriocheiris. Next base: position 117,240 of record NZ_JAJNAG010000006.1, on the reverse strand, counting down.
GAACTTTATTAAGCTGTAAGGCTGGCTGAAAAGCGAATGCCCGCTGCTTATTGCGGCGGTTTGTCTTTTTAATAAGCAGATGGAAAAGAATGTGCAGTTTTTTCGATAACAGGGCTTGCGGGGCGCATTAGTTTTCGTATAATGCGCTCCCTGTCACGTTGTTATTTGTATAACGTGCAGCCTTCCAAATGCGGGAATAGCTCAGTTGGTAGAGCACGACCTTGCCAAGGTCGGGGTCGCGAGTTCGAGTCTCGTTTCCCGCTCCAAATTTTTTTGTTAATTTTTCTACTTTTTAAACGTTGAATTGCCGTTTCTATAGGTGTTAACCGATCGGCTTCAACTTGCTGTTGGCCGAGGGCGAATATCTTTAATAACGCCGATACTTTCTGATTTTGCTCATAAGAAGCGATATCTTGTTTTACTGCTTACAGTACAAAGTGATGCAATGACGCTTTTGGTCTATTCTGTAATAGTCAGGAAAAACGATACCCAAACTCAGACAATCCCTATGGATCGATTTTGACCAATTGATGAAAAAATCGTCTGTATTGGTTGCTACAGTGGGCTTTGCGGTTATTTTGACCAGTAAAATTTTTCGTTAAAAGTCTTGCCAGCGTTATGAGTTTAGTACATAATGCAGCGCATCCAAACGCAGGGTGAAGTTATTTTGTTTTTATAATCATAGTGTTATAACAACAAGTTACCTTGCGTAAGGGGTTATCTGCATTGAGATGCGGGAATAGCTCAGTTGGTAGAGCACGACCTTGCCAAGGTCGGGGTCGCGAGTTCGAGTCTCGTTTCCCGCTCCAAATTTCAGATAACAGTATAAGATTTACCTCTCTAATGCGGGAATAGCTCAGTTGGTAGAGCACGACCTTGCCAAGGTCGGGGTCGCGAGTTCGAGTCTCGTTTCCCGCTCCAGATTCTTCTTCGTACAATCCTCAAATTTTATTGCTCATACAACAATGCTTTGTGATGTTTTGTCATACCGAATTTGCAATATATTCCCGTAACCATTGATGCGCCGGGCATGTCCTGCAACCAGAAGCTATCACAGGGTAGTCATGGAAGGCGAGAAACAACATTTGATCTTCAAAGGCGTCAGTAGAGAATGGCCAGCCGTGGTTAAATACTATCGGTTGACCATAACCCCCAATCCTTATAATACAGCGTCGTTTCATCTTTGAGCTTAATCGTATTTGTTGTTGGCATCTTTCCGTTCCTTATACGTTCTTGCTAAAAATTAATTTTTAAATCATAAGATTAGATATATGACGGGTGTTGGATTTTCATATTGAACGGTTTTTCTGAAGGAGAAAAATTGAACGATTTTCTTCCCCCGGCGATTAAGCCTGGTATAAAAATGCGAGGTGAATCGATTGATCGAAAGAGAGGCTTTTCCACAGAAAGTGTTTTGACAGGTATTACAGTTAATTATTTATAACATCATGATTAATAAATAATTTGTTATTTTTGGTGTTTACTCTTTTATTGGCATAGCAGTTAAGGAATGGTATAACATCCGGCAGATCAGATTGCTGACACTGTGCTGGAGAACCAGCTCCGACAATGTACTGAAAGGGATACTTCGGGGAACAGTCATAAAAACACACTCTGTTAGCGTACTTATATCGCACTAAAGCAAGGATAACCTGATGAATTCTATTGTTTCATATACTGACCGCGCGGTTCAAAAACTTAAACAATTAGGCATTATTGTTGCCGGAGAGCCAGAAGCACCGGTCATGACGCTGCTGGATGCCATTTCCAACCTTGATAATAATCGCGTAGTGGTCATTGCCCGCACGCTGCAACAGCAAAGCAGCTTTAACGCCATTGTGCGTGACAACATTATGGGTATGGACATTGCTAACCGTCAGGGCACTATTGTGGCGGCATTCGATTCTATTCGTAATGATGCACAAAATATGGTGACCTGGCTGGACGACGGTAAATTAGATTTGGCTGAAAGGGTTAAGAATGGCTGGATGGTTTTGGTCAGAGGCTCAATTCCGGATCGCTTCAACAAGATCAAAGAAACCTATATGGAGGTTGCAAAAGCCTCATCTGAACAAATCAGCCGTGAACGTACTATTTTAGATGCCTATCAGGATTTCCGTTTTGGCCTGAAACAGGCGCAAATTGATGCTCAGGAACTACTGACATTAGCGGAAAAGAATCTGGACCAGTGTAAAACCCAGCTTCAGGCTGCTCACGATGCCAGAGAGAAAGCCACTACCACAGATGCGGCTGAACTGGCGCGTTTAGAACTGAGCCGTGATGAAGCGCTACGTGTGATGCAAAAAGAAGATGAGCGCTATCAGATCGTGAAAGATCTTACTGAAAACCTGTTGGTGGCTTATAACTCGGCGGAAGCAGTATTTGCTCGTTTACAGCAAACCTCATCGGTAAAAGAGCGTGTTTATCGCCAGAGTGTGGTGTTTTTCTCCACTAATGAGATCGTATTTACGGCGCTGTCAGCCTCAATGACATCATTAAGTGGCCTGTCTGAAAGTACCAAAACGCTGGAAGCAATGAAGGAAGGCATCAATAAAGGTCTGGAAACTATTGCTGAAGCGGGTAATAAACATCTGGAAGCGGGTTTGCGTGCAGGCTATGGTTCGACCATTAAAGCAGAATCTATTCGCTCACTGGTTAATGCTATCACCAGTTATCAGGAGTCCAGCCATAAGCTGATTGAAGAGCTGCGGGTAGAGTCAACCAACAATGCGAAAGAGCTGGAAAATATCGTAGAAGACGGAAAACGTCGCTTCTCTGAAATTGTGTTGAAGGCTGCCGTTGAATGAGTGAAGTAAAGCTTAGCGATCAGTTAGGTGCAATGGCGATTATTGATGACCTCTATCAGCAGCAGATCGCGTTAGAAGAACAGCTTAATCCGGTTGGATTACGCCGTAAAATCGCCGAAAAAATCAAAGAGTATTACCAGTCGAGAGGCATGAACATTCAGGACGAACTGATAGATCAGGGCGTGAATGAATGGTTCTCCGATCGACTGCGTTTTCAGATGATTAAGCCTGCATGGCATCAGCGCCTGCTGGCTAAGCTTTACCTTAAGCGTCGAATTTTTATCTACCTGTTTATTGCGGCACTAATTGCGCTGGGCGTCTATTTCAGCGCCGGCTATATGATGACCCGAGCAGTAAAAGATTCGATAGTTAAACAGCAAGAAATTGAAGTTCAGCTTGTTAAGAAGATCGCCGGTTATCAGCGTGAATTCGATGCGTTGAGTCAGAAGCCCTTGCGCTATGCCACATCGCAAGGGCAATCTTTGAAAGATGAAGGCGCAAAACTCTTCGTCCAACTGCGTGAGAAGCAGCTTGCTTTTGATCGCACGTTAAACCTGAGCAAATCTTCTCGTCCTGCTCTGTTGGACCAGAAAGATTATCTGGTTGCTATTTACCAGATGATGGAAAAAGACGATCGCTCGCTTGGCGATATACTGACTCGCTATCAATCAGTGGTGAATAATGACAAACGTATTCAGCAGGTTGCCGATGCCAGGAGCTTCGAACTGCTGTATCAAAAATATCAGCCGGTTCGCAAAGCTTTTGATACCGCAACCTATGCCGTCACCAATAACTCGCCAACGCTCAGTGCTGATATCACTTCACTGGAAACCAGCTACAGGGATGCGCTCGATATTCATAAACTCGCGTTGCAGGCCGATAATCTGGTTAGCTCATTAAACAGTCTGGTTAAGTTGCCGCAGGATAAAGCTACGGTTAAAGGCTATGCGGATGCAATTCAGAACGATCTGAGTCTGTTTCAGGTTACGCAAGCTAAAGAGACGCTGCAACAGTTAGAGTATTTGAAGCAGTTAGCCCAGACCAGCCTGACTTTAACTATTGTTGATCGCGTTGGTGAAAAGTCTGGCGTGGAAAGAACCTATGACGACAGCGGTGGTAAAACCTGGTATGTGGTGGTTGAAGCCTTGACTCCGCAAGGGAGAGTCTTCCCGCTGTGGCTGACAGACTCTGAAACCGGCAAACTCCGGCAGGTGACTACCTTTGGATTGCAGGTACCGCAAAGTGAATATTTGAAAGTCAGAAACGATAAGATGGATGACGGTCATATTCAAAATAATCTGGCGGGTAAAAAACCGGTAGGCTCTCTGGATTTCAACTATGCTCGTTCCAGTAACGGCAAAATCATTATGGAGTGGTAAGTTATGAAAGCTTCTGAAGTATCCGCTCTTATATATGACCATGAAATTAAGCTGGAAAGACGAGCTCGTGAGCTGAATACCAATATTATGCTCAGCCGCGAAAAGATTGTGGAACTGAAAAGAGAACTAATGAGTATCTACCAGCAGATGGCTAAAGTGCTGTTGCTGGAGAGTCCTGACGTTCAGGATCTTAGTCAGATCAATCAATTGATCGATCAACTGAAGAGCCAGATAGCAGATTTAAATAATCGACTGAGCGCGTTAAAGCAGAAAGCGGAAAAAGATCGGCAGAAGTATAAAGAGCTAACAGCCGAAGCCGGAGAGTTAGAAAAACGTCGTGACGACCTGCTGTCGCAAGATCCTGCCTTTGTCTCCCTGAATAATAAATATATCCAGGCTGATAATGATGCCTTATCGATTGATGAGCAGAGCTCTCAGGTTCAGGAAGAAGCCAGTAACAAGTTAGCTGAATATGATTCAAACCCTTCGTTTCATTATTTAATCCAGCGTAAGTTTAGCCAGCCTGATTATCGGGGAAAATGGATTTTCCGTAATCTTGATAACTGGCTGGCTCGCCAGGTTGATTTCCCTCGTAATTTCCGTAATTACAATATGCTACATGCGATGAAACAGGAAATCGCTAAACGTCAACTGACGATGAATCAGCGACTTGAAGCGCTATCTGCAGAACGCGATACGATGATTGCCGGTGCTGCACAAAATGTAGGTTTGTCCGAGGTTAGTCAGCAGTTGGCCCGATTAGAGCAAGTGCTTGATGAAGGCCTCGTTAATATTAAAAAGCTGCATGACGAGTTGCGCAAAAATATCACTGGCGACGGGGTATTATTTGAATCGGTCACTGCTAAGATTGCCGAGGTTATGCAAACACTGCCGCTTGATAGATTAAATGCATTGACCTTAAAAACAGAATCTTCTTTAGATGATGAATTATTGAAAAGAGTGCTGGCAACGAAAAATAGTATTGCTTCGTTTGAAAATATTATTGCTACGCTCTACCCGGAATGGGTAAGAACAGGTACGGAATACGATCGTATTCATGCTATGGCACAGAGTTTTATTAATAGCGATCTGAATCGTAGTAAATACCAATATGATATTGGTATGAATCAAATAGAAACCATTTTAGTTTCAATTTTTAGCGGTGATTTTGGTTCCCGCCATCTGCTGGAAATATTAAAAAGCGTCAAATATGTACCCAACAATAATAGTTCCAGCTCCAGTTCAAGCTCTTCGGGTGGCTTTTGGTCTACATCCAGCTCCAGCAGTTCATCTTCGTCACGAGAAAGTTCCAGCCGTTCATCTTCTGGCAGTGGAGGATATAGTTCCTCATCTTCATCAGGTGGCGGAAGTTTTAGTACTTCTTCTTCATCCGGTGGTGGTAAATTCACTACCACCGATAGTTTTTAAATTAATGCTGAAAGAGAATCATGTTATCTTTCGGCATTAAATTATTATCAGCATTTTCTGCGAATTATTAGCTGTATTTGAAATTGCTCTGTGAGTCTTTATTTATATACCCTTCAATTATTGTCAACAGAGTTATCCACAGATTTATTCTTTCAGGGGATAAGATTATTATTTAATAATCTAAAAACGCTGTAAACTTTATGACTTGAAATTAAAAGGATTTTTAATTTTAAATTTGTTATTTTGATCGCTTGACGTTTTTTGGGCAATTGATAGATAAAGCCTTTTATTTTTTTATGCACAAACTACCGCGAATTTATATTATGCTATTTTCTTCCTCTTATGAGATAGATTATGCATCCCTGGGTAATCCTTTTTCTATGGAACGAATAAGCCTGAGCTGTTTAGGTGCCAGCACCTCTGTACCCTGCTGTTCACGCTTTTCCCACTGGCGAGCAAGAGCCCACTCTATGTGTTCGTCAACGATGGGGTAGAGGCCTTTTCTTTGTTTTAAAGCTTCAATAATTTCAGCCTGATAAGGTGCGTTTCCCAGCGCCACGCTGATATTTCTTAGCCAACGGAAGTGACCAATTCTGCGTACAGGAGAACCCTCAGTTTTAGATAGAAATGTGGCCTCATTCCAGGCATATAGTTCTAAAAGAGATGAGTGATGTAACGTGGATCTTGGAAGAAAATCGTACTCTTCGGTGATTGGTGCCACCCGATTCCATGGACATCCCATCTGGCAATCATCACAGCCATATATTCGATTACCCATCAGTGGACGTAACTCTTCGGGAATTGCGCCTTCCAGTTCTATAGTCAGATAAGAGATACAGCGCCGGGCATCAACAACATAGGGTTCAACAATGGCACCCGTTGGGCATAAGGTCATACAGGCGATACAACGCCCGCATTCTTCTTTTACCGGCTGGTCAACAGGCAAAGGAATATCTACCAGTAATTCCCCAAGAAAAAACCAGGAACCCGCTTCACGATTAATAATTAGTGAGTACTTACCTGTCCAGCCAATGCCTGCTTTGGCTGCCAATGGCCGCTCCATAATTGGGGCAGAATCCACAAAGGGGCGGAAATGTAAATTTTCGCAATGTTGCTGAATTTTCTCTCCTAACTTTTTTAATCGTTGGCGTAATACTTTATGATAATCACGGCCTAACGCGTAGCGGCTGATATAGCCAATATTGGGATCGGCAAGGGACCTGGCGAATGAAGCATGAGGGGGAAGGTAGTTCATGCGTACGCTGATAACACGTAATGTTCCCGGTTCCAGTTCATGAGGTCTGGCTCGCATCATGCCATAGCGAGCCATCCATGCCATATCACCATGGTATTGCTTATCAAGCCACGCTTGCAATCGGGGTTCTTCCAGCGTCAGGTTGGTGTCGCATATACCCACCTGCTGAAAACCTAGTGCTTGCCCCCATTGCTTGATATGTTGGGCTAATAGATTGAGATCGAGAGGATGTGACATGGCAGACCATCAGCAAAAACGGAACACCCTAAGTTTACCACATTCTGTCTTCAGCGCCGACTGGGTACGTGAAAATGAAAAACTGGCAGCCCGACACATCGGTGTTTCACTCTATAAGCTTATGGAGCGAGCGGGTGAAGCGGCGTTTCTTTTATGTCGTAAACTCTATCCGGATGCCCGACGCTGGCTGATTTTATGTGGGCACGGTAATAACGGTGGCGATGGGTATGTTATTGGTCGCTATGCCAGACAATATGGTATTGAGGTGGCTTTAGTTGGCTGTGGCGATGTACATACACTGCCGCCGGAAGCTCGTCAGGCGCGGGATAACTGGAGCAATAACTATGGTTCTGTATTGCCGGAGAATGCCGCATGGCCAGAGAATTACGATTTAATTATTGATGGTTTGTTAGGAACCGGAATTCAGTCTGAACCTCGGGAGCCTTACTCCACGTTGATTCATCGGGCCAATCAATATCCCGCCCCTATTATGGCACTGGATGTTCCTTCTGGTCTGAATGCTAACACCGGAGTGGCAAGTGGGGCGGTTATTCAGGCCAGTCAAACAGTAACCTTTGTGGCGTTAAAATCAGGGCTGTTGACCGGACAAGCCAGAAATGTAACCGGCACACTGTATTATGATGCTTTAGGATTATCTGACTGGGTCAGGGAACAAAATGCCCCGATTCAACGTCTTACCGTTACCGATCTTCAGCGGTGGATTAAACCTCGTCGCCCCTGTTGTCATAAAGGCGATCATGGCAAATTGCTGGTGATTGGTGGCGAGGTTGGAACCGGTGGCGCTATTCGAATGGCGGCAGAAGCGGGATTACGTACCGGTTCAGGATTAGTACGGGTGTTAACCCGGGCGGAGCATATTGCCCCTGTTTTAGCCGCCCGTCCTGAGCTGATGGTTCAGGAACTGACGGAAGAGAGTCTGGATGCCGGTATCGCCTGGGCAGATGTGATTGCTATCGGGCCGGGATTGGGTACTTCGGAATGGGCTAAAGCGGCCATAAAACAGGTCAGTGCCAGTGAAAAGATCATGTTGTGGGATGCAGATGCGTTGAACTTGCTGGCAATCAGCTCCGATAAACGGCAAAATCGCATCATTACGCCCCATCCCGGGGAGGCCGCCCGACTGTTGCAGTGCGATATTCAACAAATTGAAAGCGACCGCTTACTTTCAGCACAGAAACTGGCTGAACGTTATGGTGGCGTGGTGGTACTGAAAGGCGCAGGAACGGTTATTGCTGATGAGCATCTTCATTTGGCAATTGCTGATGTAGGCAATGCAGGGATGGCATCCGGCGGCATGGGCGATCTGTTGTCTGGTATTATTGCCAGCCTGTCCGGACAAGGCCTTTCGCCGTTTGATGCTGCTTGTGCTGGCTGTGTTATTCACGGTGGTGCAGCAGATATTGTCGCATGGCGACAGGGGGAAAGAGGTATGATAGCCACGGATTTACTGCGGGAAATACCAAAGCTGGTGAACCCTTGATTAATTGAATGATATTCAGGAATACATGAAAGAATTGGTTTTAACATTAGCCGACGAAGCTGCTACGGTTGCTTTAGGTGCCGCACTGGCGGGTACTTGTGATAAATCAGGTGTGATTTTTTTGCAGGGCGACCTTGGTGCGGGAAAAACCACCTTTAGCCGAGGTTTCCTACAGGCTTTAGGTCATCAGGGGAACGTCAAAAGCCCCACTTATACGTTGGTAGAACCTTATAATCTGGGCCATTTCAACGTTTATCACTTTGATTTATATCGCCTGGCCGATCCGGAAGAGCTCGAATTTATGGGGATTCGTGACTATTTTCAATCAGACAGCCTGTGTCTGGTTGAGTGGCCACAGCGTGGGAGTGGTATGTTTCCTCAGCCCGATCTGGAGTTACATTTTAGCTATCATGATGAGGGGCGGCAGGTTGTGCTGTCAGCGGGAACCGCACAGGGTGAGCTGATGTTGGCACGTCTTAATGATATTTCCCCGTCCGGGCTACAGGAAAAGTAAAACGATGAAGAAAATCTGGATTGGGTTACTCTCTCTGGTGTGGTTAGCATTTGCCGGGCCTGCCGGAGCGGCATCTTTGATTGATGTACAGGTTAATAACAGTGCTTCACAGGCTAAAGTAACGCTGGCGTTTGACAGTCAGCCTATCTATGCCTATTCCAGCGAAAAGAATCCGGCCCGGGTTCTGATTGATTTTCGCCAAAGTGGGCGTGCCGTTCAGGGGTTGCCGCTGAAGTTTAGCGGTCAAAATATTGTCAATCGTATTAGCTCCGGTACTCCAAAAGATAACAACAGTATTCAACTGGTCTTTGAGTTAAAACAAAATGCCACGGTAAAAGCCAGCTCCAGTAAGCAGGGCGCGCAATATTGGGTGGTATTTACGATTCAGTCCGAAAAACAGGCTGTACCGAAAACAGCGGCGACCAATAAGGCTACAGCCAAAGCACCTGCTACTAAAGCCAGCCAGTCTCAAACTTCGGGTAGTACCACAGAGCGTAACCCTTTCTCTGGTGATACAACCGCACCGCAAGACGATGTTATTGTTAAAACCGAGAGCCGCCCGGCGCGAGTTAGAAATAGTAGCAGTGAAAAGATTGTGATTGCTATTGATGCCGGCCACGGTGGAAAAGATTCCGGAGCGGTTGGTTTGAATGGATTGCAGGAAAAAACCGTTACCCTTTCCGTTGCCCGTAAACTAAAGGCGCTGTTGGATAACGATCCTGACTATAAAGCGGTATTAACCCGTGATGGTGACTATTTTATTTCTGTTATGGGGCGTTCAGACGTTGCCCGTAATAAAAATGCCCATTTGCTGGTTTCCATTCATGCGGATGCCGCACCCAACCGTAATGCGACGGGCGCCTCCGTTTGGGTGCTGTCTAACCGCCGGGCCAATACGGAGCTTGGGCGCTGGCTGGAACAACATGAGAAGCAGTCCGAATTACTGGGTGGCGCAGGGGATGTGTTAGCAAACAGCGAAGATAACCCTTATTTAAGCCAGGCGGTGTTGGATTTGCAATTTGGTCATTCACAGCGCGTGGGCTATGACGTGGCGGTAAAAGTACTGTCTGAAATGCGGCGTATTGGGTCGTTGCATAAGCGCAGCCCTGAACACGCCAGCTTAGGGGTGCTACGTTCGCCGGACATTCCTTCTCTGCTGGTAGAAACGGGGTTTATCTCAAATACCGGTGAAGAGAGTCTGTTAGGTAGTGCTGATTTCCAGAATAAGCTGGCGCAGGCTATCTATAAAGGTATTCGCAGCTATTTTCAGGCCCATCCGTTAGATTCGGCCACGCCATCGAAAAAGGCCAGTGCGGTTCAAACCGGCAAAGCGCCAGAAAGTGCTGACAAGCAGTGGAAATAGGAATAAAACATCCGTTCATGTGGTGAAACGCGGTGAAACCTTATCACAAATAGCGGTAAGCTACGGTTCAAGCATGAAAACGCTGACAGCGCTAAATGCATTGAAAAAAGAGCATGTTTTGGTTGGTCAGCGCTTGAAAGTACCAGCAACGACCCCCATAACTAATCAGGTAACCGCTTCGACAGGTAAAAAAGAGACCAAATTGGTTAAAAAGATAGCCGATAGCCGATAGCCGCAAGCATAAGGTGGTTCAGGGTGATACTCTGTCAGGGATCAGTAGTCGGTACGGTGTTAGCATCGCAGAATTGAAGCAGAATAATAGAATGACGTCAGATGAGGTTCGCTTAGGGCAGGTTCTGACTATATCAAGTTCATAAATATCGGGTTTATTATCAGGAGTTGTCATGCCGATTCAGGTTTTGCCACCACAGTTAGCAAACCAAATTGCCGCAGGTGAAGTTGTTGAGCGGCCGGCATCCGTGGTGAAGGAGCTGGTGGAAAACAGCCTGGATGCCGGGGCAACTCGTATTGATATTGATATTGAGAAAGGTGGCGCTAAACTCATTCGCATCCGTGATAACGGTTGTGGAATCAAGAAAGACGAGCTGGGTTTAGCGCTGGCTCGCCATGCAACCAGCAAAATTGCCACTCTTGACGATCTGGAAGCGATTATCAGCCTTGGATTTCGTGGCGAAGCGCTGGCCAGTATTAGTTCGGTTTCCCGTTTAACCCTGACTTCCCGCACCGCAGAGCAAAATGAAGCCTGGCAAGCCTATGCGGAAGGTCGGGATATGGAAGTGACGCTTAAGCCCGCAGCCCATCCCGTAGGGACCACGCTGGAGGTCCTCGATCTGTTTTATAATACGCCCGCACGCCGTAAATTTTTACGTACTGAAAAAACAGAATTTGGCCATATTGACGAGGTGATCCGTCGTATTGCACTGGCGCGTTTTGATGTCAGTATTAACCTGCAACATAATGGCAAAATGGTCCGTCAGTATCGGGCAATAAAAGAGAACGAACCTCGTGAACGCCGTTTAGGCAGTATCTGTGGCACTCAGTTTTTGCAACATGCACTGGCCATCTCATGGCAGCATGGCGATCTGAAAATTGACGGCTGGGTTGTTGACCCGGTTGGCGCTCGAACCCTGACCGATATGCAGTATTGTTATGTTAATGGCCGTATGATGCGCGATCGTTTATTAAATCATGCGATACGTCAGGCATATCAGACTCAACTGGCAGAAGATCAGGCTCCGGCCTACGTCTTATATCTGGAAGTTGACCCGCATCAGGTGGATGTTAATGTGCATCCGGCTAAACATGAGGTCAGGTTCCATCAATCCCGTCTGGTGCATGATTTTATCTATCAGGCGGTAGTCACGGTTTTACAACAATCTGGTGCTCCGGTATTACCACTTGGTGATAATTCAGCCGAAGGCGGCAGTGAAAACAGCTGGCAACCAGAAAACCGTTCTTCTGCCGGAGAGAATCGTTTTAATCGTCCGGCAGGCGCCAGTACGGCATCGAATGAATCTAAACAACCATCGGTAAATAAACCTTCTGGTTCTCATGGTGGTGGCAGTAGTGCGGCCTCTTATACGCCGGGAGCGACGCGTTCGCCTACGTTGGTGGCGCGTGAAAATGATCTTTATCGTCGCCTGCTGCAAACGGATGTTACCGCAGATAATAACACGTCGGATTCAGTTTCTGGTTCGACTAAGCCGGCGTTGTTCCCTGAAAAAAGTGCGCCATTGCCGGATGTGGCAACCACGCTGAAAACACCACAGTTTTCCTCACGTACCCAATCAACGTCGCCAATTCCGGCCTCTATGCTGGATAAAGGAGCGGCTCATAGCTTTGGGCGAGTACTATCAGTATGGCAACCTTGCCATGCCATTGTAGAGCGAGGAACGGTACTGGCTTTATTATCACTGCCGGTGGCGGAACACTATTTACGACAGACTCAGCTGTTACCGTCGTCTGAGCCGCTTAAGCCACAACCTCTGTTGATTCCACTGGCGTTAACCTTGGGTGATAAAGAGAAGCAGGGAGTTACCAATCACAAAGCGCTACTGATCCACTTTGGTATTGACCTTTCCCTGGAGCGTAATCGCCTTCAGGTTCAGGGGGTACCTTTACCGTTGCGCCAACAGAATTTACAGCAGTTGTTGCCGGCAATGCTGTGTTATCTGGGCGATAACGAAACGGTAGATAAGCAAATGTTAACACACTGGCTGGCGGACAAATTGACCAGTGAAAATACCCAATGGACTCAGGCCCATGCAATACAACTATTGGCAGATTTGGAGCGATTATGCCCTGAGCTGATTGCTAACCCACCGGCCAATATGTTGCAGCCGATTAACCTGCAACCAGCCCTGGAGGCCTTACAGGGTGAGTAGCAATATGAATACATTACCTGCTGCTATCTTTCTTATGGGGCCAACAGCCTCTGGAAAAACGGCTTTAGCGGCAGAGCTTTACAAACATTTACCTGTTGAAGTAGTGAGTGTTGACTCCGCTTTGATATATCGTGGTATGGATATTGGTACTGCCAAACCAACCCGACAAGAGCTGGATGAGACGCCACACCGGCTGATTGATATTCGTGACCCGTCGGAGGCGTATTCTGCGGCAGATTTTCGTGCAGATGCGTTAAACGAGATGACCGATATCGTGAGCCGAGGGCATATTCCCCTGTTGGTAGGGGGAACCATGCTGTACTTTAGGGCACTGCTGGAGGGTTTATCACCTTTGCCTTCTGCCGATTCTAAAGTGCGGGAACAAATAGAAAATGAGGCAGCGCAGTTGGGGTGGGCGGCTTTGCATCAACGTTTGCAACAGATTGACCCAATAGCGGCAGCCAGAATTCATCAAAATGATCCACAACGATTAAGCAGAGCACTGGAAGTTTTTTACATTTCAGGTAAAACTTTAACAGAGTTAACTCAAATTGCTGGTGAAACGTTACCATATCGTGTACACCAATTTGCTATAGCGCCATCTTCCCGTGAGTTATTGCATCAGAGAATTGAAGCACGTTTTCATCAGATGATTGCGATGGGTTTTGAGGATGAAGTTCGGAAATTGATGGCTCGCGGTGACTTACACACTGACCTTCCCTCCATGCGTTGCGTGGGCTACCGGCAGATGTGGATGTACCTGAACGGAGAGATTGACCACGAAGAGATGGTTTATCGGGGAATTTGTGCGACTCGGCAGCTTTCTAAACGGCAAATGACATGGTTGCGAGGTTGGGAAGGTGTTGATTGGTTAGATAGTGAGCAATTGCAGAATGCCATGGAAAGAGTTACACGTGCTATTAGTGTATAGGCTTATGATTGTGTACAATTAATAGGTTATATACTTTAATGTACTCAATGGCTTTGTTTTGTACGAAATGTATCATTTTTACGCAGTTTATTTTAGGGCCTCTGGCTCTTGGTAACAAACAACAAATATATACAAAGAGATAAGGAAAAGAAAAATGGCTAAGGGGCAATCTTTACAAGACCCGTTTTTAAACGCACTGCGGCGTGAACGTGTTCCAGTTTCTATTTATCTGGTAAACGGTATTAAGTTACAAGGCCAAATCGAATCTTTCGATCAATTCGTTATCCTGTTGAAAAATACTGTTAGTCAAATGGTTTATAAGCACGCTATCTCTACAGTAGTGCCCTCCCGTCCTGTTTCGCATCATAGCAATGCGCCAACTGGAAGTGTGGGTAACTACCAGGGTGGTATGCAGTCACAACAGGAAGATGATGTATCTGAATAAGTTACTCAGTTATTTCTCTTTGAGGAGTTATGCACTTGTTTGACCGATATGATGCTGGAGAGCAGGCGGTACTGGTGCATGTTTATTTCTCCCAAGAAAAAGATACGGAAGATCTCAGCGAATTTGAATCTCTGGTTTCTTCCGCGGGAGTGGAGGCGTTGCAGGTAGTTACCGGCAGCCGTAAAGCCCCGTATGCCAAATACTTTGTTGGTGAAGGTAAAGCTCAGGAAATTGCTGATGCTGTACAAGCCACAGGGGCTTCGGTAGTGCTGTTTAACCACTCCCTCTCACCCGCTCAGGAACGTAACCTTGAGCGGCTTTGTGAGTGTCGGGTAATTGACCGAACCGGGTTGATTCTTGATATTTTTGCCCAGCGGGCAAGAACTCACGAAGGTAAATTGCAGGTTGAGCTGGCTCAGTTACGCCATTTGGCAACCCGCTTAGTTCGTGGCTGGACTCACCTTGAACGTCAAAAAGGTGGGATAGGTTTACGCGGCCCGGGGGAAACGCAGTTAGAAACTGACCGTCGTTTGCTTCGGGATCGTATACGCCAGATCCTTGCCCGACTTGAAAAAGTTGAAAAGCAGCGTGAGCAAGGAAGACGAGCTCGTATGCGAGCCGATATTCCAACCGTATCGCTGGTGGGCTATACCAACGCAGGGAAATCTACCCTTTTTAATCGTATTACGACTGCCGGTGTTTATGCAGCCGATCAGCTATTTGCGACACTGGATCCAACCTTACGCCGTATTGAGGTGGAGGATGTGGGTGCAACTGTCTTAGCGGATACCGTTGGTTTTATTCGCCATTTGCCCCACGATCTGGTGGCAGCGTTTAAAGCGACTTTGCAGGAAACACGTCAGGCTTCTTTATTGTTGCATGTGATTGATGCAGCAGATAGTCGGGTCGATGAGAATATTGAAGCGGTCAATGAAGTTTTAACTGAAATTGAAGCCCATGAAATACCGGTTCTGCTGGTAATGAATAAGATTGATATGCTGGAGGATTTCGCCCCGCGTATTGATAGAGATGAAAGCAATTTACCCGTCAGAGTCTGGCTTTCAGCCGAGTCTGGTGATGGTATTGAATTATTGTTCCGTGCATTGACGGAACGTCTTTCCGGTGAGATTGCGCAATACGAACTGAAATTGCCTGTAGAACAGGGTCGGTTACGCAGTCGTTTTTATCAACTTCAGGCCATTATTAAAGAGTGGATTGAAGAGGATGGAAGCATCGGTTTGGTTATTAGGATGCCAATCGTTGACTGGCGTCGCCTTTGTAAACAAGAGCAGGCTCTGGAAAACTTTATTGTTGAATGAGACCTGTTAGATTGTGCCCGATAAAACGATCGTAAATGAGTGGAGCAAAAACATGGCGTGGAATCAGCCCGGTAATAATGGCCAGGACCGCGATCCGTGGGGAAGTGGTAACAATAACAACCCCGGGGGGAACAACAGTGGTGGACCGAATAAAGGTCGTGGCCAGCAGTCGCTGAATCTGGACAATATTTTTAGTAAGTTAGGTGGGTTGCTGGGTAAGTCCGGTAGCGGTGGTGGTAACAGCGGCAATTCTGGCGCACCGGTTTTGGGTGGCCGCCTGTTAAGCATTCTTGCTGTGGTTGTGGTTGTTATCTGGGCCGCCAGTGGTTTCTATACCATTAAAGAAGGTGAACTGGGTGTAATCACCCGTTTTGGTCAGGTACAACCCGCTATGGTTGGGCCGGGTCTGAACTGGAAACCAACGTTTATCGACTCAGTAAAACCTGTCAATACTAAAGCGGTTCGTGGGTTAGCAGCATCAGGCATTATGCTGACTTCTGATGAAAACGTGGTACGTGCAGAAATGAACGTACAGTATCAGGTTTCCGATCCTATTAAATATCTGTACCGCGTGACCAATGCTGATGACAGTTTGAGTCAGGCGACCGACAGTGCATTACGCTCTGTTATTGGTAAGTACACCATGGATCGTATCCTGACTCAGGGTCGTACCATTGTTCGTGATGACACCAAACAAGAGCTGGAAAAAACCATTCAGATTTATGATATGGGTCTGAAGGTATTAGACGTCAACTTTCAGGCAGCTCGTCCGCCGGAAGAAGTAAAAGCAGCGTTCGATGATGTGATTAACGCGCGTGAAGATGAACAGCGTTATATCCGTGAAGCGGAGGCCTATGCTAACGCCGCACAGCCAATCGCTAATGGTAAAGCTCAACGTCTGATTGAAGATGCAAAAGCTTATGAGGCTCGTACCGTTCTGGAAGCAGAAGGTGAAGTTTCTCGTTTTGCCAAGTTACTACCTGAATATAAGGCCGCGCCGGATATCACCCGCGAGCGTCTGTATATTGAAACCATGGAAAAAGTGTTGGGTAAAACCAACAAAGTATTGGTGGATGATAAGAGTAATAACCTGATGGTTCTGCCACTGGACCAGTTGATGCGTGGTAAAGGCGGCGGCGCAGTCACTCAGCCTGTAGCTCCACAGGCAAGTACTGAAACGCCAACTGAAGCACCTCAGGCTGCCACGGTGACCAGCAGTAAGCCAGAAACGACTAAGCGTTCAACGGCATCACAGAGCACCAATAAAGTTACGCAAGAGCGTAACGATGCTTACAACGAGCGTCTTAATTCATTTGGCTTAGGAAGAGGATAATCACCGATGCGTAAATTACTTATTCCTATTATCGTTATTGTTGTGGTCGGTATCTTTACTTCTCTGTTTGTGGTGGAAGAAGGAAGCCGTGGTATCGTTCTGCGTTTCGGTAAAGTGTTACGTGATTCTCAGGATAATCCAAAGGTTTACCAGCCGGGGCTGCATTTTAAAATGCCTTTGATTGATTCGGTAAAACTGCTGGATGCGCGTATTCAAACCATGAACAATCAGGCAGACCGCTTTGTAACTAAAGAGACTAAAGACCTGATTGTTGACTCTTATGTTAAGTGGAAAATTATTGATTTCAGCCGCTACTATCTGGCAACTGGTGATGGTAACCGCGCCAACGCAGAGCGTATTCTGAACAGTAAACTAAGTGACCGCTTACGTTCTGAGATTGGTCAACGTGATATTAAAGATCTGGTAACTGACTCCCGTGGTCAATTAATGCAGGACGTTCGTAATGCATTGAACAATGGCTATGAAGATAAGTCAACTGAGGCACCAACTGTTGTAGATAGCACTGCTGCTCCGGCAGATACGCTGCCAGTAGATAATAAGCTGCCTTTAGTTAACGCTAACAGTATGGCTGAACTGGGTATTCAGGTTATCGACGTGCGGATTAAACAAATCAACCTGCCAACGGAAGTATCGGATGCGATTTATCAGCGTATGCGTGCAGAGCGTGAAGCGGTTGCCCGTCGTCACCGTTCACAAGGTCAGGAAGAAGCCGAAAAAATTCGCGCTCTGGCTGACTATCGTGTAACCAAGACTATTGCGGAAGCAGAACGTGAAGCGCGTATGACTCGTGGTTCTGGTGATGCCACCGCGGCAAAACTGTTTGCTGATGCCTTTAGTCAAAATCCTGACTTCTATGCTTTCATTCGTAGTTTACGTGCGTATGAAACCAGCTTTAATAGCGGAAGTGATGTGATGGTACTTCGTCCGGATAGCGAGTTCTTCCGGTATATGAAGTCGCCGTCGGTTGGACTGAAGCAGTAGTAGTTTGTGTTTTTAGTTGAGAAGGGCTCAGGGGAAACCCCGGGCCCTTTTTGGTTTTTTGTGTTTTGTGACAGTTTCGCCGCCTTAAGTGTTGTGTTTATTTCGGCAGTGGAGTTTGCGTCGAGCAGAGGGGCGTTGGGGCGAACGCCCCTCTGCACACCCCGCGCCTGCGCAGCCGACTGTTGACCGCCGCGTTGCGGCGGCAACCTCAGTCAGCAAAAAAATGACGCACCGGCGCAGCGCCGCTCCCGACGTCGCTGCGCCTCGACCCGCATCCTTGCGGGTCGTGCTATTTTTTTGCTTCCTTCGGCAACATTCGGATGCTTTAACTTAAAAGACAAAAGACAAAAGACAAAAGACAAAAGACAAAAGACAAAAGACAAAAGACAAAAGACAAAAGACAAAGGTCTTACTCAATGCTTCTCAGAAAAACAAACCAAAGCACAAGTCGCAACCTCGAATCACCGAGGCCCATATAAGCAGTGACTAATGTACAGACACAGAACCAGTCTGCGAATGCAGCGGCGATTAAAAAGGGCGGGGGTTGTCAGGGGTGTTCGCTCCTCAACACCCCTGACTCGACGCGTGCAGCGGAGCTGAGTCAGGTTCAGAACCTGAGGCGGCGAAATGTACGCTGTACTAAAAACATCTATTGGGGTTTCAGGGGCAATGCCCCTGATCCAACACCAGGCCAGCTCAAAACTAAATCCTCTACGCCGCCTGCATCACCCCTTCCGACACCACGATCTCCGGTCTTTTGATCACCGCATAAGTGACTCCTGTTACCACCGCCCCGGCGATAATTGCTATCAGATAACCTATTACGGGCTCAACCGCTCCGGGAATCAACAGTACAAACAGACCACCATGTGGTGCAGTTAGCTCTGCTCCAAACATCATCGATAATGCGCCGGTCAGGGCTCCTCCTGCCATACAGCAAGGAATTACCCGCATGGGGTCTTTGGCTGCAAAAGGAATTGCCCCTTCAGTAATAAAGCTTAATCCCAGTACCAGAGCGGCTTTACCACCATCCTGCTCGTTTTTAGTAAATTTGCGGGCTGCCAATAGGGTTGCTAACCCCATAGCGAGTGGTGGCACCATACCGGCAGCCATAATCGCCGCCATAGGTGCATAAATTTTGGTGCTTAATAAAGTAACACCAAAAGCATAAGAGGCTTTATTGATTGGACCGCCCATGTCGGTACACATCATGGCCCCCAGAATAGCGCCCAGCATAACCGCATCAGCGGTTCCTAAATCTTTCAACCATTGTGTTAGGGCCGCCAGAACTTTTGCTACCGGCGTACCAACCACATAAATCATGACCAGACCCGTCACCAGACTGGCGACCAGTGGAATAATCAGAATCGGTTTCAGCGCTGACAGGCTCTTGGGTAGATATAGCTTATTGCTGATAAATAGCGCGACATAGCCAGCCAGAAAGCCAGCGATAATGCCACCAAGAAAACCTGCGCCAGTACTGACGGCTAACATCCCCCCAATCAAACCCGGCGTTAGCCCGGGGCGATCGGCAATAGAGAAGGCGATGTAACCGGCTAATATCGGGACCATCAGGGCAAAAGCCGATTTACCACCGATATCCATCAGCGCCGCAGCCAGCGTACCTTGTTGTTCAAAGGCAGTGATGCCAAAAACGAACGAGAGAGCAATACACAACCCCCCGGCTACTACCATTGGCAGCATATAGGAAACGCCCGTCAGCAGGTGGCGATAGGGACCGGTGGACTCTTTTTTATTACCGGTTATATTATTACTTTGCTGTTGTGGCGTGAATATTTGCGCCTGTTGAACCGCTTTATCCAGCTCCTGCGCGGTTTTCTTGAGGGCTAATCCGGTTGATGTGCGATACATGGGTTTACCGGCAAACTTACTTAAGTCCACTTCAATATCAGCCGCAACGATGACCAGATCGGCCTGCGCCACCTCTTCCGGAGTAATGGCATTACCGGCACCTACGGAACCGCGAGTTTCGACTTTTACTTCCCAGCCGCGTTTTTTAGCTTCGGTTTCAATGGCCTCAGCGGCCATAAACGTATGGGCAACGCCGGTAGGGCAGGCGGTGACTGCCACTATTCGTTTAGCCTGGCTTGAGATGTTATTGTTTGTTTGGCTACTATGATAGAAATCCGCGTTGGCTATTGCCTGATAAAGAAACTCCTCAGGATGACTGATAGCGGCCTGAGCGTTTCCCTGCCAGACTTTTTTATTTTCCAGCGAACAGGGCTCAGGAATGGAATCGCCAACAACAATCACCAGTTCGGCTTGATCCAGCGCTTCTGCCTGAGTTAATCCGGCCTTTTCCATACTGGCAGTCAGAGCAAATTTAGCCAGATGGCTGACGGCCTGACCCAATGAATTATCTGAAAGAATTAAGGTTTTCATGATGCATCCTGCCTTTAATTAAAGGGTATCAAATTAACGCGCGACATCATGGCGGCTAATTCAAGGCGGTTTCCGATGCCAACGCTGGTTTGGCTAACCGCCAGAGCTGCAACCGCAGTCGCTAAACGTAAGGTATGTTCACTGGATTCACGCATCAGCAAACCATAAATTAAACCGGCAACCATTGAATCACCGGCGCCAACCGTGCTGACGACTTCGCAGATTGGTGGTTTAGCCAGCTAGGCTCCGGAGTTGTTGACCCATAGCGCACCTTCCGCACCAAGGGAGATCACCACATGAGCAATCCCCTGTGCCCGAAGTTCATGGGCGGCGTTAACGATATCGCTCATCGCGGGTAATGGACGGTTTGCCCACATTTCCAGTTCGCGGCGATTAGGTTTAACCAGCCAAGGTGAGGCTTTAAGGCCAGCAACCAGCGCCTCACGGCTGCTGTCAAAAATAATGCAGGAACAGAGGCTGCGTAATCGCAACATCCACTCGGTAAAGGCATCCGGAGATACGCCCGCAGGCAAGCTTCCGCTGACGGTTATCATGTCAAATTGCCCCAGCCAGGAGAGTGAATCAGTGACGAAGCGATCCCAGTCTTGTGGAGGAACATCGAAACCAGAGAAATTCAGGTCGGTCACTTCACTCGATTTTTCCGTCAGTTTGACGTTGATCCGGGTGCGGCCGGGGACCACCATAAAGCGGTTGGCAATTCCTGATTCACTGAATAATTGCTGGAAACCATCCTGATTGTCTCGCCCGATAAAGCCACCAACGGTGACATCGATACCCAGGTTCTTCAGCACTTTAGCAACGTTCACCCCTTTTCCTGCGGCGTGTAGCCCGGTGGTTTGAATATGATTCACTTCACCAAGTTCTAATTCAGAACAGCTTCCCACTAAGTCGTAGGCCGGGTTGAGGGTAATGGTGGCGACTTTTCTGCTCATACGCCTTCCCCTAAGCCAGCGGAGATCGCATTACCAATAGCGGATAGCGCCATTTGTGCATCTTTACCGGTGGCGGTAAAACGTAAGCGGTGGCCTTTTTGCACCCCAAGAGAAACCAATTTCATCATGCTGCGTCCATTCACTGGTTTACCGCTACCGTTAAGGTTGGTGACGGTGACTTCAGTATTAAATTGTTTGATGGTATTGAGCAGTACCGTACTCGGGCGCGCATGCAATCCATGTTCATTATGGATGACAAATTCAGTGCTGAGTGCCTGCTCATCAGGTATGGTATCGCTGGTTAGCAACGCTAATAGCGTTGCAGTGTCTGCGGTTAACAGGCGTTCTGCCTGTTGTGCAATCAGCAGGCTGCCCAGACGGTTTAGTAGCGGATTGGGTTGTCGGTCGGCAACGGAGATGGTGAGCAATAATCCAACCGGTTCTCCATTAATGTTAAAAATTCGAGCTGGGCGACTGACCGTCGCTGCACTGAGCAAATTGCCTTTAAGGCTGTCGCATAACCAGATGCCTTGTCCTAAATTGACCGGGGGATGGCTAAGAACATCGGCGATAAATTGATGGTTAACGGCATTTATTTGCTGTAACCGCCCGGCATTCAGAGCCTGTAGAGTAACGATATTATCTACATCAAGATCCAGTACGATCATTGAGGCATCAAAGTGAAATTCAGCGGGTTGCTTCTCTCCCATTAACAGGCTGCGAAGTTGTTCTGCTGAATCCGTGTTGGCCAGCTGTTGCGCCAGACTTTCATCACTCAGCACATGAGCTAACTGACGCAACAGGGACAGATGTTCATCCGAACAGGCCGCAATACCAATGACAATATAAGCTATTTGGCCTTCACCCCATTCTATTCCCTGAGGAAACTGAAAAACCTGCACGCCAGTATTTAACACCAGATGACGGGTATCCGTTGTGCCATGGGGAATAGCAATACCATTACCCAGATAGGTCGATGTTTGCTGTTCTCGCTGTAACATGCCGTCAAGATAGCCAGAAGTTACATAGCCTGATTGAATCAGTGCTGATGCAACCTGTTCAATTGCCTGATGTTTATTAGTTGCTGCAGTATTCAAATGGATGTTCTGAATAGTTAATTGATACATATTTCCCTCCTAAATAACTGAATCGTTTCAGCTTTTGACAGAAAAATAAGCACAGATTTACCTTAACTTGTTGGTTTATCTATGCTGAATCGTTTCGTGAAATATGTTCATTGTCTGCAATTTATGCAAGTTTTCTTTATAATCTGATTTCATTTTTTTGACATTACGCACGTTTTTTAACTTATTTCTAACGAAATGGAGGGGGAGAAATGAGGTTTGCTGACATAAAGCATGTCTTATTCATTTTTCTTATTAAAAGGGAGTTCGGATAAAAATCCTTCATGGAAGATGGCCTTCAGGCAATCGATTACTTGCGCCAGAACAAAGAAATGGCGATCTTTTAAGCGACTCAGGTTTTTATCTGGTCCGAGTTCAACCAAGTGTGTTAAAAAATACTGAAAGCAACGAAATGTAATGGTAGAATTCTTTTTTAACTGACTTGGTGAATAGTGAGATGGGCAAAAACGTCGTCGTACTGGGCACTCAATGGGGTGACGAAGGTAAAGGTAAGGTCGTTGACCTGCTGACTGAACGGGCTAAGTATGTTGTACGCTATCAGGGCGGACACAACGCGGGCCATACTCTGGTTATTAACGGTGAAAAAACCGTTCTTCATTTGATTCCTTCCGGTATTCTTCGCGAAAACGTTATCAGCGTAATTGGTAACGGTGTGGTGTTATCTCCAGAAGCTTTAATGAAAGAGATGCGTGAATTAGAAGATCGCGGTATTCCTGTACGTGAGCGTCTGCTCCTGTCAGGTGCCTGTCCGCTGATCCTTCCTTATCACGTGGCTCTTGATGTGGCTCGTGAGAAAGCGCGCGGTTCAAAAGCGATTGGCACCACAGGACGTGGTATTGGACCTGCTTATGAAGATAAAGCTGCTCGTCGTGCGCTGCGCGTCAGCGACTTATTTAATAAAGAGACGTTCGCCGCTAAACTGAAAGAAGTGGTGGAATACCATAACTTCCAGTTAGTGAACTACTACAAAGTTGACGCTGTTGATTATCAAACCGTTCTGAATGATGTCATGGCGATTGCTGATATCTTAACCTCAATGGTGGTTGATGTATCCGATCTGCTGGACAACGCGCGCAAGAAAGGCGAGTTGATGATGTTTGAAGGGGCGCAGGGCACACTGCTGGATATTGACCACGGTTCATTCCCGTATGTGACTTCTTCAAATACTACCGCAGGTGGTGTTGCTACCGGTTCTGGCTTAGGCCCTCGTTATGTCGACTATGTATTAGGTATTGTAAAAGCCTACTCGACTCGCGTTGGTGCTGGTCCATTCCCGACAGAACTGTTTGATGATGTGGGTGAATTCCTTTGTCAGAAAGGTAATGAATTTGGCGCAACTACGGGTCGTCGTCGTCGTACTGGCTGGTTAGACGCTATCGCCGTGCGTCGTGCGGTACTGCTTAACTCTCTTTCCGGTTTCTGTATGACCAAGCTGGACGTGCTGGACGGCCTGAAAGAAGTGAAGATCTGTGTTGGCTATCGTATGCCAGATGGTCGGGTTGTTGAAACTACGCCACTGGATGCTGATGCCTGGGGAGGTATTGAACCAGTCTATGAGAGCATGCCTGGCTGGTCTGAAACGACCTTTGGCGTTAAAGAGTTTGATAAACTGCCTCAGGCCGCGCGTAACTATATTAAGCGCGTAGAGGAGTTAACCGGTGTACCTGTAGATATCGTTTCTACTGGTCCTGACCGTACTGAAACCATGATTCTGCGCGATCCATTCGACGCATAAGTTTCATGATGGATGTACAGGTAAAAACCGGGCTTTCAGCCCGGTTTTTTTATCAGGAAAGTTATCCGCTTTGCCTGCTATCGTTTACTATATGCCTATAATGGTCAGCGACATTGGTATACATAATATGCAAACCGGATGATTTTCAAGCGCATAATCAACATGTTTGCTATTCTAAAAAGAGAAATGTGAGTTCTTTATTCGGCGCAAGGAGAAAAGCGCGCCGAAAATGCGGGTGAATCGTTAAGCTCGCGATATACAGCCGACAGGATGGTAATGGCTGTCTGGAACATAATTATAGTTATGAGGTGTTTGTGCAATTAACCAGTTTTACCGATTATGGTCTGCGGGCCTTAATTTATATGGCGTCGTTACCAGAGGGCGAGTTGACCAATATTACAGAGGTCACCGAAGTCTATGGTGTTTCACGTAACCATATGGTGAAGATTATTAATCAGTTGAGTCGGGTCGGCCTGGTGGATGCCGTGCGCGGAAAAAATGGTGGTATTCGTTTAGGTAAGGCCGCAGAAGATATCCGAATTGGTGATGTGGTTCGAGCCATGGAGCCGTTGGCTCTGGTGAACTGCAGTCCGCAGTTCTGTCATATCACCCCTTCCTGCCGTTTAAAAATAGCACTGGATAATGCGGTAAAGGCATTTTTACACGAACTCGATAACCATACTCTTGCTGATATGGTGGTTGATAACACAGGACTTCAAACATTACTGTTTATGGAGCATCCCGCCATATCGGTCAATAAATAATAAGGATAAATAATGACAAAAGATCCTTTCTTAGCCCGTGAAACTGAAAAGTACGGGGATCCCATTCCCAGCCGCGAATATATTCTCGATTTATTATCAAAGCGCCAGACGCCGGCCAGTCGTGATGAACTGGTTGAAGCACTGGGACTGGAAAGCGAAGAACAACAAGAGGCGCTGCGTCGCCGTTTAAGGGCGATGGAGCGTGATGGCCAACTGGTTTTCACCCGTCGCCAATGTTATGCACTGCCGGAACGCCTGGATATGGTGAAGGGCACGGTAATAGGCCATCGTGATGGCTATGGATTTTTGCGGGTTGAAGGCAGTAAAGATGATTTATACCTTTCACCTGAGCAGATGAAATTGACCATCCACGGGGATGTTATTTTAGCCCAACCGATGGAATTGGATCGTAAAGGCCGCCGCGAAGCGCGCGTTGTGCGAGTTTTAGTACCAAAAACCAGCCATATTGTCGGACGTTATTTCACGGATGCCGGAATTGGCTTTGTGGTACCGGATGACAGTCGTTTGAACTTTGATATTTTGATTCCGCCGGAAAGCATTATGGGTGCCCGTATGGGCTATGTGGTGGTGGTTGAGCTGACTCAGCGCCCGACCCGTCGCACCAAAGCTATCGGTAATATTATTGAAGTGTTGGGCGATAATATGGGCACCTCAATGGCGGTAGATATTGCCCTGCGTACCCATGAAATTCCTTACGTCTGGCCTGAAGCGGTGCTGAGTGAAGTTGAGGGCCTGAAAGAGCAGGTACCGGAGAAAGCCAAAAAAGGACGGGTTGATCTGCGTGATTTACCGCTGGTCACTATTGATGGTGAAGATGCCCGCGATTTTGATGACGCAGTATGCTGCGAGAAGAAAAGTGGCGGAGGCTGGCGCCTGTGGGTTGCCATTGCCGATGTTAGCTACTATGTCCGGCCGGGTACATCTCTGGATGCGGAAGCGCGTAATCGCGGTAACTCCGTCTATTTCCCGTCACAGGTTATTCCCATGCTGCCGGAAGTGTTATCTAACGGTCTCTGTTCGCTAAACCCTCAGGTCGACCGCCTGTGTATGGTGTGCGAAATGACGGTATCCAAAACCGGCAAACTGACGTCATTTGAATTTTATGAAGCGGTGATGAACTCCCATGCTCGTCTGACCTATACCAAGGTAGCGCATATTCTGGAAGGTGATGCCGAGCTTCGCCAGCACTATCAACCGCTGGTTCCTATGCTGGAAGAGCTGCATGCGCTGTATAAAGTGCTGGATAAGTCTCGCGAACAGCGCGGTGGAATTTCGTTTGAAACCGAAGAGCCGAAGTTTATCTTTAATGCTGAACGCCGTATTGAGCGTATTGAACCGCTGGTACGTAATGACGCGCATAAGATCATTGAAGAGTGCATGATTCTGGCGAATATTTCCGCCGCCCGTTTTGTTGAACGAGCAGAGGAGCCTGCGGTATTCCGTATTCACGATCGCCCTAAAGGTGACAATCTGGCTTCATTGCGCAGCGTACTGTCAGAACTGGGGTTAACCTTAGGTGGCGGTCTGGAACCGGCACCAAAAGATTATGCCAAGCTGATGGATGCAGTCGCCGATCGTCCGGACCGCGAAATGTTGCAAACCATGCTGCTGCGCTCAATGAAGCAAGCGGTTTACGATCCGGAGAATCGCGGTCACTTTGGTTTAGCATTAGATGCTTACGCCCACTTTACTTCACCGATTCGTCGTTATCCTGATCTCTCTTTACATCGGGCCATTAAGTTCGTACTGTCCGGTAAGAAAGGCGGTTCCACTTCCAGCGGTGGCTGGCACTATTCTATGGAAGAGATGTTGCAGCTAGGTGAACACTGCTCAATGACGGAACGCCGTGCTGATGAAGCAACCCGCGATGTAGCCGATTGGCTGAAGTGTGATTTTATGCAGGATCACGTGGGTGAAGTATTTAAAGGGACTATCTCCAGCGTCACCGGTTTTGGTTTCTTTGTTCGTCTGGACGATTTGTATATTGATGGTCTGGTGCATGTTTCAACACTGGAAAATGATTACTACCGGTTTGATAATGTTGGCCAGCGCTTAATTGGTGAGTCTTCCGGTCAGGCTTTCCGTCTCGGTGATAAAGTTGAGATTAAAGTTGAAGCGGTTCATCTGGATGAGCGTAAAATCGATTTTTCACTGGTTTCCAGTGAACGCCGTCCGCGCGGTGAAGGTAAAACTGAAAAAGAGCGGGGCAAAAAGGGTGCCCGTTCTAAAGCAGACAGCTTTGTTGCTGACAGTAATGTGCGGGTAAAAGCGCCAGGAAGAAGCAAACC
Source organism: Limnobaculum eriocheiris (assembly GCF_021010575.1). GTDB lineage: Bacteria > Pseudomonadota > Gammaproteobacteria > Enterobacterales > Enterobacteriaceae > Limnobaculum > Limnobaculum eriocheiris. Next base: position 90,012 of record NZ_JAJNAG010000006.1, on the reverse strand, counting down.
TAAGCAGGAAGAGGCGGGAAGCAAGGCTAAATCTAAAACCAAAGCGAAGGCTAAACCCTCTGCAAAAACTAAAAAAATAACTGCAGCATTAAAGAGTAAACGGGCTAAGAAAGCCGCCGATCTTTAATCTGTCCGGTCATTATCGCAGGGCGGCCAGGGTGTCGCCCTGCTTTTATATTGTATTAAAGAAGAACTGAGACATGAGTGAAATTATTTACGGGATCCACGCTGTTCAATCACTGTTAGAGCGCGATCCTCAGCGTTTTATTGAAGTGTTTATCCTTAAAGGCCGTGAAGATCGTCGTCTACAGCCGCTGATTCAGGAAATTGAACAAAACGGCATTTCGGTTCAGGTGGCTAATCGCCAGTGGCTGGATAATAAGGCTGAAGGCGCGGTGCATCAGGGGATTATTGCCAGAGTGGAAGAAGGTCGTCAGTATCAGGAAAACGATCTGCCGGGCCTGATTGAAGGGCTGGAAAAACCCTTCCTGTTAGTGCTGGATGGTGTAACGGACCCGCATAATCTGGGGGCCTGTTTGCGTAGTGCCGATGCTGCCGGCGTTCATGCGGTCATTGTACCTCGCGATCGTTCAGCCCAGTTGAATGCAACGGCGAAGAAAGTGGCCAGCGGTGCGGCAGAAACCGTTCCTCTGATTCGTGTGACTAATCTGGCCCGAACACTGCGTTATCTGCAAGAGCAGAACGTCTGGATTGTGGGAACGGCGGGAGAAGCTGACCATACGTTATATCAAACTAAATTTACCGGTCCGGTAGCTTTAGTGATGGGGGCAGAAGGGGAAGGCATGCGCCGCCTGACGCGTGAACACTGTGATGAGCTGATTAGTATTCCCATGGTCGGGAGTGTGTCATCGCTAAACGTATCGGTAGCCACCGGTATATGCCTGTTTGAGATTGTGCGCCAGCGCGGAGAGTAAGGCTTAATCACGCGGCAATGCATTTGTGACTACGACCAGCAATTGTGCTGGTCGTACTGTTTTTGTCGCTATTCGGCTCTTAAATCGCTTAATAACATACCAACCGCCAGCGTGTCCTGCTCATGCCCCTCTTCCCTCCATACCTCTTTTAATGCCTCTTCTTCCCACTCCATCATTGACTGAAGGTTTAGCAAGCGCTCTGCATAAGCTTTAGCAACCGAAGAAACCGGTAAATCATAGCTTTGAATTCTGAACGCAACGGGAGCAAAAAAGGCATCTACGGCGGTAAATTTTTTACCCGCCAGAAATGGGCCACCAAACAGATTTAACCCTTGTTCCCACAGCTCACTCAATCGTGCCAGTTCGGTGATTAATGGCTCTGACAACTGATGTGGGCGGACCCGCACTCCAACGCTCATTGGGCAACTGTTGCGTAATACATTGAACCCGGAATGCATTTCTGCGCTGGCGCAGCGGGCCCAGGCGCGCGCTTCCCGGGAGTCCGGCCAGACTTCAGGATAGGATTCCGCCAGATATTCTGTAATGGCCAGCGAATCCCAGATCACCGTTTCATCATCAACCAGACAGGGAACTTTGCCGGATGGTGAGAAGCTGCGAAACTGCTCCCAATTGGAACCCGTGTTGAATGGAACAATATGCTCCTCAAAAGAAATACCTAACTGGCTGAGTAAAACCCAGGGGCGAAGTGACCATGATGAGTAATTTTTATTAGCAATATACAGCTGGTACATGGTGAGCTTCTCCTTATTATCAATGGGTAACTAAATGATTCAGTATGTTATTGTAGACCAAAATTTTTTAGCGGGTTAAACCCGAACGCTAATGAGTGTCAGAATCAGCGGTGTAGTTATTGCTGACAGAATCGTTGATATCACCATACTGGATGCCGCCGGACCAACGATAACGTTAAACTGCCGCGCCATCAGATAAACATTAACGCCAACCGCCATTGACCCCAGTAGAACCACAACCTGTGTCTTCATCGGAGGGAGATTGAGCGCAACGGCTAACAGCCAGACAATAAACGGCTGCACGATAAGTTTCAGAGTACAAATAACTGAGCTAATTTGCCAGCCATCGCGAATACGGTACCGGGTCGGTAGGGTTTAAGGTCAGATTTTAATTTGACTGAGTGTTATGAGAAACGGCGGCCAAAGGCCGCCGTTTGTTTATGTCTGAGCAATATCACTCACTGCCCTTTCAGCGCGTTGTAAATTGAAACTCTGGAGATGCCTAGGGTATCGGCAGCGGCTGCTGCTGCTCCGCGTAGTTGTAACATTCCCTGATCGGATAAGTGGCGGATGAGCTTTTGCCGCTGTTGAGAGGAGAGGGCGCGCGGCTGGGTGTTCAGCGTGGCGGCGTAGCGGTTAATCTCTGCTCTGATGTCGTCCAGCTTCCAGGATCTTAATGATTCATTCAGGGGGGCTTCATGGTTATTCACGGCGGTTAGCTGGTTAAGTACCTGCTGCATAGTATTAAACAGTGAAATATCCAAATTCAGGCACAGGGCGGCGACGTATTCACCCTGACTGTTTCTTAGCCCTATCGAGGTGCTTTTAGCCGGTCTGCCATCGGGAAAATGATTTTCATAGTTTTGTACCACGTCGGGGAATTGACCGTCCTGAATTCTTGCCAGCCCCATCTCTGTTGCAGGGTCGCCAATTTGTCTTCCCGAAAGCGAGTTTTCCAGAGCGATAATGGCATGTTCCGGATGTGTTAAATCGTGTAATACCACCTCACAGCTGGGAGCAAACATTTTGCCCAGCGCCTCCGCTATTTTTTTCGCCTCACGCAGCAATAGTTGGTTTTCATTTTTAATGGATAAAGAGGATTGTTTATTTGATGGCATCAGTCAGGTGTCCGGTTTTACTTTCTGTTGACTCTTATACAATATGATAAGAAGTTTATAGCATATCTGACGGAGGAACGAGTATGCTTTCCGACATCTTGCAGCTTACACAGGGGAAATATTGTGTCATCAGCTATCTTTAACCAGCTTATTACCTTATTGGATGGTGGGCAGGCGCGCTATCGGGTTATTGAACATGCCCGCGCGGGTCGTTCTGAAGAGGCGGTCAAAGCCAGAGGAACGCAGATTGAGCAGGGTGCCAAGGCGCTGGTTTGTCATGTAAAAGGCAACGGTATTAAGCAACATGTTCTGGCAGTACTTCCCGCCCATCGTAAGGCCAACTTGCTGATGCTGGCTCAGAAACTGGGTGGAACGCGGGCATCGCTGGCCAGCCCACAAGAGGTCATGATGCTGACTCAGTGTGTATTTGGTGCGATACCGCCTTTTAGCTTTCACCCTGACCTTAAGCTGGTGGTTGATCCTTTGTTATTTCAACAATTGGATGAGATGGTATTTAATGCCGGATCGTTAGAAAAATCGCTGCTGCTTAATGTGGAAGATTACCAACGTATTGTTAAACCTGAGCAAGTCGAATTTTCAGAATTAGCCTGATATTGGGCCATCAATCATATGGTGATAACCCATAAATATTATGATAAAAAGCGGCAAATGAATTCAATTATGACAGGGAGTTTATGCGAGTGAAAAAGCTTTTTTTAGCGGCATGCCTTACCGGATTATTGTGTCAACCGGCACAGGCTTCTTTTGATGGTGATGGTTGTGATTTTTGGCTTGCACCTTGCTCTCTTCCTTTGGTTAGCTATCCGTTTTTGTGGATAAATAACGATACCCGTGCCAATTTATTGCTGCTGGAATCGGACAAGCATCAGTTTGCTTCCCTGTATGCGCCTGTTGCGACCGAACCGGGCCGCAGCCGTGAATTACCTTTTAGCATTCTTCGTATCGCTCCCCCTTCCGGTGTTAATGAATATGGTTTTGCTATCACCCGCGTTGATATACCCGCACTGAAAAAGCTGGCGGACCAGCTAGGTGTTGATATCAGCGCTCTGGATCTGTCAGATAAGATGCTGCTGGGTGGTCGTGGGCGAATGGTTTCTAACACTCCGACAGCGTTAGGGTAGTTTTTCCAGTTGCTGATTGATGATAAAGATCTTACGCCGGAGCAGCGTAAAGATTTAGCCCATCAGCGTATGAATATTTTGGTTGACCCTGCACTGGCAGATGTTTCAACCGTTGCTTTTGCTGAAAAATCCCACGCCGCCGATCTGCATAATTACTTACTCAGCGCCGCTTATTTTTACAATGGGAACTTTAGCGAGGCCACGATGGGCTTTCAGAACCTGCTGAAGGCCAGCCAACCTTGGGTGGCGGAAACGGCCACTTATATGCTGTTTCGCGTTGCGTTAAATCAGGCCGTTGAACATGCATTAGATGAGTATGGCATGTTTGACGTTACCAAAAGCGATAAAACCCTGACCGCATTGGCAGGCCAAAAGGCGAAGGAGTACCTTGCCGCTTATCCTGATGGACAATATGCATCATCAACCCAGGACCTGTATCGTCGTATTTACTGGTTTGCTTCTGACTGGGATGCTCTGGCTAAAAGCTCCGAGCAGGCGCTGAGGCGGGTGGCCAATATGGAGGCGCTACAGTCTTTGGTGAATGAAGTGGATACCAAACTACTGAGCAGTGCGGCATGGGAATCCGTGGATAATCAGTTTGTTTCAGCACCGGATACGCCAATGTTAACTCTGACTCAAATGCTGCGCCGTTTGCGGGAAGGGTATCAGTCCCGCCCTAAGGCCATTTTGGTAACCGAAGCTGAAATTGACGGCTATAAGCCCATGTTTGAAAAGGCTGGCATGACCTCAGCCTGGAACTATTTACATAATGCATGGCTGTTCTATCTGCCAAAAGAGTACGCCAAAGTAGAGTCTGCTATTCCTGCGGCAACCACACAAGCGTTGACGGATACCATTGATTTCAGTCTTCAGGTTCTTTTAGGGCAGGCATTACAGGCCCAGAAAAAATGGCCTCAGGCCGAAGCGCACTGGCGTCATTTATTAACCTTAAAAACCACTGCAATTCAGCAACAGTTTCTACAGTTGATGCTGACTAATTCACTGGCCTATCAGGGCAAACCTGAGCAGGTGTTTGCTGCTAATAGTCCGGTGACTTCACTTCGTTTCCGCTCCTTAGTGTTAAAGGATATCGCTGATGCCGCATTGCTACGTCAGCAGGTAACGACCGGTGTAAGTAATGAAGAGCGTGTTATTGCGCTGCATACGCTGCTTACCCGCGATTTAATTACCGGAAACTATCCGGATTACCTGAAAGATCGTGCTACGGGTAAAGAGGCGGTATCGCTGAAGTTTGATAAAGAGAAGCTGGGTGATGTAAATATCACCGTATTTGACTGGGATGGCAGCAATACCGAGAAAGGGTATCACTGCGCATCGCTGGATAAGACGGCTGAAGTACTGGCACAGCAGCCTAAAGATGGACATGCCCTTAACTGTATAGGGGAATTTTTCCGCCTGACGGAAACCCGGGTTGATACCGGTATGGAATATGGTTTGCAATGGGAATTAAACGATGCACCAGCTATGTTTAAAGGCAAAGTGCAGAGCCGTTTGACTCGTTATCAACAAGTGATGGCTAACCCTAATGCCGAGCCGGAAGATAAAAGCTATGCCCTGTATCGCGCGATAATGTGTTACGCCCCTTCAGGTTATAACAGCTGTGATAGACAGGAAATAGATAGCAACGTGCGTAAATCCTGGTTCCAGCAGTTAAAACGTGATTACAAAGGATCGGTGTGGGCAGAGAAACTGCGTTACTACTGGTGATTAAACGTGTTTTACTGGCACTAAGCCTGTTATTGAGCCCGGTGGTTTGCCCGGCTCAAAGCGGGGTTGATGCCAGCCAGTATCAAATGTTTTGGCTGTGGGCTGGGGTTCGTCCTCAGCCCGTGCTGCACCAGATGTCGGCGCTTTATCTCTATCAGGGGGAAATCGTTCGCCAACAGGGAAAAGCCCGGCTGTGGAGTAAAGGTATTCCGGTCAGTCGGCTGAAAGCACCTAAACTTTGGTTATCAATCCGGGTTACTACACTGGATATCCCGGAGCCAATGTTGGATGGCATACTGGTGCTGCGGGAAAAATGGATTGCCGCGGGCAATCAGCGCGTTGGTATCCAAATTGATTTTGATGCAGCCAGTTACCAGCTTGATAAGTACGCAGAATTCTTAAGCCGATTACGGAACAAACTGCCAAAAGGTTGCCCCTTAAGCGTTACTGGACTGTTGGACTGGGCAAAAACCGGGAATGTGAACCAGCTTAATCAACTGCCGGTAGATGAACTGGTGGTGCAAACCTATCAGGGGCGTAAGACAGTAACCAACTACGATGCCTATTTGCCCGCATTGCTTGGTTTAACTATTCCTTTTCGCATTGGTCTGGTTCAGTACGGGGAGTGGGATAAGCAGTGGCAGCAGCGACTCTCTCAGTCGCCTTATTATGGTGGTGAAGTGGTTTTTTTGTTGAATTCAGGCTGATTGCCCGGTTATTGATATGCCCTGTTTAAAAAAACAGGGCATATGTTTAAATCATGGCTTAAAAACGCCAGTTTACCGAAGCATTCCCTGACACAGAGTTATAACCAGAGCGGAACAGATCGCTGGATACACCAACGCTAACCGTCACGTCTTTATTAATCTGATAGCTCAAATTGCCCTGTACGCCAGCAGAATCACGGCCGGTGATCCGGTTTTTGCTACTAAATGAAACGTTATCATAGCCGCTGAAACTGGCGTTTTGTACCAAATCAGTATCCAGATATTCATGATTCCAGGTCAGTTGCAGGTTGGCTTTGATTCCCTTACCTGTTGCCTTCGACAGATCCAACGTGCTGCCAATACCGATACTGGAGCGCAGAGAATTATAGGTTTTAGCATCCAGTTTCAAACAGGCGCTGCCGCAGCCATTTTCACTAATGTCCGGGTGCGATAACACCGTATAGTTCAGTGCGGCAACCGGTCCGGCACTCAGTTCAGGGGTTAGGGCCCAGTTGTAGCCGCCGCCAGCCATCAGGGAGCCGCTCAGGCCTGTCCAGTCTGACTGATTATTGGTACGGTAGTTACCAATTCTGACGCTGTGATCCATGGAACCATCTTCAATACCAATACGTCCATTACCAAACAGATACAGACCTGCCATTGGGTCCTGGGCATATCGGGTATGCAAACCTAAATTAAACGCGGTAGTTTTTCCGGTACCGTTTTCTGGTGATTTAACTTTAACCGTTTGACCGCTGACCGCACCGTGGAAACCTAATGTCCAGTTAGGATCTGCTTCATTTGGCTTTTCGGCACCAAAGATAATGCCATAGCTGGAGGCGTTATATCCTACGCTGTTCCCCTGACGGTCCTGCCAGAAGCCTCCGCCAAACGGAATCGCAAACGCACGTGGACCGGCTTCAGATGAATCAGCGGTTGGGGTATTTTGGGCACTGATAATATCTGCAATCTGCTGCTCACGGTTTAATGAGCTGGCAAACATGGCGCTGTAATTAGCCGGAGAAAGCTGGTTTAGCGCATTGGCAATGGTGGCGCTATTGGTAAAGTCCAGAGCGCTAAACAGCGATTGCAAATCAGATTGTGCATTGATTACGATCTGGTCTAACGCACGACCCACTCGCCGGGCGTTGTCATCTAAAGCATATTGGCTATAGGCGTTGTTATCCCGCAGCATGGATAACTGATACAGGCCATTACTCTGAGGAGTAATCTGTAATTTCAGGGTTGATGATTCTAACTGGCTGTTGGCCTCGCTAAATTCTCCAACGGTTGAACCAAAGCTCAACATATTGTGGGTATTCTGTGTCCAGCCACTTGGGTACCAGCCAGCCTGAGGTACAAAGGTTAACTGACCATTTAAATCAGCCGTACCGCTAACGGTAAAGATATCGCTGGAACCATCGCTGGCAATTTCCAGCAATAGTTGCCCATTCTGGCCCTGTTGGTAATTGCCCTGAATATCGATTCTGCCCATTGAGTTACCCGGAGCGACAACGCCGTGGTTGCTGAATAATCCATCGTTGTTGAGGGTATACTTGCTGTTCCCACCCAGTATGGCACCCGGTTCCACATTAACGCTATAAACCTGATGAGTACCATTGAGGGATGTTTTGCCCCCCAACAGATTCAGTGCCAGATTATTGATACCGCTAATATTGTTGTCATAACGCAAATTAAAGTTGGCATCTGCTTCATCGGTTGAACGGCCACTATCATCAGCTAATTTACCAAAGGTCAGTTGGGTCAGACGCTGTTGTCCACTGTCGTCTTTTTGGTTGTAATCAGAATAGATACCCCCTTCCAGACGAGCGCCACTTAATATATTAATATTGTTAACCAGTGCATTGGGTGAAATATAAATGGCGGCGTCTTTTCCTGCCAGACGACCACTGATATCAACGTTATCTACCAGTGCACCATCCAATTCCGGTAGTAAATCAGCGGCTTCAGAATTGACATAGTGAATAAAAGATCCGCGGTATTCGGTAGTATTACCCAACAGGTTATTACCAAAATCAAAGAGGGCAGCGATCCCCATATCTCCATTAGCCTGAATATCACCCCGATGAATAAAGTTGTGCTCTTTACCATAGGTGAACATAACACCGCGACCATTGAGCCCATCGGCATAAACGCGAGTTTCAGGTTCGATTATCAGGGTATTGTTTTCGCCATCAACGCGGATACCGGCTGAACCCGCACCAGAAGTCAGAATGTCAGCGGCCTGATGCAGTTGGTTATTACTGCCATAAATATGCAGCCCTAATCCAAGAGTAGAAGTATTGTATTGATCCGGAACGTAAGTTTGTCCATCCGCATCCCATAGTGAGTATCCGTGCTGATTGATAATGGTTTGGTTATCGCCATAAACGGAGAAACCAAAGAAATTACGACGCTCAATCTGGTATCCCATATCCTGTAATACAGCCAGTTCAGCCTCCATAAAGGTGGTGTAATTGCGGTAATTTTGATGGCTCATCAGACTGTTTTTTAGTTCGATATGACTCATGTAATCAGTATCAATCTTGCCATCGTTCCCCAGCATTTTTACCGGTACACCCGGCATAGCGCCGGCCAGTACTTCACTGACATATTGGCCGGTAAAGTAGCCTTTATCCTGGCGTACATCGAAAGCATCATCAGAATACGGGTTTTCGCAGGCTGAACACAGAATGGCCTGGTTAGGTTGCATTGGACGACCATTATCATCACGTAGATGGGTAACCCAGCTACCATAGGTAGATGAAGAGTAAGGCTTGCTATCTTCAGTACCGGAATCAGGAGCTATGGGCGTATTTGCCGTGTCTGAATTTGGTGTAGAAGGCGTATCAGATGCTGGTGTGTCGGTATCGGTGGCTGGCGTATCTGCGGTAGTTTCTCCGTCCTCTTCGCTTTCGTCGTCCTGTTCTTCGTCAAACTGGTTAGTTTGCCCGCTGATGTTGCTATTAATACCCAGACTATGGGCTAACTCATGGAGTGCAATACTAAAAGTATCCGCCTGAGTAGTGGAGCGGGGTAATAACGAAGGAACATAGTCAAGCGTATCGTAATCCATCTTTCCCAGAACCATTTGCGCGTGAGAGCCTAATGGTGATGTACCGGGATCCTGACCAAGCAATGCGGCCTGCAATGCGGTGAGGCTGTACTGATCTTCATAAACAAATTCACTACCGGCAGCGGCATTTTCTTCATTAATTGTGGTGATGTCGATCAATACAGGTAGCTGCCCCGGACGAGGGTTAATCACTTCGGCCCAGTAATTGATACCGTAGAGAACTTTTGTTTTTAGTTGATCGTTCAGGGTCCAGGTCGAGGCGGGAATAGGTTCAGCATCCGGATGTACTTCAGGCGCTTCATCTTGATCAAAAAATGTAACTTGAAATACCGATGTACCTTTTAGATTAGAAACCAAATAGTTATCGGTAGCCTCAGCCGAGGGCCCAAGCAGTAATATAGGCAGTGATAGGGGAATTATCAGCTTTTTCATATACATTCCTTTGCATTTATTGGTAAACAATATGAATAGTTATTCAGTGAAACTAAGTGTACTTAATAGACCTGAAAAAAATTTAAAGTTCAAAAAAAAGTTTATGAATGTAATTATTTTTTACAAAATAGTTTCAAATGTGTTTCATTTAAGGGTTTTTCTTAACTATTTGTATAGTTTTTTATTGTTTGTATATTGAAGTGACGGTATAACAGAGTATTCTTTAAGCTAATTTGCCTGATTCCCGGAGAGTGATGATGAAAAAAGTGATACCTGAATATATTGATCGACGTAACGGACTGAATTATCAAATTGATGAACTGCGCTGGTGTTCAGATAAAAGGGCATCATTGATGATTACCGCGTTACCTGGAATTACCCGCGATGAAATTGACAGCCATCATCGTTCACTCTGGCGCTATCAGGCGGCATTACCCGTTGCTATCAAACATCCTGTCTCTTTGGGAGAAGGCTGCACACCACTGGTTGGTAAACGCTGGAATAATGCTGATATCCTGTTCAAATTAGAGTGGTTTAATCCAACCAGCAGTTTTAAAGATCGCGGTGCGGCGGTGATGGTCTCTTTTCTGGCTCAGTTGGGTGTGAAAGAACTGATTGAAGACAGTTCTGGTAATGGCGGTGCGGCAATTGCCGCCTCATGCGCCGCCGCAGGTATAAAAGCACGCATACTGGCTCCGGAATCAACCTCACCGGCCAAGTTATTACAAAGTCGGGCTTTTGGCGCAGCGGTTCAGCTAGTTCCCGGCTCCCGTCAGGATACGGAAAATGAAGCGCTGCGACAGTCAGAGTCAACGTTTTACGCCAGTCATAACTGGCATCCTTTCTTTTTGCAGGGAACCAAATCACTGGCCTATGAATTATGGGAAGATTTAGGTTTTAAAGCCCCTGACAACATTATTATTCCTACCGGTGCCGGTAGTAACGTTTTAGGCTGTGATATTGGCTTCAGTGAACTGTTAGCCGCCGGTCAAATTAAAAAATTACCTAAACTACTGATTGCGCAACCGGCAAACTGTGCGCCGATAGATGCTACCTTTCAGGCTGGGGCTACAGAGTTAGTGCCAACAAAATATGCAGCAACCATTGCCGAAGGTACTGCTATTCGCAGTCCGGTGCGCCTGACCGAGCTGTTAGAGGCGATTCGCCGTTCTGGCGGTAATACCGCTGCGATAACAGAACAACAAATAGCTCAGGCGGTGATAAAGCTCACATCAATGGGACTGTATGCCGAACCAACCAGCGCGACGGCCGCTGCGGCTATTGATGAGTTTATGTGTCGTGGTGTTATCAAGCCAGGTGAAACGACAGTAGTGATTTTGACCGGTTCGGGCCTGAAGGCTTCCGGCGGTATGAGTGATATTTTTGCCGGGTAAGGGGAAAAGCATATGAATCTCGCTGATACAGAAAACCGTATTGCGCATGTTAACAGCCCGGAATTATCGAAACCCGGTGGACACTACTCTCATGCCTGTATCTGTAATGGCATGGTTTATCTTTCAGGGCAATTGCCGGTGGATGCACAGGGGCAGGCGCTGGCAAATCGGCCCTTTGAACAACAGGTCAGGCAGGTGCTGTTCAATATTGAGGCCAGCCTCAATGCATCCGGCAGTAGTAAAAGTAAGTTGGTTCAGGTGCGTATTTTTATTGTCGATATGGAAATGTGGCCGGAGTTTAACCGCATCTATGCTGAGTGGATTGGTGGCCACCGCCCCGCCAGAATTGTTGCGGGTGTCTCCTGTTTGCATTTTGGTTCGGCCCTTGAAATTGAAGCCATTGCACAGGCTTAAACCAGTTTAACTTCAGGAGATTCAGTTTATTACTAAACCAATGCTGAATCTCCTTGAAGTTCCCCCGCCATAAACGTACAATTTAGCGTCATTTTTTCAGCCGTACACATAAACACGTTCCTTGCTTCCATGGGCCACGGCTGACCCTGACAGGAGGCTGAATAATCCGTAAGGAGCAATTGATGCGTCATTACGAAATCGTCTTTATGGTCCATCCCGACCAAAGCGAACAAGTTCCAGGTATGATCGAACGTTACACCGGTGCGATCAAAACTGCAGGTGGTGAAATTCACCGTTTAGAAGATTGGGGTCGTCGTCAACTGGCTTACCCAATTAACAAACTGCATAAAGCTCACTACGTTCTGCTGAACGTTGAAGCACCGCAGGAAGCGATCGATGAGCTGGAAACTAACTTCCGCTTCAACGATGCCGTTATCCGTAGCATGGTAATGCGTACTAAGCATGCCGTAACTGAAGCCTCTCCAATGGTTAAAGCAAAAGACGAGCGTCGCGAGCGTCGTGAAGATTTTGCTGAAGAGCTAATGGATGATGACTCAGATGATGCTGAGGATTCTGAAGAGTAATTGCCGGTGCAGACTGCAAATCGGTTGGTGTTGTCTGGTATAGTAACCAAGACCCCCATCCGTAAAGTAAGTCCATCCGGGGTTCCGCATTGTCAGTTTGTGCTAGAGCACCGCTCACAACAGCAGGAAGCCGGGTTTAACCGACAAGCATGGTGCAGAATGCCCGTGGTTGTCAGTGGACAGCAGTCTCAAGCGTTAACTCACAGTATAACGGTCGGCAGTAACCTGAGAGTATCCGGTTTTGTCAGCAGCCATCAAGGCCGCAACGGGCTCAATAAATTAGTGTTACATGCCGAGCAGATTGAATTGATAGATTCTGGAGACTAGCCATATGGCACGTTATTTCCGTCGTCGCAAGTTCTGCCGTTTCACCGCGGAAGGCGTTCAAGAGATCGACTATAAAGATATCGCAACGCTGAAAAATTATATCACCGAGAGCGGGAAGATTGTCCCGAGCCGTATCACCGGTACCCGTGCTAAGTACCAGCGTCAGCTGGCACGTGCTATTAAGCGCGCACGTTACCTGTCTTTGTTACCGTATACTGATCGTCATCAGTAATCGGCAACGATCCACGAACTTAAAGAGGATACGGTAATGCAAGTTATTCTGCTTGATAAAGTAGCTAACCTGGGCAGCCTGGGTGATCAAGTTAATGTTAAATCGGGCTATGCTCGTAACTATCTGGTACCGCAAGGTAAAGCGGTTCCGGCAACCAAGAAAAACGTTGAGTTTTTCGAAGCTCGTCGTGCTGAGTTAGAAGCCAAACTGGCTGAAACTCTGGCAGCTGCAGAAGCTCGCGCCGCTAAGATCACTGGTCTGGGCAGCGTGACTATCGCTTCTAAAGCGGGTGACGAAGGTAAACTGTTCGGTTCTATCGGTACTCGCGACATCGCTGATGCAGTAACTGCAGCTGGCGTTGAAGTGGCCAAGAGAGAAGTTCGTCTGCCAGAAGGCGTTTTACGCAATCTGGGTGAGTTCGAAGTTAGCTTCCAGGTTCACAGCGAAGTATTTGCTAAACTGAACGTTATCGTGGTTGCTGAAGACTAATTTTAGTTTTCTTACCATGTTTAAAACGCCGGCTTATGTCGGCGTTTTGCTTTTCTGCTTTTGGATAGTCTCTTTCTTTTTTGTTTTATCGGTGTGATATTAGTTTTCGGTTCAACGGCGTTTGTCCGATAACGTTTTTAAGTTGGCGACGCTATATTGATACGGAGAATGTGATGGCCCATATTCATCTGGCGAGGGTATATGAGATTACCTCTCCAATTGCAGAAAACAGTTTTCTTATCGATCGCCTCTGGCCCAGAGGCGTAAGCAAAGCGCGCTTGCCCGGTGTTATCTGGCTAAAAGATGTCGCTCCGAGTACTGAATTGCGCCAACGGTTTCATGCCGATCCAACCCGTTGGGATGATTTTTGTCATGACTATCAGGCAGAACTCAATCATGGGCAGGGCTGGAAGCCGCTGTTGCAGTTACTGCAACAGAATAAAAGTATTACTTTACTCTTTGGCAGTAAGGATACGGAACATAATCAGGGCGTTGTGCTGCGGGATTTTCTGTTGCAGCAGCTTAACGCTCCCGACGAAAACGCCCATCGCTCTGGCGAGTAAACAGGGCTGATTTATTGGCAGAAAGTTCAACCTCCAGCGCCATAACTTGCTTATTCTGAGTTAACTGAACCCGAATTTTTTGCCCAATTTTTAAGGCATTAAGCGGTTTTCCCGGTCCTTCAACCTGTGCCAGTAAAAATGCATCATTGACGATAAAGCGATTCTCCCGGAAAAGCTGGGTCAGCGTATGTCCTTTTTGTATAGTAAACTCTTTCCATTCAGGGTTAGCAGGTTGCTCAGGTATTACAGGAGGTTGGGGAAGCTGGGGGGAGGCTGGCGTTTCGGTAGTTTGCTGACTGGAGGTCAGAGACGGTGGCTGAATTGGTGTTGGGGTATTTAGGGCCTGAGATAGCTCAGGCGGGGGCGCATTTGGCTGCGTAGTGATCGCCTCCGGCGCCGATAGTTCCACGGGAGTATTGTTGGTGGTGGTTCCCCCTTTATCACTGGGCCACAAGAATGCACAAAGAATCAATAAGGTGGCGAGTATTACACCACGGCGATGGGCATAGGGAAGAGGTTCCATCCAGCTGAAACTATCAGGTAAGTGCCATAATTTAGATAATAGGACCTTCAGCGGATTGCCGCCTTCCGATCGCTGTTTAACTTTATGTACCTGCATCACGACACCTCATCTGGGACTCAGTCAGACATGAACTATCTGTCTGGTAGTTGTGTGATTTTAACCATAATAGATCGAATAAAATAGATTAGGTAAATAATATAAATAGATATATCTGCCGCGAGATTATTTATCATTATCTATCTGCCATGGCTTATCAATACGCTCAATGGCGAGGTGTTTGTGTGACTGGAGCGGTATTAAGTCTGATGGGAATTGTTATCTGGTGACTGACCAAGGGAAAAATAGCGCAAGAAGCGGCACGACAGGAATAAGTTCAGGCATAATTCCGGCGATGCTTTGTCGTTGTCATTTATTCTGCCAGATTTCCTGTGGTATGCTTCGCCTCTGTTTATCTTTCCAGATCTATTTTCTAAGGCTATTTTCTGAGGAAACATAATGACAAAGCCATCTTTTGACAGCGTAGAATCACAGGCCAGCTACGGTATCGGTTTGCAGGTCGGGCAACAGCTCCAGGAGTCCGGTTTAGAAGGGCTGGTACCAGAAGCGCTGTTAGCCGGTTTAACGGATGCTTTGCATGGCAACCATCCTTCTGTGCCGGTAGACGTTGTTCATCGCGCACTGCGTGAAATTCATGAGCGTGCCGATCAGGTTCGCCGTGAGAAGCAGGAAAAAATGGCCGAAGAGGGCGTTCGTTACTTAGAAGAGAACGCCAAACGTAGCGAAGTGAACAGCACCGAGTCTGGATTGCAGTTTGAAGTTCTGAATCAGGGTGAAGGTACTATCCCTTCCCGCCAGGATCGCGTTCGCGTTCATTATACCGGTAGCCTGATTGACGGTACCGTATTTGATAGCTCGGTTAAACGTGGTGAACCAGCTGAGTTCCCGGTCAGCGGTGTTATTCCTGGTTGGATTGAGGCATTAACGTTGATGCCTGTGGGTTCCAGATGGAAGCTAACTATACCTCAGCATCTGGCCTACGGTGAACGTGGTGCCGGCGCTTCAATTCCACCATTCAGCACACTGGTGTTTGAAGTGGAATTACTGGATATTCTCTGATTTCTGAGAAGCCGCGTTAAGAAAGTGAATCAGCCAGAGTCTATGTCGCTCTGGCTGATTGATTTACAGGGCTATTTGTTGGCTAAAGCCCGTGGGAAAAGAATGTTATTTTCCAGATGAATATGCTCCATCAGGTCAGTGATAAACTCTTCTGTTGAACTATACAGCGCTCTCCAGGTGTTACAAGCCTCGGCTGGAGGGGTTAAGTTGTTCGTTAACTGTTTAACCTTTTCAACATCCTGACCCGCACGATCGTGTTCCATCTCCATGACATTGATAGGGCCACCCGCCTGAGTTCCCATTCCCTGTTGGATCATCGGAAACAGAATTCTCTCTTCTTTCATCATATGCTGTTCTAAATCCTGATAAATAGCGGTTAGCGTTTCAGCCAGACCCTGGGGACAGGTGAGTTTAGCGGCATGGACGCGTTCAACTTTTTGCGCCAGTAAAATCAATTCTGGTAGTTGCTCTCTGTGACGCTGATGATAGCGCTGTAGAATATGTGAAATAATTTCTGAGTAAGGCGATTGTGACCAGTTTTTAGCTTCGGAAGGCTTACTGGCGAGCTGTTCAAGTTGTTGAGATATCTCCGCTATATTCAGCATTTTCTTGTCTGCGGCACGTTGTAGCGTCTGTTTTCCGCCGCAGCAAAAGTCGAGATCGTATTGACGAAATAATTTTGTTGCGCCGGGAATTGCAACGGCTAAAGCCCCTAATGATTGGCTGGCGTATTCCATAATAGCTCCCCATATATTCAGATGTCAGATTGGATTATTAAGGTGTATTTTAAATGCATCTTTAAAAAATGCAATGTGAGTTTCTGTTTCAGTTGATTGAGAAGGGAGTCCCGCAAGATTAATGACCTGAAAAACTGGTTATTATGTACAGAATTGCTAATCTGAATAATTCTGATGGTGGTGAAAAGGGGATTTATGTTGCAGGTGTCAGATAGGTTAGAAGCGATTTGCCTCCTGTCTCGTCAGGCTGGCGAGGCTATTTTGCAGGTTTACCAGGGGTATCAGCCGCTGGAAGCCCATTTTAAAGCCGACAGTTCACCGGTAACTGCCGCCGATCTGGCTGCTCATCGTATCATTGTTGATGGCTTAACCTTACTCACCCCGGATATCCCGGTGCTTTCCGAAGAATCTCCTCAGGAATGGGAAGAGCGTCGCCACTGGCAGCGATACTGGCTGGTTGACCCACTGGACGGTACCAAAGAGTTTTTAAACCGTAATGGTGAATTTACTGTCAATATTGCGTTAATTGAACAGGGTGTTCCGGTGATGGGCGTGGTGTATGCTCCGGTGCCGGATGTGCTTTATGCTGCAGAAGAAGAGTGCGCCTGGAAAGAGATTGAGGGAAGCCGACAGATCATCAATCCTGAGTTAGCTTATCCGCCAAAAGTAGTTTGTAGCCGCTCACACCGTGATGAACAACTAGAGCAATTTTTGGCGTCACTGGGTGATTATGAAACCACAGCGGTAGGCTCTTCACTGAAGTTCTGTCTGGTCGCAGAAGGAAACGCACAAATCTATCCTCGTTTCGGACCAACCTGTATTTGGGACACGGCGGCGGGCCATGCCATTGTTCGAGCCGTGGGGTTACAAGTGAATAATTGGGATGATATTCCGCTTAACTATGCGCCAGCTCACACATTTCTTAATCCGGGGTTTTATGTCTCCGCTAACCCCCAGAATAAATTAAGTTAGTAAGTGTTAAATTTTATATACCTCAAATTATATAGTTTTTAATTCGTGAAAAATTGGTCTTTGTCCTATAGTTATTGGTACTCATCGCTTTCCTGACACTTCAGCATGTTATGTAAATAACGTTAAAGAGGCTATGAGTATAAAAAATAGTAGTGTTAACTAAGAGACATAGCTAGCGTCACTAACGAGTGTTCGGGTGACCGGGCTATAGTGGCGTTAAGTCTTAATAATAAATGGAGGACATGAAATGAAAATCTTCCCTAGCTACAATCCACAACGGATTGCGCTCTATGTGAAGACTCTCTTCCGTGGCAGGCTCTACATCAAGGGTATTGGTGCATTTGAGTTTGATATGGGGAAAATTCTGCTTCCAAAAGTATGTGATAAAATTCACTTCAATGTCATGGCAGAAGTAAACCGGGAAGTGCAGGAGTTACGCGCTGAATTTGCCTGATATTGAATGATTATTCACATCTTAAGTTAACTTTAATGGCCATCCTTAACGATGGCCATCTTGTTTTCTGGGTAATGAATTTTTATTCAGTCTCTTTTGGTGGTTTCTCTTTGTTCTCCTCCGGTTGTACAACCGGATTATCCTGCAAACGAGTGACTAACAGCTGATCGATTTTATAGCTGTCGATATCAACCACTTCGAACTTATAGCCGGCGAATTTGACTGAGTCAGTGCGCTTTGGAATCTTACGCAGCATATACATCATAAAACCACCGATGGTTTCATAGTTTTCTGACTGCGGAAATTCGTCAATCGACAGGGCACGCATAACGTCGTCAATAGGCGTTACACCATCAATCAACCATGAGCTTTCGTCACGCGCTACTATCTGCTCTTCCTGTCCGGGACCAATCAGATCGCCCATTAGTGTGGTCATCACATCTTTAAGCGTGATGATACCAACGACCAGCGCATATTCGTTAAGGATAACTGCAAAGTCTTCACCGGCAACCTTAAAGCTTTCCAGTGTTTCCGACAGGGTTAAAGTATCCGGCACAATCAGAGGCGTATGAATTTGAACTCCGCCTTTTAATGTCAGGCTCTGATTACTCAGTACCCGGATCAGTAAATCTTTGGAGTCAACATAACCAATGATTTGGTCGATGGAGCCATTACACACTAAGAACTTTGAGTGAGGATAATTGGCTATTTTGTCTTTAATTTCTGACTCTTGCTCATCCAGTTCGAAATAGACCACGTGTTCACGGGCGGTCATGGATGAGGGGACCGTTCTGGATTCCAGTTCGAACACGTTCTCAATCAGCTCATGTTCTTGTTTACGCAATACGCCTGCCAGTGCACCCGCTTCAAATACCGCATACACATCGTCGGAGGTAATATTATCGTTACGGATCATCGGAACTTTAAGCAGGCGACAAATTAGAGTCGCCATACCATTAAAGAACCAAACTAACGGACGAAACAGGGCAATGCAGAAGCGCATTGGATTGATAATCCGGATTGCGACTACCTCCGGTGATGTCATGCCAATGCGTTTTGGGGTCAGGTCAGCAAACAGAATGAACAGGCTGGTAACAATAGAGAATGAAACGATAAATCCAAGTTGTTCGGAAAGTTCGGGTTCCATAAAACGGCTGAGAAAAGCGGCAACGTAAGGTGAGAAAATAGAATCACCAACAATACCGCCGAGAATGGCGACAGCATTAATGCCAATTTGCACTACGGTAAAGAAAATCCCAGGGGTTGCCTGTAGTTCCAGTACGCGAGCGGCGTTAACGTTGCCTTCATCCACCATCATTTTCAGCCTCATTTTTCGTGAGGCGGCGAGAGAGATCTCGGCAAAAGAGAAGAACGCACTTATCGCGATCAACAAAATAATCAGTAATAGACTGTTTAACATAATTTATCCGCAGTTATATCGGAAATAGACTTTAACGTTGAGTACTCTGAATGAGCAAAAGGGTAACAAACTATGAGGACCGACGGGCTTTAGTCCGTTATCGTCAATTAGTATAACAGTTGGTTAACGCTTGTCATATGCCTTTAGATTTCCGGCGGCAGGCAAACGCCAATTCCTCCCAGATTACAATAACCGTTAGGGTGTTTCGCCAGATACTGCTGATGCTCATCTTCCGCGAAATAGAAAGGCTTAGCCATGGTAATTTCAGTGGTGATCTGGCGTGTATCTTTGACAGCGCTCATGGCTTGAGTAAAGGCTTTTTCACTATCAAGGGCCTGTTGCAATTGTTCAGGAGTGGCTGCATAGATAGCCGAACGGTATTGGGTACCGATATCATTTCCCTGCCGCATTCCCTGAGCCGGGTCATGATTTTCCCAAAATAGTTTGAGTAAATCGATATAGCTGATAATCGATGGATCAAAGACAACTTTTACCACTTCGGCATGGCCTGTTTGCCCACTGCAAACTTCGCGATAGGTTGGATTCGGGGTCAGGCCTCCGCTATATCCTGCGGCGGTGCTGTACACGCCAACCTGTTGCCAAAACAGGCGTTCCACCCCCCAAAAACAACCCATTGCGAAAATTGCTTCTGACATATTTTTAGGCGTCCCGGTCATTGATGTGTGTAAAATTAAATGCTCTGGGGCAACTTTCATTGGTGTATCCCGACCGGGAAGGGCATTTTCCGACGAAGTGAATTCCAATATATTAACGGGTAACATAAATTTTCTCCGGATGTTTTTGTCAAGAATAGGGTGAAGCCGGTTGTATCTGAATCAATCTTTACCGACAATATACAAGTAATTAACAGGGTATGAGATAAAGCATACCTGATTCTAAACTTTTACTACGTTGTTAATCATTGTAGTCAATCAGATAGATTATTTTAGGAGTTGTAGTGCCTCAATCACGATACAAAGTATTTTACCTGTTGCTACCCTTTATGCTGGTTGTCTCATCGGCAAAAACGGCGGGGTTGAGTCTGGAGGTAAAAGGATTAAGTGATGATCTGGAGGCAAACGTTGAAGCATTACTTTCAACCATTCCTGAAGAAGAGATATCTGATAACCCTCGTTTTACCCGTCAGGTAGAAGAGAGTATTCGTAAAGGGCTACGGGCTAAAGGTTACTACGATCCTGAAATTAAGTTTGATGTTGTTCAGTCTGGTCTGGCACTAAAACCCGTACTGACCGCCACCGTAACGCCGGGTGAACCGGTACGTATCGAACAAACTAATGTGCTGATTACCGGTCAGGCTAAAGATGATGAGTTCTATACCGATCTGTTGAAAAAGGATATTCCGGCAAAAGGTACTATTCTCGATCACGGAACTTATGATGGTTTCAAAGATTCACTAACCGGTTTAGCTATTCGCCGTGGTTTTTTTGATGCCAGCATTGAGCGAAGTCAACTGGGGGTGTCAGCCGATCTTCATCAGGCTTTCTGGGATATCGATTTTAACAGCGGCGACCGTTACCGTTTTGGTAAGGTAACCTTTATTGATTCGCAGATTCGTGATGACTATTTGCAGAATCTGATCCCGTTTAAAGAGGGTGAATACTATACCTCCGCCCAGCTTTCCGAACTGAACCGCCGTCTCTCATCAACCAACTGGTTTAACAGTGTGGTGGTTTCACCTAATTTCGACGGCGTGTATGGCGATAAACTATTGCCGTTGGAAGGCGTTCTTTCGCCAAGAACCCAAAATATTATCGAGCTTGGTGGTGGTTACTCCACGGATATTGGCCCACGGGTTAAAGCCAACTGGAAAAAACCGTGGTTCAACGATCGCGGCCACAGTCTGGAGACCGGCATTAGCCTGTCTGCGCCAGAGCAAAGTCTTGATTTTAACTATAAGATTCCATTGCAGAAAAGCCCATTAGAACAATATTACCTGCTGCAATCGGGCTACAAACATGAAGATCAAAACGATACCAAATCCAGCTCCGGAATGTTTAACGTCGCCCGATATTGGGACAGCAGCAGCGGCTGGCAGCGTGCAGTGAATTTGCGCTGGAGCCTGGATAACTTTACCCAGGGTTCCGTGACCAATACTACGATGTTGATCTATCCCGGGGTTAGTATTAACCGAACTCGCCAACGCGGTGGCCTGATGCCTATGTGGGGCGATAGTCAACGTTACTCATTAGACGTATCGGAAACCAGCTGGGGTTCGGATGTGGATTTTGCTGTTGTTCAGGCTCAAAACGTCTGGATCCGTTCTTTGGGGGATAAACATCGCTTTATTGCCCGGGGTAATCTGGGGTGGATAGAGACCGGTGATTTCAGTAAGGTTCCCCCTTCATTACGTTTCTTCGCCGGTGGCGATCGCAGTATCCGGGGTTATAAATATAAATCCCTCTCCCCAAAAGATGATGATGGCAAATTAACCGGGGCTTCCAAACTGGCGACCGGATCGTTGGAGTATCAATATAACGTCGCGGGTAACTGGTGGGGCGCGGCCTTCGTTGATGGTGGTGATGCAGTTAATAAACTGGACGATTACACCTTTAAAAAAGGAGCCGGTGTTGGTGTTCGTTGGGCTTCACCAATCGGGCCGATTAAGTTGGATATCGCTGCCCCTATTGGGGATAGCGATAAGCACGGTATGCAGATTTACATCGGTTTGGGGCCAGAACTATGAGGATGAAGTGGGTTAAACGAGTTCTGATTGCTCTGTTACTGTTAATAGTGCTGCTGTGTGGTGCACTGGCATGGCTACTGGGAACACAAAGCGGATTACATTTTGTACTTAATCAGGTTCCTCGTCTGGTATCAGGGGTACAAATTGGTAAAGTTGAAGGTGGGTGGCGCGATTTAACGCTGTCAAAAGTTAGCTATGCTATGCCTGGTATTGATGTTGGCGTGGGTGAATTTCATCTGTCGCTGAATCTGGGCTGCATTACCAATAAGAAGATTTGTGTTAATGCCATTACTGCCACAGACGTTGATGTTAAGGTTAATACCAGCCAGATTCCATCATCCGCTGTTGTTGATGAACCGAAAAGTCAGCCGGTTACGGATATTAAAACGCCTTATCCCATTGCACTTAACCTGCTTCGTCTAAATAATGTCAATGTTACCGTTGATGATATTGCTATTAGCCTGAATGAGTTCCGAACCGCAGCTAACTGGCAGCAGCGTGAAATATCCATCCAGCCGACCAGGATTCGTCAACTATTGGTAGTGCTACCCGAATCATCAGAACCAGCGCCAACGGGCCCACAGCAAACCACCGGCGAAATGCTGAAGCAGCTGTTCGCCGAGCCGTTACTGGCGTCATTGCCGGAAGTGCCGCTGCCGATGGATTTCAACTTGCCAGATTTAATTGGCGAAGATTTACGTTTGGCAGGAAGCACACCGATCCAAATAGACCGTCTGGAGTTACAGGCCGTTAGCAAAGCGTCTCATATTCAGATTCAGTCATTAAAAGTGAATGCGCCAGAGGGGATTGCGGCGCTGACCGGTGAGGTCACCATGCAGGATAACTGGCCGGTGAACCTTACGCTCAATGCGACGGTTAATGACCCTGCACTGAAAGGCGAGAAAGTTAAGTTAATTGCTGGCGGTGAAATTACCGGCCAGCTAACCCTCGGTCTTAATGCCTCTGGCCCGGTTGGTGCTCAGTTAAAAGCAGAAACTGAACTGGCGACGGCAGGTTTACCTCTTGCACTGACTCTGGAAAGTAAACAGGTACGTTGGCCGTTAACCGGGAAAGTGGATTATAAAGTTAATGATACTCGCCTGCGCCTGACCGGAAAGGCTACCGATTATGCGCTGTCTTTACGTTCAGCCGTTGAGGGAACGGATATTCCTCCCGCCAACGTACAGGTTGATGGTAAAGGCAATATTCAACAGTTTAATTTATCTCGTTTACGTTTAAATGCCCTACAGGGCAAGGCTGAGATGAAGGGCGTGGTTGACTGGAGTAATGCCATCAGTTGGCGCTCACTGTTAACCATTGAAGGCATCAATACCGCAAAACAATGGCCGGAATGGCCAGTAAGCCTCAACGGCAAAGTCAGCACTAAAGGCAGCCTGAATGGTGGAAGCTGGCAGGTTGATGTGCCGGAACTTAATCTGAATGGTCAGGTGAAACAGAATCGCCTGAGCGCGACCGGATCGTTAAAAGGCAATGATGTCGGTCAGTGGGTTATCCCCGGTATTAATCTGGCATTGGGCCCCAATACGGTTGATATAAAAGGCGATTTGGCGAATAAATGGGTGTTAGATGCCGATATTAATGCCCCTAAACTGACGGGAATGTTACCAGGGTTAAGCGGTGTTGCTAAAGGTACAGTGAAACTCAGGGGAAATGCAAAAAAACCTCAGCTATTGGCGGACGTAACGGCAAATGGCTTAGGCTGGCAGGGTATGCAGATTGCTAAAGTGAACCTGAACAGCGATATCACTTCAGAATCACAGGTTAAAGGCGTTTTGACG
The DNA here is from genome assembly GCF_021010575.1 of Limnobaculum eriocheiris. GTDB lineage: Bacteria > Pseudomonadota > Gammaproteobacteria > Enterobacterales > Enterobacteriaceae > Limnobaculum > Limnobaculum eriocheiris. The sequence goes on along the minus strand of NZ_JAJNAG010000006.1, from coordinate 66,394 downwards.
CTGGCAATCAGCGGTTTAAAACAGGGCGACCTGAATATCAGTCAGTTAAATCTTGATGCCGAAGGCAATGAAAGCAAGCATCAGCTAAAGTTAAATATTAACGGTAAACCGGTTTCCGGTCAGTTGGTATTATCCGGCAGTTTCGATCGAGCCAGCGAGCGTTGGAAAGGTGCACTGAATAATACCCGATTTGATACGCCTGTTGGTGAATGGAAGACATCACAAGATGTTGCACTGGACTATCGTAACGCACAACAAACCATCAGCATCGGTTCTCACTGCTGGCGTAACCCGAATGCTGAACTCTGTGTGCCGAAAACCATAGACGCAGGTCCGAATGGTCAGGCCTCCATTGTACTGAGCCGTTTTGATTTAGCTATGCTGGCACCATTACTGGGCAGAGATACCAAAGCTAAAGGAGTATTTAACGGTAATGCGGATATCAGCTGGAAAGCTAACGGCGGATTACCTCAGGCAAAAGTGCTACTGAAAGGGAATGGTGTTGCCGTAACCCAAATGGTTAATGGTCGTCCATTGCCTGTGGTGCTGAATGATATGAAACTGGATGCTAATCTGGCGGGTAATCGCGCCCAGCTTAACTGGCTGATGAAAATAGCGAATAACGGTAGCTTTAGTGGCAATCTTCAGGTCAATGATCCACAAAATAACCGCAGCCTGTCCGGTAATGTGAAAATTGACGCATTATCTCTCGCATTGCTGAAGCCGGTTTTGTTAAATAGTGAAAAAGCTGACGGGGTGCTGAACGCTAATTTAAACCTGTCCGGCAATGCTCAAAGCCCAAAAATTTCCGGACCTCTGGTACTTGATCAACTGAAGTTGAATACCCAGATGATTCCTCTGACGGTTAAAGATGGCCGGATTGCACTAAACTTCAATGGTACCAGTTCTGAACTTACCGGCCTTATTCAGACAGAAAAGGGTTCGCTAAACCTTGGGGGTAATGCAGACTGGCGTCAAATTGAGGCATGGAGAGCCTCGATTACGGCAAAAGGCGACCGGATTCGTATTTCTATGCCACCAACAGTGATGTTGGATGTTTCTCCTGATATTGTTTTTGAGGCAACGCCCCAGTTGTTGACGTTAAATGGTTCTGTTGGTGTACCCTGGGCCAGAATTACCGTAGAGGAGATCCCTGAAAGTGCCACAGGTATCTCTTCTGATGAAGTGATGCTGGATAAACAGCTAAAACCGATTGAAATCAAAACGGCCTCGATACCGATTAACAGCAATTTAGTTATTCATATCGGTAATAGCGTCTCGATTAATGCATTTGGTTTAAAAGCTCGTCTGGAGGGCGATTTGAAAGTCGCTCAGGATAAAAAAGGCTTAGGCTTAAACGGTCAGGTTAATATTCCGGATGGTTCTTTCCGTGCTTACGGGCAGGATTTGGTGATCCGTAAAGGCCAAATTTTGTTTGCCGGAGCAGCCGATCAGCCAATGTTGAATCTGGAAGCCATACGAAATCCTGATGCAACCGAAAATGATGTTACTGCCGGGGTTCGCGTCACTGGTCTTGCCAGTGAACCGAAAGTGGAGATTTTCTCCGATCCGGCAATGTCACAGAAGCAAGCGCTATCTTATCTGTTGAGAGGGCAGGGGCTGGACAGCGGTGGTGGTGACAGTGATATGATGACCTCAATGCTGATTGGAATAGGCGTTGCCAAGAGCGGTAAGCTGGTTGGACAGATTGGTGAAGCTTTTGGCGTTAAAAATTTATCACTGGATACGCAAGGCGTTGGCGATAGTTCTTCTGTTGTCGTGAGCGGCTATATTATGCCGGGCTTACAGGTAAAATATGGTGTAGGGATCTTTGATTCACTGGCAACATTAACTTTACGCTATCGGCTAATGCCAAAATTGTATCTTGAAGCGGTGTCTGGTATCGATCAGGCGTTGGATTTGCTCTATCAGTTTGAGTTTTGATTATGCGAATTATTGTTTATGGTAGTTTACGACGGGGTCAGGGTAATAGTCACTGGATGACAAACGCCCAGTGGCTTGGTGAATATCGCATTGCTGGCTATGAGCTGTATGATTTAGGGCATTACCCTGCTGTGATTAAAGGTGACGGAGAGATCGACTGTGAGGTTTATCGCATCGATTCCTCTATTTTGGCTGAACTTGATGAGTTGAAAAATGATACGCGGGATTACAAGCGAGAGCTGGTACAAACGCCTTACGGTAGTGCATGGATGTATTTGTATCTGCACTCTGTCGATGGGCTAAAGCGTATTGATAGCGGTGACTGGGTTCACCGTCAGCATAATGAATAATCAGGTACGACTAATCATGTACATGTAAAAAGAGCGCTAATTAGCGCTCTTTTTATTTATCAAAAGCGGGATTACTTCTTCGCGCGTTCGAAAGAGGCCATAATTTCAGCTTTAGCAGCGGCAGCGTTATCCCAACCGTCAACTTTCACCCATTTGCCTTTTTCTAAATCTTTATAGTGTTCAAAGAAGTGGGTGATTTGTGCGCGCAGCAGTTCAGGCAAATCATTCACATCTTTGATGTGATCGTATTCTTTGCTCAGTTTGGTGTGAGGAACGGCAACTAATTTCGCATCTTCACCTGATTCGTCAGTCATCTTCAGTACGCCAACCGGACGGCAGCGAATAACAGAGCCTGGCAGCAGCGGATAAGGCGTTGGGACTAAAACGTCAACCGGATCCCCATCCAGAGATAATGTATGGTTAATGTAACCATAGTTGCACGGATAGAACATGGCGGTTGACATAAAACGGTCAACGAAAATGGCACCAGTCTCTTTGTCTACTTCGTATTTGATTGGATCGGCATTGGCCGGAATTTCAATAACAACGTAGATATCTTCCGGAAGGTCTTTTCCCGCCGGGACTAAATTAAGGCTCATCTCTATTTCCTTCTACTCAAATAAAGTTGGGTTACAGTTGGCGCCTATTATAGCCGACTCTGAAACGGAATCTTCAATTTTTGACAATATTGCTTTTAATTAAATATTAATCAGGCAGATAAGCAGAAATATTGTGGTTGGAGGATTTACGGGAATGTATAAGCAACTGGAATACGGTAGCTATCAGATGTCAGAAATGAAGTTGTGCTATCAGGACACAGAATGGGTATAGATGATTAAACCTGCAAGCGCAACGCCACCGATACCGGATAATGCACAGATAGAAATCAGCGCAACAATACTTTTATTGATGATGTTATTCATTGCCCGGCCTCAGGAGGTTGTAAACGTGAATCATTATAAATGTTTTATAAATGTAAACAATAATAACCAGCCAATTTTTATACAGCTTATTAAAGAACCGCACGAATCAACAAACTGATGCCTGAAACCAGTATGACCAGATTAATGATACGTAAGAAGTTTTCTCTGGAAAGCGCCAGTGTGATGCGGCGTCCAATAAATACACCGATAATCATCGCCGGGAACAGGGCTAATGCCATAGAAAGGAATGACCAGTCGGTATAGACGCCTGCAACCAGAAAAATCACTATGCGAGTAAACGTACTTAAACCAATTAAAGTGCTTTGAGTGACCCGAATATCATTTTTATCAGGGATTCTGCCTGACAAATAGATAGCATAAATAAATCCACCGCTGCCAAACAGGGCGCTGAAAATACCACCAATAAAACCAAAGGGTATAGAAGCCTTTGGGGTAAATTGGGTATTGGGCTTAAAGCCGCTCAGGGAGTAAAGCGCGTAAGCAATAACAAATACTGCCAGGTAGATGAGTAAATTGTCCGGATTGGTATAGAGCAGAACTGCTGCCCCCAGCAGGCTACCAAGAATCATCAAAGGAACCAGGCGCTTAATTTCACCGATTACTGCATTTTTTCTGTCCCGCATGACATTAGTAATAGCAGCGGAGCAATCCAGCAGGGCTAACAGAGGAACGATTTTATCCACCGGAATAAAGAAGGCCAGTAAGGGGCTGGCAATCAGGGCAGTGCCAAAACCGGTAATACCGAAAATCACATAAGCTACAGTTAATCCAATGCCAATGACGATCAGATCGATCCACTGAAGATGTTCCAGCATGTCATCCTCTTTAATGATTATCAGATTGATACTGATATCTTAACCGTTAAATAGCGATGGTTTTCGATAATGTAAATAAAGATGATTAAAAATGTTAAATTTGTTGTCTGGATCAACTTTCAGGAGAGTAATAATCAAAAAAGGCAGAATCATCTGCCCTTGCTAACATTATTCTACTTAGCGATGAGAAATCTTACTCATCCGGATAGTTATGCATGAAGCGCTCGGCATCTTTTACCATTGAGTCAGTACCGATAAACAGCGGCATACGCTGATGGAGCTCTTCCGGTACAATATCCAGAATACGTCTGAAGCCATCGCTGGCACGACCACCCGCTTGTTCAGCCAGGAAAGCCATTGGGTTGCATTCATACAGTAAACGCAGTTTGCCTTTCGGGTGTGAAGCCGTACTTGGGTAGAGGTAAATTCCCCCTTTCAGCAAGTTGCGATGGAAGTCTGCTACCAGAGAACCAATATACCTGGAGGTATAAGGACGACCGGTGGATTCGTCCTGCTCCTGACAGAATTTAAGGTATTTTTTAACCCCTAAAGGAAACTTAATGTAGTTACCTTCGTTAATGGAATACATATTTCCCTTGGTCGGGAAGCGGACTTTTTCATGGGACAGGCAAAACACCCCAATGGAAGAGTCGTAGGTAAAGGCGTGTACGCCAACGCCGGTGGTGTACACCAACATCGTCGACGAACCATAAACTACATAGCCAGCTGCAACCTGACGATTGCCTGGCTGCAAGAAGTCGGCCTCCGTGATTGGTTGACCGATTGGCGTAATGCGGCGGTAGATAGAGAAGATGGTACCGACAGAGACGTTTACATCGATATTTGAAGAACCATCCAATGGATCCATTAAGACAACATATTTTGCGTGAGTGGCGCGTTCGCCTTCAAAAACAACAATGTCATCTTCTTCTTCGGAGGCAATTCCTGCCACTTCGCCACGGGCTATTAGTGCTGCCTTAAGCTTTTCGTTGGCGTAGAGATCAAGCTTCATCTGAGCTTCACCCTGCACGTTCGAAACGCCGTTGGTTCCCAGAATATCAACCAGGCCCGCTTTGTTAATATCACGGTGAATGATTTTGGCACCTAGTTTAATTGCTGAAAGTAGTGAAGTAAGTTCGCCTGTAGCGTGAGGGAAATCTTGCTGCTTCTCGACGATAAATTCGCCTAACGTTTTCATGAACGATTCCTGAGTCAACCGAAGGTATAATGGCGATGGTATGCCATCCGTGTTATGTGTGCGGAAATTTTAACTAAAGGTTAAAGAAATTGATAGGTTATTCCCCTTCTTATAACCTATCTGAGGCGTTAGAATGAGAGCTAACTCGATACACCAAAAACTGGAAATATAATGCATATTCATATTCTTGGTATTTGTGGCACTTTCATGGGCGGTATTGCCATGTTGGCCCGTGCCCTCGGACATCAGGTCACAGGTTCTGATGCTAACGTTTATCCACCAATGAGTACGCTGTTAGAAAAACAGGGTATCAACCTGATTCAGGGATACTCTCCATCACAGCTTAATCCTCGTCCCGATCTGGTCATTATTGGTAACGCGATGGGGCGCGGTAACCCTTGTGTTGAAACGGTGTTGGAAGAAGGTATTCCCTACATTTCCGGGCCTCAGTGGTTACATGACAACGTACTGCGCGATCGTTGGGTGGTAGCCATTGCGGGTACGCATGGTAAAACCACGACCGCAGGTATGGCAACCTGGATTCTGGAGCGCTGTGGTTATAAGCCGGGTTTTGTTATTGGTGGCGTACCGGGAAATTTTGATGTCTCGGCCCGTTTAGGTGACAGTCCGTTTTTTGTCATTGAAGCCGATGAGTATGACAGTGCCTTTTTTGATAAACGTTCTAAGTTTGTTCACTATTGTCCGCGCACGCTGGTGTTGAACAATCTTGAATTCGATCATGCTGATATCTTTGAAGATTTGCGGGCAATTCAGAAACAGTTCCACCATCTGGTGCGTTTAGTTCCGGGACAAGGCAAGATTTTACTGCCAGAAAACGATTTGAATTTAAAGCACGTAATTAATATGGGATGCTGGAGTGAATCAGAAACTACCGGCGAGGGGCAAACATGGGCGGCTAATAAGCTCACGGCCGAAGCCAGTCATTATCAGGTGCTGTTAAATGGTGAAGTGGTTGGTGAAGTGAACTGGTCGCTGGTGGGGGAACACAATATGCAAAATGGTCTGATGGCCATTGCAGCAGCTCGTCATGTTGGTGTTCAACCTCAGGATGCCTGCCGTGCATTAGATGACTTCATTAATGCACGCCGTCGTCTGGAGCTACGCGGTGAAGTGAATGGCGTTACCGTTTATGATGATTTTGCCCATCATCCAACCGCTATTTTAGCAACCCTGACGGCGTTACGTAGTAAAGTTGGCGGGACCGAGCGTATTCTGGCGGTGCTGGAACCACGTTCAAACACAATGAAGATGGGCGTGAGTAAAGATGAACTGGCTCCGGCATTTGGTCGGGCGGATGAAGTGTTTTTACTGCAACCGGCAAATCTCCCATGGCAGGTCTCTGATATAACCGATGCCTGCATTCAACCAGCTCACTGGTCTGGCGATTTGGATGCGTTGGTGGATATGATCGTTCGTAGCGCTCAACCGGGAGATAATATTCTGGTCATGAGTAACGGCGGTTTTGGTGGTATTCATGATAAGCTGCTGGCTGGCTTAAAACAAAAGCAGAAAGATACCCAATAGCTTAAGCCAGGATACAAAAAAGGCCTTCTTCGGAAGGCCTTAGTTCTTTTAGCGGAATCAGAGTTCCTGCTCAAATAAATCAAGAATAGCTTCGTAAAGCTGCTCTACGCTAAACCCCCTAGCTGGAGTAGTAAAAATTGTGTCATCTCCGGCGATAGTACCGAGAATACCCTCTGATTTACCAATTGAGTCGAGTAATCGGGCCAGAAGCTGTGCAGCACCCGGACTGGTACGGATTACTACCAGAGCATCATTGTAATCAATATCCAGAATCAAATTTTTTAATGGGCTGGTTGCCGTTGGCACACCCAGCTCAGTTGGCAGGCAGTACACCATTTCCATTTTAGCGTTACGAATTCGCACTGCGCCAAACTTAGTGAGCATACGGGAGACTTTAGACTGATTAATGTTCTCAAAACCTTCGTCCTGTAAGGCCTGAACTATCTCTCCCTGAGAACTGAGTTTTTCTTCTTTTAACAGCGCTTTAAACGCCTTCACCAAATCATCTTGTTTTGTTGGGCTTCGCATCTTGCACCGTCGATAGTTGGATAACAATACCAGTATTATGAATAAAAATGGCTAAGTACTCAAAAGTCTTTACTCATTGTTGTGATTAAAATGCATTTAATTCCCGATTCTCACGACCATAATGTTTTTAATTACCTATTTATGTGACCAAAATGTTTTTAATTAATTATTCTTTGCAGCATATCTCAATCTTAAACCTAAGGATTGGTGATTATACTCACTATCCTCTAAGCTTGATGTTGCATTTTAGTTACACATCAAAATAAGCAAAAACAAAAGGAGTAATGAATGAAAATTGCAGTTCTTGGCGCTGCCGGTGGTATTGGTCAGGCTTTAGCCCTGTTACTGAAAACGCAACTTCCTGCGAATTCTGAGCTATCACTCTATGATATCGCGCCGGTTACTCCGGGAGTTGCCGTTGATTTAAGTCATATTCCTACAGCAGTTAAAGTCACCGGTTTTAGCGGTGAAGATGCAAAACCAGCTCTGCAAGGCGCTGATATTGTTTTAATTTCTGCAGGTGTTGCCCGTAAGCCAGGTATGGACCGTTCCGATTTATTTAATATTAATGCGGGTATTGTTCGTAATCTGATCGAGCAGGTAGCTCAGGTATGTCCGAAAGCCTGTATTGGTATTATTACCAATCCAGTGAATACCACTGTTGCTATTGCCGCTGAAGTATTGAAGAAAGCGGGTGTTTATGACAAAAATAAACTGTTTGGTATTACTACTCTGGATATTATCCGTTCTAATACTTTCGTTGCAGAACTGAAAGGCAAATTACCTGGTGATGTGGAAGTTGCCGTGATTGGCGGCCACTCAGGGGTAACTATTCTGCCTCTGTTATCACAAATTCCTGGCGTAAGCTTTACCGATGCTGAGATAGAGTCGCTGACTAAGCGTATTCAAAATGCAGGTACAGAAGTGGTTGAAGCTAAAGCCGGCGGCGGGTCCGCAACGTTGTCAATGGGGCAAGCCGCAGCTCGTTTTGGTCTGTCATTACTGCGCGGATTGCAGGGTGAAAAAGGTGTTGTTGAATGTGCCTATGTTGAAGGTGACGGTAAATATGCCCGCTTCTTTGCGCAGCCGTTAGTATTAGGTAAAAATGGTATCGAGAGCAGAAAAGAGATCGGCACATTAAGCGCATTTGAACAAAAAGCGCTCGATTCAATGCTGGACGTACTGCACAAAGATATTGAGTTAGGTGAAAAATTCATTCAGGGATAATTTTCTCTTAGGATGAGCTGTATCAGACCGCTACCGAAACTATTTCGCTAGCGGTTTTTTTTGACCTGCTGCTGCCTCTATCACTATCAAGTATGTTCGTGTTTATCAGAATATAATTGATTGATTTTTGTTTTTAAATATCGGCTGGGCCAAATTTCAGAAGGGTGTTTTTCCAATGCATCTGCGATGAGCCTTTCTCCCTTGGGCCATGGACGGACAAGAGCATTGGCTAAAGTAGATGAACTTAGACCAGATTGGCGTGATAAAGCTGCTAATGTTGTGCCTCTTTTACGTAAGGCGGCAATGATATCTGCAGAATGCCAATCTTCTTTCCTTGAAATCATTCAACGTCTCCTTTTAAAGTCAGTATAAACTTGTTGTTTATAATGGGATGGATTACACAATATCTCTTGACGATATTGATTTTTTAATAAAATTAATGTCAACAAATTTCTCAATATAATTCAAATGATTTATTTTTATTGAACGGGGAATATTTTATTATGATTGGCGGGGCGCATGATTTAGTGACTTGTTTTTTAACATAATTAAACCTGAACTTTTTTTATTTTCTTAACTTGTTTATTAAAAATAATTTATTGATTCAATTAAATTGTTTTTAAATAAGACTGTTATGTCTTTTACGGTCACAAATATCATAAAAACACCATTTTTTAAAATATTTCGTTTATTATCAGTTTGTTGAAAAAATGAAAGCAACGCATAAGATGCATGTTTGCAACGCATGTTTTCGTATTAAAATACAAAGCCCAACATTAAATAAACTATTCTTTTATTTAATCAACTAACATAAACTACTTACTAGTTTATATACTCTGATTGAGATTTATCAGAGATATGGATTTGTTTACTTCTTTATTGTTTTTTTCAGGAGAGTAAGAAGTAACTGGGACCAGTAGGAATATTGGAATAAAGGGATGGTTTTTTTATGAAAAAAGAATGGTTTTCAACAAGTGAGTTAACCGGAATAGCTGGGCTACCCTCAACCATTCAGGGAATTAATCAAAAAGCACGCCGTGAGCAATGGAAAAGTCGTAAACGCACCGGCGTACAGGGTAAGGCTCTTGAGTACCACATTGATAGCATTCCGGATAAAGTCAGGATTGTGCTTCGTAGCCATGAGGAAGGCGCGAAGTATAGTGCAATGGTTAATGATCCTTTTGCCATTTGGGTGACTGCCTACAACCAACTGACGCCGACCGAACGTGAAAGAATTATCTCTTTGATTGTTCGTCATGGAATTTCAGGGTTAATGGATAAAGTGAATATGTATACCGTTGAGCCTGTTGAAGTAGAAGAAGTTTGCTGAGTTAGCACTTTTGATATTAGGTGGCGCAATGAAGAAAGAATGGTTTTCGACCAGAGAATTGGCTGGCGTAGCTGGATTACCTGGCACCATTCAGGGTATTAATCAAAAAGCCCATCGGGAGAAGTGGGAAAGCCGTAAACGCACGGGCGTTCAGGGCAAAGCTTTGGAGTATCATATCAATAGTGTCCCTGAAAAGGTTCAAATTGCATTGCAGGCTAAAGAGAATGGAATGCAATTTGATGCTATGGCAAATGATTCCTTAGCGATCTGGATAAGTGCGTTTCACCAGTTAACGCAAACAGAGCGGGAGATTATTATCTCTCTGATCATGAGGCAGGTATCGCTGGATTAATGGCGAAAGTTAATTTGGATAATGGCAGTGATGATGCCCCGCAGAGCTGATATAACCAACCGGTTAAATCAGCTCTGTGAATCGTTGAGGTTATCTGGTGTTAAATCAGGTGTCCCGGTGTACGGACAGGCGAGCCAAAGATTCCAGCGCTGTTTTATAAGGTGTATCCGGCAAGCAGGCTAAGGCAGCAATGGCTTTATCAGCTTCTTCTTCAGCACGTTGTTGCGTATAAGTCAGCGAACCACACTGGTTCATCGTCTCCAACACTGATTCTAATAAATGACGTCCATTTCCCTGTTCAATGGCTTCACGAATTTGAGCTGCACTTTCGGTTGGTCCATTGCGCATAGCGTGAAGTAACGGCAATGTTGGTTTGCCTTCGTTCAGATCGTCTCCCAGGCTTTTGCCCAGTTTTGAGCCGTCCGCGCTGTAATCCAGCAGATCATCAATCAACTGGAATGCGGTACCAATATAACGTCCGTAGTCCTGTAGTGCCTTTTCCTGTTCTGGCGTTGCGCCTGCCAGTATTGCTGAAGCCTGAGCTGCGGCCTCAAAAAGCCGTGCAGTTTTGCTGTAAATCACCAGCATATAGTTTTCTTCGGTAATATCAGGATCGTTACAGTTCATCAATTGCATGACTTCGCCTTCAGCAATGACGTTAGTCGCTGATGACATCAACTTTAAAATTTCTAATGAACCAAGGCTGGTCATCATTTGAAAAGAACGGGTATAGATGAAATCGCCGACTAATACGCTGGCAGCATTACCAAATGCCGCATTGGCCGTAGCTTTCCCTCTGCGAAGATCGGATTCATCAACCACATCATCATGAAGCAAGGTTGCGGTATGAATGAACTCAATTAAAGCCGCAGAAGTGATATGCCCATCCCCCTGATAACCCAACGCGCGAGCAGCGAGAACGGCAATCATAGGACGAATGCGCTTCCCACCACCACCGATAATGTAATGCCCGAGTTGATTGATTAACACAACGTCGGAATCTAACTGGGCTAGTATTGCGGCATTGACTGCAGCCATGTCCTTTTCTGCTAACTGGGTGATTTTTTCAATATTCATAGCGTCAATTGTAATATTATGATTTTGATAGTAAGAGCCATCCACTAGCGCAGCAAAATGAACGCAGGGTCGGGGAGATTGTACTCGAAAAATAGCATAGATGAATGCCATTAAAAGTGCTTATTTATTTTCTTCTAATTCTTCTCTTATTCTGAGCTTGTAAACGGTAAGTTTTTTGCGTAGAATTCGCGCCCTATTATGAATATTTTATAGCGCACTCTAATAACACTATATTTAGCTGGAAGTGAGTGTGCGGAAATGCGGAGTTAATATGTACGCGGTTTTCCAAAGTGGTGGTAAACAACACCGAGTAAGCGAAGGTCAAACTGTTCGCTTGGAAAAGCTGGACATCGCAACTGGTGAAACTATTGAGTTTGATCAGGTGATGATGATTGCTAATGGTGATGACGTTAAAATCGGCGTTCCATTTGTAGATGGCAGCAAAATTAAAGCAGAAGTTGTGGCGCACGGTCGTGGCGATAAAGTTAAAATCGTTAAGTTCCGTCGTCGTAAACACTACCGTAAGCAGCAGGGCCACCGTCAGTGGTTTACTGATGTTAAAATCACTGGTATCAGCGCTTAAGGTTTAGGAGAGCGGATAAATGGCACATAAAAAGGCTGGCGGTTCCTCACGAAATGGCCGCGATTCTGAAAGTAAACGTTTGGGCGTAAAACGTTTCGGCGGTGAATCAATTCTGGCAGGTAACATTCTGGTTCGTCAACGTGGTACTAAATTCCACGCGGGTACCAATGTTGGTTGTGGTCGCGACCACACCCTGTTTGCTTTAATTGACGGTAAAGTCAAATTTGAAGTAAAAGGCCCAAATAATCGTAAATTTATAAGCATCGTTGCTGAATAATTTTTCGATAGCTAAATCGATCCAAGCCCTGCAATGATTATTGCGGGGCTTTTTATTTTCAAAATGTGTTACTTTATACAGGCAGCTAAAGTAGCTGGTGAGGATTTGGTTAGCTAAAGCGCCGTACCTGATAGATTATCAAGCGTCCATCGGTTAGATACAGTTAAGAGCAGAAGTGCTGCTCTGGAGCCTCCGGAAAGAAATGTCGCAAGTTAAGCAGAGTATGGCATTAGGCATAACATTTGCCCTGATCACCGCCGTGTTATGGGGTGTAGTGCCTATCGCGATGAAACAAGTTCTTCCGGTAATGATGCCTTATACCCTGGTATGGTATCGCTTCTCAATTTCAGCACTGGGATTAGGGCTAATATTAGCGATGCAGCGAAAGTTGCCTCGTTTAAGTCTGTTTCGTCGTCCCCGCTGGTTGGTGTTGCTGTTAATAGCAGCGGTAGGGTTGGCTGCTAACTTTGTTTTCTTTAGCTCGGCGTTACAGTATTTGAGTCCGACTGCTTCGCAGGTAATAGGCCAGCTTTCCCCGGTTGGGATGCTGTTTGCCAGCGTACTTATTCTTAAAGAGAATATGCGGGTCACTCAGATTATTGGTGCCGCTATGCTGATTGTGGGTTTGATACTGTTTTTTAATACTAACCTGATTGAGATTTTTACCCGCCTGACGGATTACACCCGGGGAGTTTTATTAGGCGTGTGCGCATCTCTGGTTTGGGTGAGTTATGGTGTTGCGCAAAAGGTATTACAGCGGAGGCTATCGGCCTCTCAGATTCTGTTTTTACTCTATGTGTTAAGCACTATTTTTGTGACTCCGTTGGCGGATCCGGCGGAGATTTATCAACTGAATAGTTGGCAACTAGCCTGTTTAGCCTTTTGTGGCTTAAACACGCTGGTTGCTTATGGTGCGCTGGGCGAGGCGATGGCGCGCTGGCAAGTGGCTCAGGTGAGTGCATTGATCACCCTGACGCCGCTGTTTACTTTATTATTTTCTGATTTATTAGCGTTGATGTGGCCGGATATGTTCTCCAGCACCGTGCTAAATATACTTGGATATAGCGGCGCATTCATTGTAGTAATGGGCGCCATGTTTTCCGCTGCGGGTCATCGATTATTTCCCCGGCGGTCAGAGAAAAACTCCGGTTTACCCCTGAAATAATACATTTTTTATCTATCAGACAAGCACAGGCTTGTTGATGGGAAAGTGTGTGGATAAACCAAACTGATAAATTACGGAGACAGTGAATGAAATTCGTTGATGAAGCCGTCATTCGCGTTGAAGCTGGCGATGGTGGTAATGGTTGTGTCAGTTTCCGCCGCGAAAAATATATACCTAAAGGCGGACCAGACGGCGGCGACGGCGGCGACGGCGGCGACGTTTTCATGATAGCTGATGAAAACCTGAACACCTTGATTGATTATCGCTTTGAAAAATCATTTCGTGCCGAGCGCGGGCAAAATGGTCAAAGCAAGGCCTGTACCGGCCGCAGAGGTTCCGACATCACCATTAAAGTGCCTGTCGGTACACGTATTCTGGATCAGGGAACGGGAGAAGTGCTGGGTGATTTAACGCGTCATGGGCAAAAACTGATGGTAGCCAAAGGGGGGTTCCATGGGTTAGGGAACCTGCGTTTTAAATCTTCGGTGAACCGTACTCCGCGTCAAAAAACCAGCGGTACGCCGGGTGATAAGCGTGAGCTATTGCTGGAACTGCTGCTGTTAGCTGACGTAGGAATGTTAGGGTTACCTAATGCCGGTAAATCGACGTTTATTCGAGCGGTTTCTGCTGCCAAGCCGAAAGTGGCTGATTATCCGTTTACCACGCTGGTACCTAGTCTGGGCGTTGTACGTATGGATAGCGAACAGAGCTTTGTGGTGGCAGATATCCCCGGTTTGATTGAAGGTGCTTCCGATGGTGCCGGTTTAGGCATTCGTTTTCTTAAGCATCTTGAGCGTTGTCGGGTATTGTTACACCTGATTGATATTGCTCCCATCGATGAGTCAGACCCGGTAGAAAATGCTCACGTTATTGTCAATGAACTGAATCAGTACAGCGAAAATCTGGCGGATAAACCGCGTTGGTTAGTGTTCAATAAAGTGGACCTGGTTGACGAAGAAGAAGCACAGCAAAGAGCTAAAACTATTGCGGATGCATTAGGTTGGGAAGGTAAATATTATCTGATCTCTGCTGCGAATCGCGAAGGCACTACGGCACTTTGTTGGGATGTCATGTCATTCCTGAATGCACATCCTAAAACAATGGCTATCGAAGAGAAATCGCCGGAGAAAGTCGAGTTTATGTGGGATGACTATCATCGTACTCAGTTGGAAGAACCAAAACCTCATGTAGATGACGAGGAAGACTGGGATGACGACGATTGGGATGAAGAAGACGATGATGGTGTTGAAATCGTTTATGAACGCTGATTAATCTTCTGCTAAACCTATAAAGGCTGCCTGTTACGGCGGCCTTTTTTACATCTGAACTAAAATTGTCTATGGTTTAAACAGCCGTTTGCTAAATCGATTCTATGATTTGGCCGTTGTTTTATCAGTCGGAGAATCGGACAGCCATGAAGAAAGCGACCATATTGCAGTTTTTCCACTGGTATTATCCAGATGGTGGCAAATTGTGGCCAGAAGCGACGGAGCGGGCATCCGCGCTGGCAGAGATGGGAATTACAGCCGTATGGTTGCCTCCGCCTTATAAAGGGGCTTCCGGTGGTTATTCGGTTGGTTATGACAGCTATGACCTGTTCGATTTAGGTGAGTTTGAACAGAAGGGAAGTCGTGCAACCAAATACGGTGATAAAGAGGAACTGCTCAAGGCGGTTAATACGCTGAAAGAAAATGGGCTGGAAGTGTATCTTGATGTGGTGTTAAACCATAAAATCGGCGCTGATGAAACTGAACAGATACAGGTTTCCCGGGTGGATCCTGACGATCGAAATATTATCTCTTCTGAAGTGATAGAAGCGCGCGCCTATACCCGTTTTACCTTTCCCGGCAGAAAAAATACCTACTCAGAATACATATGGGATTTCCACAGTTTTAACGGCGTGGACTACCTTGAGGAGCCCAGAGAAGAGGGAATCTTCAAAATTGTTAATGATTACACTGACGATGGATGGGGCGATGAGGTCGACAGTGAAAACGGTAACTATGACTACCTGATGGGTGCCAATATTGAATTTCGTAATCCGGCGGTGATGGAAGAACTTAAACGCTGGGTAACCTGGCTGATGGAAACCGTTCCCAGCGATGGTTTCAGATTAGATGCGGTTAAGCATATTCCCGCATGGTTCTTTAAGCAGTGGCTGGACCATGCACGCGGAACGGTTCAGCGGGATTTATTTACCGTAGCGGAGTACTGGTCTCACGATCTGGCAACATTGCAGAACTATCTGGAACTGGTTGACGATAAGCTGATGCTGTTTGATGCCCCACTGCATCTTAATTTTCATCATGCATCGCAGCAGGGGAAGGCTTTCGATCTCAGTAAAATCTTTGTTGATACGCTCACTGAAGCGGATGCAGAACATTCAGTCACTTTGGTTGCTAACCATGATACCCAGCCTTTACAGGCGCTGGAAACGCCGGTTGAGCCATGGTTTAAGCCATTAGCCTATTGTTTAATTTTATTGCGGGAACAGGGGGTACCTTGCATTTTCTATCCTGACCTGTTTGGTGCCAGTTACCGGGATAAAGGTCATGATGGCAAAATGTGCCGGATTGAGATGCCTGCAATTCGCGAAATTCCTCTGTTGATTCGCGCCCGCCAGCGTTTCGCCAATGGCCAACAGACGGATTATTTTGATGCTCCGGACTGTATTGCATTTGTCCGTGAAGGGACGGCTGAAGAGCCGGGCTGTATCGTAGTGCTGTCAAATAGTGCTGAAAACAGTAAATCAATAGAACTGGGTGAGAAATTAGCCAATAAACAGTATCAGGATTATCTCGGCATTCGACAGGAGATTGTAGTCACTGATGAGCAGGGAAAGGCCGTATTTCCGGTTAATGCCAGTAGCGTTAGCGTTTGGGTATTAAAAGAGTTTATGGGAAAAGAGTGAAGCAATCCGCCTGCTTGTGATTCAGGCAGGCGGGTTTAGCGTGATAAAAATTGGCTAGTTGCTATTGTACAGATCCCGATATAGCGTACTTTCAAAGTTTGCCAGTGTGGCTTTGCGGCCGGAACGATCTTGTGGTGACATGGCATAACTGGAAAGGAACTGAACAAAAGCGACTTTTTCTCCATTGGCGGTAGTCATAAACCCGGCCAGATTATAAACACCCTGTAATGCCCCCGTTTTGGCTGACACTTTACCTTCCAAACCTGCATCTTTAAAACCGCTGCGTGCGCGTAACGTTCCATCCTGCCCTGCGGTTGGTAGCATAGAAATAAAATCCAGTTGCTTATCATTACGGGCAATGTACTGCAAAATTTGCATCATGGTATCTGCTGAAATCAGATTATGGCGTGACAAACCAGAGCCGTCCGCAATCACCGTGTTGCCAATATCAATACCGGCCTGTTGGCGCAATACCAGCCGAACCGCGCTGGAGCCAGAACGCCAGGTACCCGGTAAATCGTATTGTTTATTACCCATAGTACGGAAAACCGTATCGGCAATCATATTGTCTGAGCTTTTCAGCATCACTTTTAGCAGGTCATGTAGCGGCGCGGACTGATTTTGGGCTAATACTTTACCTGAACCAGCGCGAGTGGTTTGGTAGCGAATTGCGTTACCAATCTGAATACCCGCTTGTCTTAGCTCATTCTTCACGATTTGAGCCGCATATTCATTACCGTCCTGAACGGCAAATGACAAAGTAACCGGCTTGTCCTGATGAGTGAGACAGCCGGTCAGGGTATAACGCAGGTTTTCACCGGCAGTAACGTCAAATTCACAGAAGCGAGCATTTGGCGAGTTTCTTGAATAAGAACGCACCTGACTGCTGACCTGTACCGGGAAGTAAGAAGCAACCTGCACTGTCGCTATACCGCCTTCCTGTTTGGACGTTTGTAATGCGACAGAGAAGCAGTTTTTATCAATAATGGCGGCCGATGGTGGAGCACTGAAGCACTGAGTCATATCATTCCATGACCATCCGGGCGCTTTGTCATGGCTGGCAAATACCGAGGTATCTATTACCAGACTGCCTGATACCTGACGGATCCCCTGTTGTTTAAGGGACTGAATCATTGAACGCACTTGTTGGCTTTTCAGCGTTGGATCGCCGCTAAAACGAACAATCAGATCGCCATTTAACATGCCATTACTGACTGAACCCGAACCTTCAATGGTGGTGGTGAAACGGTAATCCGCACCTAACTGCAACAGTGCCGCCAGCGCAGTGACAACTTTTTGTGTACTGGCCGGTAGCGTTAGCTGTTTGTCCTGATAATCGATTGAAGGGGTGGATGCACCAACTTTCTGTACCATCAAAGAAAGATTGGCACCTTCAGGTAATAGCTGAGTGTATTGTTCTATTTGTTGCGTGGCTTGTGCACCAGTAATAACCAGTGAACAGGCGATTCCGCTGAAAACATTCAATAAGCGCATAGTGAAAAATGACCTGCTTTTCTGCATGAAAAAATGATTACCCAACGCTGTTTGATATCAATAAATCAGTAATACGCTCAGGGCAAACGTCTGTTTAATGAGTAGTATATCATTATTTGAACGGCTAATTTATTCACTTGTTATTATCGCCAGTTTATCGATCTCCGTCGGGAGAATAAAAGTAAACGATGACCCCAATGCAACTCTAAGGTAAAATAGCACTTATCTATGACATCTTGTTTGGTCTGGCTAAGTTATTCCGGACCGGGCGTTTTTTGCTTATAAAAGCAGTGGGAGTCACCGACTGCTATAGGTTGATTATTATATAAATCACTGATTATTTGAGAGTGACAGGTGATTTGAGAGGGATACATAAGTATGCGACAAATTCCGATGACGTTACTGGGCGCAGAAAGGCTGCGTGAAGAGCTGGAACATTTAAAAGGTGTACGTCGACCAAAAATTATTGCTGATATCGCTGAAGCAAGAGCACACGGTGACCTGAAAGAGAATGCTGAATATCATGCAGCGCGTGAACAGCAAGGTTTCTGTGAAGGGCGCATTCAGGAAATTGAAGCTAAACTGTCTAATGCACAAGTGATTGATATTACCAAGATGCCTTACACCGGCCGGGTGATTTTTGGTGCGACAGTTAAAGTGATGAATCTGGAAACAGAAGAAGAGGTTGTCTATCGTATCGTAGGCGATGATGAAGCAGATTTTAAACAAAACCTGATCTCTATTAACTCGCCGATGGCCCGTGGTCTGATTGGTAAAGAAGCCGACGATGTCGTAGTGATTAAAGCACCGGGTGGTGATATCGAGTTTGAAATTCTGAACGTCGAATATCTTTAATCATCAGCCAGATTTACACCGGTCGTTATTTGACCGAGTGTAAAGAAATGAAAAAAGGCGACAATTATCACCTTTTTTCATCAAACTTAACGTGGCAGGCTGATTTTTTTGTCTTTACTGGCTCGATAGAGCACTAAAACACTACCGATCACCTGCACATTGTTAGCGCCAGTTTCACGAGCGATCGCGTCTGCAATCAATTGTTTAGTTTCACGATCTTCCGTTGATATCTTTACTTTGATGAGTTCATGATGCTCTAAAGCATGCTCAACTTCAGCGAGAACGCCTTCAGTGAGACCGCTTGCACCTACCATGACAACCGGCTTTAACGGGTGCGCTAAGCCTTTAAGGTGCTGTTTTTGCTTATTAGATAGATTCATTTTCTTTACGTCAGTTTGGGGTTGGGGGTTGAAAACGGTGTATTCTACCGCCATCTGATAGTTATCACCAAGGTTTGGTGTAAAACCTGATATTAAGTTATGGTTGGAATACCACATGGGTAATAAAAAGCGTTCAGCCAGTTCAACGCGCTGGTTACAAGAACACTTTAATGACAAATATGTACAACAGGCGCAGAAAAAGGGGCTACGTTCCCGCGCATGGTTTAAACTGGATGAAATACAGCAAGCAGATAAACTGTTTAAACCGGGTATGACTGTTGTTGATTTAGGAGCTGCTCCGGGCGGCTGGTCGCAATATGTTGTGACACAAATTGGTAACATAGGTAGAGTAATTGCGTGTGATATTTTACCAATGGATCCAATTGCCGGGGTCGATTTCCTTCAGGGCGACTTTCGTGATGAGATGGTGCTAAAGGCTTTGCTTGAACGTGTCGGTGACAGTAAAGTTCAGGTAGTTATGTCTGATATGGCGCCAAATATGAGCGGTACTCCTGCCGTTGATATTCCCCGGGCGATGTATCTGGTTGAATTGGCGTTAGACATGTGTAAAGACGTGCTGGCACCAGGTGGAAGTTTTGTGGTTAAGGTCTTTCAGGGGGATGGATTTGATGAGTATTTACGAGAAATCCGGGCCCTGTTTAAAACAGTGAAGATCCGTAAGCCCGATGCTTCACGATCTCGTTCACGTGAAGTATACATTGTAGCGACTGGGCGCAAACTATAGTACCCTAACGCGTATTGTTAACACCATTGTAATATGAGGTTAATTCCTTGAGTGATATGGCAAAGAACCTAATTCTCTGGTTAGTCATCGCCGTTGTACTGATGACCGTATTTCAGAGTTTCGGGCCTAGTGAGTCGGGTGGACGCCGAATTGATTATTCGACGTTCATGACGCAGGTTAGTAATAATCAGGTCAGCGAAGCTCGGATAAGTGGACGCGAAATACAGTATAAAACGCAGCCAGATAACGCGTCTCATACAACATATATGCCAACAGAAGATCCGCTGCTGCTGAGTCTTCTGCTGAAAAATAATGTTAAAACCGTTGGTGAACCACCAGAACAACCAGGATTCCTGCAACAGGTCTTTATTTCCTGGTTCCCAATGTTGTTGTTGATTGGCGTATGGATCTTCTTTATGCGTCAGATGCAAGGCGGTGGTGGTAAAGGTGCGATGTCCTTTGGTAAGAGCAAGGCACGCATGCTAACGGAAGAGCAAATTAAAACCACTTTCGCTGACGTTGCCGGTTGTGATGAAGCGAAAGAAGATGTTAGTGAGTTAGTGGAATTCCTGAGAGATCCGAGCCGCTTCCAGAAACTGGGCGGTAAGATTCCGAAAGGTATTTTGATGGTGGGGCCTCCGGGTACCGGTAAAACCTTACTGGCAAAAGCGATTGCCGGTGAGGCGAAAGTGCCATTCTTTACTATCTCGGGTTCTGACTTCGTTGAAATGTTTGTGGGTGTGGGTGCTTCCCGTGTTCGTGATATGTTCGAACAGGCGAAGAAAGCTGCACCTTGTATTATCTTCATCGATGAGATCGATGCGGTAGGTCGTCAGCGTGGGGCTGGTTTAGGCGGTGGTCACGACGAACGTGAACAGACGCTGAACCAAATGCTGGTTGAGATGGATGGTTTTGAAGGCAACGAAGGCGTTATCGTCATTGCTGCAACCAACCGTCCAGACGTTCTGGACCCTGCATTACTGCGTCCGGGCCGTTTCGACCGTCAGGTTGTTGTTGGCCTGCCAGATGTTCGTGGTCGTGCACAGATTCTGAAAGTGCATATGCGCCGCGTGCCGGTATCTCCGGATGTAGACGAGTCTGTAATTGCCCGTGGTACTCCAGGATTCTCCGGTGCTGATTTGGCTAACCTGGTTAACGAAGCCGCTCTGTTTGCTGCACGTACTAACAAACGCGTGGTATCGATGGTTGAGTTTGAAAAAGCCAAAGATAAGATCATGATGGGTGCTGAACGTCGCTCTTTAGTGATGACCGAAGAGCAGAAAGAGTCTACGGCATACCATGAAGCAGGACATGCGATTATTGGTCGCTTAGTGCCGGAACACGATCCGGTACATAAAGTTACCATTATTCCTCGTGGTCGTGCGCTGGGCGTGACGTTCTTCTTACCGGAAGGCGATGCCATCAGTGAAAACCGCCAGAAGCTGGAAAGCCGTATTTCAACGCTGTATGGCGGTCGTTTAGCTGAAGAATTGATTTATGGGCCGGCAAAAGTCTCTACCGGTGCTTCTAACGATATTAAAGTTGCTACCTCTATCGCCCGTAACATGGTGACTCAGTGGGGCTTCTCTGAGAAGTTAGGGCCTCTGTTGTATGCAGAAGAAGAAGGCGAGGTTTTCTTAGGTCGTTCAGTATCGAAAACCAAACATATGTCTGATGAAACTGCACGTATTATCGACCAGGAAGTTAAGCTGCTGATTGAACGTAACTATCAGCGTGCAAGAGAAATCCTGGAAGCCAATATGGACATCATGCATGCGATGAAAGATGCGCTGATGAAGTATGAAACTATCGATGCGCCACAAATTGATGATTTGATGGCTCGCCGTGAAGTTCGTGCTCCGGCGGGTTGGGATGATGCGCAGAGCGGTGGAACTAAACCACCGGCCAGCAATACTCAGCCACCCGTAACGCCAGAAGAGAAACCTGCATCACCAGAATTCAGCAAGACTGATGAACCAAGTGATAAACCAGCGGTTTAATCTGTGTAAATAAATGCTAACGGCTCCCAAACGGGGGCCGTTTTTTTTATCTCAAAAATATTAATCCAGAATACAACATCTCTTTTGATGTGTGCTATTGTCTGGTGCTTTCTCAGTGGTTTGAACACACCTTTGGCTGCTGCGGTGCTATTCAAGGGATAGTTTTGATTTTATGGAGTGAAATGATAACGATGAAGATGTTTCGATTAATAGCAACGGTATTATTGACCGGCTGCACTTTTTTAAGTGCGGCTCAGGCGGCAGAACGTATTCCAGGCACCTCAGTCTCTATTGAACCACCTGCTGGTTTTTCATTGTCCAAACAGTTTACCGGATATATGAATGAAGTTGTCGGCGCGTCTATTATGGTCAATGAGATGCCAGCCCCTCTGGAAGAGATTAAACACTCGTTTATTCCTGACCTGATGAAAACTGAAGGTGTTCGTCTGCTGGGAACTGAAGAAGCTGTCAGTCACGAGCATAAAGTCTGGTTATATAAAATTGGTCAAACCGCGAATAATCAACAATTCAATAAATGGATATTACTTCAGGGAGACAGTAAGCGCTCGCTGATGTTAGTGGGTACTTATCCCGCAGCTGAAGAAGCGAAACTGGGTGATGCCATTAAGCGTTCGCTGATCGGCATGGAGCTGGCGCAGGGAGAAGAAGGCAAACTGAATCTGGATGCGCTGGGCTATTCTATACAGGAATCCGATAATCTTAAGATTGTTCGCCGGGTTAATAACATGCTGATATTAAGCCTGCCTGGCGATGCGGCTCCAGCTCCGGCGGCGGCAGGTGTTCAACCGATGATGGTCATCGCTTCGTCATACAGTAAGGCTGCGATTGGCGATCTGGTGGCTTTCAGCGAAAAGCACATGATGAATACGGCTTCTCTGATTGAAATTGCGGTGCAGAAAGAGAGTATTAAATTGGTTGATATAAACGGTCATCATGGTGTTGAGCTATTGGCTAATGCAGAAAATGCAAAGAATCATGAGCCAATGAAGGTCTATCAACTGATCGTTGAATCTGATGGCACTTATTATGTGATTAAGGGGCTGGTTAAGGCCGAACAAAGTGAACAATATTTACCTGAGTTCAGAAAGATCGCTGAGAGCCTAAAAATTACCGGTTAACTATTTTCATTTCCCAGGGCAGGGAGTTGGAACGGAATGTTCATCCCTGCCTCTGTTCTGGTATATTCTAATCGCCTTATTAAATTTGTAAGTATCTGCTCACTTATCCCAGAGCAGGTATCCGCACGACAGTCATGTCTTATTAAGTCTTAAGGAATTCATCATGAAGTTAGAAAGTAGGGGATTAACGTTAGATCTCAATTACCCTCAGGTGATGGGAATTCTCAACGTAACGCCTGACTCCTTTTCTGACGGAGGTCGTTACCGCCAGATAGAAAACGCTCTGCGTCATGCCAATGAGATGATTCAGGCAGGGGCAACCATTATTGATATTGGCGGTGAGTCTACACGCCCCGGCGCAGACGAAGTTCCAACGGATGAAGAGCTTGAGCGAGTTATTCCGGTTGCGGAAGCCATAGCAAAAAATTTTGAAGTATGGGTATCTGTAGATACTTATAAGCCCGAAGTTATGAGAGAATCTCACCGGGTTGGCGTTCATCTGATTAATGATATCCGGGCACTGCAAGAGCCGGGGGCGTTAGAAGTTGCAATAGAGTCCGGACTGCCCGTATGTCTGATGCATATGCAGGGTATGCCCAGAACCATGCAACATGAACCCCAATATACTAATGTGGTGTCTGAAGTTGATGCTTTCTTTACTGAGCACATTACCCGCTGTGTTAACGCCGGTATGGACAGAGAGAAGATATTGCTCGATCCGGGATTCGGCTTTGGCAAGAACTTGAGGCACAATTACCAGTTATTAGCCCATCTGTCAGATTTTCACCATTTTGGCCTTCCACTTCTGGTTGGAATGTCTAGGAAGTCGATGGTTGGGCAATTATTAAACGTTCCACCCGAGCAGCGGGTTATTGGCAGCATAGCCTGTGCAACAATCGCCGCGATGCAGGGGGCACAAATTATTCGTGTTCACGACGTAAAAGAAACCGCTGAAGCAATGCGAATTGTTGAGGCAACACTTTCTGCAAAGGAATAAAGATAACATGAGCGGCGATCGTAAATATTTTGGTACAGATGGCATTCGGGGCAAAGTAGGTGATCATCCAATTACGCCAGAGTTTGTGCTTAAGCTTGGTTGGGCGGCCGGTAAAGTTTTAGCCCGCCACGGTTCGCGTAAAATCATTATCGGTAAAGATACGCGTATTTCTGGCTATATGCTGGAGTCTGCTCTGGAGGCGGGCCTGGCTGCGGCGGGGCTTTCTGCTTCGTTTACCGGCCCAATGCCAACACCGGCAGTCGCTTATCTGACCCGCACTTTCCGTGCGGAAGCGGGTATTGTTATTTCTGCTTCTCATAACCCTTATTACGATAACGGCATCAAGTTCTTCTCTATTGACGGTACAAAGCTACCGGACGAAGTGGAAGAAGCTATCGAAGCCGAAATGGAAAAGCCACTGACTTGTGTTGAGTCAGCTGAATTGGGTAAAGCCAGCCGTATTAATGATGCCGCCGGTCGTTATATTGAGTTCTGCAAAGGTGGATTCCCGAGCGAGCTTAGCCTGAGTGAATTAAAGATCGTGGTCGATTGTGCGAATGGCGCTACTTATCATATCGCTCCAAGCGTACTACGTGAGTTAGGCGCTAATGTCATTACTATTGGCTGCGATCCTGATGGTATGAACATTAATGAGAAATGTGGTGCGACGGATGTTCGTCTGCTGCAAGAGCGTGTCGTGGCTGAAAAAGCGCATCTTGGCATCGCATTTGATGGTGACGGCGATCGCGTGATTATGGTTGACCATCAGGGCAATAAAGTCGATGGCGATCAGATCATGTATATCATCGCCCGCGAATCCTTACGTCAGGGTCAGCTTAAAGGCGGCGCCGTTGGTACACTGATGAGTAACATTGGTCTGGAACTGGCATTAAAACAGCTGGGTATTCCATTTACCAGAGCGAAAGTGGGCGACCGCTACGTGCTGGAAAAGATGCTGGAGCTTGGCTGGACCATCGGTGCTGAAAACTCAGGTCACGTTATCCTGTTAGATAAGACAACCACCGGAGACGGTATTGTTGCAGCACTGCAGGTACTGGCAGCTATGGCCCGTAACCATATGTCTCTGCACGATCTATGCAGCGGTATGAAACTGTTGCCTCAGGTTCTGGTTAACGTTCGTTTTGTTGGTCAACATGACCCTCTGGCGAATGAAACTGTGATGCAGGTGACTGCCGAGGTAGAAAAAGAGCTGGAAGGTCGTGGTCGTGTGCTGTTACGCAAATCAGGAACCGAACCATTAATTCGCGTGATGGTTGAAGGGGAAAATGACGAAGAGGTTCTGCGATTGGCTAACCGTATCGCAGATGCAGTGAAAGCTGCGGGTTAATCTGTATTCAGATATGAGTTACAACAAAGGGCGGAAATATTTCCGCCCTTTGTTTAACTATGAACAGGCAATGGTAAGCAAGGAAGTGGTACATCCATGTATAAGCTAATCAGGAAAGCACTCATTATATTCTCCGGCTTAATGATTGCCGGATTGCTGCTGATATACGGATTGTACAGTGGTTATATCAGATTCAATTACCCATCGCTTTCTGAATACCCGGTTCAGGGCATTGATGTATCTCACCATCAGAATGAAATTAACTGGCAGCAGGTAGACAGAGAAAGGGTTCGCTTCGTTTTTATTAAAGCAACGGAAGGCGGTGATTTTAAAGACAAGTCTTTTGCTGTTAACTGGCAACGCGCAGGTGAACAAGGGTTTGTGGTAGGGGCTTATCACTTTTTTACCTTTTGCAGATCGGGTCAAGATCAGGCGCTAAATTTTATTGAAACCGTGCCCAAAGTGGCTAATACCTTACCTCCGGTCATTGATTTGGAATATGGTGGTAATTGCCAGTTAACCATAGAAAAACAGCAGGTACTGGCGGAAATAGCAGTACTTATTGAGCGACTGGAAACGTTTTATCAGAAGAAACCCATTTTATATGTCACTCAGGAATTCTTTGATGATTTTCTCGTAGGGCAATTTGAACAGAGCCCACTTTGGATTAGAAACATATACCGCCGTCCGGTTTTGAAAGATCAACGCCCCTGGCTGTTCTGGCAATATGCAAACCGTGGTCGCTTAGAGGGAATTGAAACCGTTGTCGATCTCAACACGTTCCATGGAACAAAAGAAGAGTTTGAAACACTCATTAAGAATTGAAATTAATTGATTTACATAATTTATAGTTATTGTTAGAAACTATTTTTCGATGATAGAATCCTGCGCAACGGAATAACAACAACAACCGCAGGGTAGCAATGATGACAACGCGCTTTTTTATCACTGGTTCTTTAATCGCGATAGTCGCATTTATCCTCTCTCCTTTTTCTTATGCCTTAAATTCCTATAACAGTTTAACTGCGGAAGAGAATGCTATCTTCTCTGCAAATTTGGTGTTAACCGAGAACGCTAGCCACTCTATATTTCCTCCTGATTATCGGGTGAAAAAGTTAGAAGAAGTCACCCATCAAAATGGTGAATGGGTAAGCACCAGTTGGATTGATTATGATATTTCAGGCAATCTGACGGCTTTTGAGCGACACGAAAAAAATCGACGCGGTGAGTCCGTAACCAAAATCTATAAGAACAAAGAAGGGCACTGGATAAAGTGCATTAAATGGCTGATGGATGGTAAAGAGTCTGATATAGGTAAAGTTATTATCCGCTATTTGAGCGACAGACAGGGAAGAATTGTTCGCAGTGAATTAATGAATAGCGAATGGGGTCGTGAGTATGTCTATAATGATAATGCTCAACTGAGTGAAGTCGTTGAAAAACAAAACACGGGATACGATAGTGGTAAAAAGTATACGGTTAAAAAGTACTATTATAATTCAAAGGGATTTTTAGCCCGCAGGGACTTTAAAGCCAGCCGAAATAATTTTGTTTCTACCTACTACTTTGACTATAACGATAAATATATTTTGCAACGTATTGTGAGTGAGGTTACTGCTTATTCGACCCAAAAGCGTCGGGCTGAAAAGTATTACACTGACTACGACCAAAACTACAATTGGTTACAGGCGGAGTGGGGCACTGAGGATAATAAATTTATCCAGAACCGCACTATCGTATACTACTAGACAGAATTATTGCTGTTCCCGGTGCTCAGGGTAAAACCTGTGAAATGTTGCCATCCGGAATGGTATTGTTTAACAAACCGATGCAAATATCCGATCGGGTGTTGGTTTTTTCTGCAAATACGCATTGACTGTGAAAATGCACTTGCACCTCTTTCTGGCTTTAGTTAGTATTCACACCCGCTCCGGTCGGGTATAATAAGTGACATCATTCAACATGAATTACTCCGATAACGGGTTAAAGCTTTAGCACGGGATTATCCCGCAAGGATAAAGGCAAGAATATGTACGAAGCGCTTCTTATTGTTTTCCTGTTGGTAGCCATCGGTCTGATTGGCCTGATCATGCTGCAACAAGGTAAAGGTGCTGATATGGGCGCCTCTTTTGGTGCCGGTGCATCTGCGACTTTATTTGGTTCCGGCGGTTCAGGTAACTTCATGACCCGAACCACAGCAATTTTGGCCGCGCTGTTTTTTGTTATCAGCCTGGCGCTGGGTAACCTGAGCACACATCAGGACAAAAAAGTCGGTGAATGGGATGATCTGAGTACCCCGGTAAAAACTGAGCCAGCTAAACCAGCTCCTCAGACCCCAAGCAGCGACATCCCTCGCTAAGGGATAAAGAGTAATAAATGGCAGGGTTGCCCTGTCATTTTGTAATGTAGTGCCGAGGTGGTGGAATTGGTAGACACGCTACCTTGAGGTGGTAGTGCCCGATTGGGCTTACGGGTTCAAGTCCCGTCCTCGGTACCAATATCAAATAAAGAGACGTCTACGGACGTCTTTTTTTATGCCTGAAATCCAGTAATTACGGGCTTTCTCTGTCTATTGAGGTGCTTTGACGTCTATTGCCATATACATCTGAATGACGGTATATTTGACGGTATCTCCGGTTAGGTAAAAAAATATACCGTCAAAAAGGGGCGTATGCATGGCATTGACTGACGTTAAGGCAAGGACAACTAAAGCAACTGATAAGCCACAGAAGTTAGCTGATGGTGGTGGTATGTATTTGCTCGTTAACCCCAGCGGTTCTAAATATTGGCGTTTCGATTATCGGTATGAGGGTAAGAGGAAAACTTTAGCTATAGGTGTTTACCCCGATGTGTCATTGGCTGATGCGAGAAAACGAAGAGATTCAGCCAGAGAGTTATTGGCGGCAGGTATTGACCCAAGCGAGAAGAAAAGAACTGATAAAATTGAATCAGGCGTGACTTTTGAGTGTGTAGCTAAACAATGGCACTCTTATACTGCGAATAAAACTAAGAAATGGGGAAAGGACACCGCGAGGATTACGTTAAATCGGCTTGAAAATCATATATTCCCCCATATTGGTAATCAGATAATATCAAAGTTAGCCGCCCCTTATTTATTAGCTCCGCTTAGGTGTGTTGAGGAAAGGGATAATCTTGATATGGCAGGGCGTTTAAAGCAGAGCGTAACTGCCATAATGCGCTACGCCGTCCAGAATGGAATCATTACTCATAATCCCGCCAATGATTTAAGTGGCGCGTTGGCTACCAGACCAGCCAAACACTATCCTGCCCTACCATCAAATAGAATCCACGACCTGTTAAGCAGAATTGATAACTATCAGCAAGGGCGTGAACTGACCAAGCTAGCGATAAAACTTAACCTATTGGTATTTATTCGCTCTAGCGAGTTGCGGTTTGCTCGTTGGAAAGAGATAGATTTTGCTAATTCATGCTGGATTATTCCGGCAGAGAGAGAAGAAATAGCGGGCGTTAAGTTTTCACACCGAGGCTCAAAAATGCGGACTGACCATTTAGTGCCGCTGAGTAAGCAGTCGATCCAGATATTAAGACAGATACAGGAAATTAGCGGTGAGCATGAATTAATTTTTATTGGTGACCGTTATCCTGACAAACCTATGTCGGAAGGAACGATTAATAAAGCCTTGCGGAATATGGGCTATGACACCAAAACAGAAGTTTGCGGGCATGGTTTTCGAGGTATGGCATCCAGTGCGCTGTATGAGTCTGCTTTATGGGCAGAGGATGCGATAGAACGTCAGATGAGCCATATGGAGCGTAAGAAAGTTAAGGGTGCATATACAGAGAATGCTAAATTCATTGAGCAGCGTAACGCGATGATTCAGTGGTGGGCTGATTATCTGGATGCAAACAGGGAACAGCCAATTACACCGCATGACTTTGCTCATACTAATAACGGAAATGTGATACACGGCTCATTTGGTAAACGAGCTTAAACTGGATGAATAGACAGTGGTAAACTATAGTAGACGTTGATTTATGCATATAATGAATTGAAAGAACAAGGTTATGCCTAGGCTCGCTACCGAAAATCAGTACACCTCTACTGACTGGCATAATCTCTACTGAATAATAGAGGGCGTGAGGTGGCGTGTGGATAATATATTATCAGAAAGCTGGTTTTCGAAAAATGATTTTACAGTGGAAGAGGCTGCGTTATTGTTGGTTAATGAGGACCCATTAGATATTGAAAGAATAGATAATCTGAAACATATGAATTTTGAAAAATGGAAGGCGGCTATGAATTATCTTAGCCAAATGATGATGGATATACGCAGAGGCAAATTACAGACTACTTATCTTATAGTTTTGAACATGAATGAAAACGGTAAAGTAATTGGTGATGAGATAGGATGTGATGTAAATCGCCATAAACCGATGGCGAAGAACTTAACAAGTATCGATCTTGATTCTTTTTATCAATGGGCTATAGCATACCAAATATCTAATGTTAGCTTTTTTCAATTAAGAATGCCTGATGAAGATAAACTTATGTCTGCATGGGATTTTATATCTTCATTTGAATCAAGCATTAACGATACAGCAAAATCATTATGTAAGTTAATTAGGGATAATAATATATTCCTATATGAGGTTGATCCTGCTCATGGAGTCCATCCTTATTCATCTTCAAGACATAAAACAGCTTTTGAGGCATTAGGTCTTGTTGCTAGCGGAGTAGCTATTGCTTGGCGTGGATGTACTCAGGATCCCTTTTTTGAACGCGTACCATCTACGCTTTGGTACTCAGATGAAGGCATTAAATTTGCCTATGAGCGTATAAGATTTGATAAATACCAAATTGAGCAAAACCTAACCATGCATTCTGAGTATGAAAACACAGTATCTTGGTCTGAATTTGCAGGTAAAGAAACCTCGTTAATGTTTATTGCTGGTCTGGCGATAGCTTTAGAAAAATCATCACCAGGATTTAAGCATGGCTGTAAAATGAATAAAAGTGCCATTGCTAATGCCGCAATAAAAGCTATCAATGATTATGGAATCGGGACAGAGATAAACCCGAAGACATTAACGAATCTCATTAATGTAGCTTTGAAAAATCATGTTCCTAATTTGAACTCACCCTCCCAAGGAGAAAGTAAATAATTTAATGACAACTTCTAAAAGTTACATCACAACGCCAATGGCTTCTAAATGGTATAAAAAACAACCAAATTAGCAGACAAAAACTTCCAAAACGGCAAAAGTGGCTCTTCCAACTATTTGCATCCAACTTCCACATGTAACCATTTAAATTTGCTGAAATATCCCTGTTATCTCAACGTCCATCCGCGACAATAAACAGAAACAGGGGAATACATGTCACAGTCACTTATTCGCTTATCAGAAGTTCAACGCCGTACGGGTTATAGCAAGGCGTGGATTTATCGCCTTATCAGCCAAAAACGCTTCCCTCAATCTGTAAAGATTGGCACTCGTTCCATTGCGTTTATTGAAAGTGAAATAAACGAATGGATTAATCAACGAATCGCTGAATCACGCGGGGAGGCTGCATAATGAAAAACCGCCCGTTACAGGCGGCTAATCAGAACATCAACGCCTCTGATAATACTGCCATCCATGAGTTAAAACCAGCACCTAAAAAACACCGCGCCCGACTGTATATGCTGCGAACAGGTATTAATGGTTTCACTGAAAATGAAATCCTGTATTACTGCCGGTTATCATCTGGCCGGAATTATGCCACTGAGTTAGAACGCCGTTGTGCTATTCGTCTGGAGCGGTTAGAAGAACGTAACCCTGATGGTATAGGTTCACACTACCGCTACCGACTGGTAAGCCGTGATGACGCTCAAAGAGTGATTAATCTGATTAATGCCAGAGCGACTACAGCCGGTTATTCCGCATTAACCCAGGGCGAAATAAACGATATTCTGAGCTTATATCCTGACGACAATCTAGCCGCCTAAAAGGTATTCAAATATGACAATTAAAAAATCTGGCAATAGCCGGAACGGATACCCCTATGCCCAAAACTCGGGGCGCGATATTCCAGCTATGAATGATGATGGTTATTTATTGGCATTAAATCGCGCCGGGGCATGGAAAGAATATACCCGTCGAAATAACGGTAATTCATTATCCACATTTGCTGTTCAGGTATGTCCGAATAAACGCAAAGCCTTACCCTTGTCGATTAAAAATGATGCTGAATTTAGCCGGTTTATGACTCGTTTAGGCTATATCCAGATTCGTACTCGTAAGATTACCGGATATAAAAAATCATTCTGGCTATATCGTTCATCTGGTAAGGAGTTAGCAGCAGATAAGGGGGTATGTCCACAAATATCCTCACCCTGCAAGGCTCACAGCGTAGTTGTGCAGGTATCATCTATACCTCAAAAAGCCTTTAAGCTGGTGGCTTTAGATGGTAAATGGCTCCACGTCTACGATGACCATGTGTGCTTCCTAACCAAAAAACGCATTCGGGTTGATGGTAAGCAGGTTCAGGGGTACACCGCGAGAGGGTTAACCGTGGAGGTGATGGCATAAGCTGCATACCTATAGTTAATCAGTGTTATACCGATAAACACGGACATCTTGTAACGGTCAGAAGTGTAGTTAATAGCCGCGTGTCATTCATCCGTGAGGGATATGAATTTCCCTGCGTCCAGTCAGTGGAAAGATTCAGTGAGGAATTTACTATCTGGAAGGAGACTGATGATGTTAAGCGCTAATCCTTTATTAAAGCCAAAGAAGGTTATTCCGACATCGTTACGTGAGATACGGGAAGATTTTATTGGGGTCACTACGCGAGAAACAATTGAATTTTCGGACACCTTAGGAGGTGGGTTTCTTGAGTCCATAAAAAAGGGTAACACTGTGAATATTACCCTTTTGGATGATGCTTATTCTTTAGGTTTTTTGCGTTGTCGGCGTTTAATTTCACCTTGCATTGCGGTGGTAATAAATTGTCCTGTACTTTCACCTTCTTCTTTCACCTGCTCCATACCTTCAACTATCTCATGTGGGATTCGTACTGATGTTTTTTGCGATTTATTATTTACGCTACCTGTTGCCATTACTAGACCTCTATTAAATAGGTGTCCGACATTATACATGAAAATAAATCAATTTAAAGTATTGAGGTGTCCACCACTTGGCGCTATAGTGTCCGTCACCAAGGTAATCTATGCTACCTTGAAAATAGCGAAACCCCGCAGTGCGTCAACACATACGGGGCTTCTAACCGCAACGTTAATGAGGCTAACGCTATGGCTGATATACAGCATACCCAAACTCAACCTAAATTTACATTCCTTATTGGTTCAGGCCGTCAACGCCTGTCTGACCTTCACCCACTTCAGATTATCTCTGTCACGGCTGCTAATGAGAAGGAAGCTCGTTCTCTGGCTGGATATCCTTCGCTGGTGTTTGTTTCTCGTCAGGAGGTTCGTCATGCATAACCTCATTGATAAGACTCCGCTAACATCTGAAGAGCTGGCCTCCCAGTGTGTAGCTCTGACTCACGCAGCATTGTTTACTGATGAAGTAGTAATCAGGGAAGCCCTTCTGTTCATTCTGCTGGAAAAGACCAGCGTACTTTATGAAATGTTGCCTGAGCCTGTAGAGGTGAATCATGCGTAACCTGCCAATCATCATCGATCAGGCTATTTCGACAACAGAAAAGCGTTGTATTAGTGATATGAGAGAATCGGAAAAAGTCACTTACTACGCTGAAACAGCAAATAAGTACGCCATCCAACTTCGGGAACTTTACCATGAACTACTTCATGCCCCCTTGCGCCGTGCTGATTTAGCAACTGCTGGGCGTATGTCTGGACTAATCACTGAGCTTAATACGATGACTAGTCTGGTAAAGAACAGGATTGAGAAGATTGAGGTGGTGAAAGATGAAAAATAGCACTTTGAGCATTACTGAAGTAGCTGTGCTTGCCGATGAGCTTCAGTCTTTATTAGGCGTTCTGTATGTGCATGATGACACAGAGCCGGACTTAAAAAACTGTATCGGTATTGCGTGGAATATCGGTTGTCGGGTTGCCACATGGCTGGAAGAGGAGGGCGCGAAAGGTGAATAATTATCACACTGAGTTAGTGTTTTTCAGCACCAGACTGGAGGTAATACACCATGCGTAATAATGAGTTAATTAAAGCGCAAGTTAAGCGCATGGCAAAGGCTATTTATCAGTATGAGGTTAGTAAAGGCAACAGTCTTGTTAATGTTCCAACCGGCAAAGATAAATTCGTTTGTATGGATATTGGAGACGGAGGACTGC
The DNA here is from genome assembly GCF_021010575.1 of Limnobaculum eriocheiris. Classification (GTDB taxonomy): domain Bacteria; phylum Pseudomonadota; class Gammaproteobacteria; order Enterobacterales; family Enterobacteriaceae; genus Limnobaculum; species Limnobaculum eriocheiris. Next base: position 32,893 of record NZ_JAJNAG010000006.1, on the reverse strand, counting down.
CAGAGCTGGTTTATAGCTACCTAATTGAACCCATTTATCAGGAAGCTGAATTAGCGTCGGAATCTTGGGTAGCTGTCGCTATGCGTATGATATCCCTGTCCCTGAATGGCGGAAGTCTTTCTGATTTTGGTGTTAGTCTTTGGGGTGACATGCTTAATGATATTTCCGCGACTCTAATTCAGGGAGATATCCATGCGTAGTATTGACCTTATTCGCGAAGTAAGTACATCTGCTGCTGGGCGTTGGATATCTATTCTGGATGGGTTAGGTATTACTGTTCCTAATAGCGCAAGTACACACTCGGCTTGTCCGGCATGTGGTGGTAAAGACCGATTTCGGTTTGATGATAATGGGCGAGGTTCCCATATCTGTAATCAGTGTGGCGCGGGTGACGGTTTGGATTTGGTAGCCAAAGTATTCAATACGGATACTATTGAAGCGGCTAAATCCGTTGCTGATATATTGGGCATTGATTACCGGACATCTGAACAGGAGAAATCCACTAGTCAGACAATAAAGTCATCAAAAGCTGAATTGGAGCACCGCAAACAAGAGCAATCTGAATTAAACGCTAATGAGCAGACTAAAAGGCGAGAACGCTTTACAGCACGTTACAAAGAGCTGGAAGCGAAAACCGTTGAAGGAACATCGAACTACCTGACCAACAAGGGATTAACTGGCTTCACCATGCCATTGCTGTCTGACGGTGGTTTGCTCATTCCGCTGGTGGATGCGGGTGGTGTTGTCACTGGCGCACAAACTATTGCTCCTACGGGTGAAAAGCGGTTATTAGCCGACAGCATCAAGAAAGGCAGTTACTACCCCGTGAATGCGCCTGAGAGCGTTTTTACGGTGATTATTGCTGAGGGAGTCGCTACTGCCCTGTCTGTTCATCTGATACACCCTGATGCGCTTACTGTAGCGGCAATAGATGCGGGGAATCTGATATATGTTGCCAGAAACTTCCGCGACCAATACGCGCGAGCTAAAATTATCATTGCTGCTGATAATGATATTAAGCCCGACGAACCTAACACCGGTAAAGAGAAAGCAGAACAGGCGGCAAAATCCGTAGCTGGATGGGTAGCCTTGCCACCAACAGAGCATAAGGCCGACTGGGATGACTACCGGCAACAAAACGGCTTAGAGTGTGCTACAGATGCGTTTAATGCGTCCCTGTATCAATGTAACTCTGAATCACCAGCGGCAAAACCAATCCCGATTGTGGCTAAACGTGACCCATTAAAGCCCTATGCTGATATTCGTCATGGTGGTTTGTATTGGGTTGAACCAAAAACCGACAGAGATACCGGTGAGCCGATAGAGCGTGAAAGCTGGCTATGTGAACCGCTGACTATTGCGGGTATTGGTGAAGATGATAACGAGCGCTACCTGATTCTGAAATGGACACCTGAAGGTGGTCAGACGGAACGGACAGAAGCGCTCCCTATGCGTGATATTGGCGAGCGTGATGGATGGTCTAAATTGCGTGCTGGTGGTTTGTCTATCACTGCTAAAAACGGATTACGCGCTATTCTCGCTGATTATCTTCAGCGCAATGGTTCTCGTGATATGTGGGCAATTGTCAGTGCTACAGGCTGGCAGAGTGGCGCATACATTATGCCGGATGGTTCTGTTATTGGTTCACCGACTAAACCGGTGTTATTTCATGGGCGTTCTGCTGCCGCTAAAGGCTATGGGGTGAAAGGAACCGCAGATAGCTGGCAGGATAATGTTGCTCTATTGGCTAAGGGGAATCCTTCCATGATGTTAGGCATTGCCTGTGCGTTTGCTGCTCCATTAATTGGCCTTGTTGGTGCTGATGGATTCGGAGTTCACCTGTTCGGCGGCTCATCAGCAGGTAAGACAACTACCGGTAACGCAGCCACTAGCGTCTACGGTGAACCTGAAGGGTTAAAACTAACGTGGTATTCCACCGCATTAGGGCTGGTGAATGAGGCTGCTGCTCATAACGATGGTTTTATGCCGCTGGACGAAATCGGACAAGGGAGTAATCGCAAGGCCGTTGCTGATGCCGCTTATGCACTGTTTAACGGCGTGGGTAAGATTCAGGGGGCTAAAGAAGGTGGCAACCGTGATGTTAAGCGCTGGCGAGCTATGGCCTTCAGTACCGGTGAGATTGACCTTGAGAGCTATATCCGTGCTGATGGCGGTAAGGTTAATGCCGGTCAACTGGTCAGGCTGTTAAATGTCCCGATTACCAAGGCTACAGAATTTCACGGGTATGCTGACGGTAAGGCTCATGCTGATGCTATGCGGAACGCCTGTCAAAATCATTATGGTGCTGTAGGCCGTGAGTGGATAAAGTACCTTGCCAGCCAGAAAGAAGCAGCAGCCGAGGCAGTAAGAGCCGCAGAACGTCGGTGGTTATCACTATTGCCTGCGGAGGCCAGTGAACAGGTTCGTCGTGTATCGTCCCGTTTTGCTGTTCTGGAAGCCGCATTGATTTTATCCCGGCACCTAACTGGCTGGAATGAGCAGGAAATCCGTGATGCTCTACAGTACAGCTTTAATGCATGGGTAAATGAATTCGGTATGCAAAACCGAGAGTCCCGATTATGGATAGAGCAGGCTGAATCATTTTTACAGCGTTTTGGTTATAGTCGTTACTTGCCACATCCTAACCCTGATCCACGTGACTTGCCGATTAAAGACCTTGCCGGTTATCGGGTAAAGAACCGAATGAGTGAAGAGATTGTCTTTCATACATGGCCTGCCGTGTTCAAAGATGAGATTGCTTCAGGTGCTAACCATATCGCTTTTGCTCAGGTTTTAGCTGATGCAGGTATGCTGGACAAGCCTAAAAAAGGTATAGCCAAAAAGACGCTGGTGATTGATGGAAGTCAGCCACATTTTATTGTTCTGCGTTACCAGCCAGATACCGATGATGAGAGTGAAGAGTAACTGTGATGTAAATCACATGCACTTTTCTCACGTGCGAGAAAAACAGGTCGGTTTTTTATGTATGGTTATGTAAATATTTTTATTTATTAATATGTTATGATGATACAAAAAGTGCTAAAAAACCGACCTCAAACCGACTTTGCCCTTAAAAAACCGACCTTGTAACAAATCATTTTTTTCTGGCAGGATGAGAAAACCGACCTTAGAAAGAAAAAAACCGACCTTGAAATTACCAAAGTCGGTTTTTTTATTTCTTATAACTATATGATAAAAAAGAGACTTCACACAAAAAACCGAAAAACCGACCAAACCGACCTGTTTTTTCTTATATATGCAAAAAAGTGGAAAAATAATTATAAGTAAAGCTAATGATGCCTGTAATTAATAGGTAAGGAAGGACATATTAACATGCTTAATTTATTGATATACATTGGCAGTGAGACACCGGGCAGGCATCAATACCAACAAACCATAGTTTCTTATCATAGGCAACGTGATATGTCGGAAGTGAAGTAAAACCTACCTAATACAACGACTATTGAGACATTCTATTCATGGTGTTGTAATTATTAATTGCCTTCTCACAAAGAGCTGTAAACTCCGGAATGGTCATTCCAAGCCTAGCAACTTCAGTAGCGCCAAACCGGTTAATGAATTCATCACCACCGGGCATTTGTGTTGCCGTTTGGAAATCCGCCATTTGCTTATAGGCTGCGCACGTTCCTGCAAACCGAGCATTGACTATCGCGTCATTAAAAGCCTTCATATCTGATTCTTCCTGACTAGAATCAGCCAGAACACTGAAAGATACTAATAATAAAGAACTAACAATTAGTAATTTCATTCATCAAATCGCCAATATTTAATCAGTTCCAGTAGTTTAGCATCCATGCTAATCGTTAAATATCCCAAGTATAATATTATCTGGACAGTCGTTTATTCACGCTTTTCTCTAGCCGATTAATGAATATAAAGCTATCAGTAAAACGAGCCGATAACCGGCCTAGAATCGGCGACTCCATGAATCTGAGTGCAGGGCATAGTTGGTTCTGCCAAACATCGCTAATCGTGTTGAAGTGTTTAATAATCGTATGTAAGTTCTGTAGGTCTATCTCTTCCTGAGAAGGTTGGATTATTTTTTGTTGTACAGTTCCAATTTCCTTATCGAGAATATCCAATACCCACTTTCTGAATTCTTTTGCGACCGGCGTTCTGGCAAACATGGCGATGAGGTGAGCACCGCGAAGAGAGAATACCCTGACATCTTTGCTTGAGTTTCCACCACCAAAACCCTTGACCTTCAATTTGAGCGTCAAGGTCATATTGTCGTTAAATTCATCTGAATTGCGGTGATATAATTGCGTGATGGCATTAGTCGTTTCCATTCCAAGGGCTGACGCAATTTCGGTTCCCCGTAGCCAGATTTGTTGGTTATGGCAGGTTATAGTGAGTCTTGTACCATTGAAGAGCAGATCGTTACACATGATGCTTACCTCATTTTGATAGATGTATTACACCACCTTCTACGCAAATCTTAAGGCGCTGAAATGACGGGTCAGCAGTAGGTAGTTTCCACTGCTATTGAGAAACGGCGGGAACATGATTCGGTAACCTTATGACTGGTTAGGCATTGATAATTTTTAGTGCGCAAAAAGAAGTACGCAGAAAGGTACGCAGCGAAAGCAGAAGGTTGCTTATGTGTTCCATCTGTACAGTAAGGTAGCAATTTGAAGTAGTAGTAACCTGATAAAACCTGATATTCAAAACTACAAATGAAAGCAGAATTGGTATGTAAACCAACCCATAATCTATGTCACACCGAGTATGTAGGATATAAGACATTAATATATGGTTTTGTGGGGTAGAGCCCAATCAGAGTAGTTTTTATACACGTTGTAGGGAGTTTTCACATTGCGCACGAAATTATGTCCCCCCGAAAAAAAACGAAACCCGAAGAATTGCGCAAGCCGTCCTGCAAGCCGCAATACACAGGGTTTATTCAGATTGTCAGTGGTGCGCAATCACTATAAAAGACATATAATTTCGTATTCAATTTTTGCGCATAATGCGTAATAGTGCGTAAAAACGAAACCGATAACTGCGCAATCGGAGGTTATCAGATGCGAGAACAGACCCGGCAATACACAACTTCGTTGCCCCGTTTCAGGCTTTCACACCTGAAAACCATTAAGCAGATGTTTGAAAGTGGCTTACCAGCATTACAATGGGATACTAACGCAGGGAAAATCCTTCTCACAACCGAGAACGGCAATATTACGGCAACGATAGGCGGGCGAACGCTATCGCTAAGAACGACTATCACCCAAGCTGGTTATGGTTGGCGAGAATGGTATTTGTGCCCTCATTGCTCTTCCAGGGTGGCAGACCTCTTTGTTGGCAAGAAGGATATTGCCTGTCGTAAATGCTGGAAACTTCACTATGCCAGCCAGAGTGAAAACCAAATTGACCGGATGCGTCGAAATATTATCAAACAGCGGGTAGCTATATGGGGTGGCTATCCACCAGCAAGTAACCTTTTTGAACGGGTGACCTATTTTCCGAAACCTAAAGGTATGAGGTGGGAAACGTTTGAGCGGAAGCGAAATAAGTTAATACAGGATGAGGCTCACTACTGGCTGGCTTTCCTTCCGATAGTAGATAAAATTTGTGGTTCAATAACTCGGTAATAAATCTATGTTAGACCACCAAACAGTAGAGTTAACGTTAATTGAGGTAGCTAATCAGCAGGGTTTAACTTTGGATGGTAAAGACCTGTTAGATATTCGAACGAGAGTGGCAGCAACGCTGGCAGCTAAAGAACGTCATCGCCAAAGAATGAAAGCACCAGCCTACCAGTGGAAGAAACCAGATCCGCACAGATGAGAAAGCATGTTTTAGTTATATCAGGTTAGGAAAGATTTAGCTGATTGACTGCGAGTAAATATTAATCAAAAAATAGAGTCACAAAATCATTTGACGGTATATATGACGGTATGTTTTTGGTCGTTTACATAATCACTTGATCAAACAAAATTGTTCCAGTGATATCAGGAACTGAGATAGTTAAATACTGCATTCCCTCAACGGCTTTTCCTTCCATATCGCGAAAAGGTACTGCTATCCCTCGCCACCCCACAAAATTTAACTTAATATTAAAACTGCAATTAACAGACTCTTCCCGACCAAAATTGAATGTTATTTCTTCATTATTAGGTTCTGAGCAATAGATCCAAGTTAGAAATGTAAATGGAGTTATTGGATCATCGCTATCTAAAAAACCAATATCCTGACTAAAAATCAACCCTGCATACGGCTTAAAAGACCAGGCTAATGATTGTGTTCCGTCACGAGAATGTTCATTTGTTATAAATAAAGCAGAGTCATCTGTAGTCGTAATCGTCTCTGGTACGCCTTTCTCAAAAAAATACATATAACCACCAGGTTCCAGATTATCTATTAATCGTTCATTAATATCAGGCTGCATATGGGTTACCTTATTTAATTTAAGTGGATGATATATTTGTGTCTTCTATTGTCATGACTTCAAGATAAAAAAGATGAGTAACAATACTAATGCATGAAAATTTGACTCTGTTATGTTACGGCCAACCATAAAGAAGATATACGAAAGCAATTTTACATTACAAATGCTTTCTATTTGTGTGAATAAAGTCACCAAATGCTTTCATTGTATTTTGTATATTATGTTTATCGTTAAGTATTAAATGAGATAAATCGATTAACACTATGGCTAAATCCCACCTTCAACCGACTCAATTTCACATGATGGCAAAACCTGTTAGTTACCGCTGTAACTTAAAATGTGATTACTGTTTTTATTTAAGTAAAGAAGGCATGATGGCGGAGCACTCATCAGAACGGATGAGTGATAGCATGTTAAAACGTTATGTACGTGACTATATTAGTTCACAGGATACAAAAGAAATCGATTTTGCCTGGCAAGGCGGCGAACCGACCCTTGCCGGGCTGGATTTTTATCGACAAGTCGTTAAATATCAAAAGATGTTTGCTGAAGGAAAAAATATTTCTAATAGTTTTCAAACTAATGCTGTTGCCATTAATCGACAATGGGCAGAATTCTTTTATGAAAACAATTTTCTTATCGGTGTTTCCATTGATGGTATACCAGAAATCCACGATCGATATCGAGTATCAGTTAATGGTCAACCGACTTTTGAACGAATTAAACATAGCATTGACTTGTTGAAAGAATATCAAATCAATTTTAATACGTTAACAGTTGTTAACGATCGCAATTGGAATAAAGGGAAAGAAACCTATTTAGCGTTGAAAGCCCTTGGTTCTGAATTTATTCAATTTATCCCTATTGTTGAAATTGATGCTCAACAAGGAGAACGATACTCACCAGACAAAGATGCGCGTATGGCACCTTTTTCTGTTCCTGCCCATGGTTATGGTCAGTTTATGACAGATGTATTTAATGAGTGGATAAAAAAAGATGTTGGTAAAGTATTTGTGCGTATGTTTGATAGCTTGTTAGCAATGTGGTTAGGCTATCCCAGCCCCTTATGCATCCTTTCCAAAGAATGCGGCCAGGCATTAGTCATTGAAGCCAATGGCGATATTTATTCTTGTGATCATTATGTTTATCCTGCAAATAAATTAGGTAATATTGCGAAAACACAACTCAGTAAACTTGCCACCAGTAAACAACAACGTAGATTTGGTAATGCTAAATATGGCTGTCTTACTAATCTGTGTCACTGCTGTGAATTTCATGGACTCTGTTACGGTGGCTGCCCTAAACATCGGATATTAACAATCGAAGGAGAAAAACATAAACAAAACTATCTATGCTCTTCCTATAAACATATATTTGAGTACACAGCACCTGCTATGCATATGATGGTAGAAGAGATACAGCGAGGCGGTATTGCCGCTCATGCGGTTTCACGATTACTCAAGCTCTATTCTCATTGATGACCAATATATTTGGTCTGAAATATAAATAAGACAGAGTGGGTATTACAATCTCACTATTATAATTGATTCCCCTCAATCACTAATATTAAATCCATTCAATAGCAACATTCAGTTGTAAATAATTACAGTAGACCGATAAGTAACTTCTAATTAAATATATTTATATTTTGGGATTACAAAATAAAGCTTTGCAATACTCAAAGAGAATCGACGCATCGCTACGCATTCAGAAAACAGCAAGAATACTACCAGAGCATACTAAAGCTGGGAGCAATCAGATTATTTTTGAAGCGGTTGTCAGGTTAAGAGGTACACTCCACTCTCATCTTAAAATAAGCCGGTGTGATTATGTCATGAGAACCAACAACGACATACATATCATGGATAGAAACACACAAATAACTTTCAAATGATTTCGATTTACTTTCAATTGACTTCAAAAACCTCTAATTATGTGATCAAATTCTATTTATTTGGATTTTGTTTCGATTATTATTTCATTTGAAATAAAATAAAAGAAGAGGTTTTGCGATGTTCCTTGTATCTACCAAAGAAATGCTTTTACAAGCACAAGCGGGTAGCTATGCAGTCCCTGCGTTTAATATTCACAATCTTGAAACTATACAGGCAGTTGTTGAAACAGCCTCTGAAATGAATTCTCCCGTCATTTTAGCCGGAACGCCTGGAACATTTAGCTATGCAGGTACCGGATATCTAATCAGTATCTGTAATGAAGCTGCCCGACACTACAAAAGCACAATAGCCTTACATCTGGATCACCATGAATCGTTTAATGACATCCGTAATAAAGTGGAAGCAGGTATCAAATCTGCGATGATCGATGCTTCACATTTAAGCTTTGAAAAGAATATCGCTTTAGTAAAAGAAGTCGTGCAATGCTGCCATCGTTGGGATTGTTCCGTCGAAGCCGAATTGGGAATATTAAGTGGTCAGGAAGATGACTTAATTGTGAAAAGTAAAGATGCTTTATATACTGACCCGGAAGCTGCCGTACAGTTTATTCAAGCGACCAATATAGATTCTCTGGCGATTGCAATTGGCACTGCCCACGGAATCTATACAGAAAAACCACAGTTAGATTTTAAGCGGTTAGATGCTATTCGCAGCAAAACCGATACACCTTTGGTTTTACATGGGGCATCAGACCTACCTGATGCTGATGTTCGTCGCTGTATCCAATTAGGTATTACTAAGGTTAATGTTGCAACCGAATTAAAAATAGCCTTTTCTGACGCCGTGAAAAAATATTTTAATGCGCATCCTGAAGCTAACGATCCACGCCATTATATCATCCCGGGAAAAGAAGCAATGAAACGAATCATTCAAAATAAAATACGACTCTGTGGTAGTGAAGGCAGATTGTAATAGGATTTTTAATGATGTCTTTACTAATCTGGTTTCATTACGTAGTTATTTATTAAAACCTATCCTATATAGGGTAGTACAATCATAACAAGTGAATTAATTTATGAAAAAACGAGTTGCTGTACTATTAGCTGATGGCTTTGAAGAAGGTGAGGCTATTATATTTATTGACATCATGCGACGTTTAGATATTTATGTAGATGTACTCTCCTGCATGGATACAACTATATTAACAACCTATTTTGGTACCCATATATCCGCCGACGATACTTTAATAAATAAAGCTCATCTGATCTACGATGCAGTCATGATGCCCGGAGGACCAAAAGGAACAGACAATCTATCAGCCAATTCTGATGTTATTACATTTATCAAAAAACATATCGCTACTGGAAAATACATTTGCGCACTCTGTTCTTCCAGTGCCAAAGTTTTAGCTGCACATGGCCTACTGGAGGGGCGTAATTATACAACAGGAGGTGGCCTGGAGAATAAATTTCAGGATGGTAATTTTATTGATAAGAAAGTGGTTGTTGATAATAATTTCATCAGTGGAAAAGGACTGGGAGTGAGCTTCGAATTTGCTTTTACAGTTGCTAAGCATTTATTAGCCGATGACCAAGATAAAGTTAACAGGCAAGTTGACCATATCTATTTCGAGCATTGGCCGCTTTCAAATTAATATCAAAAAGTACGTGGTACTAAAACGGGTGTACTTACAGTATGTTGGCTGTAAAATTACATGGTCATGCTAAGTATGAACAGCAAAATTTCTATGCCTGTAAATCATATTTTATTTTTGATAACAGGGTCGTCGCATTGGGGACTGGGATATCTAATGATGATTCTGAACATGAGACTGCAACTACTTTATTTCAGCATACAGTTCCTGATAGTGAAGTAGTTGAGGTTAATGGTGAACAGATAAACCAAACGGGTACAGATGTGTCATTTAAAGAAGCTACCACTTTTATGGACCCTGCGGGAAATCGTTACTTTATACCTGATGGATATAACATCCGTTTTCTTTATGATGAACAAGAGTCAAATAGCCAGTCTGATGCTGCTCCAACGAAGGGAATATTTGCAACTGCATTAATAGAACACGGCATATCCCCTCAAAACCAATCTTATGAATATGCTATTGTCATAGAGGCTGGCGATAGCAATATACCAGAATATACAGTTGTGCAGGCAGATACAAATTCGCATATTGTGTTAGATAATGCGACGGGAAAAGAAGGTTATGCTTTTTTCGAGCCTGTTGAAGGATTAGAACATACCCTGATTATTGCAAGTGATTCTCCTTGTATGGCTTTGGCTCACAAAGCTAGCATGACAAAAGCTTATTTAAGTATTGTTAATCCAGATTTAGCCTTGTATGCAGGGCAAGATTCTGACCAAATTGATGAGAATGGGCAACAAGTTGAAGTGAGTATTTATAGCCGACCATGGCGCTATAATTTATCAATGGAGCAAACGGTTAGTATTATTGTAGCAGGCAACTGGCAACTGGATGGTGACTATTTGGATGTTACTGTTGAAAGTGACGGTGTAAATACACAACTTACAGTGACTACTATTGATGCGAAACCAGTGTTAATCACTCTTGTTTCGATGTAATTGTAATAGACTTTCTTTATGACCAGTCCTGGCATAAAAGTGTCAACATATGCCAGGACTAGTCAGAGTAGCAGAAATAAAAAGAATTATTTTGTCAAAGCTATCATTTCAGTGGCTGCCAGAAGAAAGGCGCCTGCGCCATAATCCATATTATGATCAAAACTGACATCCCGAGGATTAAAAGCTGGGAGCTGTACCCAGCCAAGCATACCATTGTCATGAATAGCGGTTTGCAGTGCGGCCCAGGCTTTTTCAATAATGGGTAGATAAACTTCCTTATCCAGCTCTTCATGATGGACTCCCCATGCTAATCCGTAGCAAAACAGCGCTGTAGCGCTACTTTCTGGTGCGGAAAAACTTTTTGGATCAAGTAAACTGGAACGCCAAAAACCATCTGGCTGTTGATATTTTATGATTTCTGAAGCTAATGTTTTAAACATAGTTAAATAGCGTGAACGGTCTGCAAACGTTTCTGGCATATGGTTCAATATTCGGGGAATAGCTGCCAGAACCCAGCCAATGCCGCGACTCCAAAATACTTTTTGTCCGTTAGCTTCCCTCAATTCACTGCCTTGGTTGTTTGGAATATAACGATAATCTCGATAAAAGAGATTTGTTTCGGGATCTTGTAGGTGCTCTACTGAATCCCACCAGGCGGTATTCATATAATTAAGATAGCGTTTATCCCCTGTTTCTTGCGACAGCGCAGCAAAGACAGGTGGAGCCATAAATAGAGAATCACACCACCACCAATCTTTTCTCCCTGCTTCGGGATTATCAAGCATAATATTTAATGCTGCTATTGTTGGTTCTAATGCTTCAGGGTGACCAATCAAAGGATACACATCCAGATAAGATTGGCAGCACACAATGTCATCAGCGAAGCGCGGCGTTGGGCCAGTTCTGAATCCAGTATGTAGAGTGTAATTCATAGCCCCTTGTAGGTAATCATTATCACCCGTTGCTTTCCAGGCTGTAGTAACGGTTGCCCAGAAAACACCACGCTCCCAATCAGTATCTTTAATAAACCGGGTTTTTCCTGTACGTCGAATAACGCTACGAGTTTGGTTGGCGGCTTGCCAGCGATATACTCGCTTCATCGTATCAAGAATCTGTTGCTTATCAGCAGAAAGGTGGAGCAGATTAATAGTTGCCATTATTCAATTCTCATAATTATTCATTTTTTTAGAATTTCACGCTATATCAAAATGTTCTGGTAGATACAGGTATGTCTGTTAACGTTATTGGTAAAAACCCATTCACCTTTGATTATTGTGTCTTGAATGTGCAAATTGTCATCCATCACAGTTAAGCTGGCGTCCATTCCTGCTTGAATACTGCCAAGTCGATGACTTAAGTTCAGATAATGAGCGGGTACAAAAGTGGCCATTTGCACTGCCTCCCAGAGAGGGACGCCTGCAAATTGCACCATGTTACGAATGGCAAGGTCCATACTACATGTGCTACCTGCCAGTGAGCCTTCAACAGTACGAGCCTGACCATTAATGACATTGACAGTTTGTATACCTAGCTGATACTTACCATCGCTTAGACCGCCAGCACGCATACAATCTGTAATAAGTGCAATTCCTTGATAGCCTGCCATACGGTAAGATAGTTGCATCATGGCAGGATGAACATGGACTCCATCAGCAATTAGTTCTGCCAGCATATTGTGATAAAGAATGGCACCACAACAACCAGGTTCACGATGATGCAAACCACGCATCCCATTGAATAGATGCACACCACAATCAGCACCATGCTGGAAAGCTTCGGTGACTTTCTCAAACGAAGCATCGGTGTGAGCTACTGATGTCTTTATCTTATGTTCAGCCAACCAATCGAATGCTTTCATTGCACCTTCAATCTCGGGTGCTATTGCAACTCTTAAAAGCGTATTTGCTGCGTGGTCTAAGATGTCTTCTAAATGATCAATTGATGGTGATATTAGATAGTTTGTTGGGTGGGAACCTCGATGAGCTTCAGAAAAATAGGGGCCTTCCAGAAAGCTACCTAGCAGTTCTGCTCCTATTTGTTGTGGCATTTCAATAAATTCACGGATGTTTTTTAAAGCGCACAAAATATCATTCATTGGAGCAGTAACAGTAGTACCAACCCAGGCAACGACCCCGGTTTCTGGCAATGCAGAAGCGATAGTTTGCAATGCTTTTATGGTTCCATCCATAACATCTGAGCCTGCCCGACCATGCATATGTAAATCGATAAAACCAGGCATTAATATGCTATGTTCAAGCCGGATAACTTCACAATTAGTGGGAATATTTTGGCTGACATGCTCAATTTTTCCATCAGCAATGGTTACAACACTTTTTTCTACAATACCCTGAGGAGTAAGAACACGATCGGCAAATAGTGCATAGCGCATCATTTATAATCCGTTTTTATTACCGGTTTCATGCTCAGCCTGGAGAGCTGCTTCAAATTGTTTACGCATGTCCTGTAAAGAGAATGCTCCAATTTCCAGTAGAGCTTCAACCAACTCACTCAATGAACATTCTTCACGTTCAAAGGCTGCATTAGTGATCATGGGGAGATTAACACCACTAAGTAGCTCCGTTTTCGGGGTGTCCATTATGATATTCAAGGCTCGGTTAGCGGGAGAACCCCCTGGAATATCAGTCAGGAATAAAACACCATCACCGCTATCTACTTCTGCTACGGCTTGACGTAAAAGGATTTCTAATTGGTCCGTAGATAATGTTTCTGTGAAATCGATGAATACCATTTGTTTTTGCTCACCAGCGATAGCTTGCATTGCTGATTGCATACCTGAAGCGAAGTGAATATGTCCCGAAACAACAATACCAATCATGAAAGTGACTCCTGTAGTAAGTGAGAAATTTTTCTACTTAATTTGTCATATTTACTATATTGAGAATTATCGTGGCGTTAGTTTTTTTGAACTCGAATCGCTGATATTAATCAGTGATTCGAGTTCCCTGCCTGGTAACCTTAATGTAACTTCAAATTATTTTGAGACAGTTAAATGAGTTAAAGAAGACCTAATAGATGACCGATAACACCAGAAGCCAATGTGGTGAATATTAAAACCGGAGGTTTTGCCCAGAATCCCGTGCCTCTCACCATTTTGAGCATCAAAAACACCAGAGCGAGTGGTAAAAGGTTAGGCATGATTTTGTCAAATAAGGCACTTTGCAGTTCGACAGTTTTACCTCCTAATTCCAACGAAGCTGTAGTTTGTACTTTAATGAAGGTGGCCGATAGTGCTCCTATGACAAAGATTCCCATAATATTTGCAGCCTTGGCTAATTTCTCTGTGGCATCACTCATACTGACCATAGCAGCAGTACCAGCCTTGTAGCCCATAAAAATTAGGCCAAAATAGACAAAGAAATGAACTAACTGGTATAAAATAAAAAAAACAAATGGGCCGGCAATTGAACCTTCCATAGCGATTGATGCACCTAATGCCAGAGTTAAAGGCATTAATGTCATATGATCTATCGCATCGCCGATACCACCTGTTGGCCCCATACCTGCTACTTTCATGACGTTTACAGTAGATGGTTTTTCTTTATTTTCCTCCATGGCAATAGCTGTACCAAGTAGGAACGTAAACAGTTTCGGGCTGGCATTAAAAAACTGCAGATGGTTTTTTAATGACGTGGCGAGGTCACGCTTATTATTTCCATGGATCTTTTTTAGTGCAGGAATGATAGAATAAGCAAACCCTCCTGCCTGCATGCGTTCAAAGTTAAAGTTACCTTCCATAAACAAACCACGAATAGAGCACTTCCAAAGATCGCGTTTCGTGATGATTTTACGGGGTGTGGTATCTTCATAGGCATCAATGTTATCAATCAGGTTTTCAGATGCCTTTGTGGTTGAAGTGTCCTTTGTGATATCAGATGCCATCTTCAAATTCCTCTTTTTGTTTGTTGTTACTATTATTACTATCAGTGCCGAAAAAGAAGTACAGTGCGGCAATAGAGGCTCCAATAATAGCGACAGCCATAATTGGAAGTTTCAGGTATGTTGTTGTGACGAAACCTATGAAGAACACTCCGGCAACTTCTTTTGACCACATTATTTTTAGTAACATAGCAAAGCCAATTGCAGGAACCATTTTTGCCCCTATGCCAAGACCTTCGAGTAGGGCTTTCGGCGCATTTTGGTCTATCCATGCAGAAGCATGCTCACCAAAGTAGACAGTAATAAAGGCAACTAAAGCGTACAGCAATGCCCGGAGACTAATTGTCGTAATGAGTAGTCGGTCGATTCCTTCTGGGTTGCCTTGTTCAGCATATTTGTCTGCAATGCCCATAGTAAAAGAGGTTAACGCAAAGAAACCAATAACTAACATTTGCATCAGTACGGCAATAGGCATACCAATACCCATTGCCACAGAAGGTGATTGGCCCGTCATGATAGCAAAGGAAACCGCGGCAATAGTCCCCAGTGTCACATCAGGTGGTTGAGCGCCAGCATTTGGCACCAGGCCTAACCAGGCTAATTCGAGTGTTGCTCCGGCGATTAAACCAGTTTGCATATCACCCATAATTAATCCGACAACTGGACCAGTAATAAGTGGACGATGAATGTTTAATGCCACATCGTATTTATCGATGCCGCAAAAGAAAGCCCAAATAGCGACCATCAAAGCTTCAAATAACATATATATTCCTTTTAGAGTTATATGCGGTTGATAACGAAGTGGTTATTCGTTTGTAGCAGCAAGCTCAAGTACGTTTACAGGAGTTTGATCCGGTGTGTTTTGCACTGTACAAGTTACTCCGAGTTTTTCCATTCGTTCAAATGCATCAATGTCTTTTGCATCAATGGATACGGTTTTTGAAATTTGGCGTTTTCCTTCATGAAAATGCATATTGCCAACATTGCAATGAGTAATTGGTACGCCACCTTCAACTAAACGGGCAACATCAGTAGGAGAATTGCACAAAATGAATATTTTTTGTGCCGATGAAGCGTTATGAATGACATCAATCGTTTTTTGAATAGAAAAAAAACGCACCGCATATTCGCCTCCGGCAGAAGCTTTCATACCTGCTTGCATAAACGCAGCATTAGGTCCCTCAGCAGAATCATCGTTGGCAACGAGGATTAAATTTGCTTCAGTATGTTTACCCCATGTAATGCGGATTTGCCCGTGGAGCAGACGTTCATCAATACGAGTCCAGACAATGTTAGGAGTAGTCATAATCTCTACCTCTTAATTATTAAATTTATAAATAGTTACGCCTTGTACTACGCGGTTTACTTCTCCGGTTGGACAGGGATTATCAGGGGTATTACTCAACATTAAAGACTTATGAAAAGCATAAAGTTGAGCGAATAAGATATAAGGAAATAAGAGGTCTACGTCTGTTGCGGATTCCATGCCCGGGACTTGCCAGAACTCACCCTTTGTCACTGTTTCATCCAATTGGGCAGTAATCGCAATGATCCGAGCAGCAATATTATTATGCCGTAGCTCTTGTAGGAGATCTAAATCATACCGTCGGGTGTAAGGGTTATTTGAAATAAATACGATAATCATAGTATTGCTATTTACTATAGATTTTGGGCCATGACGAAACCCCAGAGGTGATTCATAACCAGCAATAACTTGACCGGCAGTTAATTCAAGAAGTTTTAAGGCAGATTCCTGAGCTAAACCTCGTAGCCCCCCGCTACCTAAATAAATAACCCGGTCAATATGTTGATTAGCTATTCTATTTATTTCAGAATTGAATTCTGTAATTATAGTTTCACTACACTTATACATACGTTCAATATCTTGCTTTATAGGGTAACCGGTCGAAAATATAGTTAAAGCGGACAACATCATAGAAGTAAAACTTGATGTCATAGCGAAACTTTTATCATTTGTCTCTTCTGGCATCAGTAAAGCCAAGGCCCGATGATTTCTCAGGCTTCTTTGGTAAAGTTGGCCCTCAATATTACAAGTCAATACCAGATGGTAACAGTCACTAACGTACTGATCTGCCAGCGCTATAGTAGCTAAACTTTCTGGGCTATTGCCAGAGCGGCCAAAGGAAACGATTAAAGTAGGAATGTTTTTATTGAGATATTGATCTGGGTTAGAGACTAAATCTGTTGTAGCAATAGAATCTATGCGTTTGTTTGTAAGCTGCCTTAATGTGGGGGCGATTGAGTGCCCAATAAATGCAGAGGTTCCTGCTCCTGTCATGATAATACGTAAATCAGGTTTGGCAAAAATAGGAGTGAGAAAAGTCTGTATTTTATCCAGCGATTTTCCTATTGCCGTATGGCTTTTTAACCAGCAAGATGGTTGCTGAGTAATTTCTCTTGCCGTTAATATAGCCTGAGAATGCTTAAGTTCTTCAGCTGTGTAGCCTAAATAATGGCTCATAATATTTCCTTTAATATTGATTAAGTTTGCAAGCTTTGGCATAGCTTTGAAGGACTTTGCGAATTTTATCTAAAACCAACGCTTTAGGTTCGGGCGCTAATTTATTTTCGCGTACAGCATGAAATTGTTCAGGCATATATTGGCTTAACAAAGGAAGAGGAATATTAGAACGTGATAAGTTACTAAATAACTTTTCTTGAGCATTATGAATAGTTTTATCTGGCCAATAATAACGAATACGATCGCTGAAACTATATGATCGAGCAAAACGCTGTTGTTGCTCATTACCATGGTAATACTTTTGCCAATACTCAGGTGATTCACACATTTGTTTTTCAATCTTTTCCATTAGAAGAGAACAATATGCTTTGGGAGTAATGGTTTCTTCGATCGAACATAAATCAAAGAGCGCTTCTCGCATGGCAAAAGTGAGAGCAGGGCCTACTTTCAGAATAGCAAAGTGATCGCGAACCAACGCATGATAAGCAAGGTCTGTTTGATAATCTGTTGAGTGAGCCTCGAATACCAGATTAGGGTAGTTTTTGACAACGTGGCTGAGTGCTATGGCTTTTTCTGGTTGATAATCAATGACACCAGTGTGATCGAATTCTACTCCAGGTTGTACAACTAAACCAATAACTCGCTCCCAACAGTCAGAAATGTTTGCTCTTTCAAATGCTTCTTTATGGCACTTTATGGTGTTGTGAGCAGCTTCTGGAGAAGTTATTTCTAACTCATTGAGCTCTTCAGTTGCGCCTCCTGGTGTAGGAACTTCTGTCCCGATAATGTATACGATATCTTTTGCATCTAACATTTCGAGTGCAATTTTTTCTGCAATAAGAACGAGACGAGCAGCTCGTTCAGCAACGACTTTATCAGTAAGAGGAACCGGATCATCTGCGCAGGACATGCTGCAATCAAGATGAATTTTTTTGAAGCCAGCTGCAACATAAGCGGCAATAAGGTCATCGGCATTTTTCATTGCTTCATTGGCTGGAAGATGTTGCCAACGATTTGGTCCAAGATGGTCGCCACCTAAAATAAGTTTATCGATGGGGAAATCTAATGACTTCGCTATATTAAGAACGAAATGGCGAAAATCTCCTGGAGTCATGCCGGTATAACCACCAAATTGGTCAACCTGATTTGAAGTGGCTTCGATCAGTAGAAGTGAATTATCGCTTAATGCTTGAGCAAGAGCAGCTTCAATAACTAGCGGGTGTGCGGAACAAACGGAATAAATACCGTTATTTTCACCCGCTTTATGGCGTTTGACGAGATCTAAAAGAGGGCCCATTAACATACTCCACAATCAACATCTGTAATGTAATTATGGAGCTATACCCTTTATATTTAAGGTATTACGGCTACTTCTCTTTTTCTTTATCTACGATGATAACTTCGACTTTCATATCCTTAAGACTTTGTAAATAATCTTCAGGGATATTAGAATCCGTCACCAAAATATCAATATCACCAAATTCTCGAATAATATGACAACTGCGTTTTCCAAACTTACTGGAATCAGCCACAGCTATCACTTGCCCGGAAATTTCACACATTAAACGGTTAAGGCTTGCTTCCGGTTCGCTGTGTGTAGTGATACCAACACGTAAATCAATGCCATCCACGCCTAAAAATACTTTATCAAAACGATAGTTTTTTAAGCTGCTTTCAGCTTGTGATCCTGAAAAAGAGAGTGCATTCTTACGAAGCACACCGCCTGACATCAATACCTCTATGCCGGGTACTGATGCCAACTCCATCGCCACATCCAGACCATTGGTCATAACAACTACATTATCCAGTGATTTAGACTTCAAACTGGCAGCGATTTCTCGCGTAGTCGTTCCCGAATCCAGAATAACTGTGTCACCACACTCTATCAGCTTGGCTGCTTCATGACCGATCCGTGCTTTTATTCCGGCATTTTGGCGCCGTTTTTCATGGACGGAAAGTTCTGCAATTACTCCAATATTTGGAATGGCTGCACCATGAGAGCGCACAACATAGCCATTTTTTTCCAAAAAACTGAGATCACTCCGAATAGTGACACTAGAGACACTAAACATGGCAGCAAGATCTTCGACCCGTGATTTACCTTCTTGGTTGACCACGTTAACGATTTCCATACGCCTTTCAACAGCGCTTTTCACTTACCTTGCCTCCTTACGAAATCAAGCTTTATCTTTCGTTTGATTTCGATTGTAGGTTACACTAAAAGAAAAAGACCTCAATGCGAAAAATTGAAACTTTTGATCTCTTTCACATATATTTAAATCAGATCTCAATGATTACGGTATGTTACGTATATGGCTATATCATATAGTTCGAAAGATAATTTGCCAAATAATAATGAGATACGTAGCTTTTTTAGCAAAAAAAGGTTTCGTTTTTATCAAAATTTTTTATTTGTACGTTTCGTACTGAGTGTACATTTTATTTTTTGTGATCTTTAACACAATCAATTGACTTTCGATTGCTTATTATTGAAAGTGAATGAATATAAATTATATTAATATGAAAGAAAAAGAAAATTCATTGCTTAATGATTTCATTCATTAGTTCTTTAACTTCAATCATTTTTTTTCAGGAGTAGAAAAATGTCATTGACTCGTCGAAACCTATTAAAAGGAATAGCTGCATCTGGAGCCGTTGCAGCAACAACGGCTGCTACTGGGGGGATTACCTCCAGCCAGGCAGCTAATCCAACAGTATCGCCTCACGATAACATAGAAAAAAAGCCAAACCTGTTGATTATATTCCCTGATGAAATGAGAGCTCAAGCTCAAGGTTTTATGGGGCAAGATGCGACCATGACCCCAAATATTGATAAGTTTGCAAAGCAAAGTGTCGTATTTCGACAAGCTGTTGCTAACTATCCACTTTGCACTCCATTTCGCGGCATGCTGATGACAGGTCAATACCCATATCGTAGCGGCCTGCAAGGTAATAGTCACGCAGGAATGCCGGGGGCTTTTGGCGGTGGGGATTTTGGAATAGAGCTGAAAAAGAGCGCGATAACTTGGTCTGACTTACTTAAAAAGCAAGGATATAGCATGGGCTATATTGGTAAGTGGCATATGGACGTGCCCGAAGCTCCCTATATTCCAGGTTACAACAATCCAATGGAAAACCGTTATTGGAATGATTGGACACCACCAGAGAAAAGACATGGTTTCGATTTTTGGTATAGCTATGGTACTTACGATTTACATATGGCACCAATATATTGGACTAATGACACACCAAGGGATAAACCCATAACAATCAATCAGTGGAGTCCTGAGCATGAAGCTGATATTGCTATCAAGTATTTACGTAATGAAAACGGTAAATATCGTGATAACAATAAGCCATTTACATTAGTTGTCTCCATGAACCCGCCGCATTCACCTTATGATCAAGTTCCGCAAAAGTATCTGGATCGCTTTAAAGGGAAAAACTCTGAAACATTAAATACTCGACCTAATGTTAAATGGGATAAAGAGTACCAGGAAGGGTACGGGCCTAAATACTTTAAAGAGTATATGGCAATGGTCAATGGTGTGGATGAACAATTTGGTCGCATTATTGATGAACTTGAACGGTTGAAATTATCTGAAGACACACTGGTAGTTTTCTTCTCCGACCATGGTTGTTGCATGGGCTCAAACGGGCATCCAACGAAGAACGTACACTACGAAGAATCTATGCGTGTGCCAATGATATTCCGTTGGCCAGGGAAAATTGCGCCACGTCAAGACGATATTCTTTTCTCTGCACCGGATATTTATCCAACAATATTAGGTTTACTGGGAATGGACTATTTAATTCCAGATACCGTCGAAGGCACTAACTTCGCAAAAACAGTGCTAATTGGTAAAGGGGATAAACGGCCTACTTCGCAATTGTATATTTTTATGCCTTATGGTGGGCAATCTTATGGGCGCCGGGGAGTCCGGACGGATCGCTATACATTAGTTGTTGATCGTAAAGTCGGTAAACCTCTGAATTATGTA
The DNA here is from genome assembly GCF_021010575.1 of Limnobaculum eriocheiris. GTDB lineage: Bacteria > Pseudomonadota > Gammaproteobacteria > Enterobacterales > Enterobacteriaceae > Limnobaculum > Limnobaculum eriocheiris. Next base: position 11,614 of record NZ_JAJNAG010000006.1, on the reverse strand, counting down.
CTACACGATAATAAAAATGACCCCTATCAGATGAAAAATATTGCTGAGGAAAATATGGCACTGGTTAATCAGCTTATTAAGGCTGAACTACTCCCATGGTTAGAACATACAGGTGACCCCTGGAGACCAACAGAAGTACCTGTAAGTGCGATGAAATCTTATACATAACTACTGATTTTAATAAATAATTTGAAAATAAGGATCATTATGAATAATTTAATTAGATTTATTGCAATATCTGCATGTCTTTTGACCTCAAGTTTAGTTATGGCTAACGATTATAAAACTACAGTAGAGTATCGTCATGACTATCGTGATGGTGTTAAAAAACATGGGGACCGTTTCAAAGTATTTTTAGATACGGGACAGAATATTGGTTTTGAACTTGATGCCCGTTATAACAATAAAGATGACAAAGTATATGACTCTATGACCATGAATGGTTCTGAAGTGATGGCATTTTATTATGATAAGCTTAATGCTAATACAACCTGGTTGGCGGGAACATCATTAGACTTTACATCGGATGGATTAGTTTATATCCCTTTTGTACGTTTAAATTATCAATTTGATAATGGTATTCGACTGCAAGGACGTTATAAGTGGAAGATCTGGGATTATGATATGGTTGGTCTCAATGGGTCAACATACTGTTCTAAGATACAACAGTTTGATACCTTCCTTGGCTATAAATTTAGTGATTGGGATGTCCGATATCAATTTGATCTTTTTCGCGAAATGGAAAGTAATGGCTTACCACTATATAACAACAATAAATGGGACTATCAGCATAATGTTGTTTTAACATATTCTATCAATAAAAATTGGCGTCCATTTGTGGAAGTTGGAAATATTAAAGAAAAACGTTTTACTAGCGAGCGACAAACGCGTTACCGTGTAGGGATAAAATATACCTGGTAAGTTTTTTTCGCTAAATTAAAGCCAGTGTAGCATGCTGGCTTTAATTATTTTGGTTGACCCGCTACTAAAAGTACTGACAAATTTTTTCGCAATGGTAAGGGGTTAGCCTTGTCCACTCCCCTATATTTAGAATAGTCAGTAATTAGAGTTTTCCAGTTGCTTCCGATAAGCTGTTGGTGGCATATTTTTTGAGCTTTCATGTGTTCTTTCATCGTTATAGTCTTGTTGCCAAAACCAGGCCATTTCTCGTACCTGGCTTAATGGATCAAACAAATAGGCATTTAAAAATTCGCGATGAAAAGAGTCATCAAATCGCTCAATAAAACCATTCTGTGTGGGTTTTCCAGACTGACATCAACAAACATCTTTTTCAATTTAGTATTTTCTTTTTCAGGTTGTTTCATTTTTATATCAGTTAGTTACATGTCACTGTATTTTGATTTACAGTAATAATGGGTTGCACTACTAATACCATTTTGACGGCAAATATCATCCACTTTCATGCCTGAATCAGCAAGTTTTAAGATATTAACGATTTGGGCCTCAGTAAAACGGATCATTTTCATAAATACTCCTGCAATTAAATAAGACAGAAAGCCTAATTATGACTGTTTCAGTTTAAGGGGAGTGAACAGTTAGTCACTATAAAATAATCAAATACATAGCAATTATTTTTCATTTTCATATATGAAAGTGGTGATTTTTTCTAAAAAAAGAGGATTTATTATTGTTAGTAAATATTGGTAACTTAATCTGGTGGATGGGTATAGCTCTCTTGATATGAGTTTGAATCTATATTTTATTTAATGATTTGATATTTATAATTTAATCATTTTCTGGATGTTAATCATTTTGTGTCTATGTTTTAAAAATATGAGATTATATGAAAATCTATATTTATCATCATATTGAATCTCATAGCTATAGAGTGATAGATAATCAAGTAAGAGTTGAATTATTTTTCTTTTCATTGATTTTTTTAATGAAATTGTTTTTATTTTGTTTTTTTTCAATTTGTGTATTTTATCAGATCTATTTGTGTTCTCTTAGCGCAATGGAATTATTTTTAACTCATACCATAATTTATCTCATTAAGCGTGGGTGAATTGTTTCTACCTGCTGGTATTTATATTTTGGGGAATGGTATGGATAACGCTAATAATTCAAATGCTTCAAGAAATAATGAAATTAACATCTTATCCAGAAAGGGCGGAAGCTTTATTTCTTCGGTTACAATTGTTTCAGGAACTCAGACTGTAACGCTGACCGAACCATCGATAATCAATATTCATGGTATGGCGACAACGGTTGTTCGCTATGAGCGGCAAGGTAATGATCTTATTATACATATGATGGATGGCTCCATCGTAATATGTAAAGATTACTTTTCTGAAGTTAATGGAACACATAGTGAATTAGTTTTTACTGATGATTCACAAAGTGTTGTACATGTTACATTTCCGGAAAGTCAGGATGCTGGTGTACTTATCCCTGAATATCAAACGATGGAAGACATTTCTCCTCTTTACCTGGTTGAGAGTAATTCAGGCTCTTTCCTGCCATTGGGATTAGGTGCTTTAGCAATACTGGGTACAGGTATTGCTATTGCCAGCAGCAACAGCAAAGGGCTATTTCATTATGATTCTTCTGATGGTCCTCAACCCACAATCCCCCCTGTACCAACGATTTCCCCACTTTTTGGTAATAATCTGTTAAATCTTGTTGAGAGCCAAAGTGGACAGACGATAAATGGCACAACAGGTATTACAGGTACCGGACAAAGTGTAACTGTGACGATTGCTGGAAATAATTATGTGGCAAATGTTGATGATAATGGCTACTGGAGTCTGACTCTTTCGCCATCCATATTGGCTTCTCTGGCACAAGGAGAACAGTCTGTATCGGTAGTAGCAACCAATAGTGCTGGTCAGACAGGAACAATTTCAACCACTTTTTTAGTCGATACCATTCCACCTGTGGTGACTGTTGATTCCGTCACCTCGGATAATATTATTAATTTGAATGAGTCTCATGGCTCTATCTTCATTACCGGGACATCGGAGCCCGGCGTTTTTATTCTGGTAACCTATAATAATCAGCAATATACAACCACGGTTGATGCGCAGGGCGTCTGGAGTATAGAACTACCGCCAGATACGTTAAGTGGTATGAGTAATGGAATTTATACATTAACGGCTGTTGCGACGGATTCAGCTGAAAACAGTGCCAGCGCAAGCCAGTCTGTGACTATGGCACTTGTACCTCCAACCCCTACACTAAATGTCCCTTTTAATGACGATATTCTGAATAACAACGATGTTCATCAAACCCAACACCTGAGCGGTGTAACCCATTCCTATGGGGAGAATCAGGTAGTCGTGGTGAATATTGGTGGTTTGAACGTTGACCAGCATACCGTAACGCAGCGAGACAGCAACGGTAAATGGTCAATACTGGTTGCCCCTGAAGCCGGTGGCCATACTTATGTCGCTCAGGTTGATGTTAACGGTAACTGGGAATTAGATTTACCTCCGGAAGTTCTGCAACAACTTAATAATGGCACTATCACCATTACGGTTGCGGCTGCGGATGGACTGGGGAATTATGGTATTGCGCCTCAACAAGATTTCTATGTGGATACGATCCCCCCCGTTCTGACGTTGGATCCGGTAGCAATCGACAATATCATTAGCGGCCCGGAAAGTCTCAATCCTCTCGTCATAACAGGAAGTTACAGCGATTTGGAGACCGGGCAGCCTATCACTTTGGTGTTAAACAACATTACTTACACAACGATTGCTGATGGTAGCGGTTTGTGGAGCATAGAAATTCCATCAGCAGATTTGAGAGCGCTTTCTCAAGGAGAGATAGAGATCATATTAAGCGCTAACGATGCGGCGAATAACAACAGTACGCAAACCTGGCCAATCACGGTAGACACACAAATATTTCTGACGGTAGCCCCGGTAGCGGGGGATGATATTATCAATGCCGTTGAAGCGAGTTCTCCGGTGGTGGTCAGCGGAACAGCTGATGCTGCTGATAGCGGTAGGACCGTTACGGTTACTCTGGAAGGTATAAATTATACCACCACGGTACAAACTGGTGGCTCCTGGAGCCTGTCCATTCCGTCGGCGGATATTACTGTGTTGGCGGATGGTTCCTATAACCTGAGTGTCAATCTGACGGACGCGGCGGGTAACAGTATTACCGTAAACCATTCCATTACTTTAACGGCTGCAGCAGCCGATCTGCCTACCCTGACGTTAGATCCGGTCTCCGGGGATGGCTTCCTCAATGCGGCGGAGGCCACCTCCCCCCATGTGGAGGAGGGACAGATAGTCACTCTGACCCTGAATGGTATCAACTACAGCGCCACCGTGGCGGCCGACGGCAGCTGGAGCACCACGGTGCCGGTGGCGGATTTGGACAACATTGTGGACGGTAGCTATCAGGTCACCGCCGCGGTCAGCGATATGGCTGGCAACCCGGCCTCAGATAACCAGCCGCTGGTATTAATTACCGACAGCACCAACTTACCAACACTCAGTGTTGCTCCGGTCACAGCGGACGATATTATTTCGGCCAACGAGAGTTTGGGTAATGTACAGGTCATTGGCAGTAGCACGAATCTGCAGAGTGGCCAGATAGTCACGGTGACAATTAATGATCACAATTACTTTGCTGTGGTAGGTGATGGCGGTGACTGGGGAGTGACAGTACCGGCAGCAGACATACGGGCGTTGTCGCAGGGCAGCGTCCCCCTCACCGCCAGCACACAGGACATTGCCGGTAACCCGGCGTCGGTCACCGACAGCTTTACCGTGGATACGGTAGTACACCTGACCGTGGGCGTGGTGGCGGGGGATGATATTATTAACGCCGCCGAAGCCGCAGCGCCGGTGGTGGTCAGCGGCACCGCCGACGTAGCCGACAGCGGTCAGACGGTGACGGTGACCCTGGAAGGCACCGACTACACCGCCACGGTGCAGAGCGACGGCAGCTGGAGCTTGTCCATCCCGTCGGCGGATCTGACTGCGCTGGCGGACGGACCCTATACCCTGAGCGCCAGCCTGACGGATACGGCGGGCAACAGCATCACCGTGGACCACGCCATTACCCTGTCCGCCGGGGCGGCCAACCTGCCGACCCTGACCTTAGATCCGGTCTCCGGAGATGGTTACCTCAATGCGGCGGAGGCCACCGCACCGCTGACCTTAAGCGGCACCTCCACCCACGTGGAGCAGGGACAGACAGTCACCCTGACCCTGAACGGCATCAGCTACAGTGCCACCGTGGCGGCGGACGGCAGCTGGAGCACCACGGTGCCGGTGGCGGATTTGGACAACATTGTGGACGGTAGCTATCAGGTCACCGCCGTGGTCAGCGATACCGCCGGTAACCCGGCGTCGGATAACCAGCCGCTGGTATTAATCACCGACAGCACCAATTTACCGACCCTCAGTGTTGACCCGGTGACGGCGGACGATATTGTCTCCGCCACCGAAAGCCAGAGTGACTTAACCATTACCGGCAGCAGCACCCACCTTCAGGTGGGGCAGAGCGTGACGGTCACCATTAACAACATTGATTACACCGGTACCGTCGGCAGCGGGGGTACCTGGAGTATCATTATCCCTACAGCGGATGCTCAGAATTTACCTCAAGGTAGTGTGGCAATAGCCATGAGTGCTGAAGATGTTGCTGGTAATCCGGCAACATCTTCAGGTAGTTTCACCGTGGATACCGTGGTGAATTTAACCGTTAATACTGTGGCAGGTGATAACATTATTAACGCTCTTGAAGTCGAAGCACCACTAGTAATCAGCGGTACTGCTGATGTTGTTGATAACGGTCAGATTGTTACCGTTACTCTGGAGGGGACCAGCTATACCACCACGGTGCAGACCGATGGTTCATGGAGTCTTTCCATCCCATCAGCGAATGTTAGTGTTCTGGCGGATAGAAGTTACACGATAAGCGCCAGCCTGACTGACGCTGTAGGTAATACTATTTCGGTGGAACATGATATTACGCTGGATGTACGCACTAACTTTCCGACTATGACTATTGATGCGTTTACTGGTGATAACTACATTAACGCGCAAGAATTCACTCAGCCGATGACAGTCACGGGAACTACGCATAACGTTGAAGAAGGCCAACTGGTCACTATTAACCTTAATGGTCAGAATTATTCAGGAACAGTACAGAAGGATGGAACCTGGAGTCTGGTGGTTCCCGCGGAGGATATCGGTGCTTTATTGAATCAGAACTATACGGTAACGGGCAGCGTTTCGAATGTGGTTGGTAACTCGATCATTATTCATGGTGGGTTGACGGTAGATACCCAAATTGAGCTGACCGTTAATACTGTTGCCGGTGACGATATTATCGATAATAGCGAAGCGGCCTCGCCCGTGACCATCAGCGGAACAGCATCGGCAGATGATGTGAATATGATCGTAGTGGTAACACTTAATGGGATGGGGTATACCACCACGATACAAGTCGGTGGTACCTGGAGTGTTAATATACCGGCAGAAGATATTCAGGCCCTTCCCGATGGCCCTTATACTCTGACTGCCGCCTATACCGACCAGGCCTCAAATAGTATTTCTGTCGATCACAATATTACTATTGATGCATCAGCGCCCCTGACTCTGACCATTAATGACATTAGTGATAACAACTATATAAATTCCACTGAAATTAATCAGGATTTAGTGATTAGTGGTACTTCTACAGGTGTGGCGGCGGGTCGGACGGTAACAGTTACGTTCAACGAGCTAAACTATACTGCGACCGTTCAATCAGACGGCAGTTGGAGTCTGACGGTTCCTGCACTCGATGTGGGGGCAACTCCGGATAATGTTTATGTTGTCTCGGCAAACGTAACTAATAGCAGTGGTACTGAAGTCACCGCAGAACATGTCGTTATTGTAGATACCTATATCGCCTTAACGATTGAACCGATAACCGGAGATGACATTATTAATGCCGCGGAGCTTGCCGGGCCAGTAAGAATATTTGGTATTGCCTCCGGAGATGATGTCAGTTCAATTATTACCCTGACCATGGGTTCTTTTACCTATACCATTAATCCAAATCTTAGTGGTGCATGGAGTTTTAATATTCCGGCGGCTGATTTACAGACTCTTGGTAACGGCAGCTTTACGCTACATGCCACTATGGGGGATTTATCCGGTAATAGCATAGCGATTGATCATCAGTTTTCTATTAATACCAGTACTCCCGCATTAGCTATCAATCCTATTACCGGAGATGATTATATTAATGCACTGGAAATCAATTCACCTATAAACGTTACGGGAACTTCGGTAGGAATAGAGGCGGGTCAGACAGTCACTATTACATTAAATGGCGTTTCTTATACGGCTGTTGTAGGGGGCGATGGTACCTGGGGGACCAGTATTCCGGCTGGGGATATACAAACCTTGCCTGATAATACTTATTCGGTAACGGGGTCGGTGAGCTCGCTCGGCGGTATTGAAGCTGATACCAGCTGGGTACTAACTTTTATGACTGAAACCGTTAATCACCCAACATTGAGTATTAACTCGGTGACGGCAGATAACATCCTTAGCGCAAGTGAAATGACTACGGATTTGATTATTACGGGAAGCAGTACCAATATCCATCCGGGACTGAATATTCTGGTCACGCTAAACGGTGATACTTATTCAGGGCAGGCAGGTAGTAATGGTAGCTGGCAGATAGCGGTGCCGGTTGCGGCGCTGGAAGCATTACCACAAGGCTCAATGGCGCTTGAGGTAACGGCACAAGATATAGCAGGAAATTCTGTCACACAGAATGGTAATTTTACTGTTGATACCGGAGCTGCGAGGTTATCAACCCTGTTCTCGCTGATGACCACAGAACAGAATATTGATAGCTATCAATCCCATGATGATCCTAAAGTGACCGATGAAAATATGACCACGAGCGTTACTGGTATAAATAGTCTGGCATTTAATAATCCACTTATCGATCTGATTGAGCCAGCACAGAACAGTTCTCAAACAAATCATTCGGTTAATAATGCCAATCCGGAAGGGTTACAAAGTCACCTGAGTGAAAGTTCTGAAGACAAAGGTGGTCAGCATAGTGCTCTTCTGATCTCTACTGAAGATGAAGATAGTGGATATATCACGTTATTTAATACGCCAGAGGAAATCAGAAATGCCAGTGCTCAACCGGTTCAAGTTCAACATGCTGTAGAGAGTCAACCTTTTGATGTATACCATAATGTATCACTGGGGTTAGAACATACTTTAGTGCAGGAAAATATCTATATGTAAGCAGGTTTATTGATATCTGGGTAGGCGTTCTATTGGCAATTAACCAGAATAATACCCGTTATGGTTATTGCTTCTGCGTATATACAAAAAGAGGACACAATATGTGTCCTCTTGCTTTGTTGATAAGATCTGAATACGCAATTCAGGGAAAACTATCAGAAGCTATATTTAATTCCGAATATTGCCTGAGTATCGCTATAGCCCTCACCACCGATTTGCTAGCCTGCGCTACCCCACACATTCAGCTTTTCGCTTAAATGAGCTTCTAAACCAACCTTAACTTCCCCATTATTGCGGGTTCCGGCCTGGTAGTCGGATATACCATTCATTGCTACACCAAAGTTTTTACTGTTATAGATCCAATTGGCTTCTACAAACGGCTGGAATACGCGACCAGTATTATCGTCGATTTCGCTATGGCCCTGGCGATAGGCGCGTAAGCCTAAGCGGGTTGACAGATTATCTCCGTTGCCGGTGACTTTAGTGCCGTTTGCTTCATCGTGTTTATCCGCATGGATACCCATCCATGTCACCTGAGCTTTTGGCTGTAACCAGTAGCTTACGCGTTCACTTTGGCCCATCTTAAAGCTATAGCCAGTTTCCAGTGAGGCTAACCAGCCTTTAGAGTCATAGTTCTCTTGTGCCAGGCCGTCGCCCTGAACGGTATTATCAAACCAGGCATACTGTACCCAGCTATCAACATAGAGTCCGGACTTGTCTGTCTGATTGGCATACCAGGTGCCATACAGACCCAATGCATAACCATCCACTTTATTTTTGGAACGATAAGCACTGTATTTGGCATCGGTATTACCATGAGAGTAACCATAGCCAGCCATAACGCCTAAGTTAAGACGATCGAGACCGTCGGTGCTCCACTGAGCTACATCGCCACCGATTTGTACGACATAGCGGTTGGTTTGGGTTTTTGCCTGTCCGGACTGAGTACGGCTGCGGTTGTGGCCACCTTCTTGACGTAACCACATACTGGTGACTTTGGTTTCGCCAGTTAAGTAATCCGTATACTGAGTTTCACCTAACCGATCGTGTAAATGGGACAGGAACATGGTGTTAGCCGCTGCCAGGTTAGCAATGTAGGCACCACTTTCCGGACGCATAACCTTGATGCCGCCGTCGCTTCCGCCATTACCTTCTTCCGGCTGTTCCGGGGTTGGTGTTTCTGGTTCAGTAGGTGGTTCAGGTGTTTCCGGTTCAGTTGGCGGCTGTGGAATATAATTCACCAGATACCAATTATTTCCCGATTTTGCTACATCATACTCATAGGCACCGGCAACAATACGGCCACCTTTGACAAAGGCATCATCTGTTGAGCCCTGAGTCGTAATAATTTCAATACCGTTAACGGTTTCTGCTCCAGTTCCTCCGGCATTGTTGATCATGACATAGGTCAAACCGGATGCCTGACCTTCAATAATAACTTTATCGGTTTCTGAATCATCACCGCCTAAAACGGTATCCAGCACTAATGAACCACCATTACCCACATAATTATGTGAAATGGTCAGGCGTGTGTTGGTCAGAGCACTGGTTCCACTCAGGGAGACCGTTCCCGCATTATTCATTGAATCGATGGTTTGATCGTAATCGTTCAGATTCAACAAACCATTTTGCCGGACATCATGGGATGAACTGGCGCTAAAGACGTCAGCTCTGCCCGCCTGTAGTTCACCGCCATAAAGAGTTGTCGAACCGGAATAGGTATTACTGACGTCTGTCAGTGTTTCATCAACCGGGTTCAGAATAGTCACACCGCTATAAACATTAACGTCGCCCAGGCCCTGAACGCTACTCTCCATTGGCGTATCGAAAATATAGTCAGTGTTGCTATGGTTAAAGTTAACGCTTCCCTGACCTTCGCCAAACAGAACTTTGCTGACGTTCAGATAACCGGTTTCACTGACGGTGTCGCCCAACAGTGAGCCAACATAGAGCGATCCAGTGGAATTGCTGTTTTTAGCTATAGATAGCAAACCTTGTTCACCAGCCACCTGATGGTCATAGTAGGAACCGGTTGTAGGATCATATGCAGTAAATTCATACATCTGGGTTGCATTGACGGTACCCAGATTTTTAACTACTAAAGTACCCTGACCAGAGTAGCCAACATTAATCTCACCAACGATAGATTCAGCATTAATATCTTCATGATCATCAATACCGTCACCATCGTAATCAGAGAAGGATTTTTTGCCCATGGTGCCAGCGACATTCAACGAACCGTTATCTACAGTGACAAAACCAGTACCGCCATTATGGCCGATAACGAATGCCGCTTTTTCTGGTGTCAGCGTATCTATCGTCGTCGTATCATAACTTTCGTAATATCCGACAGCATTGATATAGGCTTCATCACTGATAAATACTTGTCCAATACTGTTTTCTCCGGAACCAACAATAGTACCGGTATGCAGAGCTGCGCGGCTGGTTGCCGTTCCATCGCTATTTTTGCCACTGACAATCAGCGTACCCTGACCACCGTTGTATCCAACAATAGCCTGTGCTGTGCCAATATTTTCCTCGTCAAAAATTTCACTATCAGAAGGAAGATAGGCTGAATATCCTCCACCCAGTAATTTGCCACCACTTAATATTGAAACTTGTCCGGATGAGTTTGTGCCATCGCCAATAAACAGCTTTGAATCAGCCGTAATTCCGAAGCCGGTACCAATTACATTTAACTTGCCATCTCCACCGTCAGAACCAACGGTGATGTCCTCTTTGGTCTCTATGGAATGAGAGTTTGGATTTTGGTGGGCCAGAGTTTTACCGGAGCTGAGTAGCGTTACTTCGCCGACGCTATTGGTGCCATTGCCAATAATGATTTCACTGTTAGTCTGGCTCCAGACTAAATAATCGGGTGCCTTTTCAAAGATGATAGAGGCATTTCCACCAGCATTGCCAACAATATATCTTTCGGCACTACCTACCGGGCTGGGGTTAAACCAACTCCAGCTATCAATTGGGGCGTGAATTGTCCGATCGGTATTACCGATAATAATGGTTGACTTTTCACTATCATCATAGTCGATATTCCAGCTCCCATCGGCGTGATAGTCAGTGCCGGTATTGTTCCATTCGGCTGAAAAATAGGCACTACTGGTAGCTGGGTAGATTGATAATGCTGTCATCACTAAGATAGCGATGTCCGTTTTTTTGATTTTTTTCATCCCTGATGCTCTCCACAACGATAGAAAAACTTACTCAAGTGACCTGGTGAAAAATGGGTCGTGACGCATATTTAGTGTTGTGGTATTCTTCGCCCTTTGGATGATTGATGGCAAAGATTGATGTAGTTTGTCCCCGCTGTTCTGAAACGAGTGATGTGATCCGAAACGGTCATTCCACCTCCG
>NZ_JAJNAG010000069.1 GCF_021010575.1 Limnobaculum eriocheiris | reverse complement strand
TGAATACAACAGTGAGCGGCCCCATGAATCCCTGAATAACCTGACACCGGAAGAATACCGGCTGATGGCTGAAAACCCAGAAATCTCAAAAAGTATGTGGTACTAAAATGGGTGTGCTTACAATCTGTCCATTGTAAAATAGGCGATGTTGTTACGACCGGACAAGCACCCCGTATTACCTCTCCGCTACGCAATACCACTTACACTCTGCGTAATGTAAATCTGCGCAATGACCCTATCGTTTTTAGCGCCATTACCGATGCCGATACCAAAGTCATTTACTGGTTTGTTGATGATATTTATCTGGGAAATACCGCCAGTAAACGCACCATTGAATGGCGGCCTGTAACCAGCGGGCGTTATCGCGTTCGCGCTATAGATGATAGAGGGCGGGCTGACAGCAGAACATTGAATGTTGAACTAATCAACTGATCATTAAGCCTCTGCCCCTTCCTGTTCTGATTGTTTAACTTTTTCTGGCCACACCAGAAAACCGGCCAGCAGCAGCGCCAGTGCTGCAATATACAAGGCTGGCTCCAGCCTGTGGGTTAATGCGGTAGACAACGCAGACAATACCGGCCCCACTAACTGCCCGACCGCATAACCGGTAGTGAGTAAGCCCGCCATATAACGCGCATAGTCCGGAGCCAGTTCCCTGCCATATTGCAAAGCAAGTTGAACTACACACAAAAATGCACCGCCAACTAATATCGCTCCTGCTATCAGGCCACCAATTCCCGGTATCAGTTCAGCACAGGCAATACCTATCGCCTGTAGCCAAAGCGCTATGGCTAAACGTACCGGCGTCGACGTACTAAAATAGTGCCGGGTCATAATGCCTATAGCGATCCCCACCACGGAGGCTGCACCAAAAACCGGCCAGACAAACTGAGCAAATAGGCTATCAGGAAAACGTTGAATTGCCATTTGAGATAAGAAAGTAGCAGGAAGAATATAACCAAACCCCGCCAGACTGTAGCTGATAACCAGACGTTTTACTTTTCGCGTCATCGCTAACGGCGGCTGAATCACACCACCGGCGCGGTGTAATTCACCTTTACGGGGAAAATTACTGGTGACAGCCACAATCAAAACAAATGCAATACCACCATAACCAAACCAGGCCATCTGAGCATTCCAGCTAAACGAATGAAACAAAACGGCCAGCATTCCACTAAGGAAAATTCCGGCCCCTGGCCCGGCAAAGACTGCCGCCGCCAACCCAGGTTTTCCCAACGTCAGTAAACGCTCATTGGTCCAGGCGGCAACTATCACCAACCCCCAACCGCTGGCCCAGCCAATAGCAAAACGGATAAGACTATGCCAATAAATACCGGATACCGCTCCTGACAGCAGCGTCAGCAGCACCGCGCCCCAGATACCGCCCCACAGGCGATATTCCACATAACGGGAAGAACGCATGGCATCATAAGAACCGCACAAATACCCCAGATAGTTAAAAGCCGCGACGATACCCGCCCCGGTAAGAGAAAAATCACCTTCAGCCAACATCAGAGGAACCTGAGGCGTAAAAGCAAAACGCCCTATTCCCATTGCCACGATCAAAGCAATAAACCCACTGAAAGCAATACGCAATGCCACCGTTGTCTCCCGATATATTTAAGACAGCGGTATAACTATAGTTGAGATTCGAGCCAGAAATAAAAACGAAGGACAAGCCTGAGAGGAATATCACTTATTGTTCATTGGGGTAGCTATGCCTAAATAGCAAAAAACCAGCATTATGCTGGTTTAGAGTCAATTCGTAGAAGAGGCCGCCGTTAGCGGCCCTGGCGGCTTAAGCTGTACAACGCACTCAGAAGTTAAGTACGGACACTCCCCTGCCAAAATATTCTCAGAACTAAATCAAAATATGTTTTAATTCAAAGAATTCGATCAATCCGTCGACTTCTGTGTTCTCATAGTATACTGAATTCGCCCTTCACCCAGTGAACGGTATTCAATATTACCACGTGGTTTAGCAAAGCCGCCCTCTTGTCCCTGATAGCTGGCAAACTGAACATCACGAGTTTTCGAATTACCAAATGGATTTTTCCCTACGTTATCGCGGTTATTCGCAAAGCGAGTATTATCATAACCACCACCCGGTAAATTAAAGTTATTTACCAGAAGCAAATCGTTGGAAAGTGGATTTACAGGACGATCGTTTACCCATAATTCATAGTGCAAATGTGCACCGGTACTACGACCAGTATTGCCGGATAGTGCAATTTTCTGACCACGGCTTACCCTTTGCCCCGGTTCTACCAACAGCTTACTCAAATGCATGTAGTATGTTTCGTAGCTGTTCTTATGGCGAATTACGATGTAATTACCAGCAGAAGGACTGTATTTAGCAGTAACCACTTCGCCCTCACCTGTAGATACTACAGTTGAGCCAATGGGCATTGAGAAATCAATTCCTTCGTGCGGGGTGCGTTTACGTGTAACCGGATTTAAACGGTAAGGATCAAACTGAGACGTCACTGTAAAAGGTTCAGCCGTCGGGTAACGAAACATTGCACTACTACTCGGGCCCGTCGCTAAACTGTATGACTTAGTATCAGACATGCTGGCGGAAGAACGTGACTCGCCGGATACTTTAGCAGTTTTGGTCTTCGCAGTCTGAGTACCAGAAGATTTGGTTTTTGCAGTTTTAGTTACTGAAACTTTTTTATCTGCGGCTTTTACACTTTTAGTACCTGACGCTTTAGCACCAGATGCAGTTTTAGTACCCGAAGTTTTAGTACCCGAAGTTTTAGTATTCGATGTTTTAGCGTTAGACGCTTTACTATTGGATTGCTTAACTGAAACTTTTGCCGTAGAAGCTTTATTCGTTTTGCCGCCTGAACTACTGCTCTGAGAAGCGTAGGAATGGCCTGCTATTAATAATAGACAGCATCCAACAGCCTGGTAAAGTCGCTTATTAGAAACCTTCTTTATTATATTAAATTCCGCTGACATTGTACCTGTACCCCACTACAAACATCCATTTTCTATTGTGGATTCCGAATAAATAATAAACTAAGTGTGCATTGTGCACTATTTAACTTAAGATTTGCGTATAATTTTGTAAATGTCAGGGATAAGTTCTGATAGAAATTGAAGTTAGAAAAAGTATGAAAATAAATTTTTTATACAGATCAAACAATAGCTCTCACTCTATTTCTAATAAAAATTTTGCTATGACATCGTTTCTTTACTAAAAAATCCGCTAAAACTGGCATTTTAACCTCGCAGAATTGTAATAATTTAGTAAAATATGAACATATTCCTACCAAACTACAATTTTCACATAATTAATCCCGCTCAAAACTAATAATAACCGAATGTAATTATCTCATTCCATATCCGGATAATATATCTTAATGGCTTCATTGCCGACTTCTGCATCGTGCCACTGTTTCAGCTTAGTTTTTACATTGCCCTCCCTTAAAGCATGCTCAAAATAGGTTACATTTACCGTAGACGGAGGAAAATAAGCATGGCCGATATTTCTCCATTCTTCCCGCTGTTTAGCAAAAACATGGCAACTGATATCGGAACCCTGCTCAATATGGCATAGCAGGTATTCATAGATGCCATCCTGATTTAAATCCAATGAATTAACGATACAAACATCACTATCACGCAAACATAAATCGATATCAACCTGTTGGTTATTCTGTAGCATTTTCCACCAGCTTTCTTCTGGCATGAGTGTGCTTTTCGCTAATATCAATTTTTGCTGAACAAAATCCGACATAAATTTGGGATGTATCTGTTTCAGCTCTTCAATGTCCGGATGAACCTCCCAGCGGTTATTCTCAGACATGATCTTTTCCAAACGCTGTTTACGTTGTGTATTACTAACAAATTCGGTGTTCTGATAGAGAGTAATCAGTGCCTCTTGCCCCCGTTTACCGTTGTCAAAACGCAGTAAGGGCAAATCCAGACGATCGGCCGTCACTTTACCGGCCAGATAACGATTCATTTGGTCGTCGACGCTAATACGGTATGGATCGATTAATGGCGTATTCACCAAAATTATCAGCGCTACACAGCCAGGAAGCAGAATCCGATTAATCATGCCTAATGGATGTAGCCAGCTTCGTTGACTGCGAACCACCGCAATGGCATAACCGCATGAGAAAAATGCGGACGCAATGATCGCCAGATATCCCCATACCCGAACAGGGGTCCAGCCATACTCATTCACACGAATGGAGATAGCATACAGCGCCAAACCTGCATAGAGAGGTAAAACCAGTAAAGAAGCATTAACCATCATCCTTACGGGTGCCGGATAGGGTTTTACTTTTAACCCACTTTTATAAACAATATTTGTCGCAATAATCAACAGGCCAATCATGGTAATTAATAGCGCCGAGGGCGACCAGGTACCGGATAGTGCTTCCAGACCAACAAACGGCAAAGTAGCCATAAAAATTAATGCAACAAAGGAAAGCAAAGGAAGCAGCCCTTTAACCATAATCGTTAAAAGATTACGGACGGCTTTCATCAGATGAGTCTGAAGACGGCAGGTTCTAATCCCTACCCCGATCAAAAAGCCGTTGATGGTATAAATAAACAGGTTATTTCTGAAAAACAGATGGCGGAAAAAGTGAATGTCAAGCTGCTTAAATAGCTCGACACATAACCACAGTATTCCCCAAAAGAAAACCACCAGCAGCAGGATAAAAATAACGGTAATGGCATTAATACACAGGTGATCATAAATAGTGGCATAGCTAACGTTCCACTGTTTATTCTTAATACGCGTCTGCAACCAGGGTAAAGCAATAAACATCAATATGCCCAATGAGCAGAGATAGGGCACAACAATTCCATCATACTGGTTAATGCTCTCCACCTCTTCCACATTCCAGTTGACCCAAGAGGCGGTTAACAAAACAACCACTAAACAAATTGTCAGACTCTGCCACAAAAACCGATCTTTCAATCTCACAATAGTAAAGGCAAACACCAGGGGTAATACCAGCGATAGCGCCTGCCAGTATAAAATTGTGCTTTGTCGCTGTGACAACAAACTGCCATCGTTATGATCGGTAATATAAGTCAGAAAACCCTGCAGGATGCAGACAAGTATGATAAGAATGCGGCTTAATTTTGGTAAAGAATTATCACTCATAGTGGCGGCTTCCATCTGCCTGAAATAAAATGAATAACGTATTGAGTTATGGGTAGCGCTTGTTACAACATTTCGGTCCTAAATCAATACCCGTTATTATCACGTAACAATACTTTAAACCTATTTTAGTCGCTTCAATTGAAATAGCGTACTGTACTTACGTGATATACAGGCCTAACAGAACGAAATTCTTATAAAAAATTCAAAATAGAATGATAAAAATTCAATAAATCACTATATAAATCAAATAGGTTAACTGGTAGCTTATCGAGTAATTACATAAACATAAGTTATTTTTATCCCTGGACAACGATTGAGAAATTGAAAGACAAGGATGAAGAGCGCCGTGATTATTAAAATGTGTACAGGCCATACCGAATAGCCCGCGTTATTCTCAGCCAAGTGCCACATTCCGGCTGTTTTTATTTTCAGTAAAATCGTCAACAAGTCCGCATTCTCTAATCGATATAAGATCATTTGGTGCCTTTGATCGATCAGATGACTTCCCTGCTGGAAACTGACGCTGCGGGCCTGAACCAGTTGGCTAACCAATATCAGACCATTCACCCTATTGCTTCCCGCTGTGGTGTTCTTGCCAAAACTGACGTTCAGCCATTAATTAACCAGGGTGCAGCAAAAGAGGATATTGCAGCATCGATTCTACAGGCTATCGTAAACCAAACCATTAGTGGGCTGGCCTGTGGTAAGCCTATCCGGGGAAAAGTCGCTTTTCTGGGCGGTCCTCTCTACTTTTTTAGATAACTTACGTAAATGGTTTATCAAGACGCTACACCTGAAAAAAGATGAGGTTATTTTTCCTGAGCATCCACAGCTGTTTGTCGCAATGGATGCGGCATTGATCGAATCATTATGGAAGAAGGTATGGCGGCGCAGAAAATCCACAACAGGAAGCGAATATTGCCGCTATTTGTCAGATTAAGAGCATGAAAGTTGGCTGGGTTACTCTGGCTAAAACCAACGCTTTTGATTACCGTTTACTATTCGACCGAAAAAATAGCTCACGTAAAGGCGATTTGTTAATGGTAAGAGTAGGATTTCAGTTCAGCAAAAACCTATATATTTCCGCATATAATGCCCCTACTCACTAAAAGTTAAAGACCATGTATCCAATTGCAAAACGCAGGAAGATGGCATCGTTGCCACCTTTAACTTTGATAATCAAAACGTTATTACCAATACTGACATTGGTCACCCATCCATCTCCCATGATAGTACCCATCAGGATAGCGCGAAAAAGCAATTGCTATCACTATGTAAAGTGAATGACCTGCCCCACTATAAAAGTAAATAAAATCAATTTATTAGTATTAACAATGTTTTTCTCCCGGTTTAGTGCAAATATCAATGCACTAAACCGGATAAAAACACCGTCTAAATCTATGCATGTGAATAAATGATGTCAGCCAAATGGATTATTATTAAAATATTTGAATAACCATTTTATGCGGACGTCAAAATGAATTTTCTTAAAAAGCTCTTCGGCAATAGAGAAAAGTTAACGGCATATCAAATACACCAATTTGAAGGTGAATCTGCCTGTAAGAACCAGCAGGAATTGTTGGAGAGATATGGCACCATTGCATTAGAAAAGCAAAATACCCTTAGTAATGTTGTGGAAGATTTATCCTGGGAAACCGACCTGGAAAAAGGCACGATACAGTTCGCCGGTAAGGCGACATTTCCCATGCAGGTACTGGGTACCTTGTCCCACTCTTCCGGGACATGGATGTGGGCATGGGCTAATACTAAATCAGATATTCCGCATAACTTATTACAACAATCACTTATTCTGAAACAGTATGGTGATGATAATGGCATCGATATCTTAACTAATCCGGAATTTGCCGCAGACGATCGTGATTTACATGTCATTGGTATGATTGCTTCAGGTATGTTCAATAACAGCGGTTATTATCTGGCAGACTACGGGCGTGGCATTATGTGCGTTACGATCAAGTCTGAAGATATCGATTCGGATTATCACAACAGCCATCTTGATACACTGACTACCTTCCCGCGAATGATCTCCCTTTACGATATTAATCATCGTCGCGCCTTAATCTGTTATTTAAAGCTAAAAGGTTATCAAATCACAGAAAATGGCAGCCAGATCACCGCCGTTCGCAATGATGATACTATTACTGCATCGTTTGACGAACTTAATCGGTTGTCGAAGTTGAATGGGTGATTAGGCAATAGTCACATAGCAGCAGAAAATAATCCTCTCTGCTGCTATCTCTTCTAAAACTTATCTTTAAATTCAAAATAATCCCTGAAAAATCATCGTTATGATTCCATAAACTAAAGAATACAGGCAATCTTTTGTAGCACTTTTCATTATTCAGTGTATCGTTACACTAAACAGTCATACTTAACCGGTAAGCATGCCGTAAATGGATAAAAACATGTTTTACCGACTTAACTGAAGATGAAAACAGGAAACAGGCTTATGTTTAACGATCTCCAGGGTAAACGCGTTCTTATCACTGGTTCCACGGCGGGTATTGGTCTGGCGGTGGCAAAAACATTCATCCGTAGCGGAGCAAAAGTGGGTATTAACGGCTCCCGTCATGAAAGCTGTCAGAAAGCCAGAGAGGAGTTGGTTGCACTGGGTGGAGATGTGGAATTCTTTATTGCTGATGTATCCAAATCCGGGCAGTGCGAAAAACTGGTTAATGATTTCATTGCGCGTTTTGGCGGTATGGATGTATTAATCAATAACGCCGGTGGTTTAGGCGGTCGGCGTGGGTTAGAGGCCATCGATGATGAATTCTACGACCACGTAATGAACCTTAATGCCCGCTCCGCCATGATGGTAACTAAATTTGCCATTCCTCATCTGCGAGCTGCGGCTAAAATCAGTGGAAAAACTACATCGGTCATCAGCAGTGGTTCCATTGCCGGACGTGAAGGTGGCGGTATGGGTGCCAGCCTCTACGCCAGTTCTAAAGCCTGGTTACACAATATGCATCGCAACTGGGTGAAAGAGTTCACCAAAGATAACATTCGCTTTAACGTGGTTGCTCCCGGCAGTATTGATACCGCATTTCACAACGACAAGAGCCAGGAATTAATTGAAAAAATCAGTTCAACTATTCCAATGGGCCGCTTTGGTACCAGTGAAGAAGTAGCACCAACCTATCTCTTTCTGGCATCTCATGCCTGTAGCGGTTACATTACCGGTCAAATTATTGACGTGAATGGCGGCCAAATGGCACCTTAAGCCGTTATTGGTTGGCATATTGCTACCAACAGCCCGGCATTTACCGGGCTGTTCGCTATAAATAGGGGAAGCATGGCAAACATACGTGATGTAGCACAGCGCGCTGGGGTTTCCGTCAGCACCGTTTCGAACCTGCTTAATGGTCGAACTAATCGCATGCGACCAGAAACGCTGGCACGAATTGAAAGTGCCATTGCCGAGTTACAATTTTCCCCTAACCGCACCGCCCGGCAGTTAAAAACCGGACAGGTCAACATGCTGGGGCTGCTGGTTCCTTCTATCGTTAACCCCAGCTTTGCTGAACTGGCTCATAAGATAGATATCGCCGCTAAACAGCATGGTTATCGGGTCTTATTAGGCAATACTTATCGTAATCAGGAAGAGGAACGCACCTTCCTTAACGACCTGCTCTCTCAGGGGATCCGCGGCATGATTGTCGTCTCTACTATGACTGAACAATCCCATTTCCATGATGCTATCGACCGTGGTTTAGTGATGGTTAATTACGATATGCAAACCCATCCCGACTCGCCAGAACGTTCCGTTATTGGTGACAGCATATCCATGGATAACTTTCAGGCAGGAAAGATTGCAGCTTTGCACCTGATAAACCGGGGCTGTAAAAATATCGCCTTTGTCACTGAAAGCGGTAAAACCGTCAGTCGAATGAACCGGATTAGTGGTTTTATCCACGCCGCTCAGGCATCCGGTTTGTCAGACCATTATCGCATTATCGAAGGCAAAGCCCGCTCAGGTTATGGTGATGCCGAAATGACCGAACTGGGTAAAACGCTGGCGAAAACCATTAGCCAGCAGACCACACCACCTGATGGTATTGTTGCGGTTAACGACGTGATGGCCATTGGCCTGATTGCCGGTTTTCGTGCTGCGGGTATTCGGGTACCTGAAGACATATCCGTAGTCGGTATCGACAACACCTTCCTGACCAGCCTGATAACACCGGCATTAACCTCGGTTGCCCCACCGCTCGCCGAGATTGCCACCCTAATGGTTGACAGACTTATCGCCCGATTAGATGACCCGACGATTGAAGTAGAAGAATTTTTATTTTTACCGGAGTTAGTGGTTAGAGAGTCGGTTGTTGGTTAGTTTATGAATCATAAAACTTCATAAAATATTCACTGAAGATAATTTCTTCGGTTTAAGCGCAATGGAAAAACCCCGCGATGCACTGAGGAATCCCCAGTAATGAGCAGGTAAAAAAAGACAGGCATAGAGTTTTGTGATCTACTGATTGTGCTATCAATTCAATGAGATCACCTCTATGCCTGTTTACCAAGTATGTCAGAAGTTTTTCC
>NZ_JAJNAG010000068.1 GCF_021010575.1 Limnobaculum eriocheiris | reverse complement strand
GTGGAATGACCGTTTCGGATCACATCACTCGTTTCAGAACAGCGGGGACAAACTACATCAATCTTTGCCATCAATCATCCAAAGGGCGAAGAATACCACAACACTAAATATGCGTCACGACCCGATAATATATAGTTTACTTTGCAAGGTTTCAAATTGATAGGATTGGCGCAGTGAAATTTGAAACTTTCAGCAAAGATGTAGAAACTAGTATCTTTGACAGGTAGAAAGATAATGAATTCAACTTGTATAATATTAATTCGAGACTGTAATTAAATTTCCTGTTGCCGAATTTGTATTTTAGATTCGCATGTTTATCAAATATCATTAATGAGCTCTTTCCTTTCAAATATCCCATGAAACTCGATACACTGATTTCAGGCGGAATACTCACTAACAGATGGACATGATCCGGCATCAGATGTCCTTCTATTATCTCTACTCCCTTATATTTGCAAAGATTTCTTAATATTTCACCTATGCTTGTACGCAAACTGGCAAAGATAACTTTCCGTCTATATTTTGGCGAAAATACCAAGTGATACTTACATAGCCATTTTGTGTGGGCTAATCTTTGTGCTTTAATTGCCATAAACACCTTTCCTTTTTTAAGTTACGCATATCAGCTTGAACATCTGTATCGTAACGGAAAGGTGTTTTTTGGGGTATAACCTCGGGTCACCACCCGCATAGCAGGTGGTTATCTTGTTCAGAAGTTAAAGTACTATTTGTATACATCCGCAGCCGCATGAATTTCATTATTACCACCTTCTGCGATAATAACAAAATATTTGCCGCCTTTTTCATCAGCCAGTTTTGATAATCCTTCGCTGATATCTGTTGTTGATTGGGTTGCTTTTTTAGTTACATCTACAACACCAATTTTTTCATAATTACTGTTTTTTGCCTGTTCTTGAGTTATCTCTGTTGCAGCAATTGCACTTAGAGAAAAACAACCGGCAGCAAGGGTAATTATCAGAGCTTTAAATACTTTCATGGTAATGCCTCGATAAAGAATTTAGTTAACGATAATTACAATAACATTCTAATTATTTAACAACTCATCGATTTGTCAAAGAATGGCTGGGAGTATATTTGTTATAAATATCAATGTACTATGATATAAGCAGAGTACTTTACCTTTCTTGACCTATAACCTATTGTAATTAGGTATTATTGCGTGTTATTCAATTTTGCTATTAAGGCATAATGGAATAATCTAAAAGAAAACTATATTTATTGAACTTTTTATTTTTACCTGAAAATATTAAATAATTTTCGGAATGTTAAAAATTATTATTGTCAGTTAAAAGAACAAAGAATAATACCTTGAATATTTACGTCATTTATAGCTTAATAAAAACTCAACCAACTTATACACAGGTGGCTTATGTCTCAAAAAATGGATGCTATACAGAAAATCATCGGTGAAACGGTCGTTAAGCTATGTGAAAAAAAGGTTCCGGTAAGCAAAGACTCTATATCGGAGAAGCTGTTAAGAGTGATACACAAAGATTCAGCAGATTCTGAAAAAGGTAGGATTGCTACGTCGGCATTGGAGTTTTTAGCTCAAACTGAGGTTAAGTCTTAATTATTCTATAGTGTAGTGTGGGAGAGCACCTGGTTCTGAAGCTGTATATCATTTCGATATACAGTATTTAGTCTAACTGGCACCAATGAATTTAAAATAGAAGGGTTAGTCATAGACTAACCCTTCTGTATTTGAGTGATATGTATCAATTTGCAGGCTAACCAAAAAAGATCGTTTGTAGCATCTTCAGGCTTAACAGTATTAGTAAGCAGGCAAAAACTTTCTTAAGCGTAGCAACCGGCATTTTGTGCGCCACTCGGGCGCCAATAGGGGCTGTAAAATAACTTAGTGCGGAAATAAGGATAACGGCGGGAAAATAGACATAACCGACGCTGTAATCGGGAGTATTGGATGCACTCCAACCGTTAATCATATAACCAATGCTACCTGCCAGAGCGATTGGCATACCGACAGCGGCGGATGTCCCTATAGCATGTTGTATACGCACATTACACCAGGTCAAAAAAGAGACCGTAAGCGAACCGCCACCAATAGCAACCAGTGCCGATATACCGCCAATTGAGAGTCCGGCAATAGAAATGCCCGCATTCCCAGGTAATTGGCGGCTTGGCTTAGGTTTAATATTTAAAATCATCTGTAATGCCACATAGGCCATAAAACAGGAGAAGAATATTCCCAGTGCTTTTGTTGGTAATAATGCGGCTAACCAGGTTGCTGACAGGGTGCCAATTAGTATTGCAGGCGTGATTTTCCAAACAACCGGCCACAAAACTGCCTGATGACGATTATGGGCTTTTAAGCTTGAAAAAGCAGTGATCACAATAGAAGCCATTGACGTACCAAGAGCCAGATGTACCAGATGCTCTTGAGGGATCCCTTGAGCGGCAAAAATAGTGGTTAAGACAGGTACCATAATACCACCCCCGCCAATTCCCAGTAGTCCAGCCATAAACCCCACCACAGCGCCCAATAACAAATACGCTAATATCCATTCAATAGCCATTGAATATCCTTGATTGAAATTTTAATAAAACACACATTAACCAATATTAACCCTGCCGTCAGATTAGGCATAGGTACTGAGTATAGAGTTTTTACGTTACAATGAACAAAAATCAAAATCTTCATCAATAATCATGTTGAGGTTGTATGTTCGAGTTCGAAGGGCGCACGATAGAGACCGATGCTCAAGGGTATTTACTTAACAGTAATGACTGGAATGAATCAATGGCAGAGATTCTGGCCCGACAGGAAAATATTGAGTTAACGGCGGAGCATTGGGAAGTCATCCACTTTGTAAGAGATTTCTATCAGGAGTTTAATACTTCTCCAGCCATTCGAATGTTAGTCAAAGCGATGACACAAAAATATGGTGAAGAGAAGGGGAATAGTCGCTATCTTTATCGACTTTTTGTGAAAGGCCCCGCAAAACAAGCCACCAAAATCGCGGGTTTACCTAAACCAGTTAAGTGCATTTGAATGTAAAGTTAGGTGAGTTTAGCGTTGAAATTGCTCCAATAGCACAATTTAACTTGAAATATGGCTGGTTCCCCCCATATTTAAG
This sequence comes from Limnobaculum eriocheiris, assembly GCF_021010575.1. Classification (GTDB taxonomy): domain Bacteria; phylum Pseudomonadota; class Gammaproteobacteria; order Enterobacterales; family Enterobacteriaceae; genus Limnobaculum; species Limnobaculum eriocheiris. The sequence goes on along the minus strand of NZ_JAJNAG010000068.1, from coordinate 6,801 downwards.
AAAAAGGCAGGAGCTGAATACGAGGAGGCTACAATGATTACCAGTAAATTTTCTATTGGTCAGCAAGTCAGACATAAGTTACTGGGTAACCTTGGCGTTATCATTGATATCGATGCCGAGTACTCCCTGGAGCAGCCAGCTTCCGATGAAGTTGCTGCAGATGATAACTTGAGAAACGCCCCCTGGTATCACGTAGTTATGGAAGATGAAGAGGGGCAACCGATCCATACTTACCTTGCAGAGATACAGCTCGCAGAAGAGGATGTAGAAACACATCCGGAACAACCCTCTCTTGATGAACTTGCTGCATCGATCAGAGATCAACTGCAAGCGCCACGCTTAAGAAATTGATGGTGCTGTTAAAAAGCCGTTCTGTTAATCGTAGAATGGCTTTTTTATTGCCTAAAGCTAGTTTTTGAATAAAAAGAGGTAGTAGAAGGGGGAACAGGCACCGGATTGAAGTATCTATGTAAAATTGGGACAAAAAAATAGCCGTGAAACCCAAAAAGTGTGTGGAGTCGGTTTCACGGCAAACCAAAAACAGTTAATTTGTAACTGATAAAACGCTGGGGTAATTATCACTGAGATTTGACCTATAAAACAAGCTGGTAAAAACACTAGTTTTTTATCCAAATATAAGAGGTGCTGAGATATCTCTTTTGAAGGCATTCTTTCAAGGTTTTCGATGATGGCATTTCCAGTTTTGGATTTTTATTTTGATTTGTAGATTTAATCGATATAAAAAAACAAATAATTATTAATATCTATCTTTTATTTCATTATGAGATATTAGTTTCAAATGCTGATAAGACACCTTGATTCGATAGAACTACAGATAACTCAAAATTCACAACAATACTCAAGGTGAAAAAAGTTGACGCGATGCCTGAGTAATTTAAATATTTTGTTACATAATTAATGGTTTCTGTTTGTGTCCGTGATTTTTGACTAAATACCTACCTACCTACCTACCTACCTACCTACCTACCTACCTGATAAGTAGCAGCCATATAAAGTTATACTTGTGGTTAATTTCTATGCTAAGTGTGCCAAATTAATATTAATTAATAATAATTCATATTGAAAAAGAAAAGTTGAATAATTTAATTTATTTAACGTTTTGTTTTTCAATATATTTTTGATTATTCTTTTTGTTGATATTTGTCAACTTATATCTTAATTTTCACCATGAATGATTTAAAGGGTTGTTATGATACAAATTATCATAAATTATTTTATTTTTTATTTGAAAATATAAATACAGGCTTTATATTTATATGTAATGTGATTTGTTGATTTTCATTCAATTAGTGTCTCGTTTGAATTTTTTCTTCTATTTATTGTGTGTTTTTATAATAACACTCTATGCGGTGTGGACATTGCCATTTGAAAGCAACTAAATTATGAGTGAATATATGGTCGATTTTTCAAGAGCTGAGTATTTGAAACAAGTAAAAGCATTACGGTCAAAACCTAAACACCAGTTAAAAGATATTGGTGACCAGTGGTGTACGCCAGACGCGTTATTTTGGGGTATTGATAATTTGTATGGACCTTTGGTTTTAGACTTGTTTAGCGACGGTGAAAACAGTAAATGCTCAAAATATTATACGGCGGCAGATAATGCATTAACTAAAAATTGGGCAGAGCAATTATCTAAACTTAATGGAGCTGCGTTTGCTAATCCTCCCTATTCCAGGGCAAAGCAACATTGTGGGCACTACATTACCGGTATGTCTCACATCATGCGCCATACCATTAAACAGCGAGAACTGGGGGGGCGTTATGTCTATCTGGTTAAAGTGGCAACAGCAGAAGAGTGGTGGCCGGGAGATAAGGCAGATCATATTGCTTTTATTCGCGGAAGAATTTCGTTTGATATGCCTAAATGGTTTGTTCCGGCAGATAAGCAGCAAGAGGTGACGACGGCTTCATTTGGCGTGGCAATACTGATTTTTGATAAGACGTGGACGGGGCCTCAACTGAGTTATCTCCATCGCGACGACCTTCTTGCCAGGGGAAATACGGTAATGAATATGATGAAAATGAACCCGTCATCTATCGTTGTTGCTGCCTGAGCAGGACATATGTGACATAAGCTCATTGGGTAGGGACTTATGTCACATATGATAACTAGTCGATTTGACCGTGGGTAATTTTAGTCAGCGGGAGGTTTATATCAAAAATTTTGCAATTTGCGCTTTTAATACCAAAAGAAGCAATGCGTTTTTGATGCATCTTCCAATAACGTTCAGCTGACTCACGATCGGTGAAGAAATAGATACCACCAGCTTCTTCAGTTTGCAGGTTTTCAGTCCAGATTTTTGAAATGAAACCAGGTTCATTATTTATACTTTCAGCCAGAGGAACTGCGCTTTTGGATAAATTCTCACCTAACATCTCTGCGGGCATACTGAAATCTACCTGAAGTAATACTGTCATCATGACCTCCTGATAATAAAAGCTGTTTATTGTGACGAGAGGGAAAATCATATCAGATATGGTTTCATAGTGACGTGCAAACTGACGATGAAGTTGCCATGATAAGCAGATACAAAAAATGGCTATTAATCAATGTTGCTTCCTGTTTGAACAAATCGGTCACACAACGGTTTTGAGTTGAAGGTTATAGTAAAAAATAATGGAGCGATTAAGTCGATTAATTTTGTCACTCTTTGATGTATTTTTGAATGAATTATAATCAGGACATTATTTATGTTGTCTTTTTATTCCATTATATAAGCGTTATGACCATCTTTAGTCCGTGAATTCGCCATTACAGACGAACAGCTATATTATTGATATAATCATAAAAATGACGGTGTGGTAGTAAATCTTTTCGTTGAGTTTGACGTGAGGATATGTAAACCTTAGCTACCTTTGAAAGATGGATTTGTTTGCAGGTTGAATATATTTTGATTTTGAAATAGTGTTTCATCCTGTACTATCAATCGGTTGAGTGTTTTTAATGAATCATTGCTTAGCGATTAAAAAGTATCACTTTACCTTTCTTGTTTGGAGACTTTCTGTTGATTAGCGTTCTTCTTGTTGATGACCACGAATTGGTGCGCGCAGGGATCCGACGCATTCTGGAAGATGTCAAAGGAATAAAAGTTGTTGGTGAGGCACAGACCGGCGAGGATGCCGTAAAGTGGTGTCGTTCCAATAATGTCGATATTGTCTTAATGGATATGAACATGCCGGGCATTGGTGGCCTGGAGGCTACGCGTAAGATTTTGCGCTATTCACCTGACATCAAAGTCATTATGCTGACAATTCATACGGAAAACCCGCTACCAGCAAAAGTTATGCAGGCAGGGGCTTCCGGCTATTTAAGTAAAGGTGCGGCACCTCAGGAAGTGATTAACGCTATTCGTGCTATTGCTTCCGGGCAGCGCTATATCGGTGCTGATATTGCCCGCCAAATGGCTTTGAGTCAGCTGGAGCCGGAGGCGGATACACCATTATCCAGTTTGTCTGAACGCGAGTTGCAGATTATGTTAATGATCACGAAAGGGCTAAAAGTTAATGAGATCGCGGAAACGCTCAATCTCAGTCCTAAAACGGTCAATAGCTATCGTTACAGAATGTTTAGCAAGCTGAATATTAGTGGTGATGTTGAGTTAACACATCTTGCTATTCGCCATGGAATTGTGACATCAGAGAAATTGTTAAATAGTGACTGACAGTTTTGATAGCAAAGCATTTTTAAAATATGTAACTAATGAGCCAGGGGTTTATCGTATGTACGATACTTCTGGCGTTGTTATTTATGTAGGGAAGGCAAAAGATCTTAAAAAGCGTTTATCCAGCTATTTTCGCCAAAACGTAAGTAGTCGAAAAACAGAGGCGTTGGTTAAAAGTATCGCTAATATCGATGTGACGGTTACCCATACCGAAACAGAAGCGTTACTGCTTGAACATAACTATATAAAGTTATATCAGCCCCGATATAACGTCTTATTGCGTGATGATAAGTCTTACCCGTTAATTTTTTTGAGTTCAGATAAACACCCTCGATTGAAAATGCACCGGGGAGCCAGGCACGCCAAAGGGGAGTACTTTGGGCCATTTCCAAACTCAGGTGCTGTGCGTGAAACATTAGCATTACTGCAAAAACTTTTTCCTGTTCGTCAATGTGAGGATAGCGTTTATCGCAATCGCTCGCGTCCCTGCCTGCAATATCAAATTGGCCGCTGCCTGGGGCCATGTGTTACAGGGCTGGTCAGTGATGATGAGTATCAAAAACAGGTAAATTACGTTCGATTATTTTTGGAAGGCAAAGATCAACAGGTACTGAATCAACTGATAGCCAATATGGAGCAGGCCAGTCTGTCGCTCAATTTTGAAGAGGCGGCCCGCATTCGCGATCAAATTCAGGCCATCCGACGGGTAACTGAAAAGCAGTTTGTTTCTGGTGATAGTGATGATTTGGATGTCATCGGAGTCTCTTATGAGGCCGGGCTGGCTTGTATGCACGTACTGTTTTTACGACAGGGTAAGGTGCTTGGCAGTCGTAGCTATTACCCTAAAATTCCGAAAGGAACCGATCTGGATGAAGTGGTTCAGACTTTCGTTGGTCAGTTCTATTTACAGGGAAGTCAGTCCAGATCCCTACCCGGAGAGATTTTGCTGGATTTCTCTTTGCCGGACAGAAATGCCCTGGAAGAGACATTATCCGAAGTTGCCGGACGAAAAATTCAAATACAAAGTAATCCCAGAGGGGATCGTGCCCGTTATCTGAAACTGGCAAGAACCAATGCGCAAATTGCCCTTAAAACTAAGTTATCACAACAGTCAACTATCCATCAGCGTCTGGCATCATTAGCAGAAGTGCTGAAACTCAGCAAAATTAATCGGATGGAATGTTTTGATATCAGCCATACTATGGGGGAAGAAACTGTCGCTTCCTGTGTGGTATTTGATAGCAATGGTCCACTGCGTTCTGAGTATCGACGTTACAATATCACCGGTATCACACCGGGGGATGATTATGCGGCCATGTCGCAAGTATTAAAGCGGCGATATGGAAAAGCGCTGACGGATGAGAAAATTCCGGATGTCATTTTTATTGATGGTGGAAAGGGGCAATTAGGCCAGGCTATCGATGTTTTTGCACAGTTGGACGTTGAGTGGGATAAAACCCGGTCACTGCTAGTGGGCATAGCCAAGGGTAGCGACCGCAAAGCCGGGCTGGAAACGTTATTTTTAGCCGCCGAAGGGGAAGGATTCTCTCTACCGCCAGATTCACCTGCGTTGCATGTGATTCAACATATTCGTGACGATTCTCACGATCATGCGATATCCGGACATCGTCAGCGGCGGGCAAAAGTCAGAAATACCAGCGCGCTGGAACATATTGAAGGTGTTGGGCCTAAACGTCGTCAGGCCTTGCTAAAATATATGGGAGGCTTACAACCATTATTGAACGCCACCGTAGAAGAGATTGCAAAAATACCGGGGATATCGCAATCTTTAGCAGAAAAGATACACAATGCATTGAAACCCTGAAGAGTATGTAGCAACATAGGCATACGCCTTCCTTTTATACTGAACAGCAATAGAGCACCATAGCACTATGCAATTTAATATACCGACTCTGCTTACACTTTTTCGCATCATTTTGATCCCATTCTTTGTTGTGGCGTTTTATTTACCGGCGCAATATCAATGGGCTCCAATGGTATGTGCCATCATTTTTGTGGTCGCTGCGGTAACCGACTGGTTTGATGGATTCTTAGCTCGACGCTGGAAGCAAACTACACGCTTTGGTGCCTTTCTCGATCCGGTCGCTGATAAAGTGATGGTTGCGACGGCACTGGTGTTAGTTTCTGAGTACTATCACGTTTGGTGGATATCTCTACCAGCAGCTACGATGATAGCGCGTGAAATCATTATTTCTGCTCTGAGAGAGTGGATGGCAGAAATTGGTAAGCGCAGTAGTGTTGCTGTTTCATGGGTGGGCAAAGTGAAAACTTCCGCGCAAATGTTGGCATTAGTCATATTGCTGTGGAGACCTAACCATATCGTTGAGATTTTTGGTTTTATTTTGTTGTATATCGCCACAATCCTAACGTTCTGGTCGATGTTCCAATATTTGAAGGCCTCCAAGGCTGACTTGCTGGAACCATAGCCGATACGCCGGAAAAAGCAGCAAACGAACCAAATGTTGTAATAATTCTATTGACTCACCTCGTCAGGTAAGTAGAATGCACAGCATCCAATTACGGCAGCGGTCTTAATTGGGATAAGCAGTTAAATCAGCAAGTTCTGATATAATGTTTCAGGCGCGGGAATAGCTCAGTTGGTAGAGCACGACCTTGCCAAGGTCGGGGTCGCGAGTTCGAGTCTCGTTTCCCGCTCCAAATTAATATTCGATATGAATATTATGGCGCGTTGGCAGAGTGGCCATGCTGCGGATTGCAAATCCGCCTACCTCGGTTCGACTCCGGGACGCGCCTCCAATATCAAGTATGCCCGGGTGGTGGAATCGGTAGACACAAGGGATTTAAAATCCCTCGGCGGCAACGCCGTGCGAGTTCAAGTCTCGCCCCGGGCACCATTTGATATTGATGATAATGAGTACTTAACGTTGACTAAACCACCTGAAAGGTGGTTTTTTTGTATCTGATATTCAGGATTCTTCTGCCTGAATAAGGCTACATACCCGCTTCAGCGCTGAGGAATCCCCAGTAATGAGCAGGTAAAAAAAGACAGGCATAGAGTTTTGTGATCTACTGATTGTGCTATCAATTCAATGAGATCACCTCTATGCCTGTTTACCAAGTATGTCAGAAGTTT
>NZ_JAJNAG010000067.1 GCF_021010575.1 Limnobaculum eriocheiris | reverse complement strand
GGAATGACCGTTTCGGATCACATCACTCGTTTCAGAACAGCGGGGACAAACTACATCAATCTTTGCCATCAATCATCCAAAGGGCGAAGAATACCACAACACTAAATATGCGTCACGACCGAAAAAATCCATTTACTATTGAACATTCCTTCAAATGACAATAATCATTTTTATGGTTGTTTATCAATTGATTATATTCAAGTCTACTGGGGTTTTACTGGGTTGCCCACCAATTTCACGCGTCAGTTTAGGAACTAAATAACCGGATGTTGTTTCCAACATTTTTCGCATAATATGTCGGGCCTGATTATCATCTACCATAAAATGTGCGGCTCCCTGAACTCTGTCTAAAACATGGAGATAATAAGGTAATATTCCTGCATTAAATAATGCATTACTTAGATTAACCAATGTATTGCAATTGTCGTTGACGCCTTTCAATAATACGCTTTGATTTAATAAGGTTACTCCAATGTTTTTTAATTTTTGCATGCTGTTTTTTACCTCAGCATCAATCTCATTTTCATGATTAATATGGGTAACTAAAATGATTTGCAGACGCGAACGGGAAAAACGCTGGCATAGCTCATCGGTTATTCTGTCCGGAATGACAATAGGTAAGCGAGAATGAATACGTAAGCGTTGTAGATGAGGGATTTTTTCCACTTCTGTTATTAGCCAGTCCAGTTCATGGTCTTTGGCCATTAAGGGGTCTCCACCGGAAAAAATCAGTTCGTCCAGCTCAGTATGTTGGCGAAGATAATCCAACGCATTTCTCCAGCTTTCTTTATTACCCGGATTATCATGATAGGGAAAATGGCGACGGAAACAGTATCGGCAGTTAACAGCACAGCCACCCTTAACCAACAGCAGAGCCCGATTATGATATTTATGTAATAAACCAGGGACGGCTGCGCTTTGTTCTTCTAAAGGATCTACACTGTAATCTGGTGCTTCAAAAAACTCATCTTGCAGCGTAATGATCTGGCGTAATAAAGGATCGCTGGCATCGCCTTTTTTCATTCTGGCAGCAAATGCCCGGGGAACACGCAAGGCAAACAGACGACGCGCCTCTATACCGGCACGTAGTTCAGGGTGATTCTCAAGAGATAAAAAACGTAATAATTCTTCAGGATCGGTAATAACATCCGATAACTGTTGCAACCATCCTTCTCTAGTTGCGGTGTTATAGGTTACAATGTGCGCCATTTTTAGCTGAGCTACCTAATTAATCAAGAAAGAGGACCATCATGGCGACTTATTCTAGCAACGATTTCCGTCCGGGTCTTAAAATCATGCTAGACGGCGAACCTTGTGCCGTTATTGAAAGTGAATTTGTGAAACCAGGTAAAGGTCAGGCCTTTGCTCGCGTTCGTCTGCGTAAACTGATTTCTGGTAAGTTATTAGAAAAAACCTTCAAATCTACCGATAGTGCAGAAGGTGCTGACGTGATGGATATGAACCTGACTTATTTATATAACGATGGTGATTTCTGGCACTTTATGAACAATGAGACCTTTGAGCAGTTAGCTGCGGATGCAAAAGCCGTTGGTGACAGCGCTAAATGGTTGGTTGAACAGGCTGAATGTATTCTGACCCTGTGGAATGGTTCACCAATCGCGGTAACGCCACCTAACTTCGTTGAACTGGAAATCGTTGATACTGACCCAGGTCTGAAAGGTGACACTGCGGGTACCGGTGGCAAACCGGCAACGCTATCTACCGGCGCGGTAGTTAAAGTTCCATTATTTGTTCAGTTAGGCGAAGTGATTAAAGTTGACACTCGCTCTGGCGAATACGTATCTCGCGTTAAGTAATTTTCTTAATCGCCAGCATAAGGCCGTTTTACGGCCTTATCTGTTTTAGCAAGACAAAACAATTCTGACGATAAAGGGGTTTGGCATGTTTAAAGCTGTTAGTGCTATCTTTTTATCACTGGTTGTGGTTTCAGCGCTCAGTGGTTGTAACACCATCCGTGGTTTCGGAGAAGATATCCGTCATGTTGGTAGTGCAATTGAACGAGGGGCCAGCTGAAGTTAATTTCTCAGGTTATTCTGTCATCAGGGTAAGCCGCCATGTCATCATTGATTATCACTGTTTGCATGTTGACGCTAAGCAACGTGTTCATGACCTTTGCCTGGTATGGGCATCTGAAATATTTTCATAGTAAAACCTGGGTGATTGCTGCATTAGTCAGTTGGGGCATTGCACTGTTTGAATATCTGCTACAGGTGCCGGCTAACCGTATTGGCTATGAAGTTGCCAGTGCAGGTCAGCTAAAGATTATTCAGGAAGCGATCAGTCTGACGGTGTTTATTCCTTTTTCCATGTACATACTTAAAGAACCGTTCCGTACCGACTATATTTGGGCTGGCTTATGCTTGCTGGGTGCGGTGTTCTTCATGTTCAGAAATAAAATCATGGTATAATTGCGAAGCCTGACGGTTTTATTTCAGGATTTATGGAAATAAGATTGGTCGCATTGGTTTCTTGGCTGGTTGGGACGACCCGACCACGCGTCATCATTTCAGGGGACGACCCCAAAGTATCAGGGGAGTACCTATTATGGCCTGGATTATTCTGTTTATTGCCGGTTTGCTGGAAGTGGTATGGGCAATCGGTTTGAAATATAGTCACGGGTTTACCCGTTTAACCCCCAGTATTATTACCGCTGTGGCAATGGCCGCCAGCGTTTTCTTGTTGGCAAATGCCATGAAAACTTTGCCAGTGGGAACGGCTTATGCCGTCTGGACAGGTATTGGTGCCGTTGGTGCGGCAATAACGGGAATTGTCTTACTGGGAGAGTCAGCCAGTGTGATGAGAATAATCAGCCTGTGTCTGATTATCGGCGGTATCATTGGCCTGAAGTTTAGTTCGTAAGTAGTATTAACCCACTTGATGTCAAAACGATATTGGGTGGGTTTATTTTTCGGGCGTATTATCAAGAGGATTGAGGGAGTTAAGCACCGACAGGCTATGGCTGAGATTCTGTTTATTATTGGCGACTAAACGCTCCAAACCTGCAACAATAAATGAGAGTAAGTATTCACAGGCCTGTTCTTTATCCTCCTCTGAACAGAGCTGTTGCGACAGCCCCCCAATACGATCGACTTCCGAAAAAGTGTTACACATCACACCGACCATAAAATCAAACCCCCACTGAATACTGGCTTCATCGGCGACGGTGATATCGTGAACCTGGGCATCGACCTGCCTATGCTGGTGTGCCTGACGATGTGGATATTGTTCTGCAATCGGAAAATGGCTTTTTAGGTATCAGCCCGGCAGATGAAGTTAATCCCGACCCTGATTTGGCTAATGCGGGTAGTTAACCATGTGGAATTATTTCCGGAGGCTCAACATTCGACAGCGCCTTTTCTTTTGCTCTGATCCGTGGTGGTCACGTGGATGCCTGTATTCAGGGAGGACTGGAAGTCGATCAGAAAGGTAATCTGGCGAACTGGATGATACCTGGACAAGATGGCACCCGGTATGGGGCTATGGATTTATTCACCGGATTGGATAGTACTTTTTTTTCGAATCTTTAGTGTGATAAACAATGTGATAACTCCAGCCACTCTTTTTTCAGCCCTGAACATAAATTATCCAACTATACTTCTGGTAAATCTGACTTTGGGGTGAAATAGCTCAATTCAGACTTAACCGTTTCAGCTGCGGTGGGCATTGGCTATAAATCGAAACGTTTCGATAAAGGTCACAATTTTTCCAAAATCCTTTTGCTTTCCCCGACGATTTTTCTAATACTCCCGATAATAACGAAACGTTTCGATGACGGTAAAACCGCCAAATCAGTTCAACACAAGGTGGGATAAATGAAAAAAGGTAAGCTGCTTAACTCCATGCTCTCTTCCGTGATTTCGCAGTTAGGGCACACCGATACGCTGACTATCGGCGATGCGGGTTTACCCATTCCTGCATCCGTTGAGCGTATTGATTTAGCACTGACACTTGGCGTGCCTTCATTCTTACAGGTATTTGATACCGTAACGGATGAGATGCAGGTTGAAAAAGCGATTATTGCCAATGAAATCAAAGAAAAAAACCAGCATATTCATCAAGCGTTGCTGACCCGTCTTAAACAGCTGGAACAGCATCAGGGCAATGTTATTGCGCTGGAGTATGTCTCCCATGAACAGTTTAAGGCTTTATCCCATCACAGCCGAGCCATAGTACGTACGGGGGAATGTTCCCCTTACGCCAATATTATTCTGTGCTCCGGCGTTGTGTTCTGAGGTACTCCTATGCAACCTCTGCTTAAACTTAACGGTATCGATAAATCCTTCCCGGGTGTGAAGGCGTTATCTGGTGCCAGCCTTAGCGTTTATCCCGGCAAAGTGATGGCACTGCTGGGAGAAAACGGTGCTGGTAAATCAACCCTGATGAAGGTACTGACCGGGATTTACACCAAAGATGCCGGAACTATCGAATATCTGGGTAAAGAGGTGGCCTTCAGTGGCCCTAAAGCCTCACAGGAAGCGGGAATTGGTATTATCCATCAGGAACTAAACCTGATCCCTCAGTTGAGCATTGCTGAAAATATCTTTCTTGGTCGGGAATTTGTTAACGCTATTGGCCGTATTGACTGGGAGAAAACCTATGCGGAAGCTGACCGCCTGTTGCGTCGGCTAAATGTAGGTTACAGCAGTCGTCGTCTGGTGAGTGAACTGTCTATTGGCGATCAGCAAATGGTAGAAATCGCCAAAGTACTGAGCTTTGAGTCCAAAGTTATCATCATGGACGAACCAACGGATGCGCTAACGGATACCGAAACTGCCTCACTGTTTAATGTGATTAATGAGCTGCGGGCTCAGGGTTGCGGTATCGTTTATATTTCCCACCGTCTGAAAGAGATCTTTGAGATTTGCGATGATGTGACGGTGCTGCGCGATGGTGCTTTCATTGGCGAACGTCCGGTAGCGGATTTAGATGAAGACAGACTGATTGAAATGATGGTGGGTCGTCGACTTGAGGATCTCTACCCTCGTCTGGATCAGCCACGCGGTAGTTTGCGGTTACAGGTGAAAAACCTTTCTGGTAAAGGCGTCCATGATGTTAGCTTCGATCTTTATCGCAGCGAAATTCTGGGGGTTTCCGGTCTGATGGGTGCCGGTCGTACTGAATTAATGAAAATGATTTACGGCGCGCTGCCTCATACCTCTGGCAGCGTAGTTCTTGATGGTCATGCAATAAAAATTCATAGCCCACAGGATGGCCTGAAAAATGGCATCGTCTATATTTCAGAAGACCGTAAAGGCGATGGTCTGGTGCTGGGCATGTCAGTTAAAGAGAACATGTCCCTTACCGCATTACGCTACTTCAGTAAGCAGTGGGGCTCCCTTAAGCATGCAGAAGAGCAGCAGGCCGTTAGTGATTTTATTAAGTTATTCAATATTAAAACGCCATCGATGATGCAGACCATTGGTCTCCTGTCCGGCGGTAATCAACAAAAAATTGCTATTGCCCGCGGCCTGATGACTCGTCCAAACGTTCTGATTCTGGATGAGCCAACGCGCGGTGTGGATGTTGGTGCGAAGAAAGAGATCTATCAACTTATTAACCAGTTTAAACGAGAAGGGTTAAGCATCATCTTAATCTCCTCTGAGATGCCGGAAGTTATTGGCATGAGCGACCGTATTCTGGTTATGCATGAAGGCCGTATCAGCGGCGAATTCCCTATTGAACAGGCAACACAAGAAGTACTGATGGCGGCGGCGGTCGGCAAACAGTACGGTGTTACGCAGGAGTAAGACACAGTGAATACCTCAAAAACACCTTCAACCAGTCGCTTCAATAAGGAGTGGTTGCTTGAACAGAAATCGCTGATTGCTTTGATCGTTTTGATCATTGTAGTTTCGTTTCTTAGCCCTAACTTCTTTACTATCGATAACCTGTTCAATATTCTGCAACAGACTTCGGTAAACGCCATTATTGCCGTGGGTATGACGCTGGTGATCTTAACCTCCGGTATTGACCTGTCGGTGGGTTCGATACTGGCGTTAACCGGTGCCGTTGCTGCCTCGCTGGTTGGTCTTGAGCTAAACGTTTTTGTTGCTCTGGCTGGCGCGCTGGTGCTGGGTGCCGGTATTGGTACCATTACCGGTGTAATTGTAGCCAAGGGCAAAGTGCAGGCGTTTATTGCCACGCTGGTGATGATGTTAATGCTGCGTGGCGCAACGCTGGTCTACTCGGAAGGTAGTCCAATAAACCTGGGCTTTACCGATTCGGCTGAAGCTTTTGAATGGTTTGGCGTAGGTCGTCCGTTAGGCATTCCGGCACCGATTTGGATTATGGTTATCGTATTTGTTGGCGCCTGGTACTTACTGAATCATACTCGTCTGGGGCGTTATATTTACGCGCTGGGTGGTAATGAGTCGGCAACGCGTTTGTCAGGTATCAGCGTTGATCGGGTTAAAATTATAGTGTATGCACTGTGCGGTATGTTAACCGCGCTGGCAGGCATTATTGAAGTCGGACGTTTATCCTCAGCGCAACCAACGGCAGGTCTTGGCTATGAATTAGATGCCATTGCCGCGGTTGTGTTGGGGGGAACCAGTCTGGCGGGAGGAAAAGGGCGGATCACCGGTACATTAATTGGTGCTCTGATTCTGGGATTCCTGAGCAATGCGCTCAACTTGTTAGGCGTATCTGCTTACTTCCAAATGATAGTGAAAGGCGCCGTCATTTTACTGGCGGTATTAGTAGAAAACAGAAGCAGTAAATAACCTTTTTATACAGGAATAATGAAGATGAATATGAAAAAGCTGGCTATGTTAGTTTCTGCTACCGCGTTAACCCTTTCTGTCAGTGCTGGTGCGATGGCGAAGGATAACATTGCGCTGGTAGTCTCTACGCTTAATAACCCATTCTTCGTCTCTATGAAGGATGGTGCTCAGAAGAAAGCCGACGAATTGGGTTATAACCTGATCGTACTGGACTCACAGAATAACCCGGCTAAAGAGTTAGGTAATGTGCAGGACCTCACCGTTCGCGGCACCAAACTGCTGCTGATCAACCCAACGGATTCTGATGCTGTGGGTAACGCAGTAATGATGGCTAACAAAGCTAAGATCCCGGTGGTAACTCTGGATCGCGCTGCGAATAAGGGTGAAGTTGCCAGCCATGTGGCTTCTGATAACGTCGCCGGTGGTAAAATGGCCGGTGAGTTCATCGCCAAGAAATTAGGTAATGATGCCAAAGTCATCCAGTTAGAAGGTATCACCGGAACGTCTGCTGCGCGTGAACGTGGTGAAGGCTTTAAGCAATCCATGACTGACCATCCATTTAAGCTGTTAGCCAGTCAGCCAGCAGACTTCGACCGTACTAAAGGTTTGAACGTTATGCAAAACCTGCTGACCGCACATGCTGATGTTCAGGCGGTGTTTGCTCAGAACGATGAAATGGCACTGGGTGCAATGCGTGCACTGCAAACCGCCGGTAAGAAAGATGTACTGATTGTTGGCTTCGATGGTACTAACGATGGCATTAAAGCAGTGAAAAGCGGCCGTATGGGCGCAACCATTGCTCAACAGCCAGAGTTGATTGGTAGCATGGGCGTTGAAGTTGCTGACAAGATCCTGAAAGGCGAGAAGGTCGAAGCAAGCAATCCTGTGGCATTAAAACTGATCACCGAATAAGCCTGTAGGCAGGCATAACGTTATCAGTATGTTGTACACGCGGTAAATACGATTTTACCGCGTGATCTTTCCCAAGGGGGCGACGATGTCAGCGAATAAACTGGTGGTGCTGGGAAGTATTAATGCAGACCACATTCTTAATGTGAATGAATTTCCCCGCCCGGGTGAAACGATTACCGGCAAAGACTACCGAATTTCATTTGGTGGCAAAGGCGCTAACCAGGCCGTGGCCGCAGGCCGCAGCGGTGCCAATATCACCTTTATTGCTTGTGTAGGCGATGATGATATCGGCAAGCAAGTGTGCAGACAGTTGAAGCTGGATAATATTGATATCCAACCCATTGAGAGCATCAACGGTACTAATACCGGTGTTGCCATGATTTTTGTTAACGGCAAAGGCGAAAACGTCATTGCTATTGATGCAGGCGCTAACGCAGCGGTTACCCCCGATTATCTGAATAAATACCGTCAGCAAGTTATTGATGCTGATGTGCTGCTAATGCAACTGGAAACACCGCTGGAAACCATTCTGGCAGCCGCCAAACTGGCGAAGCAGAACGACACGCTGGTTGCCCTTAATCCTGCTCCGGCCCGTGAACTATCGGATGAGCTGTTGGCTAATATCGATATTATTACGCCTAATGAAACGGAAGCGGAACAGTTAACGGGTATCACCATTGTTAACAGTGACGATGCCAACAACGCCGCCGGATTATTACATGCGAAAGGTATTCGTAAGGTGATTATTACCTTGGGCAGCCGTGGCGCCTGGGTAAGTATTGATGGCATTGGTAGCCTGATTGAAGGCTATAAGGTTGAACCTGTTGATACCATTGCTGCGGGCGATACGTTTAACGGCGCTTTGATTACGGCAATGCTTGAAGGTCAGGAATTGTATCAGGCAGTTAAGTTTGGTCATGCAGCTGCGGCTATCGCGGTAACGCGTCGGGGAGCACAGCCTTCCGTGCCGTGGCGTAAAGAGATCGATGCTTTTTTAGCAACCAGACAGGGGTAGTATTTTGGCAACGATGAAAGATGTAGCTCGTCTGGCGGGCGTTTCCACATCAACGGTGTCTCATGTGATTAACAATAATCGCTTTGTGAGCCAACCCGTCAGGGATAAGATTCTTTCTGCCGTTGCTGAACTTAATTACTCGCCTTCGGCGGTAGCCCGTAGCCTAAAAGCCAAAGAGACGCGCACTATCGGTATGCTTCTGACCTCCAGTAATAACCCGTTTTATGCTGAGGTAGTCAGGGGTGTTGAAGAGAGCTGCTATGAGCGCGGTTACAGTCTGATTCTGTGTAACACCGAAGGCAATACCGAACGAATGGGAAGTAGCCTGGAAACCTTGTTACAGCGTCGGGTTGATGGGCTGATTTTAATGTGCAATGACCGTAACCCCATTTCTGAAGTGCTCTTTCGTTATTATCCTAATTTACCGGTAGTGATGATGGATTGGGCGCCGTTTAACGGAGTCTGCGATACCATTCAGGATAACTCGTTAATCGGTGGCAAACTGGCGACAGAGTATCTTATCTCCCGAGGTTATCATCGAATTGCCTGTATTACCGGACCGCAGGATAACACTCAGGCTCGTCGCCGTTTACAGGGTTACCAGCAGGCCATGGAAAATGCAGGATTAACTGCGCCAGAAGCCTGTCAGATTTTTAGTAACTTTGAGTTTTCCGGTGGTCTTGAGGCAATGCAGCAATTATTAATGCTGCCGGAGCCTCCGGAGGCCATCTTCACCTGTAATGATGCTATGGCGGTTGGCGTCTATCTGGCGATAAATCAGGCCGGATTAAAGGTAGGACAGGATATTGCGGTTATTGGCTACGATGATATTGAACTGGCAAAATTTATGTCACCGCCACTGACTACCATTCATCAGCCAACCGATGCATTGGGGAAGCTGGCCATCGATACGTTAATGCAACGCTTAGAAAAACAGATCACCGAACCACGTACCCTTGAACTGACGCCTGAATTAGTGGAGCGCGACTCTGTTGGCGTGTGCTAAGTGAATGAATACCGCTTATTAAAAAACGGTATTCATTGATACCAGCGTTAGTCATCAATTTGATAGCTGAAAACCGGTAAACCAATCTTGAAAAAGATGGCCAACATTCTGAAGATAAAACCAAAAATCAGTGTAGCGATGACCGCGATATCCGCCATGATATTCAGATGGCTCAGCCCGATATACAACATCGCTGAAGCAAAAGAGACGCTGGCATATAGCTCTTTTTGAAATACCAGTGGGATACGATTACAGAAGAGATCTCGCAGTACACCGCCAAATACCCCGGTAATTAACCCCGCGATTCCTGCTATCAGAACGGGCAGATTCATACTCATCGCAACCTGTGCCCCGATGATAGAGAACACCACCAGACCTACGGCATCTAACACCAGAAAGAATTTTCGTAAATAGATCATGATGCGTGATGTTGCTACGGTCATCACCGAGGCGGTTGCAACAATCAATACATATTCCGGATGGGCCACCCAACCTAAAGGATAGTGACCTAAAATGATATCCCGCACGGTTCCACCGCCGATGGCAGTGACGGCAGAGATAATGATAACGCCAAAAATATCCATTTTGCTTCTACCCGCAGCGAGCGCTCCAGTCATTGATTCTGCGGTAATACCGATGATATACAGATAAAAAAGCATGATACTTCTTATTTTATTTAATGCGTGGATTGGTGTGCTAATTATTTCAGGTTTTTATGGGGTTTTCAGCTGTAATTGTGATTTTATTTTAGGCTAAAATGCTTATTTTAGAGGTGAATTGAACAGTTGTTGAACAATAAACTTATTGAGTTGCTTGAATTGAGCAAACTTGTAACGGATAAATGAGTTTAGAAACTTAGGGATATTTTTGTCTGGAATGAAGTACGTTTAACACACTAACTTCCTTGATGACGTTTTAACCAGTATAGTTTTTCATAGTCAGGAAACCAAGCTGAGTGGAGACGGCCAGAAAACACTTCTGGCGTTAATTTTAGTTTTCAACAAAGCCAATCGGAGAGAGAAGCCACCGCACTCCGGTGCTGAGTACAAACGCCCTTCCGGCCGTACACCTCAGTTCATATAGGTACTGAGTTATTACGGCCGGAATACCCACAACCGCCAATTTAAAGAATCAAAAAACATTCCCCTCAGAACGCAAAAAGCGCCCCAACGGGGCGC
>NZ_JAJNAG010000066.1 GCF_021010575.1 Limnobaculum eriocheiris | reverse complement strand
CAAGTTTATCTGTGGAAAGTCTCTTCTGCAGTTTTTCCCACTCTTTTTTAAAGCCAAACTCAGCGGCTTTTTCTGGTGTAAGAACCAGTCTGGTCTTCGGGCCCAGACTGGTCACTTTATCCGTTGGAGGTAAGGCAATCTCTTCCCAGCCTTCACTTAATAACCGAGCTTTTTCCCGAGCGTTATAGGCATCACCTCTTGGATCCCCTGTGGTGCCAGAAAAATCACGATACTGAGGTTCAGTAAGCTTCATCCCGCCGAGTGCGAGCATCAGCCAAAGATATTTCAGGATAGACGCCTAAGGCCAGTAGTTTTTGTTTGCTTCCGAATCGGTACTGTAGCCGCCAGTATTTGGAGCCGTTGGTATGCACAAGCAGGTGCATACCCTCGCCATCAGTGAGTTTATAAGCTTTGCTGCAAGGCTTAGCTGTTCTGACTTTTATATCGGTCAACGCCATGATGCACCTCTGTTGGTACAGACTTGATTGAACGAGATTATACCACCACTTATACCAACATTATGTTGTTGATGGTGATTGATATAGGGTTAGTATCAGGGAGTGAAAATCCGTCCAACTATCAGTTTTTAAATGGGAAAAGTGACTTTAGTTGATATGGGTAGATATTGAAGTGGCGCCCCCAGAAGGATTCGAACCTTCGACCTACGGCTTAGAAGGCCGTTGCTCTATCCAGCTGAGCTATGGGAGCGTAAGAGATAACTACAGCTAAAACACCCTCAGGTGTTCCAGTGGGGTCGAATTATACGGCTCTTGTGGGTTCAGTCAATGGCTTTTGCGCGTTAATTGGGGTGGAATGGTGTTTTCATCGCCACACTGAATATAACTTAACCAATTTTCATACTTTTCATTATATTGCAGCGTCTGAAGGTACGCAGTGGAATAGCGGGTGAAGCAAGGCAATCAGTTTTAAAATCGATCTTTTAATAAGTAAAAGTCATATTTTCAGGAAGGTTGTGACCAGACATTCATCATCAATGAAAATAGTACTAAATTTTAATATGAGTATCATAGAGTTAATTTATTGCATTAAATATAATGGCAGTGACAGTCAAAATTTCATTAATAATAAAAAACAGGCAATGCAATGTTTTATCTGTCATTTGAAAAGAGAGCTATTCAGGAGGGTGAGATAAGGTTGGTATAAACCAACTAATACATTAAATAATCAAATAAATATAAAATTATAAAGTTACTTTATTAAGGTTGTTTTTTAAATTAATTTTTACTTATTGTTTTTATTGGTTTTGTTTTGTACTTTGGTAAATAGCTCTTAACTATAAGGCTAGGGAAAGAAAAATATTGTGTAACATACTTTCACTGAATTTGTTATTTTGTTAGTTCATTCAAAAAATTTATTATGATTTTTTGAATGTTTAATTTCACATGTTTTTGTTTCATAAAAGGTATATATAAAAGTGGGGCTTTTTGAATAATGAAATCTCATTTGTTAAAAAATAATTATTAATTAAATAGACTAAATTAATAGTGTTACTTGATGTTGGGTAATCAACTGCTCTGTATGTTTATTTATTAAGGTAAGGGGTAACACTATGCATTTTAAAAAAAATAAAAATGATAGGAGGACTTGCTGCTGCAATAGTATTCAGTACGTTCTCCGCACATGCAGTACTTCAGGTCAGTAGTACTGCCGCACCGTATACGATCAATGCCAGCGATTTGGATAAAAAAGAGAAGGAACTGACCAAAGATCCATTAATGCAGAAAGTGAAAGAGTCTATACGTACTGCCAGTAATGATGTTGTGGAACAAATTGCAGCGGGGCGTTCTTCTAACCCGGAGAACGTAAAGCGGGTAGAGAAGATTATCTCTCCGGAAGACTGGAACTATCTGTTTCCTCTACGTGCACCAGAGTATACCTATGAAAACTTTTTGAAGGCTATTGGTAAGTTTCCTGCAGTGTGTGGAACCTACACTGATGGCCGTGATTCTGATGCTATTTGTCGTAAGGGACTGGCAACCATGTTTGCCCACTTTGCTCAGGAAACTGGGGGCCATGAAAGCTGGAGGCCAGAAGCGGAATGGCGTCAGGGGCTGGTTTGGTTACGAGAAATGGGGTGGAAAGAAGGGGATCCTGGTGGTTATAACGGGGAATGTAATCCGGAAGTATGGCAAGGACAAACCTGGCCCTGTGGTAAAGATAAGAATGGTAAATTCCTAAGTTATTTTGGCCGGGGAGCTAAACAACTTTCTTATAACTACAACTATGGCCCGTTTTCTGAGGCAATGTTTGGCGATGTTCGCCCATTGTTAGATAAACCGGAATTAGTTGCTGATACCTGGTTAAATCTGGCCAGTGCGGTTTTCTTCTATGTTTATCCGCAACCACCAAAACCAAGTATGCTGCACGTCATTGACGGAACCTGGCAACCTAATGCCCATGATAAAGAGAATGGGCTGGTACCAGGATTTGGTGTGACAATTCAAATTATTAACGGTGGCGTGGAATGTGGTGGTCCAACTGAAATTGCCCAATCCCAAAATCGTATTGCTTACTATCAGCAGCAAACTAAATATTTGAAAGTACCGATTTCCGGCTCAGAAGTGCTTGGATGTAAAAATATGAAGCAGTTTGATGCGGGTGGTGCAGGGGCTTTACCAATTTATTGGGAACAGGATTGGGGATGGAGTCCTGATACGCCAGACGGTAGCACCTATGCTTGTCAGTTGGTTGGATATCAGACACCATTTACTGCCTTTAAAGAAGGTGATTACAGAAGGTGTGTGGAACATTTCTTTAATGTGAAGGTTGTTGGTGGTGATGAACCGACACCGACACCGACACCAGAACCAACGCCAACTCCGGAGCCAACACCAACACCGGAACCAACTCCAACACCAGAGCCAACCCCAACTCCAGAACCGGAACCAACACCGAATGCGGCACCTATAGCTGTTCTGAGTGGACCTACTGGTCCGGTAACCAGTGGCGCGCATGTTGTATTGAATGGTGCTAACTCCAGCGATCCTGATGGGGATAAACTGACTTACACATGGATTATACCTGATGGACAAACTATCACAGGTGAAGATAAACAGAGCCTGTCATTTGTTGCTCCGGAATTAACGGAAGGAAAACAGTATCAGTTCACTTTAACCGTGACTGATGGAAAACTGAGCAGTGCAGCAGAATATACATTGACAGTAACGCCAGCGGCTAAACCTGAGCCGGTACCTGATCCAACACCATCCGGAGATACGGGTAAGTATCCTGCCTGGACAGCGAAAAAGACCTGGAAGCCAGGTGATTTTGCAACCAACAAAGGAAAAACATATCAATGCCGTCCATTCCCGAATGGGGCATGGTGTAATGTTGCTCCAGCTTATTATGAACCCGGAGTTGGTCTGGCATGGGAAGATGCCTGGACTAAAAAATAAATTATCCGGATAGTCATAATCCAACCTTCACGCCAGCAATCTTGCTGGCGTGAAATTAAAGGCTATTTGATGGGTGCAATAAGTTAGAGGGAGTATGGTGTTATGCTTTAAAAACTGATTCCGGTACCAATACCAATGTTGGCGCCGGAACTTCCTCCAGCGCCACTGACGCCTGTACCCTGATATGAAGAACAGGCTGTGAGTAACAGGATCAATATCACTGGTATTATTTTCTTCATCTGTTTTCCTCAAATTAGTTACAAGGTTTTGTTGTGCGCTTTTGGTTTCTGTCGTGAGTCAGATGTTGCGTAGATTTTGTCATACCATCGGTTGCCGTGTCATTTAATCATTTTGAATTGTTTAGTATTAGGGTGAATTGGTACAAGGGCGGCACTTTAATCTGGGGTATGGTGGAAATGTGTTTGTATTTCAACAGGATAGTTAAATGGTAAAATTGCTTTTTTGAGTGTAAATATTGTCTGTTTTCACCGATAGAGATGCTAATAAGAGATAATTGTTAATAATTTCAAATGAATAAAGTTAGCCAGGGCTGTTCTCCCTAATCATATTATGCTTCAAGTGCTCTATTCTGACATTGAGTTAGCCCGTTTCAGTATTAGTTTTGGCTGATGATAATAAGACAACGCCGGAGAAGCATGATTAAATAAAAAAACATCCCCGTCAGCGGACAGGGATAATCATCTTGGTATCTAAATTTTTATTATTGTAATCGTAGTAGTGACATGATGAATGCCGCTTTGATTACAATGACATATACCCGTTCGAACACCAAATTAATAATAGTGATAATAAATTCATTTTGTTAAGCACATCTTAATTCTGTGATAAATAATAAACAGGAAAAGCAGATGACTTCTATTGGTTGCGTATGAAGCTTTAAAATTTAACTTTTATAAATTTATCGTTTAAATTCAATACAATATTTTTTTTTTGCTTTTTTGACCGGATTTCTCTCACTAATTAACGCGTTGTTCATTTATCAATGCCAATTTTTAATGACAAAATATCAGCGTAGTGAAAATAAATGATTGTGTAATCCTGATAAGTGTGGCTTAATAGTCGTCGGTTTGTAGTACAGACCTATTTATGTATAGTAATTTAAAGCAGTTCGCCATTTAGCGTTATCTCTGATATCACTTCTTCAAGAATTCCTTCTAATTAGTTCCCATAAGTAAAACTGACAAACAGACCATCAAATAATTTATGGTAATTTAATAAGAGTTAGAGGAATACACGATGTCTAATACAATGACTGGTTTAGTAAAATGGTTTAACAGCGATAAAGGTTTTGGTTTTATCTCTCCTAAAGACGGCAGCAAAGATGTATTCGTACATTATTCTGCTATTCAGGGAACAAACTTCAAAACTTTAGAAGAAGGTCAGGAAGTATCTTTCTCTATCGAGAATGGTGCTAAAGGCCCATCAGCGGTTAACGTTGTTGCTTGCTAATCAGCATTCCTGACAGTTTGTTATGTTGATTGACCTTATGGGTTAACGTTTAATAGATTGTTAATAAAAGCCTGGGATAAATGCCCGGGTTTTTTTATGCTAAAAATTCCTCACTTTCCCCATAAAATCACCGTGTTTTAATGCATAAAAAGTCTAAAAATAGTGCCTGATTGCGGTGTTTTTAGCACAACCTATCTGTCATCCGTTGAATTATCGAGCTGTGTTTAAAAAGTAAAAATAATTTTGATAACAGAAAATCATCCGAAGATGAGCACCATAGGGGGTAACTGTTATGATTAAAAAATTAACAATGATGTTATATAAGCTAATAATCAGTCAGCAATAATTGATGATGTGAATTATAGTTATTAATGTCTTGCCAGCCCGGGCTGGTGTTCTACCAGCTTGATAGATATCAGTGAATAGGAGTCTGTTGATGAGAAAAATGATAAACCTGACATGTATTGCATCAGGGCTATTTGTTGTCGCACTGATACAAGGTTGTTCCAGTGGTTCAAAAACAGAGGATGTTGCTGCCATTGGTGGGCAGGGAAACCCGGCTGATACATATTGCACCAGCGTTGGCGGTAAAGTTCAGCCAAGGCAAAATACAAAAGGTAGTTATTCTGTCTGTTCTTTTAAAGATGGTTTACAGCTCGATACGTGGGAACTTTATCGCCTCAATCATAAAAGCTGATACCGGTTTACCGTATGGATGTAACAATCTGGGTGGGTATCGCCTAAGGATACCTTAAATTTGTTATTGACTTGAGTAATCGTTATGTATTAGTTTATATAGCGATTGAGCGCATCCTCACCGAATGGCTTAATTAGATGTACTGTTAAATTGCTCGCTTCGCCCTGATTGCCATCAGGGCTTTTTCTTTTCTGTGTTTGACCCAAATTATCCGTTGTTTATTTGATATTCGGAGAACCTGTCCAGTTAAACTGTGGTATCAAACATAGAGCCAACCGTAGCGGCAAAAATTCCTGTGCGGCAAATATAGGGTAAATATTTTTTTCAACATGTTAAAGTTAAAGCGTTTCATCAGGAATTTGAGTAACCATAATCATGACATTTGATCTGTTTGAACATCTTGAGCCACCTGAGGTGGTTCGGGAGAATCTGGCACCCGGAGCAGTGATTTTACGTCATTTTGTTCTACCGCAGGCCAGGACGATATTAGCGCAGGTCGCTGCGGTTGTTAAATGTTCACCGTTTCGCCATATGACCACGCCCGGCGGTTATGGAATGTCAGTCGCAATGACTAACTGTGGCGATTATGGCTGGGTAACGGATCGTCAGGGATATCGTTATAGCGACGAAGATCCACTTACCGGTAAACCATGGCCACCGATAGCATCATTGCTTTACCAACTGGCAGTAGCGGCGGCAGAACAGGGTGGCTTTTCTGATTTTCAGCCAAATGTTTGTTTAATTAATCGTTATGCTATTGGGGCAAAGATGTCGTTACATCAGGATAAGGATGAAAAGAATTTTACCTATCCTATTGTTTCAATGTCGTTTGGTTTACCTGCCGTATTTCAATTTGGCGGACTTTCCCGTAGTGATACTGTACAAAAATGCTTGTTGACTCAAGGGGACGTGGTGGTTTGGGGTGGGGCTTCACGTTTGGCCTACCATGGCATTCTGCCGGTAAAAGCGGGCCATCATCCGGATACGGAAGATTGTCGTATTAATCTTACCTTCCGCCAGATTGATTAAATGGGGCGCTTTACTGACTTAATGAGTAATCGCAATGAGTTAAATAAGCCTTTTTTAAGTTGATAACGATGATGATTTACTGAATGGCAATATTCAATTCCTGTGTAACTGACGTATATTAATTGCTGGTTGTGAAGATAAGGAATGAAGCTAATTAACTCAAGGGTAATAACGTGTCAGATATATTCAATGCCTGGCTAAATGGATATAAACAAATTTTTGACTATAGCGGTAGGGCGAGAAGACGTGATTTTGCTTGGTTTCTGTTGTTACAGTTAGTTTTCTTTTTTGTAGCAGCCAGCGTAACCAGTATCCTGTTTGGCAATAGCGGGATAGTTACCGAAACCGTAGCTTGTGTGTTGATGATGGTAACGATATTGACGACGTTGTCGTATAACGTAAGACGTTTACATGATTGTGGTCAGAGTGGGTGGTGGTGTTTCGGTTACCTGATTTTGGCCGGAGTATTTATCGTTGCTTCTCTTATGCTTCGACCAACAGAGGGTAGTAACCGATATGGTCAGGACCCCAGAACTGCAACTCATTAATTTTGCACTATAATAAGAGTGCTGCTCAAGGTTGCTCTTTTATTACAGGTGTTCCAGATGGCCGGTCTGCCCTTATTAATGTTTATCATCTTTCCTGCCGCATTGGCGATGTTGATTCGCTTTTTTTCCCGGCTGGCGGGTAAACCGGTTCAATTTTTGCCGATTTTTTTATCTCTGGTAATCATCAGTTTTTCTTTGTCAGTGGCTTATGTGATGTATCACTATGGCTTTCATCACCCCAATTGATCTCTGCGCAGGAATTCACTGCTTATATTGAAATACACACAGCAAACAGAACCATGAAATTTTAGTATAACCGCTCTCAGATTGGAGGAAGGGTAGCAAACAAGCTGACTAACGAAAGTACAATAATACCCAGCGCGATCTCCAGTCCGGTACAGAATAAGAAATATCGTATGGCAGAACTGCCTTGCTGATTTATTTTGGGTACCAGTACATAACGGTTATACAGCGCAATCATAACCATTATCATGACCAGAATAACTTTGATGCCGAGCAGTTGCAGATAAGCAGATGACCAGTCAGTAGGCCAGCGCTGCAAAATAAGTATGGTATTGATGATACCGGTTAAGATTACCAGTATAACGGCCAGATGGCCGATGAGGGAAAACCGAATTAATGTCTGTACGGCATCGGAACGATACGGCTTAACGGACAAATAGCACAGGCAAACCAGTAGAGGAATAAGAGTACCCAGCCAGTACCCTCCGCTAATTAAGTGTAGTGCGTGGTTTGTTCGGTGTAACCAGCCGAGAATTCCGCTATGTAACGTGACATGACCGACAAATCCTAGCGAGATTAATAGTAGCAAGGCTAGCAGAGTAATCAGATTAAAACGCCAGTAAAGGGGAAGAAAAAGACAAAAGGTGGCGATTAATGTAAATATAATCTGCCAGCGCCATGCCTGACCAAATGTGGTCGAGAGAACATCTGCAATAATCTCTCCTTTGATCGTATCTGACCAACCCTCTCCCATTAAGCCACTCTGTATGAGGAGTAGGCCTGTCGATGTTATCAGTGCGGTCAGTAGACTATAAGTTAATAATCTGCGGAGATCGTACTGAAGTGATAAACGAAATTTTCCATGACTTAAACAGCTGACAAAAACAGCGATACCAAATAGCAGCATCACCGCAGCAAAATGCAATAATCTGAAAAGGATATAGAAGGTATCCAGACTCATTAATCTGGTTTTACCATAAATTGATATTTGCCCTTGGTTCTATGACCATCAACAGAAACGACGTGCCAGTTAACGGTATATTGCCCTGCCGGCAGCGGTGTTTTTAATGGGGCTATCAAGCGGGTACTATCGGTAGTATCCAGAAATAAGTTATCAACGGGCATCATTTGGTTATTTGAGTCGAGTAACTCTATTTTGCTGAATTTTACTTCGATACTTTCAGAATATTTTAGCGAAACTTCTTTTGGTGAGGTCGTCAGGACACTTTCTGCTGCGGGCGTCTGTTGCTTCAGATGGGCATGAGCCAGTACTGAGGATGGGGTTAAACTGAATAATAAAATTAACAGGGAAGTAAACAAATGGGGAGAACGAAAACGCATAGCTTTAACCTCACAGGTAAGAGACTCAACAATAGAACAAAATATTAACATTCTTCGTTTTGCCTGTATAGAATTGATAATAATTCTCATTGATTGTAAATCAGGGTGTTCATAAAACATTCCATAACTATCCAATAAATCGCTATTTATTTTTTAAATAAGCAATAATTCTTTTTTATCTGCAATGAAAATTAAATTGGTATTTAATTCTTATTTTTATGGTTTATTTATATATAGATAACTGGCTTTTGGTTTTTATTTGGGTTTAAATTCTCTTCATTGAATTTGATTTTGGTTTATTTGTCTGTATATTCTCCGATAAGGCAGTTGATGATTATCACTTAGATAAAGGCAGAACTGAAAGTTAGTCTGGGCGAATTTTCTGTGTGGTGGAGCGAATACGAAAATGCTTGAAGATTTTGGTGTAATAAACCTCTGGACTTACGTTATCGGTGTTATTTTCATTACATTGATTCCCGGACCTAATTCTATTTTTGTTCTGACCAGTAGTGCAAAACATGGTGTAAAAGAAGGGTATAAAGCTTCTTTGGGTGTTTTCCTCGGTGATGCCACATTAATTTTTCTGGCGTTTATTGGCGTTGCTTCACTGGTTCGGACATCGCCACTATTTTTTAGCATTGTTAAATATGCAGGGGCAGCCTATTTACTCTATCTGGGCGGACGCATTCTCTATACGACGTTAATAAAAAGGGAAGGGCATGCGATAGAAGAAACGCCAAAAGCAACCAAAGAACACACTTTCAGGAAAGCGCTGTTATTAAGTTTGACCAACCCTAAAACAATTATTTTTTATGTTTCATTCTTTGTACAGTTCGTTAGCCCTGACTATCCCAACACGGCGATTCCTTTTTTTATTCTTGGGAGCATATTAGAAGCCTTTAGCATGTTGTATCTTTCCGTATTGATTTTTGGCGGCGCTACATTGGCCTCTGTGTTTAGCCAACGTTACGGGTTGGCTAAACTATCTAATGGATGCATTGGTACACTATTTCTGGCATTCGGACTTAAGTTAGCATTAGCGAGTTCTTAATTTTAAAACGCATATGAATATTGGGTGCCAGTTCTCATACATCATGGGAGCTGGCATTTTTTGTTAATAAATTGAAAGTCTGCTTGAGATGAGAGAGGTAAGCTGATATCAAAGATAAATGCGTTGGATAACGGGATGTTATCTGTGTAGCAATCTCCGATAGCAGAGAATCAGCAATAGAAAGGGAATGATTAACATGAAATATAATATGCAGGCATTGTTAGCCGTTATCGCTTTTGCGGTGATGTTTAATTTGCCAATGGCGCAGGCAGAAAGCTATCAGGTATGTGTGGATAAATATACTGATACTTCCGGTAATCGCACTGCATCTCTTAGTGACTGTCATGGTAATGATTATGTTATCCGTCCGCAATCCATGAGATCGGGCTCCGTTGTTTCAGGATCCGATCGCCGGATGTATTCTTCCGACGGAGCGCGTTCAACTGCTCGTTATCAGGTGGATGAGTCATCTTATGCCAATGACCGTTGGTGTGATGATAGTGGATGTTATCGCATTAAAAATAAACGTAATCTCTGCGTACTGGAGGTGACGGGTGAGTTGGTTGACTGCAATTAGTTTATCGGGGTTGATGGTCTGAAGGCTTAAAGGTTTAACCGAATGGAAGAGGATAGTCATGGTGAAGAAGATAATGGTAGTAGCTATGCTCTCTTCATTTCTTTGTGGCTGTGGTAGTTTTGCCAGTCGATTTGAAGCGGGATATCATGACGAGTATTATTCTGGTGTGAAATATTCGGTATATCAGGCTAATAGAGGATATGGAGTTTATTATCTTGATGTGCCTTTTTCTTTTATCTTCGATACGGTGATGTTACCGGCCGATCTTATTCGCATAGAATCTACTCATTAACTGTTTATAGAATGTACGTTTAATTGCGTGGCGGAGTAAGAGGATTTATTTCGGACATATTCTATTTTTTCACAAATGTATTGTTATGAGATTGATAAATAATTTTATACTAATAGTAAAATTATGGCTAAGACTCATCCTTTTTAGCCGCTTATGTGCTGAGGGATCCCCACAAAATCAGCGCTAATAAACCAACACCATACTCTGGTAGGTTTTGGCGAGATGTCAGATAAGAAATTACCCGCCGCGATTTAATACTGTTGGCCTGGTATCTCAGATGCAAC
>NZ_JAJNAG010000065.1 GCF_021010575.1 Limnobaculum eriocheiris | reverse complement strand
GGTGGAATGACCGTTTCGGATCACATCACTCGTTTCAGAACAGCGGGGACAAACTACATCAATCTTTGCCATCAATCATCCAAAGGGCGAAGAATACCACAACACTAAATATGCGTCACGACCAAATATTGATGATAAATCGGGAAGTTTGTTCAATGAAAAGGTTTGATGGTAAAGGCATGGCTCTAAAAAATAACAGGGGAAGACCCGCATCCTTCCCCCTTTAACGTTTTAATACATTCTGCGGCTCATACCTAAAATATCCAACAGCTTGGTCGAAATTTCTTCTACGGAATAGTTGGTGCTGTTAATAAAGCGAATATTGTTTTTACGGTACAGTGCTTCAACTTCAGCAATTTCCATACGGCACTGGCGTAACGACGCATAGCGACTGTTTTCTCTGCGTTCCTGACGAATGGCAGATAGCCGTTCCGGATCAATAGAGAGGCCGAACAGCTTGTGCTGGAATGGCTTAAGCGCAGCGGGGAGTTGAATATTGTCCATATCGTCGGCGGTAAAGGGGTAGTTAGCCGCCCGAATACCAAACTGCATGGCTAAATAGAGGCTGGTAGGTGTTTTACCGCAGCGGGATACGCCCAGCAAAATTACCTGAGCGTCTTCCAGATTACGCAGTGAAATACCATCATCATGCGCCAGAGTGTAATCAATAGCGGCGATACGGGCATCATACTTCACCAGATTGCTGGCTGTTAATCCGTGGGTACGATGAGCAGCAGGCAAAGGTGCAATACCTAATTCTTGCTGTAAAGGGGCAACCAGTGTATGAACAATATTTTGACAGTAGCCTCGGCTAGCCTCAATAATCGATCGAATTTCCGGTGAAACAATAGAGTAAAACACCAGTGGCTTCTGTTGGGTTTTCTGATAGAGATCGTCAATTTGTTGGCGAACTTCATGGGCTTTTGCCTCATTTTCAACAAAAGGGATAGTGTATTGATTCAAACTAATAGGAAACTGCGATAACACTGCATGTCCTAATACTTCAGCGGTAATTGCCGTGCCGTCAGAAATATAGAAAACTGTACGCTCCATGGCGTTCTCCTGTTGCTGATTTTAATGATGAGATAACACGTTCTTAAAACCACTCGATGGATATGAACAAAATTGTTGTTGAATATGCGCATAAAAAGCGCGATTACGAACAAGGTACAATAATTATAAGTTTAAGAAAACTCAGTTTAAATGCGGAAACGATTAATCATTTCATAAGTTGTTCATTGCTGTGTAAGCTTTCTTATGTATCTGGATTTTTGACTTGTCCGGTATAAAACTTGTTTTGTCATTTAATCCGATTTATTGACTCAATAATGGAACATCTCTAATGCCTGATATCAATAGTAATCAACACAACGTTGTTTGGTATAACCAACTGGGAATGCATGATGTTGATCGTGTTGGGGGCAAAAATGCCTCCTTAGGGGAAATGATCACTAATCTGAGCGAACTGGGTGTATCGGTTCCTAATGGTTTTGCTACTACTGCTCAGGCGTTTAATGATTTTCTTGAGCAAAGTGGCGTAAATCAGCGCATTTATCAGCTACTCGACCAAATTGACGTGGATGACGTAAAAGCACTGGCGGATGCCGGAGCACAAATTCGCGGCTGGGTTATCGATACGCCATTCCAGCCAGAACTGGAACAGGCGATTCACCAGGCCTATCAAACGCTGTCAGAAGGTAATGTCGGGGCCTCGTTTGCGGTTCGTTCATCAGCAACTGCTGAAGACATGCCTGATGCGTCGTTTGCCGGTCAGCAAGAAACCTTCCTTAATGTGCAGGGTATTGATGCGGTAATGGTGGCGATTAAGCATGTATTTGCTTCGCTGTTTAACGATCGCGCGATTTCTTACCGTGTGCATCAGGGCTATGACCACCGCGGTGTTGCGCTCTCTGCCGGGGTGCAACGCATGGTGCGTTCTGATTTAGCCTCTGCCGGTGTTATGTTCACCATTGATACTGAATCGGGCTTCGATCAGGTGGTATTTATCACCTCAGCCTACGGTTTAGGTGAAATGGTGGTACAGGGGGCGGTTAACCCGGATGAATTTTATGTCCATAAACCGACGTTGCTAAATGACAGACCGGCTATCGTTCGTCGTACCATTGGTTCAAAAAAGATTCGTATGGTGTATTCCGACAGTCAGGAACATGGTAAGCAGGTTTGTATTGAAGATGTGCCAGAAGCCGACCGTGTACAGTACAGCCTGCGTGATGATGAGATTCAGCAGCTGGCTCATCAGGCTCTGTTGATTGAAAAACACTATGGCCGCCCAATGGATATTGAATGGGCAAAAGATGGTCATACCGGAAAACTGTATATCGTACAGGCTCGTCCGGAAACGGTTCGATCCAATGAACAAGTGATGGAGCGTTACCAGCTTCACAAGCGCGGTGAGATTCTGGCGGAAGGGCGCGCTATTGGTAACCGCATTGGTGCGGGACCAGTAAAAGTGATTACCGATTTAAGCCAGATGGATCGTATTCAGCCGGGTGATGTACTGGTAACCGACATGACTGACCCGGATTGGGAACCCATCATGAAGCGTGCTGCGGCCATCGTAACTAACCGTGGTGGGCGAACTTGCCATGCAGCGATTATTGCCCGTGAACTGGGTATTCCTGCGGTTGTGGGCTGTGGCAATGCCACCGAGTTACTGCATGAAGGGCAGAAAGTGACAGTCTCCTGTGCTGAAGGTGATACCGGATTTATCTATCAGGATATTCTGGACTTTAAGGTTCAAAGTTCCCAGTTGAACCAACTGCCAGAGATTCCGGTAAAAATCATGATGAATATCGGTAACCCGGATCGCGCTTTTGACTTCGCCCGTCTGCCGAATGAGGGAGTGGGTCTGGCCCGTCTGGAATTTATCATCAACCGTATGATTGGCGTGCACCCAAGAGCGTTACTGGAGTTTGACCAGCAGGAAGAGTCTGTTCAGCAGGAAATCCGTGAACTGATGGTTGGTTATGACGATCCGGTGGAGTTCTATATTGGCCGCCTGTCAGAAGGTATTGCGACACTAGCTGCCGCTTTCTGGCCAAAGCGGGTGATTGTTCGCCTGTCAGACTTTAAATCTAACGAATACGCCAATCTGGTCGGTGGTAGTCGTTACGAACCTCATGAAGAGAACCCAATGCTGGGATTCCGCGGGGCAGGTCGTTACGTTTCTGAAGACTTTAAAGCCTGCTTTGCGCTGGAATGTGAAGCGATTAAACGGGTTCGTAACCAAATGGGTCTGACTAACGTTGAAATCATGATCCCATTTGTACGCACGGTGGATCAGGCTAAAGCGGTTATCGATCGTTTGGCACATGAAGGGCTGAAACGCGGTCAGGATGGGCTGAAAGTGATTATGATGTGTGAAATACCGTCTAATGCACTTTTGGCAGAAGAGTTCCTGGAACACTTTGACGGTTTCTCTATTGGCTCTAACGATATGACGCAGCTAACTCTGGGTCTGGATCGCGACTCCGGTGTAGTTTCCGAACTGTTTGACGAACGTAACGACGCAGTAAAAGCCTTACTTTCTATGGCTATTAAAGCCGCCAAGAAAAAGGGTAAATACGTCGGAATTTGCGGTCAGGGCCCATCAGACCACGAAGACTTTGCCACATGGTTAATGGAACAAGGCATCGACAGTCTGTCTCTCAACCCGGACACCGTTATTAAAACCTGGGTGGCACTGGCAGAAGAAAGCGCAGAAACGGTTTGATAGCATCGTTAGTTGTTTAGTTTGTGCGCTTTGTTTGCAAAGCTAAGTACAGATGGTCTTCCGACCGGGTATAAAGGCGATATATCCAATATCGTTTTTACGGCCGGAAGATCGTCGACATTTAGTTCAAAAACAATCCAATCAAATAGTTAGATCCCGTTCCAAATCCGGTAGTTCATCCATCGGCTCAGGAACCTCATCAACCCAGGCGGAAATCAAACGGTACGACACAGCTAACACCACCGGACCGATAAATAACCCGATCATACCGAAGGCCAGTAATCCCCCGATAACCCCGGAAAGAATCAGCAACAATGGTAAATCCGCACCTAAACGAATCAGCGCAGGGCGCAGGAAGTTATCCATGGAAACTACAATACAGCTCCATACTAATAGCACAGTGCCCCAAGTGTTATCTCCGCTCCAGTACAACCAGAACACTGCCGGGAACAGAATAAGCGATGGCCCGATTTGCGCCAGACAGCAAATAAACATTAATACCGTTAATAATGTGGCATAAGGGATGCCGGATATGGCTAAGCCAATACCCCCCAGCAGTGCCTGAGTCAGCGCGGTGACCACTACCCCCAGCGCAACGGCACGGATAGCCTGAGCGCCAAGAATAACCGCTGCTTCACCACGTTTTTCTGCCAAACGTAATGCAAAGTGGCGGATGCCTTTAGCCACGGCTTCACCCTTAGCGTAAAGAATTGCACTGAAGACCACCATCAGCGTACCGTGCAGCATAAAACCACCAACGTGAGCAACCTGCGAAACGAACCAGGTGGTAGTGGCACCGGCATAAGGCTGGATGCTGGCAACCAGCGCTTTACCATTATCAGCCGTCATCGCTTGCCAGTTACGATACAAGCGGTAACCAACACCTGGAATATCATTTAGCCAGGCCAGTTTAGGAATATGCCAGTTTTCTGGTTTTCCTATCCAATCAACTAACTGACCGCTATTGTCTACAATACTATTAATCACCAGGCCAAAAGGCAGAACAAACACCACCACTAATAGCAGCGTCATGAAAATCACGGCCGGCGTTCGCCGCCCCCCCGTGTATTTTTGCACTCGTAACAACAATGGCCAGGTTGCAATCACCACCATGCCAGCCCAGGCAAAGCCTAAAATGAAAGGCCGAACCACCCAAAGGCAGACAATGAGCATCATAAGAATAAACAGTATTCCAAACATCAGACGTGCAAGGTCAAAACTTTTTTTTGGTTGCGTCATGGCGTACTCATCATGAAATAGGATTGTTAATAACTAAGCTATAGTATCGGGTATAGCTAGCCGTTACGCTATTTTAATTAATAAACTGATAACTATCATTTAAGCCTGAGCGTTGGCAAAAACAGGTTAATAAATCATTAGCCTTTCATCAACATTGGGAAACAGCGCGAAGAGTTGCGATAAATTTAATGGATGAGCTACGCAAACGATAAAGCAGTATGCTAGTTTAGTTCGCTGGATTGGGTAATGTTTAGAACATAATAAAAAATAACGTAAAGAGACTAATGGCAATGATTCCACAGCTAAAGCAAGCACCTGGTGTTGATTCACCGGTTCAGGAGTATTTAGGAGCATTAAAACAGGCCGGTTTCAGCGGTGATATCGCCACCCAATATGCGGACCGCCTGAGTATGTCAACGGATAACAGTATCTATCAGATGTTGCCACAGGCCATTCTGTTTCCGCGTTCTACGGCAGATGTGGTGTTGATTGCCCGCACCGGACAACAGGCTGATTTTTCTGCCATCAGGTTTACCCCAAGGGGGGGCGGCACAGGCACTAATGGACAGTCGCTAAACGATGGTATCGTTGTTGATATGTCGCGCTATATGAACCGTATTCTTGAGCTGAATTTAGAACAAGGATGGGTTCGGGCTGAAGCCGGGGTGGTTAAGGATCAACTGAATCAATATCTCAAGCCTTATGGTTATTTCTTCTCGCCGGAACTGTCAACCAGTAACCGGGCAACGCTGGGAGGAATGATTAATACCGATGCGTCTGGTCAGGGTTCACTGGTGTATGGAAAAACCTCTGATCACGTTTTGGGACTAAGAAGCGTTCTGCTTAACGGAGAATTGCTGGACACGCATGCCATGCCGATAGCGCTGGCTGAACAACTGGCATTACAACAAACGGCTGCGGGACAGGTTTACCATAGCGTGTTGGAGCGGTGTCGCCAGCAACGCCAGCTTATCATTGATAAGTTTCCCAAGCTGAACCGTTTTCTTACCGGTTACGATCTCAGGCATGTTTTTAGCGATGACCTGCAAACCTTTGACCTTTCACGCATTCTGACCGGTTCTGAAGGTTCTCTGGCATTTATTACCGAGGCCAGACTGAATATCACACCGTTACCGGCACTACGTCGACTGGTGAATATTAAGTATGACAGCTTTGATTCAGCGCTGAGAAACGCACCGTTAATGGTGGAGGCTAATGCGCTATCGGTCGAGACAGTTGACTCTAAAGTTTTTAATCTGGCCCGTGAAGATATTGTCTGGGAGTCAGTGAAAAATCTGATTACCGATGTACCGGGTAAAGATATGCAGGGGTTGAATATCGTTGAGTTTGCCGGTCAGGATCCTGAACTGATTAATCGTCAGGCTGAGTTTCTCTGCTCCCGACTGGATCAACTGATGGAAAAGGGCGAAGCCGGAGTCATTGGTTATCAGTTATGTAGTGACTTAGCGGATATTGAACGTATCTATGCGATGCGTAAAAAAGCGGTAGGTCTATTGGGCAATGCGAAGGGTTTAGCTAAGCCTATTCCTTTTGCCGAGGATACCTGTGTACCACCGCAACATCTGGCCGACTATATTTCAGAATTTCGTGGGCTACTGGATAGCCATAATCTGGCTTACGGTATGTTTGGTCATGTTGATGCCGGAGTATTGCACGTTCGTCCGGCGCTGGACATGTGCGATCCGCAACAGGAGCTGTTAATGAAACAGCTTTCCGACCAAATCGTTGCGCTGACAGCCAAATATGGCGGTTTGTTATGGGGAGAACACGGCAAAGGCTTCCGTGCTGAATACAGTCCGGATTTTTTTGGTCCGGAACTGTATGACGAGTTACGTCGCATTAAGGCGGTATTTGATCCGGATAATCGGCTGAATCCGGGTAAGATTTGTCCGCCAATGGGGCGAGACGATGCACTTTACAAGGTGGACGCTGTAAAGCGTGGCACTTTCGACCGTCGTATTCCATTGGCGGTACGAACCTCCTTTAAAGGTGCTATGGAGTGTAACGGTAACGGCTTGTGTTTTAACTTTGATGCTAACAGTCCAATGTGTCCTTCAATGAAGGTTAGCGCTAATCGGGTTCATTCACCTAAAGGTCGTGCAACGCTGGTACGAGAGTGGCTGCGATTATTGGCAGAAGAGGGTGTTGATCCACTGGAGCTTGAGAGTCGATTAGGTGAGCAACGCTTGAGCTGGCGCAGTTTATTAGACAAGACTAAAAACAGCCTGCGCCAGCGTCAGGGGGAATATGATTTTTCCCATGAGGTTAAGCAATCTATGGCGGGTTGTCTGGCCTGTAAAGCCTGTTCCACTCAATGTCCGATAAAGATTGATGTTCCGGCATTTCGCTCCCGTTTTCTGCAGCTGTATCATACGCGTTACTTCCGCCCGGCCAGAGACTATATTGTTGCGTCAGTAGAAAACTATGCGCCAGTGATGGCAAAAGCTCCGCAGCTGTTTAACTTCTTTATTCGTCAACCCTGGGTTCAATCGCTTGGCGCAAAAAGTATTGGTATGGTGAATTTACCGCTGCTCTCTTCACCTACGCTAAAACAACAACTACAGGGGCATCAGGCCTGCACCATGACGCTGGAGCAACTGGAAGGAATAGATACACAAAGCAAACAGCAGTATGTGTTAGTGGTTCAGGATCCCTTTACCAGCTATTACGATGCCAAAGTCGTGGCGGACTTTATTCAGTTGATTGAAAAACTAGGGTTGAAACCGGTGTTATTGCCCTTTAGCCCAAATGGTAAAGCGCAACACATCAAAGGTTTTCTACGGCAGTTTGCCAAAACTGCCCGGCGCACGGCAGATATGCTGAATCGTGTGGCTAAATTAGGTATACCCATGGTGGGGGTCGATCCGGCGCTGGTGCTGTGCTATCGCGATGAGTACAGCCAGATTTTAGGCGAAAAACGGGGTGATTTTAAAGTGCAACTGGTGCATGAATGGCTGAATGCCAATCTGGCCCGTTTCCCGTCCAAAAGCGCAGAACCGACACCCTGGTATCTGTTTAGCCACTGTACAGAAAGTACGACGCTACCCGCCAGCGGCAAGCAGTGGCAAGAACTGTTTAGCCACTTTGGCGCTAAATTGAATAACGTCAGCCTTGGCTGTTGTGGCATGGCCGGAACCTATGGTCATGAAGCCGATAATCTGGATAATTCTGCCGGTATTTATGCCTTATCCTGGCAAAAAGCGCTGGAGGGGAAGGATGCCAGCCGCTGTCTGGCTACGGGGTATTCGTGCCGTAGTCAGGTTAAACGTTTTAGTCATGTAATATTGAAACATCCGCTTCAGGCCTTGCTTGAGCTGGTGTGATGAGTCATTAATCAAGGTAAATAAATCTATGTGGAAACGTCACAAGACGTTGGCAGAACTAAACCTGATGTCAAAAGGAACCATGATCGAACATGTAGGCATTGTCTACACGCTACAAACGGAAAATAGTCTGGAAGCGACTATGCCGGTGGATCATCGAACCGTTCAGCCTTTTGGTTTGTTACATGGCGGTGCCTCAGTGGTGCTGGCCGAAACGCTGGGGTCTGTCGCCGGTTATTTGTGCTGTGAAGGCGAAGCGCAGGTAGTAGGGATTGATATCAATGCTAACCACATTCGTGCTGCGAAGCAGGGCATGGTTCGTGGAGTATGTACAGCCATTCATTTAGGTCGTAGTCATCAGGTATGGGAAATAAAAATTTATGATGAGGCGGAGCGGCTTTGTTGTATTTCCCGATTGACCACGGCGGTACTGGATAAAAAATTACGTTAGTGGCGCGTGTTTACAATAACAAGAAAGTATCTGATTATTTGATATTAAGGTGATTAATGTGAATAAGGTAAGCGGTAATCAACTAAAGGTTCCACAGGAGATTCACGCCTATCAGTTAGACGGCAAGGGCGGTATATTGCCGGTCACGGATAAGACGGAAGCCACAGCGGTACAGCCCTGTTGGATACATATAGATTACGAACAGCCAGAAAGCCTTAAGTGGCTAAACGACACGTCACTGCTGCCGGATAGTTTTAAAGAGGCATTGTCCGGAGAAAGCTGTCGCCCGCGGGTTGCCCGTCAGGGAGATGGAACATTAATTATTCTTCGCAGTATCAATCTGAATAGCGAGTCGGTTCCCGATCCGTTGGTAACGCTGAGAGTATTTATTACCGATAGTTTGATTATTTCCAGTCGTCATCGTCCCATTCATGCAGTAGATGAAGTGGTTGATGAACTAAAAAAGGGAACCGGGCCATTTCATAGTGGCAACTGGCTGGTGGAGATTCTGGATTTTCTGACCGATCAGGTTAGTGATTTTATTGATGATATCCACGGGCAGGTGATTGAGCTGGAAGATGGGCTACTGGATAAAGAGGTGCCGGAACGCGGGGTTATTGCACTTATTCGTAAGCAACTGATCGTACTGCGTCGTCACTTAATGCCACAACGGGATGTGTTTTCTCGTCTGGCCAGCGAACGGCTACCCTGGATGAGCAATGAAGATCGTCACCGGATGCAGGATATTGCCGATCGATTAGGGCGAGGTCTGGACGATCTGGATGCAACCATTGCTCGTACCGTTGTGGTGGTTGATGAAATTAACTCTCAACTGGCTGATGCCATGAACCGCCGTACTTACACCATGTCATTAATGGCAATGCTGTTTTTACCGGCAACCTTTCTTACCGGGCTATTTGGCGTCAACCTTGGAGGAATTCCCGGGGGCGATAAAGCGCATGCTTTTGCCATCTTCTGCACTTGTCTGGTGGTTGTTGGCGGTGGGATTTTGTGGTGGCTTAAAAAGAGTAAGTGGCTATAGATATGTTATGAATCAGCACCGACATTAATGTCGGTGCTGATGCCTTAAGTTTATCGGCAGATTAGGTTATCTACTTAACCTCAACAACATTAATACCTAAATCTTCATTTTCATCCGGTACAAAACCGGCGGGTTGCAGCGGGAACTCTTCCCGGTCAAAGGCTAAATCACCGCCGTTAATCACTTCCATTCCTTGTTGAATTGCGGTGAAGTCAAACAGTTCACGGTCGCACAGGTGGGATGGCACAACGTTTTGCATCGCGCTAAACATGGTTTCAATTCTGCCGGGATAACGGCGATCCCAGTCTCTGAGCATATCTTTAATCACCTGGCGCTGTAAGTTAGGCTGTGAGCCACAAAGATTGCAGGGAATGATTGGGAAGGCTTTTGCCTCGGCATAACGCTCAATATCTTTTTCGCGGCAATATGCCAATGGGCGGATAACAATATGTTTGCCGTCATCGCTGATAAGCTTTGGTGGCATCCCTTTTAGCTTGCCGCCATAGAACATATTTAAGAACAGGGTTTGCAGAATATCATCGCGATGATGGCCCAGCGCAATTTTCGTTGCGCCCAGTTCGGTTGCAGTACGGTAAAGAATACCGCGGCGCAGGCGAGAACAGAGAGAGCAGGTGGTTTTACCTTCAGGTATTTTTTCTTTCACAATGCCGTAGGTATTTTCTTCAACAATTTTGTATTCAATACCCAGCGTATTTAAATATTCCGGCAGCACATGTTCAGGGAAACCTGGCTGCTTTTGATCCAGATTAACGGCAATTAGTTCAAAATTGACCGGCGCGCTGCGCTGCAAATTTTGCAAAATATTCAGCATGGTATAGCTGTCTTTTCCACCAGAAAGGCAAACCATAATCCGATCGCCATCTTCAATCATCGAGAAGTCTGCGATTGCTTCACCGACATTGCGGCGCAAACGTTTATGCAGTTTATTTAGGTTGTATTGCTCTTTCTGACTCAGCGCTGCTGTTGTGCTCATAGCGGTAACTCTGTCTGCCTGATTATTGCCTGTTAGCAGGGGGATAACCTGCCGGGAAATCGTGGAGGTGTATGGTACGGATTATTGAGAGTGTTGTCAGTAG
This sequence comes from Limnobaculum eriocheiris, assembly GCF_021010575.1. Lineage (GTDB taxonomy): Bacteria > Pseudomonadota > Gammaproteobacteria > Enterobacterales > Enterobacteriaceae > Limnobaculum > Limnobaculum eriocheiris. Next base: position 342 of record NZ_JAJNAG010000065.1, on the reverse strand, counting down.
AAGAATAGGCTTCGATAACGGCGAAAACCGGGAAAATGGTAAAAAACAATAGCAATTAACTCTATATGGTTAGTTTTGACTTAAAATAATGCCCATTATTCGATTCAAATTAGTTAAGTTAGAAATTTGTCATGAAATTATCTTATGCAGAACTGTCAATTATACCAGTGATGTAATCGGCGAATATATATTAGAATCGACAAGGTATACAAACATAGGTCGTGACGCAGATTTAGTGGTAATGATTGATCGTCAGATACCATCCGATGATCTTATCGTGCATTTCTTCTGACTTTGAGAAGCAGATAGTCTTGCGGGTCAACCGTTTAAGATGGGTTCGCA
>NZ_JAJNAG010000064.1 GCF_021010575.1 Limnobaculum eriocheiris | reverse complement strand
GCCTGCTGGCAACACTGAGCACAATAGTGCTGTGGCTTATTGGTTATCACGCTGAAAATAGAGGGTTGCATCTGAGATACCAGGCCAACAGTATTAAATCGCGGCGGGTAATTTCTTATCTGACATCGCCAAAACCTACCAGAGTATGGTGTTGGTTTATTAGCGCTGATTTTGTGGGGATCCCTCAGCGCTGATGCGAGTTTTTTTTATCCGGATAACCATATCTGACAAGAGAAATGGCTGGGGTACCAGGATTCGAACCTGGGGATGACGGGATCAAAACCCGTTGCCTTACCGCTTGGCGATACCCCACCAGTTATATTGTCGCTGAAGGAAATGGTGCGGAAGGCGAGACTTGAACTCGCACACCTTGCGGCGCCAGAACCTAAATCTGGTGCGTCTACCAATTTCGCCACTTCCGCAAAATGGTGGCTACGACGGGATTTGAACCTGTGACCCCATCATTATGAGTGATGTGCTCTAACCAGCTGAGCTACGTAGCCAAATATTTTTTGCTTAACCTTCAACGGCGTTAAGGGGCGCATTATGCGGATATGTGTCGTTTTCGTCAAGGTTTTGATCTGCTTGTCGGGCTGAAAACAGACAGATTTAGCGATTGAACTATTTGATTGATGAATTTTTAAACGATATACGAAGAGATAAGCAAACTAAGAATCAAAACAATGGAAACACAGGAAGACAAAGAAGGGAAGGAAATGGCTGGGGTACCAGGATTCGAACCTGGGGATGACGGGATCAAAACCCGTTGCCTTACCGCTTGGCGATACCCCAATAGGAGATTATTTCCAAAATAGCTTATTAATATAAGCAGAAAAATGGCTGGGGTACCAGGATTCGAACCTGGGGATGACGGGATCAAAACCCGTTGCCTTACCGCTTGGCGATACCCCACCCGAGCATTGTCATTGAAGGAAAATGGTGCGGAAGGCGAGACTTGAACTCGCACACCTTGCGGCGCCAGAACCTAAATCTGGTGCGTCTACCAATTTCGCCACTTCCGCAAAATGGTGGCTACGACGGGATTTGAACCTGTGACCCCATCATTATGAGTGATGTGCTCTAACCAGCTGAGCTACGTAGCCAAAATATTTGCTTAACCTTCAACGGCGTTGCGGGGCGCATTATGCGTATCTGAGCCACGATCGTCAACTAGTTTTTTCTTATAAAGGGTTCAGTTTTGTCTGATTGTTTGGCTAATAACCGATATGTTGATAAAAACGACAAAAAAAGCATCGGTTTGATGAGGAAATGAATAAGAATGTTTTTTTACAGCATAGCAAAACGGGCCGGTGTGGCCCGTTTTTTAGCTGTTAATCGGCAGGTCGTTTTATACAACCAATTAGCTTTTATAAGCGGATTGGTGAACGCCTACCGCACGACCTGATGGGTCATCCAGTTTTTTGAAAGACTCATCCCATTCAATAGCTTTAGCGGAGGAGCAAGCCACAGAAGGGCCGCCAGGAACGCATTCTGCAGCGCTCGGCAGCGGGAATAGCTCTTCAAAGATTTCACGGTACAAATAGGCCTCTTTAGAGGTCGGCGTATTATACGGAAAGCGGAAGCTGGCGTTTTGCAACTGCTGGTCGCTGATTTGCCCGGCGGCAGTAGCCTTCAGGCTGTCGATCCAGCTATAACCGACGCCATCAGAGAACTGCTCTTTCTGACGCCAGGCCACGCTGGCAGGAATATAAGATTCAAAATTCTTACGAATAATATATTTCTCCATCTTACCGTTGCCGCACATTTTATCTTTAGGATTAATGCGCATCGCCACATCGAGGAATTTTTTATCCAGGAAAGGCACCCGGGCCTCTACTCCCCAGGCGGCCATTGCTTTGTTAGCGCGGGCGCAGTCATACATATGCAAAGCTAAAAGTTTGCGTACAGTCTCTTCATGGAACTCTTTTTCATTTGGTGCTTTATGGAAATAGAGGTATCCACCGAAGACTTCATCAGCCCCTTCGCCGGATAACACCATTTTGATACCCATTGCCTTAATTTTACGCGCCATCAGGTACATGGGTGTGGATGCCCGAATGGTTGTTACATCATAGGTTTCGATGTGGTAAATCACATCGCGAATGGCATCCATTCCTTCCTGCACGGTAAAGTGGATCTCGTGGTGAACCGTACCTAAATGACGGGCTACTTCCTGCGCAGCAGCCAAATCGGGTGACCCTTCCAGACCAACGGCAAAAGAGTGAAGCTGAGGCCACCAGGCTTCGCTACGTTCATCATCTTCAATACGACGAGCGGCATATTTTTTGGTAATCGCAGAGATAACCGAGGAGTCCAAACCACCGGACAGTAGCACCCCATAAGGTACATCAGACATCAGGTGACTTTTTACCGACTCTTCCAGCGCGTTGCGCAGTTCATATTCATCGGTGGTATTATTTTTGACGTTGTCAAATTCCATCCAGTCACGCTGATAATAGCGGTGGATTTTATGGTCGGTGCTGGACATATAGCTACCGGCAGGAAACTCTTTAATGGTTTTACAAACCGGCACCAGTGCTTTCATTTCTGATGCCACATAGAAGTTTCCGTGTTCATCATGACCGGTATACATCGGAATAATACCAATATGGTCACGACCCAGCAGATAACTGTTATTGGTGCTGTCATACAGAATAAAGGCAAACATCCCCTGAAGGTCGTCCAGGAAATTGATGCCTTTTTCCTGATACAGAGCCAGAATAACTTCACAATCTGACTCCGTCTGGAATTCATATTTACCTTTTAACTGGCGGCGCAGTTCCTGATGGTTGTAAATCTCACCGTTAACCGCCAGTACATGGGTATGCGCTGAGTTATACAGTGGTTGGGCGCCATTATTGACGTCGACAATGGATAAACGTTCGTGAGCGAGTATTGCCGTGTCAGATGCGTAGACGCCGGACCAGTCGGGGCCACGATGGCGCATAAGACGAGACATCTCTAACGCTTTTTTACGCAGCTCAATCGGATCGGACTTAATATCGAGTACACCAAATATTGAACACATTGTTATCTCTCTTATTCCGTTGTCATTGAAGTTACTTAAATTCGGTCATATTAACTTAAGCAATAATTAAGCCAGATTTTTGAATCGGTGGTGAAGCCAATATCGCCCTATTGGGAGCGATACTTTTTAGCATAGCAGCAGATTTGCACCAGGTTAGTGCGACGAAGGGATTATTTCAGTGCAATGCCTTTGTATAAAACATTACACTGATTTCAAGATGATGTGACAGAAGATAAGAAAAAAATTTTTATAATAACCGTCAGTCGTTACTGTCGCCCAGCAGATGTTGTAGCAGGACACCGTTAAGCATGGAGCGTTTTACCAAAGCAAAGGAACCAATAGCAGAACGGTGATCCAATTGAGTCGTCACCAAGGGTAGGTTTTGTCGGAAGTTAATCAAAACCTGATTATCAATACAGCGCTGAATAGAGGACAGCAGCACTTTATGGGCTTCGGTAATATCGCCGGAAATAACTACTTTTTGTGGATTAAACAGGTTAATGGCAATGGAAATCGCCTTACCTAATTGATGGCCTACATAATCAATTACGTTAACGGCTAAATCATCACCTTTATTGGCGGCTTTGCAAATCGCGGAAATGCTACAGTCATCCAGCGTCAGCTTACTGTTATAACCCTGACTGAGCAGGTTACGTACCCGTTGTTCAATGGCAAAATTTGACGCTACGGTTTCCAGACAGCCAAAATTACCGCAATAGCAGCGCTCACCTAATGGGTCGATCTGAATATGGCCAATTTCACCGACGTTACGGTTCTTTCCCAGAAAGATTTGACCATTGATAATAAAGCCTGCGCCAGCTCCACGGTGAACGCGAATAAGCATGGAGTCTTCACAATCCTGAGTTGCGCCGAAATAGTGTTCTGCCAGTGCCAGGCTACGAATATCATGGCCAATGAAACAGCTGATATTAAACCGTTCGTGGATGACTTTACCCAATTCCCAATTAGACACCGAAATGTGCGGCATATATTTCACCACACCATCTTCAGGATCCACCAAACCGGGCAGGGAAATAGCAATAGCGATTAACTCACGAATTTTATTGCTGTAGGTTTCAATGAAGTGATTAATGGCCTGAAGAAGGCCTTTTTCCAGCGCTTCCTGAGTGCGCTCAGGCAGAGAGTAAGGCTCTTCTATCAACGCCTTACCACTGAGGTTATACAGCGTGATGGTGGCGTTATTACGCCCTAAACGTACTGCAACGGTATGAAAGTTTTTGTTTTCAGTAACAATAGAGACCGCCCGACGCCCTCCGGTTGAAGCCTGCTGTTCAACTTCTTTAATCAGGCCGCGATCCAGAAGTTGTCGGGTGATTTTAGTAATGCTGGCAGGGGCCAGTTGGCTAAGTTCAGCGATCTGAATGCGAGATATGGGACCTTGCTGATCGATTAAGCGATAAACGACCGCCCCATTTAACTGCTTTACCAGATCGATGTTACCAATTTGACCACCTGTCGTCATCGCTACCTCTGTTGTGATTGCTGAGTTACGGCTACTGTCTTTTTAATAAACCATTCACCCAGGTATGTGTGATTTTAAAATCATGAGTAAACGCGGTGAGATTGGCAACCTTACCGGTTTCAATGCTGCCTAAAGTAGTGGATACACCCATGGCCCGGGCAGGGTAGAGCGATGCCATACGAAGCGCTTCATCGAGAGGTATACCAATAAACTGAACGCTGTTAGCTACGGCTTCAATCATGGTTAAAGCGGAGCCGCTTAAGGTTCCATTCTCATCTACGCACATTCCATTGCGGTAATATACTGGTTTACCTGCAAAAATAAAATGGTCAATATTGGCTCCGGCTGGGGCTGTCGCATCAGTGACCAGCACCAATTTGTCGCCTTTCAGACGCTTCGCGCTACGAATACTTGCCCAGGCAACGTGATGACCGTCAGCAATAACGCCGGTATAGACTTCAGGCGTATCAAAAATTGCGCCCATCAAACCAGGTTCACGACCGGTTATATAAGGCATAGCATTGTATAGATGAGTCGCAAAGCTGATGCCAGCAGCAAATCCGATACGAGCCTGATCGTAAGTGGCGTTTGAGTGACCGGCAGAAACAATAATACCCGCTTCTGTCAACTGGCGAATAACCTGACTGTCAACCTGCTCTGGCGCCAGAGTCACTTTGGTAATCACATCTGCATTTGCACACAGATAATCGATCATTGCTGCATCCGGCTTGCGGATAAAGTCAGGGTTATGCGTCCCTTTCTTTGCCACATTAATATAAGGGCCTTCCAAGTGGAGACCTAAAGCCTGATGATTGTGACGATCAAGATAGCTACGCATAACCTCAATAGCATGCTTCATCATCTCATCACTGGAGGTGATAAGCGTCGGGAGGTAGCTGGTACAGCCTGATTTTTCGTTAGCCTGCTGCATAATTTCAAGGGTTTCAACAGAAACGGCATCCATAGAGTCGTTAAACTGAACGCCACCACAGCCATTAAGCTGAACATCAATGAAACCCGGTGCCAGTATGGCACCTTGCAGATCCTGAACTTCGATATCTGACGGTAACTCACTTTGCGGGCATACACGCTGGATCAATCCATTGGCAATAATAACCGCGTGGTTATCCAGAATATCATGGCCGGTATAGATCCGGCAGTGGGTTAAAGCATACATCACACACCCTCGCAGTTGTAGCTTAAAGATCTTTAATATTTTCCGCCTCTAATTCACGGAAGTATTTAACGGTTTTAATTTTCAGTTCCATAGTGGAAGGTTCATCACAAACTATGATGGCTTTTGGATGTAATTGCAGCGCAGAAACTGTCCATAGATGGTTAACGCAGCCCTCAACAGCAGCCTGTAGCGCTTGCGCTTTATTCAGACCTGTAACCAGAATCATGACTTCTGCGGCATCCATCAGGGTACCAACACCAATGGTTAATGCATATTTGGGTACTTTATTCATATCGTTTTCGAAAAAACGAGAGTTAGCAATGCGGGTATCTTCCGTCAGCGTTTTAATTCGAGTACGGGATGACAGAGAAGATGCGGGTTCATTAAATGCAATATGACCATCGTTACCCACACCGCCCATAAATAAGTTTATCTGACCGTATGACCTAATTTTATCTTCATAGCGTTTACATTCTGCCTGAACATCGCTGGCATTGCCGTTTAATAAGTTAATATTTTCTGGTTGAATGTCGACATGATTAAAAAAGTTATTATGCATAAAAGAATAATAACTTTGTGGATGATGCTTTTCTAAGCCAATATACTCGTCCATATTAAATGTAACGACATGTTTGAAGCTAACGTCTCCGGCTTTATACAGTTCAATCAGACGAACATAGGTACTCAGTGGTGTGCTTCCGGTGGGCAAACCTAAAACAAAAGGGCGATCGGCGGTGGGCTTAAAGGCATTAATGCGATTTGCTATATGGCGGGCAGACCATAACCCAACGTCTTTTGCACTTTCTAGTGGAATAAGTCTCATGTCAAAACCTCTTGGTTACATAACACTGGCTATACTCATACGTGAAGGATAACGTGACATATTGAAATTAATGACTATAACTATAACGCACGTAAACGCAACACGCCTCTGATACTCTGTGAAGCTGATATTTTATATAATAAAATAAGTTACGATGTATAGCTAGTATTGTCATCCTGATATTAATCTTTTTGGTGATAATTATCACAAATCCGGAGGTTTTAATTTGCGATGCGAAATATATTTTTTACACTATGAATTAGATTGTACATGAGTTGTGTCTTGTCTATCGACGGTGGCAGAGTTGTACGGTAGGCGCCTTATTGTTGAGTATAAAAAAGAAGTCCTTTATCAGGACATGCAGGGGGAAACAAGGTGAATATACTTGGATTTTTTCAACGACTAGGGCGATCGTTACAGCTACCGATCGCCGTATTACCCGTAGCGGCATTGATGTTGCGCTTCGGTCAACCCGATTTACTAAACCTGGCGTTTATGGCTCAGGCCGGTGCGGCAATCTTTGACAACCTGGCGCTGATTTTTGCTATCGGTGTGGCAGCAACCTGGTCTAAAGATAATGCGGGTTCTGCCGCGTTAGCCGGTGCGGTTGGTTTCTTTATTTTAACCAAAGCAACGGTCACCATTGAAGCCACGATTAATATGGGCGTGTTAGCCGGTATTATTTCTGGTCTGGTTGGTGGTGCTGTTTATAACCGCTGGTGTGATATCAAATTACCAGACTTCTTATCATTCTTTGGTGGTAAGCGTTTCGTTCCCATCGCAACAGGTTTCTTCTGTCTGATTCTGGCAGCTATTTTTGGTTATGTCTGGCCACCAATTCAGGCGGCTATTCATAACGGTGGTCAGTGGATCGTTGAACAGGGTGCATTAGGTTCTGGTATCTTCGGTTTCGTTAACCGTCTGTTGATCCCAACGGGTCTGCATCAGGTTCTGAATACCATCGCATGGTTCCAGATTGGTGAATTCACTAACGCAGCGGGTCAGGTATTCCACGGCGATATCAACCGTTTCTACAACGGTGATGGCACTGCCGGGATGTTCATGTCAGGCTTCTTCCCAATCATGATGTTTGGTTTACCGGGTGCTGCTCTGGCAATGTACTTTGCTGCAAAACCAGCTCGCCGTTCAGCGGTTGGTGGCCTGTTACTGTCAGTAGCGTTAACCGCATTCCTGACCGGTGTCACTGAGCCACTTGAATTTATGTTCATGTTCCTGGCTCCGCTGCTGTACTTAGTACACGCCATTTTGACAGGTATCAGCCTGTATGTGGCTACCGCTTTAGGTATCCACGCTGGCTTTACCTTCTCCGCAGGTGCTATTGACTATGCGTTAATGTTTAAACTACCGGCAGCCAGCAGCAACGTTTGGATGCTGTTAGTGATGGGTGTCGTCGCATTTGTTGTCTACTTCCTGCTGTTCTCTTTCATTATCCGCGCATTCAACCTGAAAACGCCGGGCCGTGAAGATGAAACTGAAGAGGAAGTTACGCCGGATAATAGCAATACCAGCGAAGGTCTGGATGCTTTAGCCAGCAGCTACATCGGTGTTATCGGCGGTAGCGATAACCTGACTGGTATTGATGCCTGTATTACTCGTTTACGTTTAACCGTAAAAGATTCAGGTATTGTTGATAGTAATGCGGCTAAACGTTTAGGTGCAGCCGGTGTTGTTAAGTTAAACAAACAAAGTATTCAGATTATCGTTGGTGCTAAAGCTGAGTCTATTGCTGACAGCATGCGTAAGGTGATTGCTTCAGGTGTTGCGCCAAGGTTTCAGGCAGCCGCAGCGGTAGCTGCTCCTGTTCAGGCAGTGGCTAACAAACCGGCTGAAGTGAAAAAAGCAGCGTCAGTAAGCTCGCTGATTTCTCCAATTACCGGTGATATCGTGGCGCTGGAAGCCGTACCTGATGAAGCATTTGCCAGCAAAGCTGTCGGTGATGGTATTGCGGTTCGCCCAACGGGCAAAACCGTAGTTGCGCCAGCAAACGGTACTCTGGTTAAGATTTTTGGTACTAACCATGCATTCTGTCTGGAAACTGAAAACGGTGCCGAAGTTGTGGTTCATATCGGTATCGATACGGTTAAACTGGATGGTAAAGGCTTCACTCGCTTAGCTGAAGAAGGCGCAACAGTGAAAGCAGGTGACCCGGTACTGGAGCTAGATCTGGATTATCTGTCAGCTAATGCGGCTTCCATCATCAGTCCGGTAGTTGTCAGCAATATTGATGACTTCTCGGGTATCGCTGATGTGGCAACCGGTAGTGTTGTTGCAGGTCAGACTAAGCTGTTTGATATCAAAGGATAAGATTAGATTCTTTTCTTTCGATAGTTAAATCTGAAACGGGAAGGTGAATAACCTTCCCGTTTTTTATTTGTGTCGATTTTAATGTAAAATAGTCCGCATTAATGCGGCGTATAACCTCTTTAATTCATACCTTTTGTTCTGAGACGGGATTCATGCAACTAACAGTTGTGTCCTGCGTGCGGTTGTTAGAAGATAACAGGTTATACGTTGTGAACGCTTTTGCATTTTTGCATAGAGGAAAAAGTAAATGAGTGAGGCTGAAGTTCGCCCGACTAATTTTATTCGTCATATTATTGATGAAGATTTAGCATCAGGTAAACACACTACCATAGTGACCCGTTTCCCGCCTGAGCCAAACGGTTATCTGCATATCGGTCACGCGAAGTCTATCTGCCTGAATTTCGGGATTGCGCAAGACTATCAGGGTCTGTGCAACTTACGTTTTGATGATACCAACCCGGTTAAAGAAGATATCGAGTATGTGGAGTCAATTAAGCACGATGTTGAGTGGTTAGGTTTCCACTGGGATGGCGCTGTTCGTTACTCATCTGACTACTTCGATCAACTGCATCAATACGCTGTTGAACTTATCAGTAAGGGACTGGCTTATGTGGATGAGCTGTCTCCTGAAGAGATGCGTGAATATCGCGGTACTCTCACTCAGCCAGGAAAAAATAGCCCTTATCGCGACCGCAGTGTTGAAGAAAACCTGGCCTTGTTTGAAAAAATGAGAAAGGGTGAGTTTGCAGAAGGTAAGGTTTGTCTGCGGGCTAAAATCGATATGGCTTCCTCATTTATCGTGATGCGCGATCCGGTGTTGTACCGTATTAAGTTTGCCGATCACCATCAGACGGGTGATAAGTGGTGTATCTATCCGATGTATGACTTTACCCACTGTATTTCCGATGCACTGGAAGGGATAACTCACTCGCTGTGTACCCTGGAGTTCCAGGACAACCGCCGCCTGTATGATTGGGTTTTAGATAACATTACTATTCCATGCCATCCACGTCAGTATGAGTTCTCTCGCCTGAATTTAGAGTACGCGATTATGTCCAAGCGTAAGCTGAATTTGCTGGTGACAGAGAAAGTGGTCGAGGGCTGGGACGATCCACGGATGCCAACGATTTCTGGCTTACGCCGCCGTGGATATAGCGCGGCTTCTATTCGTGAGTTTTGCCGTCGTATCGGCGTGACTAAGCAAGACAATAACGTGGAAATGGTAGCGTTAGAAACCTGCATTCGTGAAGATCTGAACGAAAACGCCCCAAGAGCCATGGCGGTTATCGATCCGGTTAAAGTGGTCATTGAAAATCTTCCACAAGGTCATGAAGAGATGCTGACGGTAAGTGCACATCCGAATAAACCAGAAATGGGGACGCGTGCCGTACCATTCAGCCGTGAAATCTATATCGATCGTGCTGATTTCCGTGAAGAAGCAAACAAACAGTATAAGCGTCTGGTGTTAGGCAAAGAAGTTCGTCTGCGTAATGCCTATGTGATTAAAGCTGAACGGGTAGAAAAAGATGCTCAGGGCAATATCACCACCATTTATTGCCATTATGATAGTGAGACGCTGGGTAAAGATCCGGCTGACGGCCGCAAAGTGAAAGGCGTTATTCATTGGGTTTCGGCTCCTCATGCGTTACCAGCAGAATTCCGTTTATATGAGTGTCTGTTTAATGTGCCAAACCCGGGTGCTGCTGAGGATTTCTTATCTACCATTAATCCTGAGTCACTGAAAGTGGTACATGGTTTTGTTGAACCAAGTCTGGCACAGGCTAAACCTGAGTTTGCTTATCAATTTGAGCGTGAAGGCTACTTCTGTGCAGACAGCCGTCATTCATCACCAGAGCATTTAGTGTTTAACCGGACCGTTGGTCTGCGTGATACCTGGGCTGCTCAGGCAAGCTAATTGTCAGTTTTGATTGAACGCGGTTAATATCAGAAGCCTGCCAGAGCAATCCGGCAGGCTTTTTTAATCGAAAATGGATGTGTTTTATAGGGAGATATTATGGGACAACTGGTTGTGGTTGCTCGTTACTCTTATCCCCTCGACGCTCAGATAGCCAAAAGTAATCTGGAAGCTGCAGGGATTAATGCCTATATAGCGGATGTACACACCATTAATACCAACTGGCTTTACTCTGATGCTTTAGGTGGAGTAAGACTGATGGTCGATGGTGATAATGTGCAGGAAGCTGAAGCGATATTAGGTCAGGACTTTTCCCAATCGGTGATTGAAGAGGCGGGAGAAGAAGACGAAGAAGAACGTTCACAGCGGTGCTGTGCTTATTGTGGTAGTAATAATGTTGTTCCTTTTACTAAAGGTAAGAGGCCCGCATTTGTGCTGAGGAATCCCCAGTAATGAGCAGGTAAAAAAAGACAGGCATAGAGTTTTGTGATCTACTGATTGTGCTATCAATTCAATGAGATCACCTCTATGCCTGTTTACCAAGTATGTCAGAAGTTTTTC
>NZ_JAJNAG010000063.1 GCF_021010575.1 Limnobaculum eriocheiris | reverse complement strand
TGCGAACCCATCTTAAACGGTTGACCCGCAAGACTATCTGCTTCTCAAAGTCAGAAGAAATGCACGATAAGATCATCGGATGGTATCTGACGATCAATCATTACCACTAAATCTGCGTCACGACCAAAAAATCCATGAAATATTAGAGCTAATAATTAACAAAGAATATTTAAGAGTAAAACATAATAAATAAATTCATTAAACCTATACCATAACCAAAAGACCTTTCTCAGGCCTTTAAATATCGAAACTGTATCGTAACCCCATCCCAAATACTTTCAGACATAAATCATAAAAGTGACGTTACCCACCTAACCGTGGTGTAGCGTCACTTTTATGCTGATTGATAAGAAATTTCCTGTGTAACTAAGGTAATACATCATTCAGCCATTCCCTCTTATGTCTAGGAGATAACACTATGACGCATCTTGCATCTCGCTTCCATGCATCTCACTCGGTACGCCGTGACCGGGCACTAACCAATGATGAATTAGCCCGTTATGTTCCCAGCATCTTTTCTGAAGAAAAGCACCATTCCCGTAGTGATCGTTATACCTATATCCCAACAATTACCCTGCTGGATAAACTTCGTCACGAAGGATTTCATCCTTTCTTTGCCTGCCAGACCCGCGTCCGGGATTTGGACAAGCGGGACCATACTAAGCATATGTTACGTCTGCGCAGAGAAGGACAAATTGCCGGAAAAGAAGTGCCGGAGATCATCTTATTGAACAGTCATGATGGTTCCAGCAGTTACCAGATGATACCAGGCCTGTTTCGCTTTGTTTGCAGTAATGGACTGGTCTGTGGTGACAGCTTTGGTGAAGTCCGGGTTCCCCATAAAGGCGATGTGGTTGACCAGGTTATTGAAGGTGCTTATGAAGTATTAGGAATTTTTGATAAGGTTACTGAGCAACGCGAAACTATGTTAGGTACAACATTATCCCTACCTGCTCAACAAGCCTTCGCTCACGCAGCACTAACTTATCGTTTTGGTGAAGAGCATCAACCCATTACTGAAAACCAGTTACTTATACCCAGACGTTGGGAAGATAAGAAAGACGATCTCTGGTCAACCTATCAGCGAGTACAAGAAAACCTGTCAAAAGGTGGTATCCGAGGCATCGCCGCTAATGGTAAGCGCACGCACACCCGGGCGGTAAAAAGTATTGATGGAGATATCAAACTAAATAAGGCGCTCTGGGTGTTAGCTGAGGAGATGCTACGACTCGCTTAATAACAGTCTCATTCCACTCTCTTTTTATTGCTCTATACACCAGTCCTACTCTCACCATGATGTTTTAGTCCTATACACACTAACTCAGGAAAATATAACGATGAATGACAATACATTCACGCTGTCCCATATCCAAAATGTATTGGACTGGGCCTATGATAAAGCTTTAAACGGCATAGCCGGTTTAGATTCAGCTCGGGAACTGGCTGATTCCTATTTATCAGAAAGTGATAATCTGCTCGACAATGTTAACGCACTTATTCGCTGGCAAAATGCCAAAGCAGGAGCCAGCGGTTTTTTGACAGGTTTAGGTGGAATGATAACGCTACCTGTCGCTATTCCAGCCAACATCTCCAGCATTATATTTATTCAAGTCAGAATGGCCGCAGCCATTGCGTATATGGGAGGACACGATCCCAGAGACGAGAAAGTCAAAACATTCATTTACTTATGTCTGTGTGGAAATGTCGCTAAAGACATACTGAAAGGAATTGGTATTAAGATAACCGGGACCGTTTTGAACAAACTTTCCGCAGAAATGGTTAATAGTATCAGCCGGTCAGTTAGTACCCGCTTATTATCTCAACTGGGGCAACGAAGCAGTGTGAATCTGGTTAAATTTATTCCCTTTGCAGGAGGCTTGGTTGGCGGTCTGTTTGACAGTGTTTCTACCAATATCGTCGGTAATATAGCCAGGGATATCTTTATTCAATCAGAGATAAATCTCATGATAATTCAAAATAAATGAATCCGATATATCAACATCTTTAACTCCTCAGTCTATAGAAACAGGCTCACCAGCAATGGTTAAGCCTGTTTTTGTTATTTTATTTCCACCGATTATTGAGAGTACGACTATGCAAGATAAAGTACGCGAAAAACGCATCATCAATATGGCATTACAACTATTAGAAAAGCAGATAAAAGTCAGGCCTTACTCTTTTACTTCATCAACCCAGACCAGAGACTATCTGCGCTTACAGTTGGAACGATTAGAAAAAGAAGTATTTATGGTTTTATACCTGGATAATCAGCATCGTCTTATTTCCAGTGATATAACAGCCATCGGTACCATTAGTGAAGCATCAGTGTATCCCAGAGAAATTGTTAAAGAATCGCTCACGTTCAATGCCGCTGCCGTTATCCTTGCACATAATCATCCCTCAGGGGTTGCAGAGCCTAGTCAGGCAGATCGTGCACTTACTAACAAACTGAAAGAGATTTTATCGCTGGTCGAAATAAAATTATTAGACCATTTTGTCGTTGGCCATGGAGAACTGGTATCGTTTGCCGAACGGGGCTGGTTATAGTTCAAACCACCCTCGACTTCCCCAATCCTAGACCAGACCCACACACCCTCTCCTCTATTTCACTACTATTTACCAACAATAACATGGAGATTTTCCTATGCTGACATTCCCTGCGCCAAAAACTGGCGCATTTCATTTTAAATTATTACACGATATCGTTCAGGAAGACTGGTTCACGCTGTGTCATCTGGTCACCCGCGCCCATCGACAGGTCCGCCTGAATCCCGAAAGCACAGGCATTACCCCTCTCCCCGTTATCTGCAATGGTGCCGGTATCACGCCACTGCGTTACGATGATAGCCTGATAGGACTCGGCGTTATCGTCTTTAACGGGGAGCATCACCATCAACTCAGCAGCGATACCTTTATCTTGAACCGACATCGCCATCCTTACGACCGGGGATATTGTCATACCCATGGTCACCCCTACCGTTTTATGGTCATGGCGGTATTACTGCTCGCCCAACACACCTGTCCAAATGTCTGGAAAATCACGTCTGATGTCAGTGGTGCTGAATGGCAACATGTCGCTGACTGGTTGTACACTGAACTTGCGATAGGGATAACGCTTCCCACCGAAATATTAGCAGGAGTAACACAATGAATCTGACTACGCGTCTACTGTCACTAAAATCACTGGAGAATGTTGATTTGATACACACTGTCTGGGTCACTGAATCGGCGTTTAACGATTTAACAACGTTGGGTAGCGAAGGTATTTTCTACCCAGTAACGAAAAGTTCAGCAAACGCGGAGTTCGTCATACTGGACCTTGAGTTTATCCGTGACCACCAGTTGGATTTTGATAAACCTGCTTTTACTGAATGGTGTCGAACACACTTATCCCTAAACATGGTTGCGTTGCAACCACTATCCTATTTGTTTGTAATCGGGACAGATGAAGTCTAAAACGATTTACTAAACAAATAAATCGCTAGTCGTAGTCAGTGCATATCGTTTGCTGAAAGAGGATGGCTTTGAAATATTCCCTAGCTACTGTCCTTACTAACATTTCTAGTTCCCGTTCATTTTCTTACCATAGCCCACTATTTTTGATGAAGACATGCAATTTTAACCACAGCTAATAATAGACTAAAATTGGGTTTGAGGTTGGCAATGTGCTCAACTTGCCGACCTGAAATACATATTTTTTACTTATTCAATAGTAAGGTAGTATCGGACAACTGTAGTGATATTGTTGTACAATCATCTAAAGCTACAAAATCTATGAGCATGAACTTTTCCATATTTGTTGCTTTCGAAAAGACATTGGGAACATCTCGTTTAACCATTCATAATTAGGGGCCTCTTTGGGGGCCTTAAATCTAAAGGTATAAACATTTTCCTTTCTTATCAGTTACAAAGAAATCACTTGACCTTCCCGTTGCTGGAAGGTTTAAACTTCATTACAGCTAAGAAAAGCCAATTACGGTAGAAAAATCTGAGCAAGTAATCAGGAGTCTATTATGCAACACACTACTATTCTGCAACTGACCGGTTTGTCCTGTATGGGCTGTGCCGGTAGAGTCAAAAAAGCACTGGACGCCCTGCCCGGCGTGCAATCCAGCGATGTAAACGTTACTCAGGCTAAAGTGGTTAGTGAACTGTCGGATGCTGAACTCATTGCCGCCGTTGAACAGGCTGGCTATCAGGCTGAAACCGCCAAACCTGACGTGACCTTAGCGCTGTCAGGTCTCTCATGCGGCCACTGTACCGGCGCAACCACTAAAGCCCTGGAAGCGGTTGATGGCGTGCTGGCAGCGGATGTTACCCTAGACAAAGCCGAAATCTATGGTACTGCAGAACCTTCAGTGTTAATTGAAGCCGTTAAACAAGCTGGCTATGAAGCCAGCCTGAGTACCGGTACCGTTCACCCAAAAACTGAGCCGCTGTCAATATCAGAAAAGCCGGGGCCAATGACAGCGGCGGAAAATAACCATCCGGCAGAGACATTACCAACAGTAGCGACCGATGATAGCGATGACAGTGTACAGCTACTACTTAGCGGTATGAGCTGTGCCAGCTGCGTGAACAAAGTTCAAAAAGCACTGGAAAGCGTTCCCGGCGTTGAGCAGGCCCGGGTCAATCTGGCGGAACGCAGCGCAATGGTCTTTGGTCAACCACAACAGGCAGAACTCATCAGTGCGGTACAAAAAGCCGGTTATGGGGCAGAGATAATTCAGGATGAAGAGCAACGCCGTGCCCGTCAGCATGAAACCTCACAAAAAAGCATTCGTAAATACCGTTGGCAGTCCGCACTGGCGCTGGCATTAGGTGTTCCACTTATGCTGTGGGGCGTATTTGGCGGCACCATGATGGTGACCTCCGATAATCAACCTTACTGGATTGTTACCGGCCTGATCACTCTGGCGGTGATGATTGCCGCCGGGGGGCATTTCTATGTGAATGCCTGGCGTAGCCTGATGAACCGCAGCGCGACTATGGATACCCTGATTGCACTGGGTACCGGTGCCGCCTGGATTTACTCTATCAGCGTGGCTATCTGGCCACAGATTTTCCCAATGGCTGCCCGGCATATCTATTTTGAAGCCAGCGCCATGATTATCGGTTTGATCAATTTGGGTCATGCGCTGGAACAGCGGGCAAGACAACGCTCATCAAAAGCGCTGGAACGACTGCTGGACTTAACGCCACCAACCGCAAAAGTAGTGACCGAACAGGGTGAGAAAGTGATCCCGCTGTCTGAAGTTCAGGTGGGTATGTCAATTCGGCTGACCACCGGCGATCGAGTTCCGGTGGATGGTGAAGTGATACAGGGCGAGATCTGGCTGGATGAAGCCATGTTGACCGGCGAAGCCATGCCACAGCAAAAATCAGCACAGGATCGCGTGCATGCAGGAACCATAGTGCAGGACGGTAGCGCGCTGTTTCGCGCAGGTGCTATTGGTAACCAAACTACTCTGGCGCGTATTATCAAGTTGGTTCGTCAGGCACAAAGCAGTAAGCCTGAAATTGGCCGCATGGCTGACCGTATTTCCGCAGTATTTGTACCGGTAGTTGTTGCCATTGCATTAATCAGTGGATTGATTTGGTACCTGACAGGACCACAACCACAGCTGGTATATACCCTGGTGATAGTGACTACGATACTGATTATCGCCTGCCCTTGTGCACTGGGTCTGGCAACACCCATGTCGATTATTTCCGGCGTTGGCCGCGCGGCTGAATTGGGCGTACTGGTACGTGATGCCGATGCTCTGCAACAGGCAAGCGCTGTAGATACCGTCATTTTTGATAAAACCGGTACTCTGACTGAAGGTAAACCGCAGGTTACCGCTATCCATACCTTTAATCAGGCCACCGAAGCTCAGGTATTAGAATGGGCGGCAACATTAGAGCAAGGGGCCAGCCATCCATTGGCTCATGCGATTATAACCAAAGCGGAAGGAATCACTTTGCTGCAAGTCAGTGAGTTCCGTACCCTGCGAGGTTTAGGGGTTAGCGGATCCGTTGGTGAAACCGTGCTTCTGCTGGGTAACGATCGTTTAATGACAGAGCAACAGGTAGATATTAGCGCCGCCGCTGAAGCTATTCGTACTGAAGCAGAACGGGGAGCAACGCCGGTATTACTGGCAGCAAACGGTACATTAGTTGCGGTGTTCGCCATCCGCGATCCGTTAAGAAGCGATAGCATTCAGGCGCTACAGCGTTTGCATCAACAGGGTTATCAGTTGGTGATGCTAACCGGAGATAATCAGGTTACCGCCAATGCCATTGCTAAAGAGGCAGGCATTGATAAAGTTATCGCTGGTGTATTGCCTGACGGTAAGGCCGATGCCATTAAGCAACTACAACAGGCAGGACATAAAGTTGCCATGGTGGGCGATGGCATCAATGATGCTCCCGCACTGGCCTGTGCCGATGTAGGTATCGCCATGGGAGGCGGTAGCGATATCGCTATTGAAACTGCCGCAATTACCCTGATGCGCCATAGCCTGAGCGGCGTTGCCGATGCGCTGGAGCTGTCTAAGGCCACTTTGCGCAATATGAAGCAGAATCTGCTGGGGGCCTTTATTTATAATTCGCTGGGTATCCCTATTGCGGCCGGTGTGCTTTATCCGCTAACCGGCGCTTTACTCAGCCCGGTAGTGGCGGGAGCCGCCATGGCGTTGTCGTCCATTACCGTAGTCGGAAATGCCAATCGGTTATTGCGGTTTAAACCTAAAGGATAATTAAGCCAAAACCGGATTTGATCGTGAAAATGGAAAATATGCCCCAACCTGGTTAATCATGGTTGGGGCATATTAATATTCATCACAACACCTGTTTAGGAAATGATATTCCAACATGGTATTCATCGCAGATAAACCCTTCACTGGCTGGATTATCCTGCGTTTCCTCGCTTGACCAATACCGTAACGTCGGCTCTTCCCTTTCAATCATTCGACGAACGTCCGGGGTTAATGCACCTGACATATAAATCATCATCTCCACTTTTGATAAGCTCTCATACACTTCCTTAACGCGAATACCGGCCGAGATAGCAATCGTCAGTGCGTGACTTAAAGACGGGGAACTGATCATGATGATTTCCTGAGGTATGTTATTGAGTAAGTTTAGATGATTTTGGTTATTGGCGATAAGGAAATGGTGTGAAGGGAAGATGAGGTGTTGTTAGCAGGTAGTTACTGGCGCTGTCGCCATAGGCCACAACAGGCCGTTAAAGCAAAACAACCACTACCCCGTCATTACACCGTGGGATATATCCCCAACGGCGGCAAAACTCAACCCTGTCCGCAGCTTAAAATCAGCGGTAAATGGCTGGAAGAGTTCGGGTTTACGCCCGGACAGCCGGTCACTGTTACCTCTGAGCAGGGGCGAGTGGTGATTGAGGCGGCGGTTAATAACTAACGGTTAAAACTAAGCTCCCGACCAATGGCCGGGAGCTATCCATTAACAAGAGATTAATTGAATTGGAAAAATCACTGATTTCCCATTAATAAAATCCCATGTAAGTTTCACTAACATTTTTGAAATAGTTGGTTCGAAAGGCATTATTAACATAATAAAGTCATCAAGTTCATCTGTATATTCGAGGCCTCTTATTCCTTTATTATCAATTAGTTTAGCAGAAAAAAGCTCTACGTTCTCATTTACTCTAAACTCATAATTAATGACCTTCGTTACATCATCATAACGGAGAGATAATAAATAAATATTATGGTTTATAAACACTGTGTCCATTCCATACATCCTTAAAATCTTTAACAGTCATTGTATAGCTGGTTCCTTTAAATGGATCATGGATAAGAACATTTCCGATTTCATCTGTACCTTTTACAACAACCCAATGACCTACTTTATTACCAGAATCCCACATCATGGCACTCCAAGAACCTGTCTGATTAAGAGCACTAAAACTAGACACATCAACTGGATTACCCACCCATCCACTATCTACTTTATTTAATTTGTTTGCTAATGAGTTCATAGAAGTAAGTTCTGTACCTAACTCAACCTGAGATGTAAAAATACCTCTATCTTTCAACATCATCTCACCACAAGCAGCTCCGCACGCAGTAGGGCTCTCCTGTTTAACAACATTTGGATTAATTACCTCATCCAATACGTTCCAACTCCCACCCGCGCCACCTTTAAGTTCAACAGGCTTAACAACAATCTTACTTGGGGAACCTCCACCAGACATAGCCTTAGTTGGTATCAGCGCCCCAGACAATATCCCTGCTACACTCTCCAGAGCCTTCTGATCACCATTAGCCGCTTTTATGGCTGTCGCTTTGATCCCTTCCCACGCATCACCATTCATTATAGTGTTTAGAATATTTGCCGCGGCTGCATCCTTCTTAGCTAAATCGCTCTGCGCCTGGCTACAATAACCGCCTCCTGTCGCACACGTAGCCAATGCGGCTATCGCATCAAACACCGTATCACCACCGGCCAACGCTAAGTCACCGGCCTCACTGGCAAGAATTATCAAACCATTTGCAAGTTGAGAGGCGGTATTTTCACCCAACTTCTCACGTACCTGACCTTTCCAGTATTGGGCACTCTCTTTAACCGATTCCCGCGTATTATCCACACTTATCGAGTTATTCACCGCAGCGTTATACGCCGCCAAAGCTGCCGTCCCCACATCCGCCGTATTATCCGCCACTAAACCAGCCGCCACTCCAGTCGCGATTGAAGTCATATTAGCAATAAACTGGCGCTGGGCTTCCGTCAGTTTTTTCGGATCGGTTTCGAAATACTCTTCCGCTATCGTCTTCGCTATCAGCTCACCACTGGCCGCACCCAACGCGCCGGACAGGCCATTATTCCCCGAACCTTCCGCCACCGCCAGACCCACAATCGCATGACCAATCACTTTCGCGAACAGGTTCGCATTATTCGGGTGTTCTTCGTCTATCGGGAAATTCTCATCCGCCAGCCGCTTCACACCCTAAGCCAGTAACGGGGCCGAAGCCGCCGCTGCGGCGTTCCCCGCACTACCGCCGCCCATCGCGACCGTCAGCGCAGCGCCAGCCGCCTGTATCGCACGCCCGACATTACTACCCGTGCCGTAGGTTTCCATCTGTCTTTCATAAGCAGCCTGATACACCACATCATACGTGGCCTTGTTCAACTGCTCCTGAGATGGGTTCGTGATATCCTGCTTTGCTAAATTCTCTCTGGCCTGCGCCTGAATAACGGGGTCTTTCGATGCAGCTTCCATACTGGCCTTCGCTTCATCCTGAGCGTTCTTCACCCCAATATTGGTGGCAATACTCGTCACCTGCGAAACAATCTGTCCCGCCAGATTAATCGCCTCCAGATTACGCATCTGCTCTTCGGCATTGAAGATTTTATCCAGCGGGTTCGCCGCGTTCTGGGTATCGTTGCTGAGTTTTGCGATATCCTGCTGCTGATTACTCTGGTCGCGGATGGTGATGTTGCCATCTGCTATCGCCGTAAGCAACCACGATAGGCGTCACCGGCACCCCCGGGAACCCAAACGGCGCACCGCCGCCCGAACCAATACTCATCGACACATGGCTGACGTCATAATCTGCCTTATTCTTAATATCACTCCAGCCTAACGTACCGGTGTCCAGACTGTTTTTATCCGGCGTAGCTTCAGACGCAATCACCGCACCGTCTAACTGGGTGTGTTTACCCACGGTAATGTCATAACCGCCTTTTCCGGCATAAATCCCGCTCTGCTCATTTACGCTGGCCCAGGTGCTGTCCATCTTGTCCATGGTGAAACCCAGACTGCCATCAAAGCCGGTGCCGTAGCTGCCTGCAATATTGAGTGAGTATTGCTCATAGCTGTAGTCATCGGTGTCCTGCAATGAACGCACCGTCAGGTCGCGACCCACGTCCATCATGACAGATTCCCCTTTCGCCAGTGCACCAATCAGGCGGGTATCCCGACCGCTGATAATGGTCAGATTATTACCGGCCTCTAACTGGCTCTCTGTCCAGTACAGACCGTCTGCATGCATATTGCCTTTGGAGAAGTTAGCATCCGCAAAGAAGCGCAGACCATTTTTACCCCCACCAACACCAAAGCTGACCCCGGCGTTACCGCCGTAGCTCTGGTTTTCACTGTCGGTTTTCTGGGTATTGGCCGCCGCCAGCAGGTTAACGTCCCGGTTGGCGTCCAGAGTCATATTGTTACCGGCATTCAGGGTGGAGCCTCTAATGGTGATATCGCCATCAGCGCCTTTTTCACCGTTGCCGGTAGCTGTCATGGACAGATTGTTACCTGCCGCAATGGTAGAACCCTGCGCTGCCCGAATTTTGGTATCGGTGGTGGATTCAGTACGCTGAGTACCGCCGGAAATGCTGATACCCACAAAGCCTTCACTGTCTTTGGGCAGGTCCATCATGCCCGCCTGAACGGCCTGCACCGCCGACAAGGCGGCCTTGATTTCCTGCAATGCTTTAATCTTACTGTCGTGAGTATCCTGCGCCTGTTTCGCTTCGGTCACGGCCGCATTTAGCGCACCGCCCACTGCACCGGACAACGCCACGGTCACCCCCGACTGGGTGCGCTCATATTTGTCGTGAATACGGGTCTGGTTATCCACCGACTCAACGGTGATGTTTTTACCCGTCAGATTGATATCCTGTTGGGCAATAACGTCAGAGCCTTTGATGGATAAGTCATTCCCGGCAACTAACGATACGCAGCCCTCAGTACTGCCAACGGTGCTGCCAAGATGGCTGGTCCGATGGGTGGTCTGGGTGGATTTTTCATCTATCTTGCCCTGAGTTACCCCTATTCCTCCGGTGCTCATGATGCCAGACTTAGTTTCACGCTCCATGTGCAGTTGATCGCTGGTTTCCTGTGCGCCGGTAATCGTCAGATTGTTGCCTGATTTCAACGCTATATCATGAGTTGCAGTAACCTGACTTCCCTGAACAAGCAAATCATTTCCAGCCTTCATCACAACGGTATCACCACTAAAATTACTGCTTTGAGCAGAGGTGGTATCTGAAGTCGAATGTTCTTCTTTGGTCGTTTTAGTCAACGAACCTCTGTAACTGGATTTCCTGTGGGTATCAATATAATCCGTAGATTGACCGGCAGTAATATTAATATCGTGACCCGCAGTGACTGCAAGTTGCCCGTCCGTCGTGACTTGTGCCGCACGTACATTGATATCATTTTTTGCCGCCAGAGTAATATTGCCATTCCCACTAATTTGGGTACCAACATCCTGCGAATGGCTCAAGGTATAGTAGTTATCTTTATTAAACTCTGCGTGCTGACTATTATCGACCGTCACCGTCTTCATATTCAGGTCATGACCGGCTTCCAACAAGGTACGACCATTCTGTCCCTGATTACCGACAAGCGCGGCCGTCAGATTAATATCATTCCCGGCAGAAAGCTGTAGCGTACCATTGTCATTATTAACTATTAGTCCTCCCATCCGATTGATATTAGTATGAGATGACTGATTCTTGCTGGTACCGTTCTCAGCATGATTCGTGGTGGTGATAACGTTAATATCGCGACCGGCTTTAAGCATCAGACCACCGCCACCCTGCATTAACCCGCCGATATTATTGATATCGTTACCCGCCATCAACGCCACGTTATTACCGCTGATACTACCGCCCATATTCTGAATATTCTGGGCCAGTACACTAAGCTTATCTCCCGCCAGAATGCGCCCCTGATTGATCATATCTCCCGTCAGTTGCAGACCAATCTGCTTACCAGCCAGTAAGGCACCATTGCTGTCAATATCTTGCGGTTTCACCATGGCATACACCTGCGGTACCAACACCGTCTGGACGCTGCCATCAGGCAGAGTCACATCCCGGCTAACCAGCCAGACGATATCTGAGGTCAGGGTGGCCATCTGTTCTTTGGTTAGCGCCACGCCCAGCGACAGGTTGTACTTCTCAGCAAACTCCACGCCGCTGTTCATCAGCGCCATATATTGCTCTTCGTCATTAGTGTAGCCATTTAAAAAACGCTGCCCGGTCAGGCTGATTATCTGATCGCTGATAAGCTGCTGCTCATAGTAACCATCCCCCAGACGTTTATGCATATGGCCAGGATCAGCCTTTAATTTGCTGGTCATATAGTCCGAACCCAACCAGCGTTTAAGCTGGGTAAACTGAGGGTCGGTTTCTACCAGATACAAACTGCCCACCGCCGGGTTGATTTTATACAGGCTGGCATTCGGCAATATCAAATTAAGACTGGGTGGACGAGTAACAATGCTGACCTCTTTTATACCGTCAGCACCCGCCAGCTGAATACTCACCCGCTCGATATTTATTGCGCCAATACCGCCACCCGGATTGCCTGTTTCCTGACGTCCGGCTATTGATGCCCCACTGCCACCAGGTTGAGTGTTACCTTGCGCTTCAGAAGGTGTGAGCATAATATCCTGCACCACTGGTGCAGGTGTGTAGGGAAGGTCGCGCCACTTTTGTCTGTCTCTACCACTACTGATTGGTTGTCTGTAATATTCTCTTTGATTACCAACATCGGTGATAATGCGCTGTCCGGCAGCTTCAACGTTATTGAGCTCAACCGCATCAATACTCAATATATTTCCGGCCACAATCTGACTTTTATCGTTCAGTACGTTATTCGCAGTGACAATAAGATTTCTGCCTGACAATATCTTTGCCGGGTCGGTTTCAGTAATTACCGTCTCTTCTGTTGTTCGTGTGTAGTCATAAAGATAATAATTATCAGTACCCCGGGGGTATTCATCCGACACCAGATGCGGTACTTCCCTGTCATAATCGATATAGATTTCATCAGGTGTATAAAATTTCTGGCCGCCACCAATCCGGTATTGCAGGATATGTTCCTGTGAAATTTGCCGAACTTCAGTCAAAAAGCGATCGTTAACATTATTAATCACCCCCATCGACAACCGTAAATCCCCCAGCGCCTCAATCGTTGCACTGTGGTTATTCAGCACATCCCCCATCCCGGTGGCATTGCCGTTTTCATCAAGCAGTCGACCGATGGACATATTCCCGCCGCTG